>NZ_JBFAXA010000001.1:0-385044 GCF_040689265.1 Streptomyces sp. NPDC052012
TGCCTGCGGCGCCAGTGCGGCTTCGGTGGGGGTGCGCGTAGCGCCTACGGGTGGTGGGTGGGGCGGGGCCGGGGCGGTGGTGTCCGTCCTCGGTCCGGCGCGGAATCGGTCGACTCGAGAAGCGGGGGTGTTGACGCGCCGGCCGCTGCGGGCGGACACCACCGCCCCGTCCCCGCCCCGCCGCGTGCGAGTGCGCCACGCCTACGCCCCGTCGCGGGTGGCCCGCTGCACGCGTCTGCAACCCGTCACACCGGCCCAACTCCGTATCCCGGCAAGCCGTCGTGCCTCATCCCGCGGGCGGCCGGTGTGTCGTCGATCCCGCGGGCAGTCGTGCCGCTGGGGCGGCACGGGTGGGCGCGGACGGTGCCCTGGTGGTGCCGGGCTGCGTGAGTTGCCCCCGGGAGCGCACCTTTCTTGCGGGGTCAGTTGAAGTGTGTGCGCAGGCGGGTCTGGGCCTCTTGGGGGGCGTTCAGGTGGTCCAGGGCCAGTAGGGCCGCGCCCAGGACCGGGCTTTGGCTGACCACCTGGGGGGCCGCCTTGGGGGCCTTGTCGGTGAGGAGGGTGCGGATCCTGGTGTCCAGTTGGGGGTGCCGGGCGGCCAGGACGCTGCCGCCCAGGAGGACCGGCGTCTCCTCGGTCAGCAGGTCCAGGCGGGTCAGGGCCACCGTGACCAGGGCGACGATCTCGTCGGCCTGACGGTCGACGATCGCCCGCGCGACCGGGTCGCCGTCGGCCGCCGTGGTGAACAGGACCGGGGTCAGTTCGTGGCGGCGGGCGGGGGCGATCCGCTCCAGGTGCAGGGCCTCGATGAGGGCCGGCATGTCCGGGAGGCCGAAGTGGGCCGGCAGGGTGTGGGCCAGGGCGGTGGGGGCGCCGCGGCCGTCGTCGGAGCGGGCGGCGTGCCACAGGGCCTCCTCGGACAGGTGCCAGCCGCCGCCCCAGTCGCCGGAGATGCGGCCCAGGGCGGGGAAGCGGGCCGTGCGGCCTTCGTGCATGCCCACGCAGTTGATGCCGGCGCCGCAGACCACGGCGACTCCGCGGGGTTCGGTGACACCGGCGCGGAGGACGGCGAAGGTGTCGTTGCGGACCTCGACGGTGTCTCCCCACGCGCGTGCGGTGAGGGCTGTGGTGAGTTCCTCCTCCTCGACGGGGAGGTCCGCGTTGGCCAGGCAGGCCGAGACGTGGTCCACCGCGGTGACGCCCGCCCTGGTGAAGGCCCGGGTGACGGTCCGGGTGAGGGACTTCATGGCTCGGTCCGTGCCGACCGCGGGCGGGCGGAAGCCTTCTCCGCGGGCCGTGGCGAGGACGGCGCCGTCGGTGGTCGCCACGGCCACGTCGGTCTTGCTGTTGCCCGCGTCGATGGCGAGGATCACGCCCACGCCAGGTGCTCCCGGTTGTGGGCGATCAGCTGGTCGGTGAGGCGGTCGGCGTACGTGTACTGGCCGATCAGGGGGTGGGCCAGCAGGGCCCGGAAGACGCGGTCGCGGCCTCCGTGCAGCGCGGCGTCCAGGGCCAGGTGTTCGTACGTGGTGACGCCGGCCATCAGGCCCGCGTAGAGGGGATCGACCGACGGGACGGGGAGCGGGGTGGCGCCCTTGGGGGTGATGGTGGCCGGTACCTCGATCACCGCGTCGTCGGGGAGGAAGGGGAGCGTGCCCCGGTTGAGGGTGTTCACCACCTGGTAGGGGGAGCCGTGGCCGCCGAGGAGGGAGGCGGCCAGGTCCACGGCCGCCTCCGAGTAGTAGGCGCCGCCGCGTCGGGCGAGGAGGGGCGGCTTCTCGGCCAGGGCCGGGTCGGCGTACAGGGTCAGCAACTCGCGTTCCATCGCGGCCACTTCCGCCGCCCGGGAGGGCTTGGTGCGCTGTTCCTCCACCACCTCGTCGTGGGCGTAGAAGTAGCGCAGGTAGTAGGACGGGACCGTGCCGAGGCGGTCCAGGAGGGGGCGGGGGAGGCGGAGGTCGGCGGCGATGGTGTCGCCGTGGTCGGTGAGGAGCCGGGGGAGGACGTCCTCGCCCTCGGGGCCGTTCAGGCGGACGGCGGTCTCCCAGGTGAGGTGGTTGAGGCCCACGTGGTCGAGGTGGACGTCGGAGGGGTTCACGTCCAGGAGCGCGGCGAACTTGCGCTGGAGGCCGATGGCCACGTTGCACAGGCCGATCGCCTTGTGGCCGGCCTGCAGGAGCGCGCGGGTGACGATGCCGACCGGGTTGGTGAAGTCGATGATCCAGGCGTTCGGGGCGGCACGGCGGACGCGGTCGGCGATGTCCAGGACGACGGGAACGGTGCGCAGCGCCTTGGCCAGACCACCGGCGCCGGTGGTCTCCTGCCCCACGCAGCCGCACTCCAGGGGCCAGGTCTCGTCCTGCTCGCGGGCCGCCTGGCCGCCGACGCGGAGCTGGAGCAGGACCGCGTCCGCGCCGTCCACGGCTGCGTCCAGGTCGGTGGTCGTGACGATGCGGCCGTCGTGATCCTGTGTGGCGAAGATGCGGCGGGCCAGACCGCCGACCAGCTCCAGGCGGTCCGTCGCCGGATCGACGAGGACCAGTTCCTCCACCGGCAGCGTGTCCCGCAACCGGGCGAAGCCGTCGATGAGTTCGGGGGTGTAGGTCGAACCGCCGCCGACCACGGTGAGTTTCATCGTCATCCCTTTACTCCGGTGAGCGTGACACCCTCGACGAACGCCTTCTGGGCGAAGAAGAACACGAGGATCACGGGGGCCATGACCAGCACGGTCGCGGCCATGGTGAGGTTCCAGTCGGTGTGGTGGGCGCCCTTGAAGGACTCCAGTCCGTAGGAGAGGGTCCAGGCGCCGGGGTTCTCGGAGGCGTAGATCTGCGGGCCGAAGTAGTCGTTCCAGGCGTAGAAGAACTGGAAGAGGGCGACGGCCGCGATTCCTGGTCTGGCCATGGGGAGGACGACCTTCACCAGCGTGCGCAGTTCGCCGCAGCCGTCCACCCGGGCCGCGTCCAGGTACTCGTCGGGGATCGTGGTGAGGAACTGGCGCAGGAGGAAGATCGAGAAGGCGTCGCCGAACGCCATGGGGATGATCAGCGGCCACAGGGTGCCGGACAGGTCCAGCTGCTTCGCCCAGAACAGGTACATCGGGATGATGACCACCTGGGGCGGGAGCATCATCATCGAGATCACCAGCATGAGGGTGAGACCGCGGCCCCGGAAGCGGAACTTGGCGAGCGCGTAGGCCACGGGGATCGACGACAGCACGGTGAGCGCGGTGCCGAGGAACGCGTAGAGCAGGGTGTTCCTCCACCAGGTGAGGAAGCCGGCGGTGGACAGGACCTTGCGGTAGTTCTCCCATTCCCAGGTGTCGGGGATCAGATCGCGGGTGAGGGCCTGCTGGTCGCTCATCAGCGAGGTGAGGGCCACGAACACGAACGGCAGGGTGAAGAAGAGGGCCGCGGCCACGCCGAGGGCGTGCACCGCGATCCACTCCAGGAGGGCGCGGCGGCGGGCCGGGCGGTGGGACGCGGGGCGCGTCACGGTGGGTGAGGGCCGTTCCAGCAGCTGGGTCATCGGTCACCTGCCTGGATCAGGCCGCCCCGGCGCCGCATCAGCAGGGCCGTGAACGCCATCGAGAGGGCGAAGAGGACCAGCGCGACCACGCACGCCGAGCCGTAGTCGAAGCGCTGGAAGCCGAGGTTGTAGACGAGCTGGGGGAGGGTGAGGGTCGACTTGTCGGGGTAGCCCGGCTCGAAGGACTGGCCGGAGCCGCCGATGACGCCGGAGGCGACCTTTCCCGCGACCAGCGGCTGTGTGTAGTACTGCATCGTCTGGATCACACCGGTGACGACGGCGAACAGCACGATCGGTGAGATGCACGGGAGGGTGACGTAGCGGAAGCGCTGCCAGGAGGAGGCGCCGTCCAGCGCGGCGGCCTCGTACTGCTCCTTCGGGACGTCCAGCAGCGCGGCCATGAAGATGACCATCAGGTCGCCCACGCCCCACAGGGCGAGCGCGGTGAGGGCGGGCTTGGACCAGCCGGCGTCCGTGAACCAGCCGGGGGCCGGGAGTCCGAGGCCCTCGAGGACGGAGTTGACCGGGCCCGTGCCGGGGTTGAGGAGGAAGACGAAGGCCAGGGTGGCGGCGACCGGTGGGGCCAGGTACGGCAGGTAGAACAGGGTGCGGAAGACGTTCGTCCCGGTCTTGATCTTTGTGATGAGCAGGCCGACACCCAGGCCGAAGACCACGCGCAGGGTGACCATGACCAGGACGAGCCACAGGGTGTTGCGCAGGGCCGGCCAGAACAGCGGGTAGTCCTGGAAGACGTACGTCCAGTTCTCCAGGCCGCGGAACTCCGGGACGCCGAAGCCGTCGTACTTCATCAGGGAGAAGTACGCCGTGGAGATCAGCGGGTAGGCGAAGAAGACGCCGAAGCCGATCAGCCAGGGGGAGAGGAACGCCAGCGTGCGCAGCGCCGAGGCGCGGTGCTTGGAGCGGAGCGTGTGGCTGGTCATGGCCCGCTACTTCGCCTGCTCGATGTCGCGGTCGATCTGCGCGGCGGTCTGCTTCAGGGCGGCCTTGAGGTTCTTCACCTTGCCGGACTCGTAGCGGTAGCCGAGGTCCTGGAGGGTCAGCATGTAGCCGGCGCCGTCGACGGAGGCGGGCGGGGAGTTCGACTCCGGGTGCTGGGCGATGTCCAGGAAGGTCTCGAAGGCCGGGTCCGTCTTCAGGTCGGGGGACTTCAGGGCGGCGTAGGTGGACGGGACGTTGCGGATGGCGTTGGAGAAGGCGACGACCGCCTCGGTGTCGGTCGTCATGTACTTCACCAGCTCCCAGGCGGCGTTCTGCTTCTTGCTCCGAGGGGCGATGCCCATGATCGTGCCGGACAGGAATCCCTTGCCGTACTCGTCCGCCTCGTCGTCGGCGACGGGCAGCGGGGCGGTGCCGATCTCGAAGCCGACACCGGCGTCCTTCGCCATGCCGAGGCGCCACTCGCCGTCGAGCTGCATCGCCACCTGGCCGGTGTGGAAGGGGTGCTTGGCGCCCCACTCGTCGCCGAAGGCGGTGCGGTACTTCTCCAGCTTCGCGTAGCCGCCGAGGTCGTCGACCAGCTTCTTCTGGAAGGTGAGCATCTCGGCGAAGGCCGGGTCCTCGGCGACGGCGGACTTGCCCTCGTCGTCGAAGTAGCTGTGGTCCCACTGGGCCATGTAGTGCTCGGTGGTCGTCTCGTAGCCGTGGTAGTTCGGCATGAAGCCGAGCTGCTCGTAGCTGTTCCCCTCGGGCTCGGTCAGCTTCCTGGCGACCTCCGCGAACTCCGACCAGGTCTTGGGGGGTTGCTCGATGCCGGCCTTCTCGAAGGCGTCCTTGTTGTAGTAGAGGCCGTAGGCGTCGCCGAGGAGGGGCAGGGCGCAGCGGGTGCCCTCGAACTGGGTGTACTCCAGCATCGGCTTCGGGATGATCTTGTCGAGGTCGAGCTCCGACTTCTCTATGAAGGGCTCGAGGTCGAGGAAGGCGCCCGAGGAGCAGAACTTGCCGATGTTGGACGTGGTGAAGGAGGAGACCACGTCCGGGCCCTTCGAACCGCCCGCGCGCAGCGCCTGGTTGAGCTTGTCGTCGTTGATGTTGCCGACGACCTTCACCTTGATGTTGGGGTGGGCCTTCTCGAAGCGGTCGACGTTCTCCTGGACCGCCTTCACCTCGGCGGGGGCGCTCCAGCCGTGCCAGAAGGTGATCGTCGTCTCGGCGTTCGGGTCGTCGGTCGCTCCGCTGCCGGACTGGCCGGTGCAGGCGGTGGCGAGGAGCGTGAGGGAGACGGCCGTGGCCAGCGTGAGTGCCGCGTTTCTGGATGTTCCGGGCATGGCGGAGCTCCGTAGGGCAGGGCGGTGACGGGGAACTGGGCAGGGCGGTGGCGGGGAAGGGGCGGTGCGGGGTCAGTGGGAGGTGGTACGGGGGTCAGCGGGAGGTGTCGAAGACCTCGTCGCGTGTGGTGGCGAGGGCGCTCTCCAGGGCGCCGCGCACCACGGGGTGCTCACGGACGTCACCCAGCACCAGCCGTGGGCGGGAGGCGGCCAGCTCCTCCAGCTCGGCCTGGACGAGGGCGCGCAGCGCCTCGCCGCCGGAGGTGAGGCCGGTGCCGCTCAGGACGACGAGTTCGGGATCGAGGACGGAGACGAGGGAGGCGAGACCGGTCGCCAGGCGGGTCGCGTAGGCCGTGAGGAGTGCGCGGTGGCGCTCGTCGTCCTCCGGGGCCGCCGCGGCGCGTTCGAGGAGGGTGGCGGCCACGTGGGTGTAGTGGCCCTGCGGGATGCCGGTGATGCCCAGCTCGCGGGCCAGCTTCGGGACCGCCTGGGAGCCGGCCAGCTCCTGGTAGCCGCCGCTGTTGGCCTTGGTGACCTGGCGGACCAGGGGCGTGCCCGGCACCGGCAGGAAGCCGACCTCGCCCGCGCCGCCGGTGAAGCCGCGGTGCAGCCGCCCGCCGAGGACCAGGGCGGCACCCAGGCCCTCCTGGTTCCACAGCAGGACGAAGTCCGCGTGGCCGCGGGCCGCGCCCAGGCGCTGTTCGGCCAGGGCGACCAGATTGACGTCGTTCTCGTACTCGAACGGCATCGGCAGCGCGGCGGCGAGTTCGTCGAGCAGCGTGGGGGAGTGCCAGCCGGGCAGGTGGGAGGCGTAGCGCAGGCGGCCGGTGTTCGGGTCGAAGGCGCCCGGGGTGCCGATGACCAGGCGGTGGACGTCGGCGCGGGCCAGTCCCGCCGCCTTCACCGCGCCGTCCAGGGCGTCGGTGACCTGCTGGACGACCGGGGCGGTGGGGCGGCGGCCCGGGGTGGGCAGCTCGTACCGGCCGACCGTGCGGCCGGTGATGTCGGCGACGGCGGCCAGGATCCGCTCCGGGGTGACGTCCAGCCCGGCGGCGTACGCGGCGGCCGGGTTGACCTCGTACAGCTGGGCGCCCGGGCCGGGCCGGCCCTCGGTGGTGCCGGTGGCGAGCACCAGTCCGGCCGCTTCCAGGCGGGCCAGCAGCTGGGAGGCGGTCGGCTTGGACAGGCCGGTGAGCTTGCCGATCCGGGTGCGCGAGAGCGGGCCGTGCTCCAGCAGCAGGTCCAGGGCCGCGCGGTCGTTCATGGCGCGCAGGACGCGCGGGGTGCCCGGCGTGCCGGCGGTTCCTGCCATCGGGTGCGACACCTGCCCTTCTTCGACTGCCCAGCTTCTCAGCGGCCGGCGCGGGGCGTCCATCCGGGGGCGGAGGACGTCCGGGCGTCGGCTGCTCCGACGTCGGGCCGCGCGCTGGCGACCGATCACTGTTAGGAAAGTTTCCTATTCGCTTGCCCAGGAACGTAAGGCCGGGGCGGAGCGGGCGTCAAGAGGGATGCGAAAAGGGCGGCACCCGGAGTGTTCCGGGTGCCGCCCTGAGCGGTGCGCTACTTCGTCGTGCTCGGCGGCGTCAGCGGGGACGCGGCGACCGACTGCGGGGAGACCGAGCTGGCGTAGGCCGACGGGGGCGCGACGGCCGCCGTCGGGTCGGCGCCCGGCTCCGGGTCCTCCGGGGTGGTGGCGCCACCGACGATCCGGATGCCGGCCGCGTCGAAGGCCCGCTTGATGCGCCAGCGCAGCTCGCGCTCCACCGTCAGCGACTTGCCCGGCATCGTCTTCGCCGAGACGCGGACGACCATCGAGTCCAGCAGCACCGAGTCCAGGCCGAGGACCTCGACCGGGCTCCACAGGAGCTCGTTCCAGGGCTCCTCCTTGCCCATCTTCTCCGCGACCTCGTCGAGCGTGGCCTTGACCCGCTCCAGGTCCTCGTCGGAGCGGACCGTGACGTCCACGTTGGCCGTCGCCCAGCCCTGCGACAGGTTGCCTATCCGCTTGACCTCGCCGTTGCGGACGTACCAGATCTCGCCGTTGTCACCGCGCAGCTTGGTCACCCGCAGCCCGACCTCGATGACCTCACCGGAGGCCACGCCCGCGTCGATCGTGTCGCCGACGCCGTACTGGTCCTCCAGGATCATGAACACGCCGGACAGGAAGTCCGTCACCAGGTTGCGCGCGCCGAAACCGATGGCCACACCGGCGACACCGGCCGAGGCCAGCAGCGGGGCGAGGTTGATCTGGAAGGTGCCGAGGACCATCAGCGCGGCCGTGCCGAGGATCAGGAAGGACGCGACCGAGCGCAGCACCGAACCGATCGCCTGCGAACGCTGACGGCGCCGCTCGGCGTTGACCAGCAGGCCGCCGAGCGCGGTGCCGTCCACCGCGTCGCCGGTCCGGGACATCCGGTCGATCAGCTTGGTGATCGCCCGGCGCACCACCACGCGCAGCACCGCGGCGATCACCACGATCAGCAGCACCCGGAGCCCGATCGCCAGCCACGTCGACCAGTTCTGCTCCACCCAGCCCGCGGCGTTGGTGGCGCTCTCCTGGGCGTCCCGGAGCGAGGGCACCTTCGGTGACTCGGACTCCGAGGGCGTCGGCGAGGGGCTCGCGGCCGTCAGGACGGCGTCCGCTACGGGCAAGGACACGGCAGGTACCTCCAGGAGCACGACTCTGCCCCCGGTGCGGCGGTCACGGTCACATCAGTTCGGCAAGATCAGCCGGGTCACGAAAGGGTCACCGGTACGGGCAGAACCACACACTAACGGGGCATTGTGAAGGAACCCGCCCCTGCCGTGAAGAAGAGACGGCCCTCACCTGCGCTTGAACAGGCCATGATCCGGGGGATGACATTCCTGTGTGGTCGAAAACACTCCCAGCCCGTTACCGGGACATGGTGGCGCTTCCACCAGGCATGAGGGGAGACTGACTACGAAATCGTCCCGGCGCGAGCCACGCGCCGCCGGCGTACAAGGAGGCATCCGTGCCGCATGTCCTGGTCCTCAACGCGTCGTACGAGCCACTCGGCGTCGTACCGCTCCGCCGCGCGCTCGTCCTCGTCCTCGAGAACAAGGCCGTATGCCTCGAGGAGTCCGGCGCCTATCTGCACAGCGCAACCGTCACCGTCCCCGCACCCAGCGTGGTCCGGCTCAAGCGTTTCGTGCGGGTTCCCTACCGGGGGCCCGTTCCTCTGACACGGCGGGCGCTGTTCGCCCGTGACGGGGGCCGGTGCATGTACTGCGGTGGCGTCGCAACCAGCGTCGACCACGTCATCCCGCGCAGCCGCGGGGGCAAGCACGTCTGGGACAACGTGGTGGCCTCCTGCCGCCGCTGCAACCACGTGAAGGCCGACCGTCACCTCTTCGAGCTGGGCTGGCGGCTGCGCCACAAACCGGCTCCGCCCACCGGTCTGGCCTGGCGCATCATCGGCACGGGCCATAGGGACCCGCGCTGGCTGCCGTACCTGCAGCCGTACGGCGCGGACGACGCCCTGGCCCGGATCGACGGCATCTCCGCCTGACGACGATCCGGGCCTTCGTGTGTCCCGGCCCAGCGGCGACCGGTCCCGACAGGCCCCGGGGAACCCCCGTTCCCCCGGGGCCGGCCGTGCTCAGGCGTAGCGCAGCTCGGCGGGGTGCACCGAGCGGCGCAGCAGGGGCAGGGCCGTGGCGGCGGCCAGGAGGCAGGCCGCGTAGACCAGCACCGGGACGAGGAGCACCGCCCAGGGCGTCGGCATGCCGCCGCCGTCGTCGGACAGGGCCGCGTAGCCGAAGCCGATCACCGCGCCGCCGATGCCCGCCAGCAGCATCGCGGGAGCCAGCGGCAGCGCCGTCTCCAGCAGCAGCGCCCGGCCCAGCACCGTGCGCGGCACCCCGGCGGCCGTCTGCGCGGCGAGCCCCCGGCGCCGGGTGGCCAGCGACTCGGCGGTGCCGACGGCCAGGCCCGACAGCGCGATGGCGAGCCCGACCGCGATGGCCGCGGCCGTCAGGTCGAGGCCGGTCGTGTAGTACGAGGTGTCCTCGGCCAGGTGCTTGTCCGAGTTCAGTACGTCCAGGAAGACGTGCCGGATGCCCATGAACCCGGAGCCCACCACCGTCACCAGCAGCACCGCCGCGTGCGTACGGGCCGCCGCCCACGGGTCGTCGCGCAGCCGCTGCGCCGCGATCAGGGTCGCCGCCGAGCGGGCCCGGCCCGCCAGCACCCTCCCGGTGATCCGGGACGTCGCCCCGGCCAGCCACACCGCGCCCGCGCCGACCGCGAGCAGCGCGGCGAACACCGTCAGGGGCGTGTGCCATCCCGCCGGGCGGGACCGGGGGCCGGACAGGGAGGTCGCCGCCAGCAGCGCCAGCCCGGCCGTCAGCAGCAGCCCCACCAGGAACAACAGGCCCGCGTTCCGCCCCGGCCGGGCCCCCGCGCGCCGCACCCAGCCGAGCGGTGAGGCCACCACCCGGCGCAGCGCCAGCGCGCCGGCCGCCGAGCCCAGCACCGGCACGCCCACGGCGACCAGCGCCATCACGGCCCAGGTGAGCGCCGTCGGCCGCTCCCACAGCCGCAGCAGCGTCAGCACCGAGAAGACGGTCGCGACCGCCGAGCCCAGCAGACAGGCCAGCCCCGTCTCCAGCGCGGCGATCCGCCGCACCTGCCACGGTGACGCCCCCGCCAGCCGCAGCCCGGCCAGCCGCCGGTCCCGGTGCACCGCCCCGACGCGGGCGCACTGCCCGAGGAACCCGAGAACCGGGACCAGCAGGAGCAGCAGGGCGAGGATCACTCCCGAGCGCGTGCCGGGTTCGTCGAGCAGGCCCTCGGCGAGGGACACGCGGAAGGAGTCGCCGCGCAGCGAGGCCAGGACCCCCGCCGCCAGCGCGAAGCCCGTCGCCAGGGCCGCCCCCGTGGCGGTGAGGGTGATCCGCCACCACTCGCGCCGGTCGGAACCGCGGGTGAGCTGCCAGGCCAGACGCAGATCGGAACCCAGTGAGCTCACGCGGTCACCTCCAGCGGGGCCACGGCGCCGTCCCGCAGCTGCACCTCGCGGTCCGCGTACGCGGCCACCTGGGCGTCGTGCGTGATCAGCAGCACCGCCGTGCCTGCCTCGCGGGCCGTGTGCACCAGAGCCGTCATCACCTGCTCACCGGCGAGCGAGTCCAGCGCGCCCGTCGGCTCGTCCGCGAACACCACCTTCGGGCCGGTGACCAACGCCCGCGCCAGGGCGGCCCGCTGCGCCTGACCACCGCTCATCTCGCCGGGCCGCAGCTCCTCCTGCCCGCGCACCCCGAACCGCTCCAGCCACTCACCGGCCGCCGAACGGGCCGCCGCGCGGCCGGTGCCCGCCAGCATCAGCGGCAGCGCCACGTTGTCGAGCGCCGTCAGTTCCGGGATCAGCTGACCGAACTGGAAGACGACGCCGAACTCGGTCCGGCGCAGCTCGCTCAGCCGCTTCTCGGGGAGCCGGTCGAGCCGCTCCCCGCCGTACGTCACCGAACCGGCGTCCGGGCGGACGATCCCCGCCAGGCAGTGCAGCAGCGTCGACTTCCCGCTGCCGCTCGGGCCGGTGACGGCGAGGATCTCGCCGGCGCGCAGCTCGATCGAGGCGCCGCGCAGGGCCTCGGTCCTGCCGTGCGCCTTGACGAGGTCACGGGCCGCCAGGAGCGGCACTGGGTTGTTCATGCTGCGTCGACCTCCGCGGTCAGGGTGGTGAGCCGGGCCGCCGTGGTCGTCATCCAGCGGAGGTCGGCGTCGAGGTGGTTGAGGGCGTAGTCCGCCGAGAGCACGGTCGCCAGGTCCGCTCCCTTGGCCGACTTCACCGCGGTGAGCTCACGCATCCGCGCCATGTGCGCGGCACGCTGGGCGCGCAGGTAGGCGGCCGGGTCGCCGCCGGACAGGATGGACAGCACGACCTTGGCGAAGATCTCGTTGGTCACGAAGGGGGCGGGCGGGGCGATCTCCCCGGCCCAGCGGGACAGTTCACGCGACCCCGCCTCCGTCGAGCGGTACGTCGTCCGCTCCGGGCCGCCGTCCGCGTCGGTGCCCTCGATCTCGGCGAGACCGTCCCGGACCAGTCGCTGGAGGGTCGTGTAGACCTGCCCGTAGGCCAGCGGGCGGGCCTGCGGGAAGCGTTCGTCGTGGCGTCGCTTCAGGTCGTAGCCATGGCTCGGCCCCGAGGCGAGCAGGCCCAGCAGGATGTGGCGGGTGCTCATGGCGATCATTATGTACTGCGTACATGTACTGAGTGAATAGTGGGCGGGGAGATTCTTGCAGCCCGCGGTGCGGCGGGGAGGGGATCAGTCGGCGACCGCCTAGGCCTCCACCGCCCACAGCGAGTACCCGCAGCGTCTCCCGGCCGCCGCGGCCGTCCCGCACACGGACCGCCGTGCGCCAGCCGCGGCCCTCCTCCGAGACCTCGACGCGGTACGCACTCGGGTACGCGTCCCGCCAGTGCAGCGTGAGGCGGCCCAGCCGCACCGGCCGCCGCAGGTCGACCCGCCACCAGGCGTCGTCGTCGGCCGGGGACGACCAGCGCGTCCCCGGGTCGCCGTCGTTCGCCGCCGACGCCGGGAAGTCGGGTGTCTCGTCCGCCGAGGAGCACCCGGCCGGTGCGCGCGAGGTCCGGGCCCCCCGTACGGGGAACGGCGTGCACGGTCGGCGGGCGCCGCACCCCGCCGAAGCCGAGCCGGATCGCGTACGACCCGGCCGGAGTCCCCCCACAGGGCCTCGATCAGCGGGCGCAGATACGCCGACTCCTCGGCCCCGAGCACCGAGGACGCGGCGTTGCCGCCAGCGGACGAGGCCCGCCGCCCTTCTTCCCGCGCCGTTGCTGCACAGGCTCCTCCGGTCGCTCGACAGGGCTGTCGAGCCCACCCACCCTTGCGGTGAACGTGTCAACGAGAGTGGCCGCTGTGCCCGATGTGACCGAATGTGGGAGGAGGGAGCGGGAAGAGAATGTGAGCAGGAGCACGTTGTGCGTGTTTGTGCGTCTGGCCTCGCGCCCGCTGGGTAGGGCTGCGACATAACCCGCCCGACCTGCCAGACGACCCGCACAGCCGTGCCCGACGAGGAGGCCACCCGTGGCTGCACCCGCATACGTCCCGTCCCCGGCCCTGTCCAAACCCTGGGCGGAGCCGTCCTCCGCCGCACCCGAGGATCTGTACGCCTGCGTGTTCAGCGCGGAAGGCCCCTGCACCGAGGTCCCCCTCACCAGCGAACCCCCGCTGCCCGACGCCGAACCCCTCACCAGCGAGCCACCGCTCGCCGACGCCGCCCCGCTGACCAGCGAGTCCGACGGTTTCGTGGACTACGGCACGGACACGGACCCCTCCGGACTCGACGCCTTCCCGGCCCAGTACCGCCCGGAGCCCTAGGTGACCGCGCCGGCCGAGCCCTGTTCCGAGGACCTGTCCCGGCTCGCCGCCCTGCACGGCGTCGCCACCTCCTACAGCCCCTCCCCGGACCGTACGGTCGAGGCCTCGGCCACCGCCGTCACCCTCACCCTGGCCGCCCTCGGCGTGGACGCCGGCACCCCCGAGGCCGTACGCACGGCGCTCGCCGCCCGCGAGCGGGAGCTGGAGCAACGGCTGCTGCCGCCCACCGTGGTCGGCTGGGGCACCGCCACCCCGGCCGCGTTCGCCGCCCTCCCCACGGGCACCCGGCTGGCCATCCGCACCGAACAGGGCGAGACGCGCTCCTCCGCCGAGCAGCTCCCGCCCGGTGTGCACGAGGTGACCGCCACCGCTCCCGACGGCCGTACCGCCCGCGCCCACCTGATCGTCGCCCCGCCCCGGCTGCCCACGCCCGCCGGGCGCTCGTACGGCCTGCTCGTCCAGCTCTACTCGCTGCTGTCGCACCACTCCTGGGGCATGGGCGACCTCGGCGACCTCGGCGAGCTGGCCGCCTGGGCCGGACGCACCCTGGGCGCCGGATTCCTCCAGGTCAACCCGCTGCACGCGGCCGTGCCCGGCCCGCCGACCGATCCCTCCCCGTACCGGCCCTCCTCCCGCCGCTTCCCCGACCCCGTCCATCTGCGGATCGAGGACGTCCCGGAGTTCGCCCACGTCACCGACCACGACCGCGTGCGGTCCCTGCTCCGGCGGGCCGAGCGGCTGCGCGCCTCGGTGCTGGAGCAGGGCGCGCTGATCGACCGGGACGCCGTGTGGGAGCTCAAGCGGGAGGCGCTGGAACTGGTGCGCGAGGTGCCGCTCGGGCCCGGCCGGCGCGCCGCCTACTGCGACTTCCTCGCCGAGCAGGGCCCCGCCCTGGAGGACCACGCGACCTGGTGCGCGCTCGCCGAGGTGCACGGCTCCGACTGGCACCGCTGGCCCGCCGCCCTGCGCGACCCGCGCTCGCCGGAGACCGCACGCGCTCGCGGCGAGCTGATGGACCGCGTCGACTTCCACTGCCGTCTGGCCTGGCTCACCGACACCCAGCTCACCGCGTCCCAGCGCACCGCCCGCGAGGCCGGGATGCCGCTCGGGATCGTGCACGACCTCGCCGTCGGCGTGCACCCCGGCGGCGCCGACGCCTGGGCGCAGCAGGAGCACTTCGCCGCCGGCATGTCCATCGGCGCGCCCCCGGACGCCTTCAACGCCCGCGGCCAGGACTGGGGCCTTCCGCCGTGGCGCCCCGACCGGCTCGCCGAGTCCGGCTACGCCCCCTTCCGCGCCTTGCTGAAGGCCCTCTTCCGGTACGCCGGTGCCCTGCGCATCGACCACGTCATGGGCCTGTTCCGCCTCTGGTGGGTGCCCCACGGCCACCCGCCCACCGAGGGCACCTACGTCCGCTACGACGCCGAGGCCATGCTCGCCGTCCTCGTCCTGGAGGCCTCCCGCGCCGGTGCCATGGTGATCGGCGAGGACCTCGGCACGGTCGAGCCCGGTGTGCGGGAGGCGCTGCGCGAGCGCGGGGTCTACGGCACCTCGGTGCTGTGGTTCGAGCGGGACTGGGAGGGCGATCGCCGGCCCCTGCCGCCGGACAGCTGGCGCGCCGACTGCCTGGCCACCGCCACCACCCACGACCTGCCGCCCACCGCCGCGCGCCTCACCGGCGAGCACGTCGACCTGCGCGACCGCCTCGGCCTGCTCACCCGCCCGCTCGCCGAGGAGCGCGCGGAGGCCGCCGCCGACACCGCGGAGTGGCTGGACCTGCTGTCCCGGCTCGGCATGCTGCAGGGCTCCGGCGGCGGCGCCGACGCCTCCTCGGAGGAGGCCGAGATCCAGGCCGTCCACCGCTACCTGCTGCACACCCCCGCCCGCCTGATCGGCGTCTGGCTCCCCGACACCGTCGGCGACCGCCGCCCCCAGAACCTCCCCGGCACCTGGGACCAGTACCCCAACTGGCGCCTGCCGATCGCCGACGCGAAGGGCCGGCCGGTGACTCTGGAGGACCTGGCGGCGTCGCGGAGACTGCATGCGCTGATCGAGACCCTGAAGGCACCGGACAGCCCGCCCGGCGTCTGAGGACGAGGCCGTTCGCGCCGGAGCGGGGGCCGGGCGGGCGGCGGGCCCGGGACGCCCTCACCGGGGCAAAGCCCTCGTACGGCACCCCGGGCGCGCGGCTCTCAGCGGCGTTCGCTACCTTGTGCAGCGTGGACAAGAAGAACGCCCTGCGCGCCGGCGCCCTGGCAGCCGGTACGACGCTGATGATGCTGCTCATGACGTCCCCCGCGCTCGCGCTCACCCGCGACGACGGTGACGACCCCGGCACGGGCCTGAGCGTCATCGAGACGCTGGGCCTCTTCGTCGTGGCCCCGATCGCCCTGTTCGTGGTGATCGCCGGCCTCGTGATGGTCCTCGACCGCTCCAAGGAGGAGCACCGGGTGACCACGCGCAACATCAAGACCAAGGCCGACGCCAAGGCCTGACCCGGCGCGCCCCCGCGCCCCGCGCACCTCTGCCGAGGGCGCCGTGTCCTGCCGACCCCGGCGGAGACGGCGCCCTCGTCGCTGTCCGGGGGCCTGCGCTACCGCTCGGTGGCGAGCAGCAGGTCCCTCAGCAGGTCGGCCAGGTGCCCCGCCCGTTCCGCGCCGAGCGCCGACAGTGCCTCCGTCTGCACGGCGAGGCCCGCGCCGACCGCCTCGTCGACCAGGCGCAGCCCCTGCTCGGTGAGCGTGACCTTGAGCCCTCGGCGGTCGTGCGGGTCGGGGGAGCGGCGCAGCAGTCCGGCGCGCTCGAGCTTGTCCAGGCGGCCCGTCATCCCCCCGGTGGTGAGCATCAGCGTGGCCGACAGCCCGCGCGGGGAGAGGGCGTAGGGCTCGCCGGAGCGCCGCAGGGTGGCGAGGACGTCGAACTCGCCGCGGGAGATCCCGTAGCCGGCGTACGCCCTCTCCATGCGGTCGCCCATCGCCCGCGCGAGCCGGAAGACACGGCCGAAGACCTCCATGGCGGCGGTGTCGAGGTCGGGCCGGACGGTGGCCCACTGCTCGACGATCGCGTCGACGGGGTCCTTGCGCTGCTCGGGGCGTTCGCTCATGGCCATGAGTATCGGCAGGTGTCCGGTCGTCCGCAAGAAAGTGGCTTGACGATAAGTAGCTTGCAGCTAAGCTACTTACCACTGGCCCACTTGGAAGGGGTACGCCCCATGCCCGCCGACCGCGCCGCACACGCCGGCCTCATCGCGCTCACCGCCCTGGCCCCCGTCTCCTGGGGCACCACCTACGCCGTCACCACCGAGTTCCTCCCGGCCGACCGCCCCCTGTTCACCGGCCTGATGCGCGCCCTGCCCGCCGGACTGCTCCTGCTCGCCCTCGCCCGGGTGCTGCCGCGCGGTGCGTGGTGGGGGAAGGCGGCGGTGCTGGGCGCCCTGAACATCGGCGCCTTCTTCCCGCTGCTGTTCCTCTCCGCGTACCGGCTGCCGGGCGGTCTTGCCGCGGTCGTCGGCTCCCTCGGCCCGCTGCTCGTCGTCGCCCTGTCGGCGCTGCTCCTGGGCGAGCGGCCGAGCGCCCGGTCCGTGCTCACCGGGGCGGTGGCCGCGTTCGGCGTGAGCCTGGTCGTCCTGAGGGCGGCGGGCGCGCTGGACACCCTCGGTGTGCTGGCGGCCCTCGCCTCCACCGCGTCGATGTCCACGGGCACCGTCCTGACCAAGCGCTGGGGCCGCCCGGAAGGCGTCGGCCCGCTCGCCCTGACCGCCTGGCAGCTCACGGCCGGCGGACTGCTGATCGCCCCCGTCGCCCTGCTCGTGGAGGGCTCACCGCCCGCGCTGGACACCCCGGCGATCGGCGGCTACCTCTACCTCGCCCTGGCCAATACGGCACTCGCGTACTGGCTCTGGTTCCAGGGCATCGGCCGCCTGTCCGCCACCCAGGTCACGTTCCTCGGCCCGCTCTCCCCGCTGACGGCGGCGGTGGTCGGCTGGGCGGCGCTGGACGAGACGCTGACCCCCGTACAACTCGCGGGCATGGCGCTGGCGTTCGGGGCGACGGTGGCGGGGCAGCTCAGGCCGCGCGGCATGCGCGCCCGCGCGCGAGCGTTCAGCTCGGCTGAACAGAATCGTCGAAAAGATTCGATGGACGCGAAGGAAGCGGTGCTGCGACGGTAGAACCACCGCGATCACCGACCACCGAAAGGCCCTCTGTGCCCGCCGTCCACCACCGGACCTCCCGCACCGCCCCCGCCACCCCCGACACCCTCAGGACGACGGCCCCCGTGGCCCTCGGCATCGCCCTCGCCGCCCTCGCGACCCTCGTCTGGTCCGGCAGCTTCGTCACCTCACGCGCCCTCGGCGACACCGTGCCACCCGTCCAGCACGCCTTCTGGCGCTGGCTGATCGCCCTGGCCGCGGTCGCCCCGTTCGGCGCCCGGCAGGCCTGGCGGCAACGGGCGCTCATCCGCCGTCACCTCGGGTTCGTCGTCCTCGCCTCCCTGCTCGGCGTCGCCACGTACAACACGCTCGTGAACCAGGCCGGGGTCACCACGCCCGCCGCCAACATGGGCATGATCATGGCGGCGTCACCGGTGCTGATGGCGGTGTTCGAGCGCGCGGGAGGCGTACGCCTCGGCGCCCGCCGCGTCGTCGGGCTGCTCATCGCCTGCGCGGGCGTCCTGCTCCTGATCGGCGGCGTGGACACGGCCGGTCTCGCGGCCGGCGACCTGTGGATGATCGCCGCCGCCTGCTGCTTCGGCGGCTACAGCGCCCTGCTGCGCCGCAGGCCCGCCGAACTGACCGGCGCCGCCTTCCTCTTCACGACCTTCCTGCTCGGCACCCTCATGCTGCTGCCGGCCCAGGCCCTCAGCCTCACCGTCCAGGGCGGCTTCACCCCGGCCCCCGGCACCGTCCTGCCCCTCCTCTACGTCGGCATCGCCTCCTCGGCGCTCGCGTTCTTCGCCTGGAACAAGGCGGTCACCCTGATCGGCCCGAGCCGCGCCGGCGTCGTCTACTACCTCCAGCCCGTCTGCGTGGCCCTGCTGTCCTGGGCCCTGCTGTCCGAACCGCTCGGCTGGACGCAGGCCGCCTGCATGGCCCTGATCCTGGGCGGCGTGCTCCTCGGCGCCGGGGCTCGCAGCTGAGGCCCGGACCGGCGATTAGATTGCCGCCATGGCCGAGTGGGACATCCGGAAGCTGCACATCCTGCGGACGCTGCGGGAACGGGGGACGGTGACCGCGACGGCCGAGGCGCTCAGCATGACCCCGTCGGCGGTCTCCCAGCAGCTGACCAACCTGTCCAGGCAGCTCGGCGTGCCCCTGCTCCGGGCCCAGGGCAGACGGGTCCGGCTGACCGACGCGGCCCGGCTGGTGCTGCGGCACGCCGATGCCGTGTTCGAGCAACTGGAACGAGCCGAGACCGAATTGACGGCGTACGTCCACGGGGAGGCCGGCGAGGTCCGGGTCGGGGCCTTCTCGACCGCCGTGCCCGCGCTGGTCGTCCCGGCGGTGCGGGCCCTGCGTGCGGCACACCCGGGCGTGTCGGTGCGGGTGCGGGAGGCCGAGGCGGAGGAGGTGTACCAGCTGCTGGCGGACGGCGAGGTGGACCTCGCCCTGTCCCTGGCCGCCCAGGCGCCGACCGCGGCGGACCCGCGCTTCACGCGCGTGCCGCTTCTCGCCGACCCGCTGGACGTCGCCCTGCCCCGCGACCACCCGCTGGCGTCCGCCGAGAACCTGCGACTGGCCGATCTCGCCGCCGAACCGTGGATCTTCGGCGGCAGCGGGCCGTGGTCCGACATCACCCGCACCGCCTGCGAGGCGGCGGGCTTCCGGCCCCGGCGTGAGCACACGGCGGCCGGCTGGACGGCGATCCTCGCCATGGTCGAGGCCGGCATGGGGATCGCCCTGGTGCCCCGGACGGCGGCGGTACGGCGCGAGACACCCGGTGACGGTGACGTCGTGATGCGGGAACTGGCCGCGGACCGCCCGGTCCGGCACGTGGTGGCGGCGGTGCGCACAGGGGCGGAGGACGGCGCGGCGGTCGGCAGGGTGCTCGACGCGCTCAGGAGCGTGGCTTCTCAGCCCGCCCGATGAAACACGGGGGCGCCCGGCACGACACCGGGCGCCCCAGGTCACGCGAAGAGCTACTGGCCCGCCGCCGCGTCCGCGGCCTGGGCCCGCAGGGCGCGCTCCACACCCGCGCGGGACTCCGAGACCAGACGGCGCAGGGCCGGGGCCGGGTCCGCGGACGAGAGCCAGGCGTCCGTCTTGTCCAGGGTCTCGCGGGTCACCTGGACGGCCGGGTACAGGCCGACCACGATCTGCTGGGCGATCTCGTGCGAACGGGAGTCCCAGATGTCCTTGGCCACCTCGAAGTACCGGTCCGCGTACGGGGCGAGCAGCTCACGCTGGTCGGTCTGGACGAAGCCGGAGATGACCGCCTCCTGCACGGCGTTCGGCAGCTTGTCGGACTCCACGACCGAAGCCCACGCCTCCGCCTTGGCCTCCTCGGTCGGGCGGGCCGCGCGAGCCGTCGCCGCGTGGCGTTCGCCCGCCGCGGTCCTGTCGCGCTCGTACTCCGCCGCGATGTCCGCCTCGTCGAACCGGCCCACCGCCGCCAGCCGCTGCACGAACGCCCAGCGCAGCTCCGTGTCCACGGCCAGCCCCTCGACGGTCTGCTCACCGCTGAGCAGGCCCTCCAGCAGGTCCAGCTGCTCCGGCGTGCGGGCCGTGGCCGCGAACGCCCGCGCCCACGCCAGCTGGTGGTCGCTCGCCGGCTCGGCGGAGCGCAGGTGCGCCAGCGTCGCGTCGGTCCAGCGGGCCAGCAGCGCCTCGCGGGCCGCCGGGTCGGCGTACAGGTCGATCGCCAGCTTCACCTGACGCTGCAGCGACTGCACGACACCGATGTCCGACTCCTTGCCGATGCCCGACAGCACCAGCGACAGGTAGTCGCGCGCCGCCAGCTCCGCGTCCCGGGTCATGTCCCACGCCGACGCCCAGCACAGGGCGCGCGGCAGCGACTCCGCGAAGTCGCCGAGGTGCTCGGTGACGGCGGCCAGCGACTGCTCGTCCAGGCGGACCTTGGCGTACGACAGGTCGTCGTCGTTGAGCAGCACCACCGCCGGGCGGGCCTTGCCCACCAGCTGCGGCATGGCCGTCAGCTCGCCGTCGACGTCCAGTTCCACGCGCTCGCCGCGCACCAGGCGGCCGTCCGCGTCCAGGTCGTAGAAGCCGACCGCGATGCGGTGCGGGCGCAGGGTCGGCTCGCCCTTGGCGCCGGCGGGCAGGGCGGGGGCCTCCTGGCGGACGGCGAAGGAGGTGATCACACCCTGGGCGTCCGTCTCGATCTCCGGGCGCAGGACGTTGATGCCCGCCGTCTCCAGCCACTTCTTCGACCAGGTCTTCAGATCGCGGCCGGAGGTCTCCTCCAGCGCGCCCAGCAGGTCGGACAGACGCGTGTTGCCGTACGCGTGGCGCTTGAAGTACGCCTGCACGCCCCGGAAGAACTCGTCCTCGCCGACGTAGGCGACGAGCTGCTTCAGCACGCTCGCGCCCTTGGCGTACGTGATGCCGTCGAAGTTGACCAGCACGTCGTCCAGGTCACGGATGTCCGCCATGATCGGGTGCGTGGACGGCAACTGGTCCTGACGGTAGGCCCAGGTCTTCATCGAGTTGGCGAAGGTCGTCCACGAGTGCGGCCAGCGCGAGCCCGGCGCCGCCGCCTGGCAGGCGATCGACGTGTACGTGGCGAACGACTCGTTCAGCCACAGGTCGTTCCACCACTCCATGGTGACCAGGTCGCCGAACCACATGTGGGCCAGCTCGTGCAGGATGGTCTCCGCGCGCACCTCGTACGCCGCGTCCGTCACCTTGGACCGGAAGACGTACTGGTCGCGGATGGTCACCGCGCCCGCGTTCTCCATCGCGCCCGCGTTGAACTCCGGCACGAACAGCTGGTCGTACTTCTTGAACGGGTACGCGTAGTCGAACTTCTCCTGGAACCAGTCGAAGCCCTGCCGGGTCACCTCGAAGATCGCGTCCGCGTCGAGGTACTCGGCGAGCGAGGGCCGGCAGTAGATGCCGAGCGGCACGCTCTGCCCGTCCTTCTCGTACACGCTGTGGACGCTGTGGTACGGGCCGACGACGAGCGCCGTGATGTACGTCGAGATGCGCGGCGTCGGCTCGAAGACCCAGACGTTCTCCTCGGGCTCGGGCGTCGGCGAGTTGGAGATGACCGTCCAGCCCTCGGGCGCCTTCACGGTGAACTGGAAGGTCGCCTTCAGGTCGGGCTGCTCGAAGCTCGCGAAGACCCGGCGGGCGTCCGGCACCTCGAACTGCGTGTACAGGTAGACCTGGTCGTCGACCGGGTCGACGAACTTGTGCAGGCCCTCACCGGTGTTGGTGTAGGCGCAGTCGGCGTCGACCCGGAGCACGTTGCGGCCCTTGAGCAGGCCGGGGAGGGCGATGCGGGAGTCCTTGAAGACCTCGTCGGGGTCGAGGGAGTCCCCGTTCAGGGTCACCTCGTGCACGGTGGGAGCCACCAGGTCGATGAAGGACTCGGCGCCGTCCTCGGCGACGTCGAAGCGCACCGTGGTCACGGACCGGTAGGTCCCGCCCTCCTGCGCGCCGGAGAGATCAAGATCGATCTCGTACGAGTCAACGGTCAGCAGCTTCGCCCGCTGCTGCGCTTCTTCGCGAGTCAGGTTTGTGCCAGGCACGCGGTCATCTCCTCGTTATGTGTGCGTTGCGTCATCCTTCCACGGGACCTCGGAATAGGGCGACGACGGAGCCGGACCATGGGGATACCCCTGTGTCGGACCGGCCCGGAGGGGGGAACGCGACGTCCGGATTCCGCCGGTGTCCAGGGCCGGCGCTCGCGACTCTGGGGGCATGACGACACCGACGACCCACACCGCGCGTCCCCTCCCCGCGTCCGTCCTGAAGGAACTGCTGACCCTCGACGACGCCGGCCGCCCCGCGGTCCCCGTCACCGACGACGAGGGAGGCGCCCCGCTGCGCTGCTGCCTGCGCCGCAGCCGCCCGGGCGAGCGGATCGCCCTCGTCTCCTACGCGCCCCTGCGCCGCTGGGCGGCGGAGACGGGCGCCGACCCCGGCGCGTACGACGAGCAGGGGCCGGTGTTCGTGCACGCCGAGGAGTGCACGGGGCCGGAGAACGGCGGCCTGCCCTTCACCCATGCCCCTCGCGTCGTGCGCCGCTACTCCGCCGGCGGCCACATCCTGGGCGGCCGGCTGGTCGGGGCGCCGGACGGCTTCGAACCGGCCCTGACGGAAGCCTTCGCCGACCCCGAGGTGGCTCTGGTGCACGTGCGGGCCGTGGAGTACGGCTGCTTCCTGTACGAGGTGCGGCGGCACTGACCGGGGCGTGAGCGACGAGCCTGAGGGAGTGAGCGCAGACGCCGGGGCGGCCACCCGCACACAGGTGGCCGCCCCGGACGTCGCACGCGCGGGATCAGATCACTTCGCGGAGAGCTCCTCGGCCACCAGCTCCGCGATCTGGACCGCGTTCAGCGCGGCGCCCTTGCGGAGGTTGTCATTGGAGACGAACAGCGCCAGGCCGTTGTCCACCGTCTCGTCGCGGCGGATGCGGCCGACGTACGACGGGTCCTTGCCGGCCGCCTGGAGCGGGGTCGGGATGTCGGACAGCTCCACGCCCGGGGCGTCCGCCAGCAGCTCGGTCGCACGCTCCACGCTGATCGGGCGGGCGAAACGGGCGTTGACCTGGAGGGAGTGGCCCGAGAAGACCGGCACGCGCACGCAGGTGCCGGAGACCTTCAGCTCCGGGATCTCCAGGATCTTGCGGGACTCGTTGCGCAGCTTCTGCTCCTCGTCGGTCTCGTTCAGACCGTCGTCGACCAGGTTGCCGGCGAAGGGCAGCACGTTGAAGGCGATGGGGCGCTTGTAGACGCCGGGCTCGGGGAAGTCGACCGCCTCGCCGTCGTGCGTCAGCTTCTCGGCGTCGGCGACGACCTTCTGCACCTGGCCGTGCAGCTCCGCGACGCCCGCGAGACCGGAGCCGGACACCGCCTGGTACGTGGCGACGACCAGGGCTTCCAGGCCCGCCTCCGCGTGCAGCGGACGCAGCACCGGCATCGCGGCCATCGTGGTGCAGTTCGGGTTGGCGATGATGCCCTTCGGGCGGTTCGCGATCGCGTGCGGGTTCACCTCGGAGACGACCAGGGGGACCTCGGGGTCCTTGCGCCAGGCGGAGGAGTTGTCGATCACGACGGCGCCCTGCGAGGCGACCTTCTCGGCCAGCGCCCGGGAGGTGGCGCCGCCCGCGGAGAACAGCACGATGTCCAGGCCGGTGTAGTCGGCGGTGGACGCGTCCTCCACCGTCACGCCGTCCAGTTCCGTGCCCGCGGAGCGGGCCGAGGCGAACAGGCGCAGCTCGGTGACCGGGAAGTTCCGCTCCTTGAGGATCCTGCGCATGACCGTGCCCACCTGACCGGTGGCTCCGACGATTCCGACCCTCACGGCGACTCCCTACTGCGTCTCTTTGCGTTCCTGATGCCTGGCGGAGGCTCTTCCATCATGCGGCCGACCACGGCCCGCCTGTCCAATTCTTTGCGCTCACTGCCCGCCCAGTGGGACAGCCAGGCGATGACCGCCGATTGCGGACCTTCGGCCGCCACCCCCCTGAGCTGCAGAAATTCAGCCTCCGGGGGTCGTGGACCGCAAGGTCCCCTGCCCATCCCGACCCCCGCCACACGGAGATGTGACGTACGCCTCTGAACGTTCCGGACGCACCTGGCGTCGTAGGAGAAACAGCGTGAGGGGGTGGCCAGTGCTGCGCGGAAGGACCCGGCGCGGGCGAGGGGCGCATGCCGCCGCGGACGACGACCCGCTGGACGCGGCACAGGAACGCCGGGTGCGGGCGGTGCTCGCACTGGGCGGCGTGCCGCAGGCGGACCTGCCGGACGGGGTGCAGCAGGTCCGCCTGCGGCTGCTGGAGCGCGCCGCGAGCGGGCGGGAGGCGCCGCGGGACGTCTCCGCGTGGGCGGCCGTGGTGGCGTCCAACCTGGCCATGGACTGGCACCGGGCCAAACGCCGCCAGGAGCGCCTCGGCGAACGCCTCGCCGCGCTGCGCCCCGCGGAACTCCCCTCCGGCGAGGAGACCAGCCTGCTCTCCCTCGCTGTCGCCCAGGGCCTCGACGAGCTGCCCGACGCCCAGCGCCAGGTGGTCGTCCTGCGCTTCTACGCCGATCTGCCGGTCCGCTCCATCGCCGAACAGCTCGGCGTCCCGGAGGGCACGGTCAAGAGCAGGCTGCACACGGCGGTCCGCGCCCTGCGCGCCCGCCTGCACGAGGACGAGGTGGTGTGACATGACCGCCGAGAACCCCGGAACCACCGGGAGCCCCGAGAACCCCGGGAACACGGAGTACGACGGCATGGACGCCCTGATGGCCGCGATCCTGGACGAGCCGCTGCCCGCGGCAGCCCGCCGGGACCCGGCGTTCACGACCGCGCACGACGAGGCCGCCGCCGATGTCGCCCTCCTCAGGGAGCAGCTGGCCCTGATCGGGGACACCCTCGCCGACTCGAGTGGTGAAGCCACCACCGCTGCGGAGGCCGGTGCCCCGCCGGGGCGAGACTGGGCCGCACCGGCCGGGAACCGGCCGGAGCCCGGCACCGGTCCGGCGCTCGGCGCGGCGGCCGGACCCCGGCGCGGCGCGGATCCCGGGGGCCCTGCGCCCACCCCGGCGGTGACGCCGCTCGAGCGGCCGGGGCCGGGGAGCAGTGCGGGGGCCGGGAATCCGGCGGCCGCATCCTCGGCGGTGACGCCGCTCGAGCGGCCGGTTGCCGGGCGTTCCCGAACGCGCCGGCCCCTCAAGGTCGCCCTCGGTGCCCTTGCCGCGGCCGCTGCCGCCAGTGTCGTCGTCGGGATGGGGTGGCTCGTCGCGCAGCAGCCCATGGGCTCCTCCGACGACGCCGGGAGTAAGGCTGCTGCCGACAGTTCCGCCGGGGAGCAGGACGGGGGTGGGGTGCTCTTCGGGAGTCCCCGCTACCTCGCCTGTGCCCGTACCGTTGCCGAGGGCACCGTCTCCGCGGTGAAGCCGACGCCGTCCGGTGAGGTCGAGCGCGTCACCCTCACCGTCACTCGGTCCTACACATCCCAGGACAAGAAGACGGAGCTCTCCTTCCCGATCAAGACCGCCGATCAGCCCCGCCTCCACCCCGGTGACCTCGTGCTCGTCGGTATACCGTTGCGGCAGCAGTTCCCCGACACCGTGCTCGTCGGCGAGGAGAACATCGCCCCGGAGCGGTCCCGGCTCACCGGCTCCCTGCCCGAGTCCCGCACCCTCACCTGCGAATGACGAAGGGCGGGCGCCCACCCAGGACGCCCGCCCCTCACCTGAACTCAGCGGACGCGCTACGGCACGACCTTCTCGATCGCGACGCTGCCCACGCCCGCGACCGTCCCGCGTGCGTTGACCAGCTGCACGCGGCCGAAGAACTCACGTCCCTCGGGAGCCGCAGCCGCGGCCGTGACCTTCGCGGAGACCTCCGCGGAGTCACCCGTGCCGAGCTTCACCGGCGCCGCGTCGTCGACCGTCACCGCACCGAGCGTGGCCGCGAAGAACACGTCGCGGTAGTCGTAGTCGGTGGAGCCCGCCGGGACCGAGTAGCCCACGACCTCCACCGTGTACGTACCGGCGGCCGGCTTCGGGACGGAGACGGACTCCTCCGAGTCGCCGTCGGCGGACTGGGCGACCTCGTTGCCGTCCTTGTCGTAGACCGTGAGGTCCAGGTCGGCGGCGGTGTCGGACACGTTGCCGATGGCCACGTCGAGCGAGTCGGCGCCCTCGGGCACCTCCACCGTCGTGGTCTGCTTCTCACCCTGCTTGATCGCCGGGCGGTCCGTCTTCGCCGAGCCGAGCGGCCCGCCGACCAGCTTGCCCTCCAGCGCGGCGAACCGGTTCGTCACCTTCCAGGACGCGGCGGCCGGCGTGCCGACCTTCGCCTCCGGCACGGTCACGGTCTCCGGGTCGAAGGCCGCGCCGAGCACGGCGACGTCCAGCTTGTACGGGTTGTCGAGCAGCGGCGACGTGCGGCGCGACTCGACCTCGATCTCCCACACGCCCGGCTGCGGGTCGGCGTACGAGCGCAGGTCGGGGCGGCAGGTGTTGGCCGGGTTGGTGTAGTTCGGGTAGCAGTTGATCGTCGACGTCGGGTCCGCCGGGACGCCGTACGGGTGGATGGCGATGAACCGGGTCTGGCTCTTGTCCTTCAGCCCGCTCATCGCGACCTCCAGCGTCTTCGCGCCCTCGGGCACGGTGACGAAGTAGGAGGTGTGGCTGTTGCGCTGCACCGAACCGGACGCGGAGAAGGTGTACTTCAGCGGAGCCGAGACGACCACGGTCGTCATGATCTGGCGGTCCGTGCCCTCCGTGCGCGGGTCGTCGACCTCCAGGATCGCGCTCTTGATGCCGGCCGAGCCGGGTGCGGCCTGGACCTTCACGGTCACCGGCTTGTTCAGCGGCAGCGAGACGTCGTCGTCGCCGAGGATGCGGAAGGTGCGGCCGGCGTTGTTCTCGATCTCGAGCTCGTGCCGGATCGCGCGGTCGGGGCCGGACGTACGGGTGATGGTGATGTCGTACGTCTTCTTCTGCCCGGCCTTCAGGCCGCCCTCACGGTCGTACAGGCCCGTGCCGAAGCCCGGCGTCTTCAGGAACTGGTCGATCGCGGTGTCGACCGGCGCCTTCACCGCGTACGTGTGCGCGGAGGCGTCGTCGCGGATGGCGTCCCAGGCGTCCTCGATGTCGATGAGGCCCGCGCCCTCCTCGTAGGCCTGCACGCCCTTGATGTGCTCGGCGGTGGAGGTGAGAGCGGTGCGCAGCGTCGCGGGCGGCAGGTCGATGTCCTTCTGCTTCGCCGCCGACAGCAGCAGCGCCGCGGCGCCCGCGGCCTGCGGGGAGGCCATCGAGGTGCCCTGGAGCATGCCGTAGCCGGGCGGGAGGCTGTAGCCGGCCTCGGCGACCGGGGCGCCCGGCATCCAGCTCTGGATGGTGTTGATCGCGGCGCCGGGGGCGACCAGCGTCGGCGTGAAGCCGCCGTCCTCACGCGGACCGCGCGAGGAGAACGGCATCATGGCGTACTTCTTCTCGACCTGGGAGCCGTAGTTCGCGGCCCACGTCTCGCGGGAGACGGACGCGCCGACCGAGATGACCTTGTCGGCCAGCGACGGGTCGCCGATGGTGTTGGCGCCGGGGCCGGAGTTGCCCGCGGAGATCACCAGCTGGACGCCGTAGGTGTCGATGAGCCGGTTGTACAGCTCGGCGCGGGCGTTGTTGCCGTCGTTGAGCGCCGGCAGGCCGCCGATCGACATGTTGACGATGTCGACGCCGCGCTTGGTGACGAGGTCGATCATGCCCTCGGTGAGCGCCACGTTGGTGCAGCCGCCGGACCAGGTGCAGGCGCGGGAGGAGACCAGCTTCGCGCCGGGGGCGGCGCCGTCCATCTTCCCGCCGAACAGGCCGTTCGCGGCGGTGATGCCGGCGACGTGCGAGCCGTGCTCGGACTCCACGACGCCGATGTTGACGAAGTCGGCCTTCTTGCCGACCCAGCTGCCGCCGTAGGGGTCCATCGGGACGTCCTTGCGGATCTCCACGACGAACGGCTGGCGCTCGGCGATCTCGGTCTTCGGGTCGTCGGTGCCGAAGTACCCGATCTGGAAGCCGTCCTTGTACGGCTTCATCGCGGTGTCGTCGCCGAAGTCCTGGTTGTTGTTCAGGTCCACGCGGACGGTGCCGGCCGCCGCGTCGTAGAGGACGCCCCAGGAGTCGGTGGTGTCGCCGTCGCGGTTGGCGTCACCGGCCGCGTCGCCGCCGGTGGTGTACTCCTCGCGGAAGGTGCTGATCCGGTACTCGCCGGCCGGGGCCTGCCAGGTCTTGCCGTCGTGGGTGAAGGTGGGCCCGGTGACGGTGGAGACCATCGGGCGCCAGGTCCTGTCGTTGTCGACGATCGGGTCGGTCGCCGTCACCCAGTCGACGATCTTCCGCTCGCCGGTGGTGGTCTTCTGCAGTGCCGGGTGGCCGAGGTCCACACCGGAGTCGAGGATGCCGATGGTGACGCCGCGGCCGTCCGCCTTCGGGTTGTCCTCGACGAAGTCGACCGCGCCCGTCTCGAAGGACGGGTTGTACGGGTTCTTCGCGGGGGTGCGCTTGCCGGGGGCCGGGTAGGTGGCGGTGCCCTGGGCGCCGGCCTGCTTCGTGGTGTCCGCGCTCGGCGTCGGGTCGTCCAGCGGGATCTCCTCGCGCAGGTCGATGCCGTGCACGGAGGAGAGCTTGGCGGCGGCGGCGATGGCCGCCTCCGCCTTGCCGGTGGGAACGGTGGCGCGGACGTAGCCGAGCTTGTCGTGGGTCCGGCCGACCGATCCGCCCTTGACCGCGTCCAGCTGCCCGGCGACCTGCTCGGTCTTCCCGGGCGCGGTGGCGATCATCATGGTGACGTTCTTGACGCCCTGGGACTGGGCCTCGGCGAGCAGCTCCGCGTCGTCGGAACCGAGCTTGCCGGGCGCGGACTTCACGTCCTGGTCGGCCGGTGCTGCGGGCGGCGCGTCGGCGGCGAAGGCCATCGGTATCGGCCCGGCCGCGGACAGCGCGGCGACGAGGCCGGCGGCCACGGCGATACGGGCCACGCGTCTCGTGCCCGATATCGGGTCCTGCTGGGGGGAGTGGGTCATCGGCATCCCTTGTGCGTAAAGGAACGATCGTGGAACGACCGGAGCCGATCGGCCCTGGCCGCGACGGTCCGGATGGCGATCCCGGACGATCGCTGAGCTTTACTCAAGGGACAGGTGTTTGGGGAGGGTTGACCGAATCGCAATGGATGCATGGGGAAAACCCCCGATGCGCTTTTCCGGACAGGCCCCCGCGAAGGTGACATGTCGTCGGCCGGCTCCGCCGAACTCGCCGCCTGGCAGCCCTCGGACGCGGTCCCCGGCCTGGTCCGCGCCCGCATGGTCGACATCGCCCCGCGGCTGTGGCGGGAGCGTCCCGCGGCGGGCCGAACACGAGGTTCATGACGGAACGACTTCGTCCGGCGGGGCGTCGGCCGCGTCAGCGCGGTCGACCTGCCGCAGCGCGAGCAGCCCGCCGATGCCCGGAACGACGGCCAGAGCCCTGGCGGCGGTCGTGGCCCCGTCGAGGCGCCAGGTCGCGATCACGACGAACAGGTAGGCGCAGCCGTGGGTGGGGCCCATCAGGGACGAGACGGGTTGCAGGTGGACGGTGAACAGATTGGCCAGCAGCACGACCAACGTGACGAGTTCGGCACGGGCCGCGAGGCGCAGGCCGCCCGAAGACCTGGGATGCATGGTCACGCCCCCGTGGTGGAGCCGGGGCGGACGATCATCAGCACGGTGACCGTGGCCCACAGCAGATTGAAGATGCCGGTGAGCATGGCGAGACGGCCCGGCGACAAGGGGGCGGACGGAGACGACGAGGGCGCGCCGGAGGTCCCCGCCTCGGCCAGCGCACGGTCCTGGGCGGGCAGGATCAGCAGGGCGAGAACGCCCGCGGCGGCCGCCGTCAGCAGGATCGAGACGATCAGCCAGGTGTCGCCCAGGACGCCGAGGCTGCTGGCGGTGGCGAATCCGAACACGGGAACGGCGATACCGACACCGGCGTAGACCCGGCAGATGCGGTGCAGTGTCCGCAGGGCCGTCACGGCCGTCAGAGCGTCACCGTGGCCGGGATCGCCGAGTGCGCGGCGCAGCGTCGCGGGGAACATGCTCGCCGCGACGGTGACCGGGCCGACGGCCACGATGGCGGCCAGGACGTGCAAGGACAGAAGGAGCTTGGTCACGCCCGACGCTCCCCGATGACCTCGGAGGCCGGCAGGCGGCCGGCCCTGGACGTGCCCTGGAGGGTGTCGCAGGTTCCGGTCAGGACTCCGTGGCGCCGAGGGAGTTCGACCACGGCCTTCGTCCTGCCGATGGGTGTGGCGATGGACAGGTTCCAGGTGCCTTCGACGGGCATGCGGATGCTCTTTCTGACGAGATGTCATGGATCGAGGGAAGGGTCGGCGAAGAGCGCGTGCCGAGTTCTCAGAGGGCGGCGGGAGCCGGTCCCTGGGCGCGCCAGACGGTGCCGCGCCGCTCGTGGGCGAACAGTTCCTCGACGGCGTGCGCGATGCGGGGGCCGAGCTCGCGCTCCAGCAGGTGGAGACCCAGGTCCAGGCCGGAGGTGACGCCGGCGCCGGTGACCAGGTCGCCGTCGTCGACGACGCGGGCGCGGACCGCGTGGGCGCCGGTGGCGTCCAGCAGGTCGAGGCCCAGATGGTGGGTGGTGGCGTTGCGTCCCTCCAGCAGGCCGGCCATGGCCAGGACGAGCGAGCCGCCGCAGACGGTGGCGACCGTGACGTCCGGATCGTTCATCGCCTGCTTCAGCAGAGCGGGCAGCCCGGTGGTCAGCGTGCGCCCGAGGAGCACCGGGATGAACTCGTCCTGCTGCCACTCGCCCGCGCCCACTTCTCCGTTCGGGACCTCGCCGGGTTCACCGACGCGGCCGGAGGCGCCGGGCACCAGGACCACGTCCGCCCGCTCCAGGTCGAGGGCGGCCGTGGCGCGCAGTGTCAGCCCTCCGGTGCCACTGATCACGTCACGGGCACCCTCCGCGGACACCAGCTCCACGGTCACCGCGCCGTCCGATGCCATGCCGCCGGCGTACAGCACCTCGTAGGGGGCTATGACGTCGAGCGGGTCGAAGCCGTCGAACAGGACAACCTGGATGTGCATGCGGGGTTCCTTCGGGGTCGTTCTCTCTGCGACGCCTCGAAGTCAACCGGCTGTTGCGACGATCGCCCAGTGGCAGTAGTGACACCTTTCAACGGGATAGTGCCAACCGCCTTTGAGGGGCTGAGAGGTGCTGTGACATGGGGTTGTCCGGATATCGGTACGGATTCACGGAGCTGCTGAGCAGGTAGATTCCTGCCATGCACACCGTCGCCGTTCTCGCGTTGGACCAGGTGATCCCGTTCGACCTGTCCACCCCGATCGAGGTCTTCACCCGGACCCGCCTGCCCGACGGACGGCCCGGTTACCAGGTCCGGGTGTGCGCCGAACGCGACGAGATCGACGCCGGCGCCTTCACCCTGCGTGCCCCTTGGGGCCTGGAGTGCCTCCAGGACGCGGACACGATCATCGTGCCGGGCGTCGCCGACCCCACTGCCCCGCTCTCCTCCCCGGTACGTGACGCGCTGCGGTCGGCCGCCGCGGCGGGCACGCGGATCGCCTCCCTGTGCGTGGGCACCTTTCCGCTGGCCGCCACCGGGCTCCTCGACGGGCTGCGGGCCACCACCCACTGGCGCGCGGCCGGTCTTCTGGCCGCTGCCCACCCGGACGTCGACGTCGACCCCGATGTGCTCTACGTCGACAACGGCCAGTTCCTCACCTCGGCCGGCGCTGCCGCCGGCCTGGACCTGTGCCTGCACATGATCCGCCGTGACTACGGCTCGGCGGTCGCCGCCGACGCGGCCCGTCTGTCGGTGATGCCGCTCGAACGGGAGGGCGGACAGGCACAGTTCATCGGCTACGACCACGCCCCCACGCCCCAGGGCTCGGACTTCGAGGACCTGCTCACCTGGCTGCGCGGCAACCTGAGCCGCAACCTCACCCTCGCGGACATCGCCACCCAGGCCGGGACCAGCACCCGGACGCTCATCCGGCGGTTCCGCGACCACACCGGCGCCACCCCGCTCCAGTGGCTGCACCGGGCCCGCATCCGCCAGGCCCAGCACCTGCTGGAGACCACCGAGCACTCCGTCGAACGCATCGGCGCCCAGGTCGGCTTCGGCTCACCGACCGCCTTCCGCGACCGCTTCAAACGCACCACCGGCGTCAGCCCCCAGACCTACCGGCGCGCATTCAGCTGAGCCCCTGCCGCCGTCCCATCCGACGTCTGAAGTGAACACGGCGTGACCAGTTCCCGGCCGACGCGGGAGCGGGCGTCGACACCTCGTCGGTTGCGAGATCCACGTACGGTGATCGGCGCTGCGCGTTGCGGTCGCGTTCACACGCAGGTCATTCCCGGTGCCAAGCATCCGGTACGAGCGGGACGTCCGTCCGACGGGCGCCCCGCGACCACTGCCGACGCGTTCGCACCCGGGGAGACAAGCGCCATGTCGCGCATACGCTCAGTCGCCGGCTCCACGTCGATCCACCGTCGTTCCGTCCTCGCCGCCACCGCGGCCGTGGCCCTCTCCGCCGGCGTCGGATACACGCTGCGCCCCGAAAACACCGGCCGTGCCGCCGCCGCCACCGCCTCCGGCGCGGATACGGGCGGTACCGTCCTCGCCTCCTCCCGGCAGGCACCGGCCAGCCCGCTCGCCCCCTACACGCGCGGCACCACCCTCACCACCACCGCCGCCCCGCGCGGCACCTCCGGCTACCGGCGCCTCGGCGACGGGCCGGCCTGGGGCCGGGTGGTGCGCGGTGAGCTCGCCGAACCCAGGGCCGGCCGCGCCGGCCGCCGCACCGCGCTCACCGCCTTCGTCCAGCTCACGGACCTGCACCTGATCGACGCCCAGCACCCGCTGCGCCTCGAGTACCTGCGCGCGACCGACGTGCACGCCTGGCGCCCGCAGGAGGCGCTGACCGTTCAGGGCGCCATCGCCCTGGTGGAGCGGGTCAACGCGCTGCGCGGCGCCCCCGCCACCGGCGCCCCGCTGCACTTCGCGATGACCACCGGCGACAACACGGACAACAACGCCCGCTCCGAACTGGAGTGGTACCTGACGGTGATGAGCGGCGGCCGCATCCGCCCCAACACCGGCGACCCGCGTCACTACGAGGGCGTCCAAAACAGCGGCCTCCAGCAGTACTGGCAGCCCGACACCGCCGTCCGCGACGCCGACAAGCGACTCGGCTTCCCGCACCTCGACGGCTTCCTCGCCGCGGCCGTCCGCGAGGTGACCAGCCCCGGCCTCAACCTGCCCTGGTACTCCACCGTCGGCAACCACGACTCCATGCCGCTCGGATGCTACGCCTCCCACGGCGACTCCCGCCTCACCGACCTCGCCGTCGGCGGCCGGAAGCTGATGGACGTACCGGAGGCCGAGGCCCGCCGGCTGCAGAAGGCCATCAAGAAGGCCACCGACCCGCGGGGCGTGCAGTACGGCGACTTCCTCGAGGCCCACGCCCGCGCCATGCGCCCCGTCACACCCGACGAGCGGCGCGCCCCCTTCACCCCCACCGAGTACCTCAGCGCCCACCTGGACCCGGCCCACCACGGGCCCGGCCCGTCCGGCCACGGCTACACCACCGCCAACCTGGAGACGGGCACCCAGTACTACGCCTTCCGCATCGCCGACGAGGTGATCGGCATCAGCCTCGACACCACCGACCCCGGCGGCCACTACGAGGGTTCCATCGGCACGGCCCAACTGCGCTGGCTGGAAGCGACCCTGCGCAAGAACCGGGACTCCCACGCCATCGTCTTCAGCCACCACACCAGCACGTCGATGGACAACACCCACCCCGACCCGGCCCGCCCCGACGAGCGGCGGCACACCGGCGACGAACTGCTCGCCCTCCTCGGCCGCCACCGCAACGTGGTCGCCTGGGTCAACGGCCACATCCACCGCAACGCCGTCACCCCGCACACCGGGCCCGAGAACTCCTTCTGGGAGATCTCCACCGCCTCCCACGTCGACTTCCCCCAACTCGCCCGCGTCATCGAGCTGGTCGACAACAAGGACGGCACGCTCTCCCTGTTCACCACCCTGGTCGAGTCCTCCGCCCCCCACCGCACCGACTTCGCCGACCTCTCCCAGACGGGCCTCGCCTCCCTCTACCGCGAACTCTCCCTCAACGCCCCCGGCGCCCGCACCGACCTGGCCGGCACACCGCAGGACCGCAACACGGAGCTGCTGCTGAAGAAGAGCTGAAGAAGGAGCTGACGAAGGAGAGAGACACGAGGAGGGGCCGCCCGCCGGCGGCCCCTCCTCTCCCCTCCTTACGGCGAGCCCCGGACGGCCGCTCAGCGAGGCAGCACCACGACGTACGCCGCCGGTTCGCGGTCCGCCGCGGCCATCAGGGCCGTGCGGATCACCGCCGCCTGCTGCTCCATCGCGTCGCGGAGCTTGCGCGGGGTGACGTGGACGACCGTGATGCCGAGGCGTTCGAGGTGCTCGCGCTTGCGGGCGTACTCCGACCACAGGGCGTCGTCGTCCTGGCGCGGCGCTCGTGTGTCCAGCTCCACGGCCACCGCATGGTCCGGCCAGTAGGCGTCCAGGCCGCCGAGGTGCGGGCCGCCCGGCAGACGCAGGTCGACGTTCCACACCGGGTCCGGCAGGTCGTACTCGCGCACCATCCAGTACAGCCGGTTCTCCGCGATCGCCCGGCCCTCGGCGACCAGCGAGTCCACCGCGTCCACCATGTGCGGCCGGTTCAGCAGCCGCGCCTCGGTCAGCTCCCGCACCACCGCGGCCGCCTCGCAGTGCCCGCCGCGCACCGCCTCCGTCAGCAGCCGGCGCACCGTGCCCGCGTCCTGCAGCCGCGCCACCGCGTCGGCCAGCGCCCGCGGCACCGGTGCCACCGGCAGGCCGGTCACCTGCACGGCTGTGGGCAGCGCCGGGGTACGGACGATGCGGGCGCAGCCCGTCGACCGCAGCCGCCGCAGCCGGGGCACGAGGACGTCGAAGGCGTCCAGGGACGGCAGCGGGGGAGCGGAGGCGAAGCCGTGCAGGGTCAGCGCCGCGAGGCCGGTGATCATCGCCTCCGTGTACACGGGCGGCGGGGCGTCGTCCCGGCCGGGCTGCTCGGGGACGCCGGCGGTCCGCTCCCGCGCCGCGTACATCAGCACCGCGTGCAGCCGCTCCTCGCTGGTCGGCGGCCCGGGGTGGAGCAGGACGACCCCGGGCAGGAGCTGCTGCCAGGGGCCGCCGGGGCGGCACTGCTCGTTGACCTCCGCGGCCGGGACGCCGTGCCGGCGCAGCTGCGCGGTGCTCATGACGCGACGCCGGCCGTCGGCGAGGTGGTGCAGGGGACGGGGGGAGAGCGGGGTGTTGTGGTTCATGCCCGGCAATTTCCCGCGCCCGGCCCGCCTCCGAACCCCTGTTACAAGCCCGTCGACAAACAAGGACAAGCCCGCACTAAAGGACGCTTGTTCGGATGCCGAAAACCCCTGGTCCATTCGGGTGAGGCCCAGGGGTTACGGCTCAAAGGGCACGAATCCGGTAACGGTCGTCGAACACCTCAGGGGCGCGGGGCTGTGTTCGATGCGCGGCTCCGCCGCGGGGCGCGACAGGCCACAACGCACCCGCATCCGCCCACGGCGAAGTCGCAGCACCCCACTGGGCGCCCCGGCTCACCCCGCCGCATCACACGCCTGCCCCCGCAACGCCCGAGCAAGATCATCCCGAGCCTCCAGCACCAGCCTCCGCAACGCCGGCGCCGCATCCGCATGCGCAGCAAGCCACGCGTCGGTCGCCTCCAGCGTTGCCGGCGAATCCTCCAGCGACGGGAACAGCCCCCGCACCACATCCATCCCGATCTGGATCGACCGCTCGCTCCACACCCGCTCGATCACCGCGAAGTACTTCTGCGCGTACGGCGCCAGAAGCTCCCGCTGCGACGCCTGCGCGAAGCCCGAGATCGTCGCCTCCACCAGCGCGTTGGACAGCGCGTCGGACTCCACCACCTGCGCCCAGCACTGCGCCTTCACGGCAGCCGACGGACGGGCGGCCAGGCACCGCACCTGGTGCCGCTTGCCGGAAGCGGTGTCGTCCCGGGCGAGCTCCTCGGCCAGCGCCTTCTCGTCCGCGACCCCGTGCGCGGCCAGCGGCTCCAGGAACGCCCACCGCAGCTCCTGGTCCACCTCCAGCCCCTCGACGGTCGCCGTGCCCGACAGCAGATCCTGGAGCAGCTGGAGGTCACCGGGCGTGGACGCCACCCGCGCCAGGAACCGCGCCCACGCCAGCTGCTGCTCGCTGCCCGGCGCGGCCCCCTCCAGCTCCCGCCGGGCACCCTCGGCGAGCAGCGCGCCGCCGGCCTCCCGCCAGTCCGGCGCCACGTAGTGGACCAGCGCCGACTCGGCCCAGGCATGCAGCATCTGCAGCACCCCGATGCCGGACTCGCGCCCGGCGAAGCGCAGCACCAGGCCGATGAAGTCCCGGGCGGGCAGCAGCGCGTCCCGGGTCATGTTCCACAGCGCGGACCAGCACAGGGCGCGGGCCAGCGGATCGGTCAGGGCGCCGAGGTGCTCGCGCAGGGTCGCCAGCGAGGTGTCGTCGAGACGGGTCTTGCAGTACGTCAGGTCGTCGTCGTTGACCAGCACCAGCTCGGGCGCGTCCGCCCCCGCCAGCTCCGCCACGACCGTACGGGCCCCGTCGACGTCCGCCTCGGCGCGTGCGTACCGCTCCAGGGCACCCTCGGCCGTACGCCGGTACAGGCCCACCGCCACCCGGTGCGGGCGCAGTTCGGGGTGGGACTCGGCCGCCTCCTGCACCACCGCCAGCTCCTCGACCCGCCCGTCGGCGCCGAGCAGCACCTGCGGGGTGAGGGAGTTGACCCCGGCCGTCTCCAGCCAGGACCGCGACCAGGCGGCCATGTCCCGCCCGCTGGTCTCCTCCAGGACCGACAGCAGGTCGCCGAGCCTGGTGTTGCCGTACGCGTGCCGCTTGAAGTAGCGCCGGGCGCCCTCCAGGAAGGCGTCCTGGCCGACGTACGCCACCAGCTGCTTGAGCACGCTGGCGCCCTTGGCGTAGGTGATGCCGTCGAAGTTCAGCTTGGCGTCCTGCAGGTCGCGGATGTCCGCGGTGATCGGGTGCGTGGACGGCAGCTGGTCGGCGCGGTACGCCCAGGCCTTGCGGCGGTTGGCGAAGGTGATCCAGCCGTCGGTGAAGCGGGTGGCGCCGACCAGTGAGAACGCGCCCATGAAGTCGGCGAAGGACTCCTTCAGCCACAGGTCGTCCCACCACCGCATGGTGACCAGGTCGCCGAACCACATGTGCGCCATCTCGTGCAGGATCACGTTGGCGCGGCCCTCGTACGACGCCTGTGTCACCTTGCCGCGGAAGATGAACTCCTCGCGGAAGGTGACCAGTCCCGGGTTCTCCATCGCGCCCAGGTTGTACTCCGGCACGAAGGCCTGGTCGTACTTCCCGAAGGGGTACGGGTAGTCGAAGTGCTCGTGGAAGAAGTCCAGGCCCTGCTTGGTCACCAGGAACACGTCGTCGGCGTCGAAGTACGGTGCGAGGCCCTTGCGGCACATGGCGCCGAGCGGGATGCGCAGCCGGGTGCCGTCGGGCAGCTCGCGCTCGTAGGAGTCCGTCACGTAGTGGTACGGGCCCGCCACCACACAGGTGATGTACGTCGAGATCGGCTTGGTCTCCGCGAACCGCCACACGCCGTCGGTGAGTTCACCCGCGCCGTTGCTCCACACCGTCCAGCCCTCCGGCGCCCGCACCTCGAAACGGAAGGGGGCCTTCAGATCGGGCTGTTCGAAGCCCGCGAAGACCCGGCGGGAGTCGGCCGGCTCGTACTGGGTGTACAGGTACACCTCGCCGTCCTCGGGGTCGACGAAGCGGTGCAGGCCCTCGCCGGTGCGCGAGTAGGCGCACTGGGCGTCGACGACCAGCTCGTTGTCGGCGGCGAGGTCCTCCAGCAGGATCCGGGAGCCGTCGAACACCTCGCCCGGGTCGAGGTCGCGTCCGTTGAGGGAGACGGCCGTCACGCTCGGCGCGATCAGGTCGGCGAAGGTGCTCGCGCCCGGCTCGGCGCAGCGGAACCGGAGGGTGGTGACGGAGCGGAAGGTCCGCGGCCCGGTCCCGCCGTCCTCGCCGATCGCCGAGCGCAGGTCGAGGGACACGTCGTACCCGTCGACGGACAGCAGGGCGGCCCGCTCCCGGGCCTCGTCGCGGGTCAGATTCTCACCGGGCACGGGCGGCACTCCCTAGGCTCGTGTTCAGGATGTGGACAGCACCGATCCTGCCATGTGCCCCTGACGGCGGGCACCCGGGAATGGCCGGGGCGAGTCCCGGCGTTGACCGGACGATCGTCTGCTGTGACGCCGGTTCGCGAGGAGAGACATGTCCGACAAGACGCCCGTCGACTTCTGGTTCGACCCTCTGTGCCCCTGGGCCTGGATGACCTCCCGCTGGGTGCTGGAGGTGGAGAAGGTGCGGGACATCGAGGTCCGCTGGCATCTGATGAGCCTCGCCGTGCTGAACGAGGACAAGCTCGACGAGCTGCCCGAGGAGTACCGCGAGCTGCTCGAGACCAAGGCGTGGGGCCCGGTCCGGGTGGTCATCGCCGCCCAGCAGGAGCACGGCGCCGAGGTGCTCGGCGACCTCTACACGGCGCTCGGCACCCGCATCCACAACCGCGACGAGGGCCCCGGCAAGGAGACCGTCGCGGCCGCCCTGAAGGACGTCGGCCTGCCCGCGTCGCTCATGGAGCACTGGGACGCGACGCCCTACGAGGCGGAGCTGCGCGCCTCCCACAAGGAGGGCATCGACAAGGTCGGCCAGGAGGTCGGCACCCCGGTCATCTCGGTGCCCGGCGCCGACGGCGAGGAGGTCGCCTTCTTCGGCCCCGTCGTCACCCCGGCCCCCCAGGGTGAGGAGGCCGCCCGCCTGTGGGACGGCACCCTCGCGGTCGCCTCGGTCCCCGGCTTCTACGAGATCAAGCGCACCCGCACCAAGGGCCCGGACTTCAGCAACCTGTGACGGGCGTCACCGGAAGGACTCCGGGAGGCTGAAGCCCTTCGCCTGGTGCGCATGGGGCTGCACCCACAGGCACCGCCCCTCGGGGGTCTGGTTGGTGCAGCGCCACCAGCCGTGGCCGTCCAGCGCGCCGCGCTTGTCGTTGATGTACGCCGCCTCCTCCCGGCCGACCTTGCTGAAGCGGTGCAGCTTGCTGCCGCCGCAGTTGGGACAGTGCTTGTCGTCGAACACGCGCGCCTCCCGCACCAGCCGCCGAGAACCTTCCGCGAAGTCTGCCGGAATGGGGAGCATACGTGCGGAAACCCCCCGCGAGTCACTCCCCCAGAGGGGGGACCCCCACTCGCGGGGGGTTTCTTCTTTCCGCCTGCCGGGTGAACGGTGAGAAGACGATCACGAGGCAGGACGCTTCACGGAACGCGCCCGGTGCTCAGGGGGCGAGCAGCAGCACGTCCGTGCGGGACTTCGCGGCCGCGTAGCGCCGGGCCACGTCCTGCCAGTTGACGACCTGCCACATCGCCTCGATGAAGTCCACCTTCTGGTTGCGGTACTGGAGGTAGAACGCGTGCTCCCAGGCGTCGAAGACCAGGATCGGCGTCGCACCCTGCCCCACGTTGCCCTGGTGGTCGTAGACCTGCTCCACGATCAGCCGCCCGCTCAGCGGCTCGTACGCCAGCACGCCCCAGCCCGAGCCCTGCGTGGTCGCCGCCGCCTTGGACAGCTGCGCCTTGAAGCCGGCGAACGAGCCGAAGGACTCCCTGATCGCCTCGGCCAGCTCGCCCACACCGTCCTGCGCCAGCGGCTCACCGCCCCCGTCCTTCGGGCCGGTCATGTTCTGCCAGTAGATGCTGTGCAGGATGTGCCCGGACAGGTGGAACGCCAGGTTCTTCTCCAGCCCGTTGACCGAGCCCCACTGCTCCTTGTCCCGCGCCTCGGCGAGCTGCTCCAGCGTGTCGTTGGCGCCCTTCACATAGGCCGCGTGGTGCTTGTCGTGGTGCAGCTCGATGATCTCGGGGCTGATCACCGGGGCGAGCGCGGAGTAGTCGTAGGGCAGGTCGGGCAACGTGTAGACGGGCATGGCGGGGTCCCCTCCGAACCTCTTATTGCAAAGAACTTGCAACTGCACGCTAGCAGCAGGAAGGCTCGCACGGGTGCCGGGGGCATGCAAAAAGGCCCCCGCGTGTCGTCCACGCGAGGGCCTTCGCCGAGGCCGAAAGAAGATCAGCGCCGGGCGCGCACCCGCTGCCAGGCGTAGCCCACGGCCGCCAGGACCAGCGTCATCCCGCCCGTCGAGTACAGCTGCACGCGCGTGTCCGGCTCCCGCGCCATGAGCACGAACACCGCCGCCATGCCGGCCAGCGCCACCCACGTCAGATACGGGAACGCCCACATCCGCACGACCAGCCTCGAAGGCGCCTCCCGCTCCATCCGGCGGCGCAGCCTCAGCTGCGAGACCGCGATGAAGATCCAGACGACCAGGATCACCGCGCCGATCATGTTCAGCAGCCACGAGAAGACGTCGTCGGGCCGCCAGTAGCTCAGCAGCACACACCCGAACCCGAAGACGGACGAGGCCAGGACGGCGACCCGCGGCACCCCGCCCGACACCCGGCCCAGCGCCTTCGGCCCCTGCCCGCGCTCCACCAGCGAGTAGCCGATGCGCGAGGCGCCGTAGATGTTGGCGTTCATCGCCGACAGCAGCGCCACCAGCACCACCACGTTCATCAGCTGGCCGGCGCCCGGGATACCGAGCTCGTCCAGCGCGGCGACGTACGGGCCGCTCTCCACCACGGCCGGGGAGTCCCACGGCACGAGGGTCACGATCACCGCCATGGACCCGATGTAGAACACCGCGATCCGCCACATCGCCGTACGGACCGCGCTCGCCACACCCTTGACCGGGTTCTCCGACTCGGCCGCCGCGATCGTCACCGTCTCCAGACCGCCGTACGCGAAGACGGAGGCGAGCAGTCCGATCACCAGCCCCTCGCCGCCGTTGGGGAGGAAGTCACCGAGGTGCGAGGTCCCCGGGGAGTCCGTGCCCGGCAGTACACCGGCGATGGCCAGCCCGCCGAGCACCAGGAACAGGGTGATCGCGCCGACCTTCAGGGCCGCGAACCAGAACTCGAACTCGCCGAAGTTCTTCACCGCCGCGAGGTTCGTGCCGCAGAACACCACCATGAACAGCGCCACCCACGCCCACTCGGGCGTGCCCGGCAGCCAGCCGGTGACGATCTTCGCGGCGCCGATGCCCTCCAGGCCGACCGCCGTGCACAGCAGCACCCAGAACGACCAGCCCGCGGTGAACCCCGCCCACGGCCCGATCGCCCGCTCGGCGTGCGCCGAGAACGAACCCGACGACGGATACGCGGCCGACATCTCGCCGAGCATCCGCATCACCAGCATCACCAGAACACCGGAGAGGGCGTAGGCGACGACGATCGACGGACCGGCCGCGGCGATACCCGCGCCGGAGCCGACGAACAGACCGGCGCCGATCACCCCGCCGAGGGCGATCATCGACAGATGGCGCTGCTTGAGACCGTGGGAGAGGGAGACGCCGTCCTGCTGCGGAGGCGTTTCGACAGAGGTGCTGGGCATGTGGCGCGGCTCGTCCAATGCGTGGGGGGCGTGGGGCGGGCAAAACGACGCCAGTCTGGGCGGCCGGACCAGCCGCGGGCGGGGGCGGCTCACCATACGGACACCGGGCCGACGCACAGTGTCCGGTCCCTGACCGGCGGTGCGGGACGCGTCGACGCCGACCGCGAACCCGATTGGTGAAACCCTACAGTCCGCTCCAAGGTGGCCCAAGTGAGCGAAGCCTCCCCAGCTCAGTGACCCGGGTCACTTCCCCCTCGGTGTAGCCACCACTGTTTGTCCGAAGCCCACCAATCGCGCGTTCCAGCCTTTGTCGAGCACTGACGGTGATCGGCACGAGCACACCGGGATAGCGTCACCGTGTCCCGAACTGTCCTCACCCCGCGGAGTCCCCATGAGCACCGTCGCCGCCACACCCGCCCGCACCGGTCTGGTCCTCGCCGACCTGCTCCCGGCCTCCCGAGTCCGGGACGCGGCCCTCGTGCTCGGTGGCGCCGCGCTCACCGGTCTCGCCGCCCAGCTCGCCGTGCCCGTGCCCGGCTCCCCGGTGCCGGTGACCGGCCAGACGTTCGCCGCGCTGCTGGTCGGCACCACCCTCGGTGCGCGCCGCGGCCTGCTCTCCCTCGCCGTGTACGCGCTGGCCGGCATCGCCGGTGTGCCGTGGTTCGCCGAGGGCAAGTCCGGCATCGCGATGCCGTCCTTCGGCTACATCCTCGGCATGCTGCTGGCCGCCGTCGTCGTGGGCGCCCTGGCCCGCCGCGGCGCCGACCGCTCGGCCTGGCGGATGGCGGGCACCATGGTGCTCGGCGAGGCGATCATCTACGCCGTCGGCGTGCCCTACCTCGCCCTCGCCACCGGCATGTCCGCCTCCGCCGCGATCGCGGCCGGCCTGACCCCGTTCCTCGTCGGCGACGCCCTGAAGGCCGCCCTGGCGATGGGTGTGCTGCCCACGGCCTGGAAGCTCGTCGACAAGCGCTGAGCGCACGACCGCGAGCAGAGGCTCGCCGGGCCGTACGGGCGTACGGACCGGCGAGCCTCTCGCATGTGTCAGCCGGCCTGCCGTCCGGGCCGCCGCTGCGCGGACCACCACAGTCCCGCCGCGCCCGCCGCGAGCAGCGCGGCACCGGCCGTGCCCAGCGGCAGCAGCTCACGCACCGGGCCCGTCCTCGGCAGCTCGTCCGCGCCCGGGTTCACCGGCTCGTTGTCGGTCCCGAGGAGCAGGGGAGTGGCCGGGGCGTCGGGCGAGGGGTTGGTCGTGCCGAACGGCACCGGCCCCTGCTGCCAGAACGTCTTCTTCCCGTCCCCCGACTGGACGGGCAGACAGATCTTCCCCTTCTTGCTCAGGTCGTACGTCGCGTCCACGGCGTACGACTTGGACGCACCGGCGGCGAGATTGCCGACCGGGCAACTGAAACCGCTGTTCGAACCTTCCGGAAGACTTCCCTCGGCAATACGAGTACAGCCCGGGACGTTCTTGACGGTCAGTCCGTCGAACCCGACGACCAAAAGGCTGATCTTCCCGCTGTCCGCGCTCCCCTCATTCTTCACCGTCGCCGTAATCGCCGTTTTTTTCGAGCTGTTGTCGACGGAGATCTTCTCGGGCAGCAGCGTGGTCAGCTCGACCCCCGCCGGCGCCTCGTCGACGGCCTTTCCCCCCTTGCTGCTCCCGGGTCCCTGATCCTCCGCCACGGCCGTTCCGGAAAAGATCAGAACCGCCGAGAAAGATGCTGCCACCAGCGATCCGGTGACGTTCGTCGTCCGACGAGAACTCATGTTCGTCCCCCTTGCCTGCGCCTGAATTCGCAGTACTCGAAGAGGTACCACAAGATTTGTCCGCACTATGCTGGGACCGCCTGAAGTGTGACCGTCGTGTTTCACTCGGTGCCATGCGGAGGGGGTGCAGCGGATTGCCGGGGAATATCAACAGTGCCGGGATTCCAGGGACATTGGTGGCCGGTCGCTACCGGTTGGGCGAGAGTATCGGCCAGGGGGGAATGGGGCGGGTGTGGCGAGCCGCCGACGAAATACTCGACCGTCAGGTCGCGGTCAAGGAAATGCGCCTGGACGGCATCGACGCGGAGGACTCCCGGACGCGCCGCGAACGCACCCTGCGCGAGGCACGGGCGACCGCGCGGATCGACCATCCCAACGTCGTCCGGGTCTACGACGTGGTCGACGAGGGCGAACGCCTGTGGATCGTCATGGAGTTGGTGGCCGGCCGCTCACTGGAGCGCATCATCACCGAGGACGGCCCGCTGAGCCCGCGCGACACGGCCCGCATCGGCCTGGGCCTGGTGGCCGCACTCCGTGAGGTGCACGCACGCGGTGTCCTGCACCGCGACATCAAACCGGGCAACGTGCTGGTGGACCGCGACGGCAGGGTCGTGCTCACCGACTTCGGCATCGCCGCGATCCAGGACGCCAAGGCCCTCACGATGGTCGGCATGCTCGTCGGCTCCCCCGACTACATGGCCCCCGAACGCGTCTCCGGCCGCCCCCAGGGCCCACCGTCCGACGTCTTCTCCCTCGGCGCCACCCTCTGCGCGGCCCTCTCCGGCACGTCCCCCTTCACCCGCGCCACCACCCTGGCGACCCTGCACGCCGTCCTCTACGAGGACCCCGAACTCCCGCCGACACCCGACGAGTTGAGGGTCACCCTGCAGACGACCCTGCACAAGGACCCAACGCTCCGCCCCACCCTGACCACCCTCGCCTCCACCCTCCACCCCATAGCCCACCCACCCCCACACCCAACCCGCGAGGAACACCCCGTCCCTCCCACGGTCGGCTCACCCGCAGACCCTGCCCACCCCTTTGGTCCCGCGCATCCCGTCGATCCCGCGGTCGGCCCGCCCACGGAGCCCGGCCACCGCGTTGGTCCCGCGCATCCCGTCGACCCCGCGGTCGGCCCGCCCACCGAGCCTGCCCACCGCGTTGGTCCGGCCCATCCCGTCGATCCCGTCCATCCCGCGGGCAGTCGTGCCGCTGGGGCGATGGGGGTCCCCCCGCTCGAGCGAAGCCGAGAGCGGGGGAGGGCGGGCGCGGACGGCACCCCGTCAGCGCCGGGCAGCGCGACCCACCCCCGGCCCGCCCCCACCAAGCCGCACCGCCGCCGCGCCCTGCTCGCCACCGCCGCAGCCGCAGCCGTCGCCGGGACCACCGTCCTCGCCGTCCTCCTCGCGGACACCTCCCGCTCCCCCGAGGGCAACAACAAGACGACAGCCACCCCCACCCCCACCGTCAACGGCACCTCAAGGCCCCCGACCCTCCCACCCGGCACCCGCCAAGAAGCCGGCGGTTTCGCCTGGGCACCCCCCACCGGCTGGCGCCGCGACGTCCAGACCGGCGCCGAGGTCCACTACACCTCCCCCGACGGCCGCCAGGAACTCGTCGCCAAGTCCGCCCTCGCCCGCGGCGACCTCCTCCAGACCTGGCAGGCCTCCGAACGCAACGCCCACCAGGGCCAGAACTACCGGAAGATCCGCCTGGAGGAGACCACCTTCCGGGGCCACCCGGCCGTCGTCTGGGAGTACACGTTCACCCTCAAGGGCACCCCCTGGCACGCCCGCCTCCTCGGCTTCAACCAGGACGGCAAGTCGTACCAGATCAACACCTGGTACCAGCCCCCCATCGAGGACGAGGCCCTGCGCACCTACGAGAAGACGAAGAAGAGCTTCACCGTGCTCTGACCGCGACACACCGAAGGGGCCCGCAACACACGTCACGGGCCCCTTCAGAGAGCGTCAGTCAAACCTTCAGCCGACGGAGACGTCGTCCCGCTCCACGGCGCCGCGCTCCGCGGCGGCCCGCCCCGCGACCCGCTGCTTCACCACGGCGATGACCAGCACGACCGCCGCCACCAGCAGCGACAGCAGCATCGTCGTCCGCCCATTGTGCTCCGTGTCGGTCAGCATGTACCCCAGCACGAACACGATCAGCGCGGCACTCGCCCACGTCAGATACGGGTACAGCCACATCTTCACGACCAGCTTCTCCGGCGCCTCGGCCTGGATGATCTTCCGCATCCGCAGCTGCGAGAAGCAGATCACCAGCCAGACGAACAGCGCGACCGCACCGGAGGAGTTGACCAGGAACAGGAAGACGGAGTCCGGGAACTTGTAGTTGAAGAACACGGCGACGAAGCCGAACACCACCGAGACGAGGATCGCCGTCCGCGGCACACCCCGCTCCGTGGTCCTGGCGAACGACTTCGGCGCGTCCCCGCGCTGCCCGAGCGAGAAGGCCATCCGGGAGGCCGTGTAGAGCCCGGAGTTCAGGCAGGACAGCACCGACGTCAGCACGATGAAGTTCATGATCTGACCGGCGTGCGCGATACCGAGGGTGTCCAGCGCGGCCACGTAGGAGCCGTGCTCGGTGATCGACTTGCTGTCCCACGGCAGCAGACAGACGACCACGAAGATCGAGCCGAGGTAGAAGACACCGATACGCCAGATGATGCTGTTGGTCGCCTTGGTGACCGCCCGCTGCGGGTCCTCCGACTCGCCGGCCGCCAGGGTCGCGATCTCACTGCCCATGAAGGAGAAGACCACGAGCAGGATGCCGGTGAGGATGGCGCCGGCGCCGTTGGGCAGGAAGCCGCCGTGCTCGGTGAGGTTGGCCAGGCCCGCCTGCTCGCTGTCGACACCGGGCAGAAGGCCGAAGACGGCCAGTCCGCCGACGACGATGAACGCCGCGATCGCGACGACCTTGATCCCGGCGAACCAGAACTCGAACTCGCCGTAGGAGCCGACGGACACGAGGTTGGTGGCGGTCAGCACGACCATCACGATGAGCGCCCAGCCCCACTGCGGGACGGCCGGTATCCACCCTTCGAGGATCGCCGCACCGGCGGTCGCCTCCACCGCCAGCACGACCACCCAGAAGAACCAGTACAGCCAGCCGATGGAGAACCCGGCCCAGGGTCCGAGTGCCCGGTCGGCGTGCGCGGAGAAGGACCCGGAGGTCGGGTTGGCCGCGGACATCTCGCCGAGCATGCGCATCACCAGCACCACGAGCGTGCCGACGAGGGCGTACGAGAGCAGGATGCCGGGGCCGGCGGTCGCGATGCCGGAGCTGGATCCGACGAACAGGCCGGCGCCGATGACACCACCGATGGCGATCATCGACAGATGGCGGTTCTTGAGTCCGGCCTGCAGGCCGGAGCCTCCGGGTTCGCCGGGGCCTCCGTGGCCGCTTCCGGCCTTTGTCAGGGTCGGCTGCGAAGTCATGGAACGGATTTCCTTTGCGCCGGGGGAGCTGGAGCCCGCACACGGTGGTGTACGAGCTGGACCAGTGAAACGGAGGCTGTCGAATCGGGGAACCTTCGAAAGCAAATCGTTACTTGAGGTTTTCCTGAGGTTCTGTAATTCTCCTCACGTTTTCGGGCGCGACACCCGGCGCGCCTGCCCGCAAACCCCCGTGTCACACTCGGACCATGCGCGTGTACCTCGGTTCCGACCATGCCGGCTACGAACTCAAGAACCACCTCGTCGAGTGGCTCAAAGAGGCGGGTCACGACCCCGTCGACTGCGGCCCGCACATCTACGACGCCCAGGACGACTACCCGCCCTTCTGCCTCCGCGCCGCCGAGCGGACCGCCGCGGACCCCGACGCCCTCGGCATCGTGATCGGCGGCTCGGGCAACGGCGAGCAGATCGCCGCGAACAAGGTGAAGGGCGTGCGGGCGGCCCTGGCCTGGAGCGAGGAGACGGCGGCACTCGGCCGCCAGCACAACAACGCCAACGTGGTCGCGGTCGGCGCGCGCATGCACACGCAGGACGAGGCGACGAAGTTCGTGGAGACCTTCCTGAACACCCCGTTCTCGAAGGACGAGCGCCACATCCGCCGCATCGACATGCTCACCGCCTACGAGACCACCGGCGACCTCCCCCCGATCCCCCCGCACCACCCCCAGCAGTAACAGCCCCCGCCCGCCCCTCAGCGCACCGAGCCGGGCGGGCAGGCAGACCCACCGCACCACTTCAGAGCACGGACAGCGCCCGACCCGCCCGCCGATCAGCGAACCGAGCCGGGCGGGCAGGCGGGCCCGCCGCACGACCTCAGAGCACTGACAGCGCCCCGACCGCCCGCCTCTCGTCCCACCGAGTCGGGCGGGTGGGTGGGCGAGAGGAAAGGGAGAGAAGGGGACCCATGCCCGAGGGGCACACCATCCACCGGCTGGCCAAGGACTACGCCGCGGCCTTCGCGACCGGCGCCCCCCTCCGCGTCACCAGCCCCCAGGGCAAGTTCTCCGACGCCGCCGCCCTCCTCGACCGCACGCCCCTCCACACCACCGACGCCCACGGCAAACACCTCTTCCTCGGCTTCCGCGACGCCGACTGGATCCACATCCACCTCGGCCTCTTCGGCAAGGTCACCTTCGGCCCGGCCCCGGCACCGCCCCCCACGGACACCGTCCGCCTCCGCCTCGCCGGCGACACCGCGTACGTCGACCTCCGCGGCCCCACCACCTGCGCCCTGATCACCGACCCCGAGAAGCAGGCGATCCACGACCGCCTCGGCCCCGACCCGCTCCGCCCGGACGCCGACCCGGCTACCGCCTACCGCCGCATCAGCCGCAGCCGTACGACGATCGCCGCGCTCCTCATGGACCAGAAGGTCATCGCCGGCGTCGGCAACGTCTACCGCGCCGAGGTCCTCTTCCGGCACCGCATCGACCCGTACCGCGCGGGGCGCGACATCACCCCCGCCGAGTGGGACGCCCTGTGGACCGACCTGGTCGAGCTCATGCGCGAGGGCGTCCGCCACAACCGCATCGACACGGTCCGCCCCGAACACACCCCGGAGGCGATGGGCCGGCCGCCCCGCGTCGACGACCACGGCGGCGAGGTGTACGTCTACCGGCGGGCGAACCAGCCCTGCCACCTGTGCGGCGAGCCGATCCGCACCGCGGACCTCGCCGCCCGCAACCTCTTCTGGTGCCCGTCCTGCCAGCGCCGCCCCTGAGCCACCCTCAGAAACCGAACGGTAGCCACGGCGCCACCCCGCCGACTGCGCCGAACCCGACGGCTGCCTCCGCCAGCGCCCCGCGCCGCACCTCCCGCACCCGTCCGGCCGCCCCCAGCGCCGCGAGGCTCACCCCGCCCAGATACGCCGCACCCAACTCCCGTACCGACAAGGCCAGATCCGCGGCGTCCGTGGTCCGCTCGCAGGACGCGCCCTTCGTGTCCCCGCTCAGCCGCCAACGCCCGGTGTTCCAGGGGCAGAACGCGTCCTCCACCTCGAACACCACGTCCACCGGCGCCTGATACGTCCGCGCCTGCAGCGCCGCCCCCACATCCACCACCCGGAGGAACAGCGAGTCCCGCAGCGACGGACGGCACCGCCGGATGTCGGACACCAGGTGCTGCCACGCCTCGTCCACCGGCCGCCTGCGCGCCACCAGCGTCGACGTCAGATCGATGCCGAACAGGAACCGCCACAGCGCCGCGTCCGCCGCCGGATCCAGTGCGGCCAGGTCGCTGAGGACCACCGTGCCGTCGTGCCCGGCCGGCCCCCACCCCGGCCTCACCCGGAACCGCGCGTAGCCCACCGTCTCGCCGTCCCGCCGCCCGACGACGCACTGCAGCGGCGACGCCCCGTCCCGGTCGCTCTCCGGATCGAGCAGCGGCACCCGCTCCCAGCCGGGCAGCGTCGTCAGCATGCCCGGCCGCCGGGGCACGAGCCGGTCGTACACCGCCTGGCACTCCTCGGCGACGTCGGCGGGCGCCGCGTACCGCACCCGTACGTCATCCGTGCCGTCGGGTGTCGACAGGGTCACCCGGCTGGTGTCGATCTCGGCGTCCAGCTGGAAGGCCGCCGCCCCGTACCCGAACCGGCCGTAGATCGCCGGCTCGGACGCGGTCAGCACCGCCAGCGGCTCGCCCCAGGACCGCACGTCGTCCAACTGCCGTCGCATCATGGACGTCAGCACACCCCGCCGCCGGTGCGTGGCGGCCACGCCGACCATGGTGACGCCCGCCGCGGGCACGGCAGCGCCGCCGGGCACGGTCAGCCGGAACGTGAACGCACCCGCCGTCCCCACGCAGTCGTCCCCGTCCCAGAACCCGACAGAACGGTCGAACTCGGTCAGGGAGTTCCACAGTTCCCGCTCCTCGTCCGATTCCGGAACTCCACCGAAGGCGCGTATCAGCGTCCCGTACCACTTGTCCCAGTCGTCCCGGGTCAATACCCGAAGTCCGTTTGCCGAGACCGTCCGCTCATTCCCCATGGGCCCATGCCTATCAGGGCAATGCGGGACGAGCGAGGGAATTTCTCCCGGCCGGCCACGGGACGGCGTTCCGTGAAGTTCACTGTGAAGTCGGTCCCCGGACGGGGGACAACCAGGGCCTCCCGTGCCAAGCGGCCGGTCCGATGGATAGGGTCCCGAACTAATGGCAGCAGGACGACAGCGGCGCGCGGAAGCCGAGACGTTCACGGCCCGGTTGAAGAAGCAGTGGCACCGGGCCCGCGTCGGCGTGCGCCGGGCCGCCGTGGACTACTTCCGCGGGGACGGCTCGGACTGGATCGCGCTCGCCGGTCTCTTCCTCACCATCCCGCTGATCATGGCCGGGACACTCGTCAACTCCGTGTGGTTCTCACCGGCCGCGCTGGTCCTGCCGATCGTCGCCGGCGGACTGCTGCTGCGCCCGGCCAGCCTGCTCGGCCTGTACGCGGCGGCGGCCACCGCGCTGATCGTGGAGTCCGTCCAGCTCGGCCCGTACACCGAGGGCGCCTCCCGGGTCACCCCGGGCGTGGTGCTGGTGGTGGCGGCCTGCGGGTTCTTCGGCCTGGTCGTCGCCCAGTTCCGCAGCCGGGTCGGCGTGCCCTGGCGGCGCGGCGGCACCATGCTGTTCGACCTGCGCGAACGCATCCGGGTGCAGAGCAAACTGCCCAAACTGCCCGTCGGCTGGCACCACGAGATGGCGCTGCGCCCGGCGGGCGGCCAGTCCTTCTCGGGCGACTTCGTGGTCGCGGCCCGCACCAACGGCGGGCGCACCCTCGAGGTCGTCCTGACGGACGTCTCGGGCAAGGGCATGGACGCCGGCTCGCGTGCCCTGCTGCTGTCCGGCGCGTTCGGCGGCCTGCTCGGCAGCCTGCCCCCGCACGCCTTCCTCCCGGCCGCCAACGGCTATCTGCTCCGCCAGGAGTGGGAGGAGGGCTTCGCCACCTCCATCCACCTCGTCCTCGACCTGGACTCCGGCGACTACGAGCTCTACTCCGCGGGCCATCCGCCGGGCCTCCAGCTCAGCGCGGGCAGCGGCCGCTGGGAGGAGAAGGCCGCCGACGGCCCGCTGCTGGGGGTGTACGACGGCGCCCAGTTCGACCCGGTGAAGGGCTCCCTGCGCCCCGGTGACGTGCTGATGCTGTTCACCGACGGCCTGGTGGAGACCTCCGACCGGGACATCGTCGAGGGCATCGACCGCCTCACCGGCGAGGCCGACCGCTATGTCGCCGGCGGCTTCCACGGAGCGGCCTGGCATCTGATCGAGTCGGTCGCCAAGGACGTCAACGACGACCGCGCCCTGCTCCTGATCTGCCGCGAGGGCCCCACGGCCAACGGTCCCCGCTGACCTAGGCGGACACCCCCTGGGCCCGCACTCCGGGAGAGACTGTACGGGTGACGGACACACCGATGACCCCGATGACGCCGGCCGAGGTCGAGGCCACCGCCCGCGCCGCGCACGCCGGCCAGACCGACAAGGCGGGCCGGCCGTACGCCGAGCATCTGCGGGCCGTCGCCGAGGGCGTACGGGCGCGCGGCGGCGACGCGGACCAGATCGCCGCGGCCTGGCTGCACGACGCGGTCGAGGACGGCAAGCTGTCGCACCGGTGGCTCGAGGAGGCGGCGCTGACCCGGCGGACCAAGGACATCGTCCTCGCGGTCACCAAGCGCGCGGGGGAGCCGCCGGAGGCGTACGCGGCCCGCATCCTCGCCACCCCGGGCGCGCTGCTGGTGAAGCAGGCGGACCTGGCGCACAACGCCGACCCGGCGCGTCTGGCCGCCCTGGACGAGGCGACGCGCACACGCCTGACCGAGAAGTACGCGCGCATGCACACACTCCTCGGCCTGGTGTCGGGGGACGAACGCGCCTAGGGCCTGGGAGGCTCCGCGTCAGGCGGAGACCTTCTCCCGGGGCTGCCGCTGCTCGCTCCGCTCGCGTTCGCGGGCCAGCTCGGCGGCGTCCCGCTTGAACGCCCACTCCATCTTCGGCTCCATCGCGAACCGGAAGACCCGCTGTACGGGCCCGGTGCACAGCAGCGTCACCAGCGCGGCCGCGAGGACGGTCACGGCGATCGCGCCGAGCGGCCCCTGCAACGCGGAGTGCTCGAACCAGCCCTCGTAGTCGCCGGCCTTCACCACGAAGCCGTGCAGCAGGTAGCCGTACAGCGTGCCCGCGCCGAGCGCGGTGAACCACATGTGGCGGCGCGGCACCCAGGCGAAGAAGCAGGCGGTCAGCAGCAGCGAGCAGCCGAACATCGCCAGGACCATGACCGGCCCGGCCCACCAGGGCGCGCCCAGCTCCTGAGCGGCGTCACGGTGGTAGAACCACGCGGTGTTCATCCGCGGCACCGCCCACCAGCCGACGGCCAGCGCCGCCGCGAACACCGGCACCGAGGCGATCCGCACGGAGCGGCGGCGCACCATGTGGAAGTGCTCGGGCTTCATGCACAGACCGAGCACGAAGTACGGCAGGAACTGCAGCACGCGCTGCAGATCGAGGTCGTCACCGATCTCCGGGGTGACGCTGGCCAGCATGGCGAGGCCGAGGGCCAGCGGCAGCGGGTGCCGGACCGCCTTCCAGATCGGCGTGGTCAGCCGCCAGACGAACAGCGCGCACAGGAACCAGGTCAGGTACCAGGGGTCGAGGAGGCTGACCTCCTGCTGCGGGTCGTCGTCGATGAACCGCTTGAACAGCGGATATGCCGTCTCGAAGAGGATGTACGGCACGGCGACACCGGTGATCAGCCGCCGCAGCCGGTCGGGGCGCATGTCGAAGCTGCGCGAGAAGAAGCCGGAGATGATGATGAAGGCCGGCATGTGGAACGTGTACACGACCGTGTACGCGGCTTCGAGGGTGCGGCTGTCGCCCTTCAGGGGCTCCCAGGCGTGACCGATGGCCACCAGCACGATCGCCAGGTACTTCGCGTTGTCGAAGAACGCGTCGCGCTGCTTGCCGGAGGGTGCGGCCCGGTCGCTGCGGTGGGCCCGGGTACTCGAGCCCGGGGTACTCGAGCCCGGGGTGCGCGGGCTCGGCACTCCGGGCGCCGGCGACTGCGCCGGGGGGAGCGGCGTTCTGCGGTTGCCGTACGGTCGCAGCGAGTTCGTCACCGGCCCTCCCACATCGAACCGGGGGAGGGGAACGGAGAGCTCGCTGCGCTTGCGGGGGACGAGGCAGCGTGGAACATCTGAGGCACCCTAGCGTCGTGTTCGGGTATTCGTAAAACGCCCGACGTCATTACTGGTTATTCGGCTCGGGTACCCCTGATTGAGGAAAGTCGGCGGCCCTGTCGGCGTGATGGCCGACACACGCCGACGCGCGCCAACGCACAGGGAACACAAGGCGGCTGAGCCCTCCGGTACCGCCCGATGACGCCACGCTTGTCGTGATTCATCCGGACTAAACCGCGCATAAGTCCAGCAGGCGACTCCGACGGAATGTCCCCTTCCGTCGCCTTCACGGCCCGTCGGCGGGCCCGTTGAGGGGTCGGCGGCGGCAATTCGAAATACCTGCGAACGCGTTGTGTTGATACGGAAACGATCCGGTCGAATTCCCTGTGCGGGTGGCGCTTCGAATTGCCGTGCGAGACAGCGGTGTTGCCCCGAACGCGCGGGCTCCCGTACACGGGACCGGCCACCTCGGGTCGAACGATGCGTCACCCGCCGCATGAGGCGGCCCTGTTGGTGGCACGATGGTTCTGGCGGGGTGCGCGGGGTCGCGTCCCCGGGCCGGGAGAGCGGACCGACCGAGGGTGTGATCAGTTGTGGCCATTTCACTGTCTGTGGTGCTGCTGTTGGCGATCATCCTTGTGGTGCTCCTGAGGGGCGGATCCATCAAGGCGGGCCCCGCGATCGTCGCGGTCCTCTTCGGCTTCTTCCTCGCCTCCACCGGCATGGCCGACGACATCCAGCGCTTCCTGAACTCGATAGCCGAGACGATCAACTCGATCCAGTTCTGAAAACGATCAGGGCCGGGTCGAAGGAGTGATCTTCGACCCGGCCCTGAGCCGTTCAGAGCGGGCGACGGGAATCGAACCCGCGTAGCTAGTTTGGAAGACTAGGGCTCTACCATTGAGCTACGCCCGCACAGCGCGCGCCGCGGGTCGTACGACCGCGGCACTGACAGGCATCGTAGCGGGTCGCCCCCGCTCCACGCACACCCCGTTTCCCGGCCGCCGGCGACACCCCCGGTACGCCCCGGAAATGCGGCGGCCCCGCCGCCCGGCGGCATGTACCCTACGTGTCGCACCAGACGGGGTGTGGCGCAGCTTGGTAGCGCGTCCGCTTTGGGAGCGGAAGGCCGTGGGTTCAAATCCCGCCACCCCGACCACTCAGCCGATCACCCTCGGTGATCCTTCCGGTCACGCACCGGTGATCGCCTTTTGGGCGCCGTAGTCGCTGCCGTTACTATGCAAGCTGCACGCCCGTGTGTCTCAGCGTCTGAAGTCCTCCGGGCGGCGAATCCGCCGGACCGTTCTGGTCCCGGCAGAAACCGAGAAGTCAGCCACAAGGAGACCGAACCGTGAAGAGCGCCGTGGAGACCCTGAACCCGACCCGGGTTCGGCTCACTGTCGAGGTGCCCTTCGAGGAGCTCAAGGACAGCCTCGACGCGGCGTACAAGAAGATCAACCAGCAGGTCACGGTGAAGGGCTTCCGCAAGGGCAAGGTCCCGGCCCGGGTCATCGACCAGCGCTTCGGCCGCGGTGCGGTCCTGGAGGAGGCCGTCAACGACGCCCTCCCGAAGTTCTACACCGACGCGGTCAACGAGGCCGAGCTGAGCCCCCTGGGCCAGCCCGAGGTCGACATCACGGAGCTGAAGGACGGCGAGACGCTGAACTTCACCGCCGAGGTCGACATCCGCCCGGCCATCGAGATCCCGGACTACTCCGGCATCGAGGTCGAGGTCGACGCCGTCGAGGTCACCGACGAGGACGTCGAGAAGTCGGTCGAGCAGCTCCGCGAGCGCTTCGCCTCCACCTCCCCGGTCGAGCGCGCCGCCGAGGACGGCGACGTGGTCACCATCGACCTTCAGGCCAAGGTCGACGGAGAGGTCCTCGAGGACGGCGTCGCCAGCGGCGTCTCCTACACGATCGGCTCCGGCGAGCTCCTCGACGGCATCGACGACGCCGTCAAGGGCCTGTCCGCCGGTGAGGAGGCCACCTTCACCTCCGAGCTCAAGGGCGGCTCCGCGGCCGGCAAGGAGGCCGAGGTCACCGTCAAGGTCACCCAGGTCGCCAAGCGCGAGCTGCCCGAGCTGGACGACGAGTTCGCGCAGCTCGCCTCCGAGTTCGACACCCTCGAGGAGCTGAAGGCCGACAGCCGCAAGCGCCTGGAGAACATGAAGCAGTACGACCAGGCCACGCAGGCCCAGGAGCGCGTCCTGGAGAAGCTGCTCGAGCTGGTCGAGGTCCCGGTCCCCGAGAAGCTGCTCGAGGACGAGATCAACACCCGTAAGCACAACCTCGAGCACCACCAGCTCGGCCAGATGGGCCTCACCCTCGACAAGTACCTGGAGATCCAGGGCAAGACCGCCGAGGAGTTCGACAACGAGACCCGCGAGGCCGCGATCAAGGGCATCAAGACCCAGTTCGTGCTCGACGAGCTCGTCAAGCAGGAGAAGCTCAACGTCAACCAGGAGGAGCTCACCGAGCACCTCATGCGGCGCGCGGCCTCCTCCGGCATGTCCCCCGACCAGTTCGCCCAGGCCGTCGTCGAGCAGGGCCAGGTCCCGCTCCTCGTCGGTGAGGTCGCCCGCGGCAAGGCCCTGGCCGTCGTGGTCGAGAAGGCCACGGTCAAGGACACCAACGGCGAGATCGTCGACCTGGAGGACGAGGAGGAGACGGAGGAGGCCGAGACGGCCGAGGCCGCCGCTGAGTCCGCCGACTCCGACGAGTCCGCCGAGGAGAAGACCGAGGGCTGAGCCCCCGGCATCTGCCAGGTCGTAGGAAGGGCCCCGGGGGATTCCCCGGGGCCCTTTCGACGTACGCGAGCCGCAGCACCCCCCGGGGGCGCGGGGAACTGCGCGACCAGCCCCGACGAACCCGCACTCACCCACGCACCGCACCCCCGCGGCGAGACCGCCCCGGCGCTACGCCCCCGGCGAACACCCACAGAACCGGGATGGCACCACCCACCCAGAGCGTTAGGGTCCTTGAATACGGGGCCCGAGCACCAGGCGGCCAAACCGCCGGAGGCCCCCGCAGGGAACACGTGAGACGGCCCGGCGCCGTCGTAAGACGAGCAGGTGGATACGTGACGAATCTGATGCCCTCCGCCGCCGGCGAGCCCTCCATCGGTGGTGGCCTCGGCGACCAGGTCTACAGCCGGCTGCTCAACGAGCGGATCATCTTCCTCGGCCAGCCGGTCGACGACGACATTGCGAACCGGATCACCGCACAGCTGCTGCTCCTTGCCGCGGACCCGGACAAGGACATCTACCTCTACATCAACAGCCCCGGCGGCTCCATCACGGCCGGCATGGCGATCTACGACACCATGCAGTACATCAAGAACGACGTGGTGACGATCGCCATGGGCCTGGCGGCCTCCATGGGCCAGTTCCTGCTGAGCGCCGGTACGCCCGGCAAGCGCTTCGCGCTGCCGAACGCCGAGATCCTGATCCACCAGCCCTCCGCCGGCCTGGCCGGCTCGGCCTCGGACATCAAGATCCACGCCGAGCGGCTGCTGCACACCAAGAAGCGCATGGCCGAGCTCACGGCCCAGCACACCGGCCAGACGGTCGAGCAGATCACCCGTGACTCCGACCGTGACCGCTGGTTCGACGCCTTCGAGGCCAAGGACTACGGCCTGATCGACGACGTGATCGCCACGGCCGCCGGCATGCCGGGCGGCGGCGGCACCGGGGCCTGAGCGGCCCGACGGAGCCCGTGCGGCCCCGTGGACGCCTCCGGGCCCTGACAGGGCCCGGTGAACCGCCCCAGCAGCCTCAGCCGACCGCCTCAGCCCCTTTCCAGGAGACACCGTGAACGACTTCCCCGGCCGCGGCCTGTACGACCGCATGGACGCCGTGCAGGACATGCGCGCCTCTCAGTCCCGGTACACCGGCCCCACGGCCGAGTCCCGCTACGTCATCCCGCGCTTCGTCGAGCGCACCTCCCAGGGCATCCGCGAGTACGACCCGTACGCGAAGCTCTTCGAGGAGCGCGTGATCTTCCTCGGCGTCCAGATCGACGACGCCTCCGCCAACGACGTCATGGCGCAGCTGCTGTGCCTGGAGTCGATGGACCCCGACCGGGACATCTCGGTCTACATCAACAGCCCCGGTGGCTCCTTCACCGCGCTGACGGCGATCTACGACACGATGCAGTACGTCAAGCCGGACATCCAGACGGTCTGCATGGGCCAGGCGGCCTCCGCCGCCGCCGTCCTGCTGGCCGCCGGCACGCCCGGCAAGCGCATGGCCCTGCCCAACGCACGCGTGCTGATCCACCAGCCGTACAGCGAGACGGGCCGCGGCCAGGTCTCCGACCTGGAGATCGCCGCCAACGAGATCCTGCGGATGCGGACGCAGCTGGAGGAGATGCTGGCCAAGCACTCCACCCAGACGATCGAGAAGATCCGCGAGGACATCGAGCGCGACAAGATCCTCACGGCCGAGGACGCGCTGCAGTACGGCCTGATCGACCAGATCATCACCACCCGCAAGATGGACAACTCCAGCCTGCGCTGACGCGGGAGGCTGAGACGTCTGCCGCCCCTTGGCACGGTTTGGCACGGTCCACGTCAAAGCGAACCGCGCCAAGGGGGGCCCGAACGGGGGGCCCGGCAAGGTACCGTCGGACATAAGGCAGCACCAGGAGCCGCTGGACGTTGACGTCCAGGCGTCTCCCAGGCGAAGGGGAAGCACACCGTGGCACGCATCGGTGACGGCGGCGATCTGCTCAAGTGCTCGTTCTGCGGAAAGAGCCAGAAGCAGGTCAAGAAGCTCATCGCAGGGCCCGGTGTGTACATCTGCGACGAGTGCATCGATCTCTGCAACGAGATCATCGAGGAGGAGCTCGCCGAGACCAGCGAGGTGCGCTGGGAGGAACTGCCCAAGCCTCGCGAGATCTACGAGTTCCTCGAGGGGTACGTCGTCGGGCAGGAGGCGGCCAAGAAGGCCCTCTCCGTCGCGGTGTACAACCACTACAAGCGGGTGCAGGCCGGCGAGAACGGCGGCGCCCAGGGCCGTGACGACGCCATCGAGTTGGCGAAGTCCAACATCCTGCTGCTGGGTCCCACGGGCTCCGGCAAGACCCTCCTCGCGCAGACCCTGGCCCGTATGCTGAACGTCCCGTTCGCGATCGCCGACGCCACGGCGCTGACCGAGGCGGGCTATGTGGGCGAGGACGTCGAGAACATCCTGCTGAAGCTGATCCAGGCCGCCGACTACGACGTCAAGAAGGCCGAGACCGGCATCATCTACATCGACGAGATCGACAAGGTCGCGCGGAAGAGTGAAAACCCCTCCATCACGCGCGACGTCTCGGGCGAGGGCGTCCAGCAGGCCCTGCTGAAGATCCTGGAGGGCACCACGGCCTCGGTCCCGCCTCAGGGCGGCCGCAAGCACCCGCACCAGGAGTTCATCCAGATCGACACGACGAACGTCCTGTTCATCGTGGGCGGCGCCTTCGCCGGCCTGGAGAAGATCATCGAGGGCCGGGCGGGTGCCAAGGGCATCGGCTTCGGTGCGACGATCCGCTCCAAGCGCGAGCTGGAGAACAAGGACCAGTTCGAGGAGGTCATGCCGGAGGACCTGGTCAAGTTCGGCATGATCCCGGAATTCATCGGCCGCCTCCCGGTGATCACGAGCGTGCACAACCTGGACCGCGAGGCACTGCTGAAGATCCTGGTCGAACCCCGCAACGCGCTCGTGAAGCAGTACCAGCGCCTCTTCGAACTCGACGGCGTGGAACTCGACTTCGAACGCGAGGCCCTCGAAGCCATCGCCGACCAGGCCATCCTCCGCCAGACCGGCGCGCGGGGCCTGCGCGCCATCATGGAGGAAGTCCTCCAGGGCGTGATGTACGAGGTCCCGTCCCGCAAGGACGTGGCCCGCGTGGTCATCACGGCGGACGTGGTCCTCTCCAACGTCAACCCGACCCTGATCCCGAGGGACGCCCGCGGCCGGGGCCCGGGCGAGCAGAAGACGGCGTAGCAACGCACGGCATACGAAAGGGCCCCGGTCGAGCGACCGGGGCCCTTTCGGCGTACGTCGCCGTCAGGCCTTGACGCGGACTTCCTTGCGGAGCTTGGTCGTGATGTCCGCTGCCACGTCCTTGCTCACGCCCTTCGTCGTATCACCGGGCGACACCAGAGCAATGGTGCTGTAGTCGGCCCAGACACAGAACCAGTCGGTCTTCTCCTGCTGGGTCGTCGGGTCCTGTCCCTTTGCGGCCTGGCACCTCATGGCCGCACCCTCGAGCTCGACGTCCTCAGGCTCGCCCACCAACTCGGCCTTGGTGCCGCTGGACGAGTCCTCCTGCGACGACTTCTTGAAGTTCTTGAAGAAGGTGTCGAGGGCCTTCTCCGGGTCGGCGATCTCTCCATAGGCGCCGGCGAACGTGATGCCCTTGGCCGAAGCCAGCTCCGACGGGTCCGGTGCGGTGGAGGGATCGCTGGGGTCGTAGCCGCTCAAGTCGGCCGTAGAGTAGACGCCGAGAACCGTCTTGCCGTTCTTGACGCCGCTCTTCTCCAGGTCGTCCGCCGAGTCGTCGCCGCTGGCCTGCCCGTCCTTCGAGAACCGGGTGTACTCGCCGAGCACCTTCTGAGGAGTGGCGAGCTTGTGCGCGCCGTCGTCCTCGATGCCGCCGGCGCCGCCGCCCCCGCCGATCACGAAGTACGCGCCCACGCCGATCGCCGCCACGACCGCCACCGCGCCGATGATGATGCCCGCCTTCTTGCCGCCGCCGCCGGAGGCGGGGGGCTGCGGGGGCATGCCGTACGGGGCCTGGCCGTAGGGAGGCTGCTGGCCGTACGGGGGCTGCTGCGGGGGGACGCCGGGCTGGCCGGGCTGCTGGGGGTAGCCGTAGCCGGGCTGGCCGGGCGGCGGGGCCTGCTGGGGGTAGCCGTAGCCGGGCTGCGGAGCCTGCGGCTGCTGGCCGTAAGGACCCGGCTGGCCGTACGGTCCGGGCTGCTGGGGCTGCCCGCCGTACGGGCCCGGCTGGTTGTAGCTCATTTCTGGGTTCCCCTCCAGATGCTTATGTGTCGTCCACATCCTGGCGCAGACGTGATGTGTTCAGGCCAGCGGGGGTCGCACCGTTACAAAGGAATCGCGTTTCGGGACTGGGCCGTGACACCCGTAAACTCATGCCCGTGACCGAGAACACTCAGCAGCCGCAATCAGCGCCCATCACCGAACTGCCGACCCAGTACGCGCCGGCCGACGTAGAGGGGCCGCTGTACGAGCGCTGGGTAGAACGGGGCTACTTCGAGGCGGACGAGAAGAGCGACAAGCCGCCGTACACCATCGTCATCCCGCCGCCGAACGTCACTGGCAGCCTGCACCTCGGGCACGCCTTCGAGCACACCCTGATCGACGCCCTGACCCGACGCAAGCGCATGCAGGGCTTCGAGACGCTGTGGCAGCCCGGCATGGACCACGCCGGTATCGCCACCCAGAACGTCGTCGAGCGGGAGCTCGCGAAGGAGGGCAGGTCCCGGCACGACCTCGGCCGTGAGGCGTTCGTCGAGCGGGTCTGGCAGTGGAAGGGCGAGTCCGGCGGGCAGATCAGCGGGCAGATGCGGCGGCTCGGTGACGGTGTCGCCTGGTCGCGTGAGCGCTTCACCATGGATGAAGGGCTGTCGCAGGCCGTCCAGACGATCTTCAAGCGGCTCTACGACGACGAGCTGATCTACCGCGCCGAGCGCATCATCAACTGGTGCCCGCGCTGCCTGACCGCCATCTCCGACATCGAGGTCGAGTACCAGGACGACGACGGCGAGCTCGTCTCCATCCGCTACGGCGAGGGCGACGACTCCATCGTCGTGGCCACCACCCGCGCCGAGACGATGCTCGGTGACACCGCCGTCGCCGTCCACCCCGAGGACGAGCGCTACCGGCACCTCGTCGGCCGCGAGATCGAGCTGCCGCTCACCGGCCGCCGTATCCCGGTCGTCGCCGACGAGCACGTCGACCCGGAGTTCGGCACGGGCGCCGTCAAGGTCACCCCGGCCCACGACCCGAACGACTTCGAGATCGGCCAGCGGCACGGCCTGCCCGCCATCGCCGTGATGGACGAGCACGCCGTCATCACCGCCCACGGCCCCTTCCAGGGCCTGGACCGCCTCGAGGCCCGCTCGACCATCGTCGCCGCCCTGCGCGCCGAGGGCCGGATCGTCGCCGAGAAGCGCCCGTACGTCCACTCCGTCGGCCACTGCTCGCGCTGCAAGACCACCATCGAGCCGCGCCTGTCCATGCAGTGGTGGGTCAAGGTCGGCCCGCTCGCCAAGGCCGCCGGTGACGCGGTCCGCGACGGCCGCGTCAAGATCCACCCGCAGGAGATGGAGAAGCGCTACTTCGACTGGGTCGACAACCTCCACGACTGGTGCATCTCGCGGCAGTTGTGGTGGGGCCACCGCATCCCGGTCTGGTACGGCCCGAACGGCGAGGTCGTCTGCGTCGGCCCCGACGAGGAGCCGCCCACCGGCGAGGGCTGGCACCAGGACACCGACGTCCTGGACACCTGGTTCTCCTCCGGCCTGTGGCCGTTCTCCACGCTCGGCTGGCCCGAACAGACCGAGTCGCTCGCGAAGTTCTACCCGAACTCCGTCCTGGTCACCGGCTACGACATCCTCTTCTTCTGGGTCGCCCGCATGATGATGTTCGGCCTGTACGCGATGGACGGCACCCCGCCGTTCCACACCATCGCCCTGCACGGCATGGTCCGCGACCAGTTCGGCAAGAAGATGTCGAAGTCCTTCGGCAACGCGGTCAACCCGCTGGACTGGATGGACAAGTACGGCTCCGACGCGCTCCGGTTCACGCTGGCCCGTGGCGCCAACCCCGGTGTCGACGTCCCGATCGGCGAGGACTGGGTCCAGGGCTCGCGCAACTTCGCCAACAAGATCTGGAACGCGACCCGCTTCGCGCTGATGAACGGCGCGACGGTGGACGGGCCCCTGCCGGATCCCTCGGCGATGTCGTCCACGGACCGCTGGATCCTCTCCCGCCTGAACTCGGTCGTCGCCGAAGTCGACGCGTACTACGACGACTTCCAGTTCGCCAAGCTGTCGGACGCGCTGTTCCACTTCGCGTGGGACGAGGTCTTCGACTGGTACGTCGAGCTGTCCAAGACCACGTTCCAGGCGGGCGGCGAGCCGGCCGAGGTCAGCAAGCGCGTCCTCGGCGAGGTCCTCGACGTCACGCTCAAGCTGCTCCACCCGGTCGTCCCGTTCGTGACGGAGACCCTGTGGACCACGCTCACCGGCGGCGAGTCGATCGTCATCGCCGACTGGCCGAAGGACAGCGGCTTCCGGGACGCGGCGGCCGAGCAGGAGATCTCCACGCTCCAGTCGGTCATCACCGAGGTCCGCCGCTTCCGCGCCGACCAGGGCCTCCAGCCCGGCCAGCGGGTCCCGGCCCGCCTGACCCTCGACGGTACGGCCCTCGCCCCGCACGAGGCGGCCATCCGCCAGCTGCTGCGCCTCCAGCCGGAGGGCGACTCCTTCACGGCGACGGCGACCCTCCCGGTCGCGGGCGTCGAGGTCGCGCTGGACCTCTCCGGCGTGATCGACGTGGCGGCGGAGCGCAAGCGTCTGGCGAAGGACCTCGCCGCCGCCGAGAAGGAGAAGTCCCAGGCCACGGCCAAGCTCGGCAACGAGGCGTTCCTGTCCAAGGCCCCGGACCACGTGGTCGACAAGATCCGCACCCGCCTGGCGAAGGCGGAGGAGGACATCGCCCGCATCACGGCCCAGCTGGAGAAGCTGCCGCCGGCGTAACTCCCTGTCGCGCGTCCAGGCCCCCCGGTGCCCTTGCAGGCGCCGGGGGCACCGACGTCCCTAAAGGGGCGCGGGGAACTGCGCGACCAGCCACAACCGACCCGCACTCGCCCGACAGGCCACGCCACCCCACTCCGTAGGCACCCTGTCAGTCCGGCTCCGTAGACTGGCCCCGTGAGTGACCAGAACGAGCCCGACCCCCTCGACTCCTTCGAAGAGATCATCGCCGCGGAGACCGACCGCGACCCCGATCTCGCCGTCATCGAGGCCGGCAGCCGCACCCTGCGCACCCAGGGCGGCCCCCCTCAGGCGGACATCCCCGCGCGCCCCGAGGACCCCGAGGTCGACAAGGCCCTGCGCGAGGTCGAGGGGGAGCTGGCCACCCGCTGGGGCGAGACCAAGCTCGAACCCTCCGTCAGCCGTATCTCCGCCCTGATGGACGTCCTCGGCGAGCCCCAGCGCTCGTACCCCTCCATCCACATCACCGGCACCAACGGCAAGACCTCCACCGCCCGCATGATCGAGGCCCTCCTCGGCGCCTTCGAGCTGCGCACCGGCCGGTACACCTCCCCGCACGTGCAGTCGATCACCGAGCGCATCAGCCTCGACGGCGCGCCGATCTCCGCCGAGCGGTTCATCGAGACGTACCGGGACATCCAGCCGTACGTCGAGATGGTCGACTCCCAGCAGGAGTACCGGCTGTCGTTCTTCGAGGTGCTGACCGGCATGGCGTACGCCGCCTTCGCCGACGCGCCGGTGGACGTCGCCGTCGTCGAGGTCGGCATGGGCGGCAGCTGGGACGCCACGAACGTGATCGACGGGGACGTCGCCGTCGTCACGCCCATCGACCTCGACCACACGGACCGCCTCGGCACCACGCCCGCGGAGATCGCCACCGAGAAGGCGGGCATCATCAAGCGGGACGCCACCGTGATCATGGCCCAGCAGCCGGTGGACGCGGCGCAGGTGCTGCTGAAGAAGGCCGTCGAGGTGGACGCGACCGTGGCCCGGGAGGGCCTGGAGTTCGGCGTGGTCGACCGGCAGGTCGCCGTCGGCGGTCAGCTGCTCACCCTGCGCGGGCTGGGCGGCGAGTACACGGAGGTGTACATCCCTCTGCACGGCGCGCACCAGGCGCACAACGCGGCCGTGGCGCTCGCCGCGGTGGAGGCGTTCTTCGGCGTCGGCGCGCAGCGCGCCGAACCGCTCGACATCGACACCGTGCGCCGCGCCTTCGCCGCCGTCGCCTCACCGGGCCGGCTGGAGGTCGTACGGCGTTCGCCCACGGTCGTGCTGGACGCCGCGCACAATCCGGCGGGCGCGCGGGCGGCGGCCGAGGCGATCGGGGAGGCGTTCCAGTTCAGCCGGCTCATCGGTGTCGTCGGCGCGAGCGGCGACAAGAACGCCCGCGGGCTGCTGGAGGCCTTCGAGCCGGTCTTCGCGGAGGTCGTCGTCACGCAGAATTCCAGCCACCGCGCGATGGACGCCGACGAACTGGCGGGAATCGCCGTCGAGGTGTTCGGCGAGGACCGCGTCCAGGTCGAGCCCCGGCTGCCCGACGCGCTGGAGGCCGCGATCACGCTGGCCGAGGAGGAGGGCGAGTTCGCGGGCGGCGGTGTGCTCGTCACCGGTTCCGTCATCACCGTCGGCGAGGCCCGACTGCTCCTCGGGAGGGGCTGAACCCACGATGCGTACGCTCTGTTCTTCCACTCTGATCGGCGAGTTCTTCGTCATCGGCTTCGCCGGGCTGGTCGCGATGAAGGACCCGGACCTCGCGACGGGCACGGTGTGGACCGTGTGCGGCATCGCCATGTTCCTGTCCGTGGCGCTGTGCGGGATGGTGACCCGGCCCGGCGGCGTGGCCCTCGGCTGGGCGCTGCAGATCGCCCTCATCGCCTCCGGTGTGTTCGTCCCGACGATGTTCTTCATGGGGGTCGTCTTCGCCGCCCTGTGGTGGGCTTCGGTGCATTTCGGTCGAAAGGTGGACGAGGCGAAGGCCCGGTTCGCCGCGCAGGCCGACCAGCCTGACGCTGCGTGACAACCGCGGGGACACGCCCGGTAATCTCGTCACCCCGCACACATCTGCTGCACACAAGGAGCTCCGCCGTGACCCAGCGCACCCTCGTCCTCCTCAAGCCCGACGCCGTCCGTCGAGGCCTGACCGGCGAGATCATCAGCCGCATCGAGCGCAAGGCCGGCTGGCAGATCACCGCGCTGGAGCTGCGCACCCTGGACCAGGACACGCTGGAGCAGCACTACGGCGAGCACAAGGGCAAGCCCTTCTACGAGCCGCTGGTGGAGTTCATGGCCTCCGGTCCCGTCGTGGCGATGATCGTCGAGGGTGAGCGGGTCATCGAGGGGCTGCGCCAGCTGGCCGGCCCGACCGACCCGATCGCCGCCGCCCCCGGGTCGATCCGCGGCGACTTCGGGGTCATCGTCCGGGAGAACCTGATCCACGCCTCGGACTCCGAGGAGTCCGCCGAGCGCGAGGTGAAGATCTTCTTCCCGGGCCGCGCGTAAGGACGCGGGCGGCGGGAGAGCGCCGCATAACGATCTCGTCGCGGCCGGCTCGGCCCGTTCACGCACCTGCCGGAGGGTCTGGGGGCTTTGCCCCCGGACCTTCCTGGCATATGCGCGGCGTTCGGGGGAACGGATGCCCCCGATGGACCGTCTCCACAAGCAACGGGAGACGCCATCTGATGACAATGGCGAAGACCCTCGCGCAGTGTTCGCGAAGGCGCGTCTACCATGGAAGCCTTCACGTCACAGCACCCACCTCGCCGACCTGAAAAGCCCTCAAAAGCTCGTGGGAAGGCCAGACGAATCCTGATGGGGAACTCAATGTCGTTCATCGGCCGTGACATGGCTGTCGACCTCGGGACCGCCAACACGCTGGTGTACGTCAGGGGTCGCGGGATCGTACTCAACGAGCCGTCCGTCGTCGCGATCAACACCAACACCGGTGGCATCCTCGCGGTCGGCGCCGAAGCGAAGAAGATGATCGGGCGCACGCCCGGCAACATCGTTGCCGTACGCCCGTTGAAGGACGGCGTCATCGCCGACTTCGAGATCACCGAGCGGATGCTCCGCTACTTCATCCTGAAGATCCACAAGCGGCGGTATCTGGCTCGTCCGCGGGTCGTCGTCTGTGTGCCCTCGGGCATCACCGGCGTCGAGCGCCGCGCCGTCATCGAGGCGTCGTCCCAGGCCGGCGCCCGTCAGGTGCACATCATCGAGGAGCCCATGGCGGCGGCCATCGGCTCCGGACTGCCGGTCCACGAGGCCACCGGCAACATGGTGGTGGACATCGGCGGCGGCACCACGGAGGTCGCGGTCATCTCCCTCGGCGGCATCGTCACCGCCCAGTCCATCCGTGTCGCGGGCGACGAACTGGACAACGCCATCATCCAGCACATCAAGAAGGAGTACTCCCTGCTGCTGGGTGAGCGGACGGCCGAACAGATCAAGATCACGATCGGTTCGGCGTACGACCTCGACACCGACGAGCACACCGAAATCCGCGGCCGGGACCTCGTCTCCGGGCTGCCCAAGACCGTCGTCATCTCGGCCGCCGAAGTCCGCAAGGCCATCGAGGAACCCGTCAACGCCATCGTGGACGCCGTCAAGACGACCCTCGACAAGTGCCCGCCGGAGCTGTCCGGCGACATCATGGACCGGGGAATCGTTCTGACCGGCGGCGGAGCCCTGCTGCGCGGTCTGGACGAGCGGCTGCGCCGGGAGACGGGCATGCCGATCCACATCGCCGAGGACCCGCTGGACAGCGTGGCGCTCGGCTCCGGCAAGTGCGTCGAGGAGTTCGAGGCGCTGCAGCAGGTGCTGGACGCCCAGCCGCGCAGATGACACAACTCTTCGATTCCGCCGTACGGGACGATCACCTCTCGTACGGCGGATCGTTGATATAGAGGCATAAGCTCACAAAAATCCCTGTCTCATACCCGTTCTCGACGAGGAAGGCACGGCCGCCGCACGTGAGGGACACGAAAGAGAGCCGGCTGCTCCTGGTGCTGCTGATCGCCATCGCGTTCGCGCTGATCACGGTGGACATCCGCGGCGGGGAGGATTCGCCGGTCGACGGTGCCCGACAGGCCGCGGCGACCGTCTTCGGCCCGATCGAGAGCGGTGTGTCGAGCGCGGTGGACCCCATCGGCAACGCCGTCTCCGCCGTCCGCGAATCCGGCGACCGGCACGACCGGCTGGCCGAACTGGAGCGGGAGAACGCCGCGCTCAAGGCCGAACTCGGCAGCGACGACCGCAGCCGCAGCAGGCTCAAGCAGCTCGACAAGATGCTCGGCACCGCCGGCAAGGGCCAGTACGGCATCAAGGGCGCCCAGGTCATCGCCATCGGAGCCGCGCAGGGCTTCTCCTGGACCATCACCATCGACGTCGGCGCGAACGACGGCATCAAACGCGACATGACCGTCCTCAACGGCGACGGACTCGTCGGCCGGGTCACCACCGTCGGCCCGAACACCGCCACCGTGCTGCTCGCCAGCGACCCCGACTTCACCGTCGGCACACGCATGGAAGGCAGCGACGAACTCGGCTTCGCCTCCGGACAGGGCGACCGCCCCCTGCGCGTCGAACTCCTCAACGGCAAGGCCGAGGTCAAGAAGGGCGACCGCCTCGTCACCTTCGGCTCCCAGGCCGACAAGCCGTTCGTGCCCGGCGTGCCCGTCGGTGTCGTCTCCCGCGTCGACCCCTCCGGCGGCGACCTGACCCGCACCCTCTACGTCACGCCGTACGTCAGCTTCAGCAAGCTCGACGTCGTCGGCGTCGTCGTCCAGGCGCCCGAGAAGGACCCGCGCGACACGGTGCTGCCGAAGAAGCCGAAGCCGACCCCCACGCCGACCGTGACGGTGACCGTCACCCCGTCCGCCCCGGCCGACGGCCAGGACCAGCAAGAGCAGTAGGAGCTGTCACCATGCGCGTCAACCGGATCCTGCTCTCCAGCTCACTGATCGTCGTCGCCCTGGTGATCCAGGTCAGCGTCCTCGCCCGGCTCCACCTCCCGGGCGCCGTGCCCGACCTGCTGCTCCTCACCGTCCTCGGCCTCGCCCTGGTCTACGGCCACGTCGGCGGCGCCCTCGTAGGCTTCTTCGCCGGGCTCCTCGCCGACCTCGCACCGCCCGCCGACCACGCGGCCGGCCGCTACGCCCTGGTGCTGTGCGTCATCGGCTACCTCGCCGGACTCGTCAAACCCGAGACCGGCCAGGTGAAGTCGGCCACCGGCCCGATGGTCGTGGTCGTCGCCGCCGCCCTCGGCTCCACCCTGCTCTACGCCGGTGTCGGCGCCCTCGTCGGCGACACCGCCGCCCGCCATGTGGGCCTCGGCAGCCTGCTGTTCACCGCCGCCCTGTACGACCTGCTGCTCGCGCCGTTCGTCGTCCCCGGCGTCATGGCCCTGGCCAGACGCGCGGAGAACGACCCCCTCGCCGAGACCAACTCCACCAAGGCCGGCGACATCTCCTCGGGCTGGCTCGCCGGCGGCACCGGGCTGCGCATCGGCGGCCAGCGGGGCAGCAGCCTGCGGGTGAAGGCGGCCCGGGCGCGGGTCGCGCGCGCCGGACGCATCAAGGGGGTCAAGCGCCTGTGACCCCGGCGAAGTTCACCCGGACGAGTGGGCGGGAGCGGAACCCCGCCGTGCGGGCCCGCCGTTCATCACTCGTACGCACACAGCCGTCAGCGGGACAGCCATCGGTGGCACGACCGTCCAGGGCATCGAGAGGGGGAGAAGCCGCGTGACCAACATTCCCGAGACCGGGCGCAGCCCACGGGTCCAGATCCGGCTCGTCGTCATCCAGGTCCTCGTCCTCTCCCTGCTCGGCACCCTCGGCGGCCGCCTGTGGTACCTCCAGATCCGCGAAGGCGACCAGTACGCCAAGGAGGCGTCCGGCAACCACGTCCAGCAGGTCGTCCAGCCCGCGGTGCGCGGCTCCATCCTCGACGCCCGCGGAGTGGCCCTCGCCGACAACGAGACCCGGCTGGTCGTCTCCGCCTCCCGCACCGACCTGCTGAAGATGAAGGACGACGGCAAGGCGGTCCTGACCAAACTCGCCGGAGTCCTCGGCATGACCCCCAAGGAGGTCATGGAGAAGGTCCGCCTCTGCGACGCGAAGACCCCCCAACCCTGCTGGAACGGCTCGCCGTACCAGCCCATCCCCATCACCGACGAGGCCACCCCCAAGCAGGCCCTGCAGATCCGCGAACGCGCCGAGGACTTCCCCGGCATCACCGCCGAACCCCAGGCCGTGCGCCGCTACGCCGGCCCCGGCAAGGCCAACACCGCCCAGGTCCTCGGCTACCTCTCGCCCGTCACCGACGAGGAGATCCAGCAGGCCCAGGACACCGAGTCGCCCTACCTGCGCTCCGACATGGTCGGCCGCTCCGGACTGGAGCGGCAGTACGACAAGCAGCTGCGCGGCAAGGCCGGCGTCACGCGCTACGAGGTCGACAACCTCGGCCGCGTCATCGGCAAGGCCCAGTCCGACCCCGCCGAGCCCGGCGCCAACCTCGTCACCAGCATCGACGCCCGCGTCCAGCGCGTCGCCGAGTACCAGCTCGACTGGGCGATGAAGGAAGCCCGCAAGCAGCACGACCGCAACACCGGCACCAACTACAAGGCCGACTCCGGCGCCGTCGTGGTGATGGAGTCCAAGACCGGCCGCGTCGTCGCCATGGCGTCCAACCCGACCTACGACCCCAACGCCTGGGTCGGCGGCATCTCCGCCAAGGACTACGCCAAACTCACCGGCAAGAAGTCCAACTACCCGCTGCTCAACCGCGCCATCCAGGGACAGTCGGCACCCGGCTCCGTCTTCAAGGTCATCCCGACGGCCGCCGCCATCAACGCCGGCTACTCCTTCGAGGGCCCCTACAACTGCTCCAGCTCGTACTCCATCGGCGGGCAGGTCTTCAAGAACTTCGAGTCCCAGAACCACGGCCCGATCAGCCTCGGCCGCGCCCTCGAGGTCTCCTGCGACACCGTCTTCTACCGCCTCTCCCACGAGGAGTGGAAGCGCGACGGCGGCAACAAGCCGAAGAAGAACGCCAACGACTGGTTCTACAAGACCGCCCACCAGTTCGGCCTCGGCAAGGAGACCGGCATCGACCTGCCCAACGAGGTCACCGGCCGCGTTCCCGACCGCCAGTGGAAGCAGGACTACTGGAAGGCCAACAAGGACGCCTGGTGCAAGACCGGCAAGAAGGGCGGCAGCTACGCCGAGCGCATCGCCTACGAGAACTGCCTCGAAGGCAACCGCCTGCGCGCCGGTGACTCCGTCAACTACTCCATCGGCCAGGGCGACACCCTCGTCACCCCCATCCAGATGGCCACCATCTACGCCGCCATCTCCAACGGCGGCACCATGTACGACCCCACCGTCGGCAAGGCCGTCATCAGCCCCGACGGCAAGACCGTCACGGAGATCGAGCCCAAGGCGCACGGCAAGCTGCCGATGTCGAAGAAGACCCTCGCCGCCATAGACGAAGCCCTCGAAGGCGTCGCCACCCGCGGTACGGCCGCCTGGCGCTTCGGCGGCTGGCCGCAGGACAAGATCCCGATGCACGCCAAGACCGGTACGGCCGAGGTCTACGGCAAGCAGACCACCTCCTGGTTCACCACCTACACCGAGGACTACACGGTCGTCATGACGATCTCCCAGGGTGGTACGGGCTCCGGTGCCTCGGGCCCCGCCGTGCGCAACATCTACAACGCGCTGTACGGCGTCTCCGAGGACGGCGAGATCGACAAGAAGAAGGCGCTGCTGCCCGAGCCGCAGAAGAGCCTGCCGAAGGTCCAGACGGACGGCACCATCAAGTCCCCGAAGATCCCCAAGGACCCCGCCAAGACGGCGAGCCCCTCGCCCGACGCCTCGGCCACCACACCGCAGGACGGCCAGGACCCCGCCGACCAGCAGCAGGCGGGCACCGTCCCCTCACCGGAGGCCGGCAACCGCGACACCCGGCGCCGCGACCGGCGCCGCGGTGACGGGCGCCCGCGCCGCCACGCACGCCGGCGACGCGGCACCGGAACCCGGAGGGCCGTGACATGACCGGCGGTGTGAACAGCTTCCAGGTCTCCGGCTACGGACCCGAACGGGCCGGCTGGACGCGGCTCTTCGCCCGCGACTCCCTGGCCCGGCGCCTCGACTGGCCGATACTGCTCTGTGCGATCGCCCTGTCGCTGCTCGGCTCCCTCCTGGTGTTCTCGGCCACCCGCAACCGCACCGAGCTCAACCAGGGCGACCCGTACTACTTCCTGGTCCGGCACCTGCTCAACACCGGCATCGGACTGGCCCTGATGATCGGCGCGCTCTGGCTCGGCCACCGCGCCCTGCGCACCGCCGTGCCGATCCTGTACGGCGCGTCCGTCTTCCTGATCCTGCTGGTGCTCACCCCGCTGGGCTCCACCATCAACGGCGCCCACTCCTGGATCAAGCTCCCCGGCGGCTTCTCCCTCCAGCCCTCGGAGTTCGTCAAGCTCACGATCATCCTGGGCATGGCGATGCTGCTGGCCACCCGCGTCGACGCGGGCGACAAGCAGTACCCCGACCACCGCACGGTCCTCCAGGCCCTCGGGCTGGCCGTCGTGCCCATGCTGATCGTGATGCTGATGCCCGACCTCGGGTCGGTCATGGTCATGGTGGTCATCGTGCTCGGCGTGCTGCTCGCCTCCGGCGCCTCCAACCGCTGGGTCTTCGGCCTCATCGGAGCGGGCGCCATCGGCGCGGTCACCGTCTGGCAGCTCGGGGTCCTCGACGACTACCAGATCAACCGCTTCGCCGCCTTCGCCAACCCCGAGCTCGACCCGGCAGGCGTCGGCTACAACACCAACCAGGCCCGCATCGCCATCGGCTCCGGCGGACTGACCGGCGCGGGCCTCTTCAACGGCCACCAGACCACCGGCCAGTTCGTCCCCGAGCAGCAGACCGACTTCGTCTTCACCGTCGCCGGTGAGGAACTCGGCTTCGTCGGCGGCGGCCTGATCATCCTCCTGCTCGGCATCATCCTGTGGCGCGCCTGCCGCATCGCCCGCGACACCACCGACCTGTACGGCACGGTCGTCGCCGCCGGCATCGTCGCCTGGTTCGCCTTCCAGTCCTTCGAGAACATCGGCATGACCCTCGGCATCATGCCGGTGACCGGCCTGCCCCTGCCGTTCGTGTCCTACGGCGGCTCGTCGATGTTCGCCGTGTGGCTGGCGGTGGGCCTGCTGCAGTCCATCCGCCTGCAGAGACCCCTGTCCGCCTAGCCGTCCGTCACCGCGGGTACGGAGCGGTCCTCTGCCGCTCCGTACCCGGGCCGACTAGATTCGGTCCATGGCGGACACCAAGCGCGAGATCGAGCGGAAGTACGAGACCCGGGACGGCGCACTGCCCGAGCTGACCGGCGTCCCAGGCGTCGCGTCCGTCCTCGACAAGGGCGTCGCCCACCTCGACGCCACCTACTACGACACCGCCGACCAACGGCTGACCTCCGCCGCCCTCACCCTGCGCCGCCGCACCGGCGGGACGGACGCCGGCTGGCACCTGAAGTTCCCGGTCGCCCCCGGCGTACGGGACGAGATCCGCGCCCCGCTCTCCGACGACCTCCCCGACAGCCTCGCCCGCCTCGTCCGCTCCCGCGTGCGCGAGCACGAACTGCGGCCCGTGATCCGGCTGCGCTCCGACCGCGACGTACGCCACCTCCTCGACGCCGCCGGCCGGCTCCTCGCCGAGGTCAGCCTCGACGCCGTGCACGCCGAACGTCTCACCGGCGACGGCGGCACGGCCCGGTGGACCGAGATCGAGGTCGAACTCGCCGACGGCGGGGATCCCGCGTTCCTCGACAAGGTGGAGAAACGTCTGCGCAAGGCAGGGGCGAGCCCCTCGACGTCCGCGTCGAAGCTGGCGCGGGCACTGGCGGAGACGGCCGGCGGCGACTCACCCGCATCCGCATCCACATCGGCACCCGCACCGGCACCCGCACCGGCATCCGCACCGGCTTCGGGACCGGCTGTGGCACCGGCGGGATCGGCTGGGGCAACGGCAACCGGGCCTGCCTCGAAGGCGGGGAAGCGCAAGCGGCGGAAGACCGGCGAGCCCGTCACCGCCGGGGACCACGTCCTCGCCTACGTCCGCGAACAGCGCGACGCCCTCGTCGGGCTCGACCCCGCGGTCCGCCAGGACGTCCCCGACGCCGTGCACCGCATGCGGGTGGCCACCCGCCGCCTGCGCAGCACCTTCCGCACCTTCGGCACCGTCCTCGACCGCGAGGTGACCGACCCCATCGCCACCGACCTGAAGTGGCTCGCCGCCGAGCTGGGCCTCGACCGCGACCAGGAGGTACTCGCCGAGCGCCTGCGCACGGCCCTCGACGACCTGCCCGGCACCCTCGTCCACGGCCCCGTGCGCGACAGGCTCACCGCCTGGTCCCGGGCCGGCCACAGCGGAGCCCACAGCCAGGTCACCGCCATCCTCGACTCCCGCCGCTACCTCACCCTCCTCGACACCCTCGACGCCCTGCTCACCGACCCGCCCCTGCGCAAGAAGGCCGCGGCGAAACCCGGCAAGGTGCTCGCCGACGCCGTGCGCAAGGACCTCGACAAGCTCTCCGGCCTCATCACCCAGGCCCTCGACCTGCCCCCCGGCCAGGACCGCGACCTGGCCCTGCACGAGGCCCGCAAGAAGACCAAGCGCACCCGGTACGCCGCCGAGGCCGCCGCGCCGGCACTCGGCGCCCCGGCGACCGACCTGGTCAAGGCGATGAAAACCCTCCAGGGCCTGCTCGGCGACCACCAGGACAGCGTCATGGCCCGCCAGACCCTCAGCGAGCTCGCCGCCGTCGCCCACGCGGCGGGCGAGAGCGGCTTCACCTACGGCGTGCTGTACGGCCGCGAGGAGCGGCGCGCGGAGATCGCCGAGACGGAGCTGCCGGGGGCATGGGCGTCGATGAGCAAGGCGATCGGGAAGCCGTTCAGAGAGCCGTTCGAAAAGCCGATCGAAAAGCCGATCGGAAAGCCGTGAAAGAGGGAGCTGCCTTCTGATCGTGCGGGGAACCGTCGCGACCGCGTTAGGCTTGATGGTCACCCGTCCCCAGCCGCCGGCCGGGGTCCCCCAGCCAGCACACGAAGGTTAGCGAGATGCCTGCCGAAGCCGCCGAGTCTGTGAAGTCTGTGTTTCCGCAGCTCGAAGCTCTCCTCCCGCATGTGCAGAAGCCGATCCAGTACGTCGGCGGAGAGCTCAACTCCACGGTCAAGGACTGGGACAGCTGCGACGTTCGCTGGGCGCTCATGTACCCCGACGCCTACGAGGTCGGACTGCCCAACCAGGGCGTCATGATCCTCTACGAGGTGCTCAACGAACAGGACGGCGTCCTCGCCGAGCGCACCTACAGCGTGTGGCCCGACCTGGAGGCGCTGATGCGTGAGCACGGCGTCCCGCAGTTCACGGTCGACAGCCACCGCCCGGTCAAGGCCTTCGACGTGCTCGGCCTGAGCTTCTCCACCGAGCTCGGCTACACGAACATGCTCACGGCCCTGGACCTGTCCGGCATCCCGCTGGAGTCCAAGGACCGCACGCTGGACGACCCGATCGTGATGGCCGGCGGCCATGCCGCCTTCAACCCCGAGCCGATCGCCGACTTCATCGACTGCGCGGTCATCGGCGACGGCGAGCAGGCGGTCCTCGAGGTCACGCGGATCATCCGCGCCTGGAAGGAGGAGGGCCGCCCCGGCGGCCGCGAGGAACTCCTCCTCCGCCTGGCGAAGACCGGCGGCGTGTACGTCCCCGGCTTCTACGACGTCGAGTACCTCCCCGACGGCCGTATCGCCCGCGTCGTACCGAACCGCAGCGGCGTCCCGTGGCGTGTGTCGAAGCACACGGTCATGGACCTCGACGAGTGGCCCTACCCCAAGCAGCCCCTGGTCCCGCTCGCCGAGACGGTCCACGAGCGCATGTCGGTGGAGATCTTCCGCGGCTGCACCCGCGGCTGCCGCTTCTGCCAGGCCGGCATGATCACCCGCCCGGTGCGGGAACGTTCGATCACCGGCATCGGCGACATGGTGGAGAAGGGCCTGAAGGCGACCGGCTTCGAGGAGGTGGGCCTGCTGTCCCTGTCCTCGGCCGACCACTCGGAGATCGGCGACATCGCCAAGGGCCTGGCCGACCGCTACGAGGACGACAAGATCGGCCTCTCCCTCCCCTCCACCCGAGTCGACGCCTTCAACATCGACCTGGCGAACGAGCTGACCCGCAACGGCCGCCGCTCCGGTCTGACCTTCGCCCCCGAGGGCGGCTCGGAACGCATCCGCAAGGTCATCAACAAGATGGTCTCGGAGGAGGACCTGATCAGGACCGTCGCCACGGCCTACGGCAACGGCTGGCGCCAGGTGAAGCTGTACTTCATGTGCGGCCTGCCCACCGAGACCGACGACGACGTCCTCCAGATCGCCGACATGGCGACGAAGGTCATCGCCAAGGGCCGCGAGGTGTCGAACTCCAACGACATCCGCTGCACGGTCTCCATCGGCGGCTTCGTCCCGAAGCCCCACACCCCGTTCCAGTGGGCCCCCCAGCTCTCCGCGGAGCAGACCGACGAGCGCCTCGCCAAGCTCCGCGACAAGATCCGCGGTGACAAGAAGTACGGCCGCTCCATCGGCTTCCGCTACCACGACGGCAAGCCCGGCATCGTCGAGGGTCTGCTGTCCCGCGGTGACCGCCGCATCGGCGCGGTCATCCGCGCGGTCTACGACGACGGCGGCCGCTTCGACGGCTGGCGCGAGCACTTCTCCTACGACCGCTGGATGCAGTGCGCGGAGAAGGCGCTTGAGCCCTTCGGCGTGGACGTCGACTGGTACACGACCCGCGAGCGCACCTACGAGGAGGTCCTCCCCTGGGACCACCTGGACTCGGGCCTGGACAAGGACTGGCTCTGGGAGGACTGGCAGGACGCCCTCGACGAGACCGAGGTCGAGGACTGCCGCTGGACCCCGTGCTTCGACTGTGGCGTGTGCCCGCAGATGGACACCCAGATCCAGATCGGCCCGACGGGGAAGAAGCTGCTGCCGCTGACGGTCAAGAACGCGGCCCCGGCGCCCAGCGGGACCGGGCACGCGCACTGAGGTGGCTGGTGTGTCGGCTGCCGGGGCGTCGGGTTCCGGCAGCCGGCGGAAGCTCTAGCGGCGCACCTTGTAGCTCAGGTGCAGCACGCGGTCGCCCTGGACGACCACGTGGGGGTCCTCCAGCAGCAGTTGCCCGTCGATGCTGCCGAAGTAGCGTTTGCCCGATCCGAACACCACCGGCACCACGTCCATCGCCACCTCGTCCACGAGGCCGGCGGCGAGGATCTGGCCGCCCACCTCACCGGCGTTCACCGCGATGACGCGGTCCCCGGCGAGCTCCTGGGCCTTGTCGATCGCGGCCGTCACCGAATCGACGAAGTGGTACGACGCCTCGGGGTGCCAGCCCTCGGGTTTGGGCCGGTGGGACACCACGACCACGTGGTCGCCCGCGGGCGGGCGACCCTCCCAGCCGTTCACCAGGTCGAACAGGTGGCGGCCCATCACCGTCGTGCCGATCGCCGCCCACGCCGGCCGGACGTACTCCGCCGACGCACGTGAGACCTTGAAGGGGCTGCCGGCGCCGGAATGGTCGTACTCCGGGTCGGCGTCCCCGGTGATCGGGGTGTCCCCGCTGAAATACCAGTCGTGCAGGGGCCCGACGTCGTCGTTCTTGTCGGCGATGAAGCCGTCCACCGACACCACGCTGTGCATGATCACTGTGCCCACCGGTACTCCTCGGATCGCCCTGCGCCTTCAGCGCGTTCACCTCCGATCCTGCCGCCCGACCGTGCGACCGCGCTTGTAGAAAATCAATCGGCCGGCATCGGGCCGTTGTCCGGCGGGAAGTCCCGCTCGGCGGGGAAGCGCTGCCGCAGTGCCAGGTACTCCGTCGGCGTGTGGCCGGTGAAGTCCTTGAACTCCTTGCTGAAATGGGCCTGGTCGAAGTAGCCCGCGGCGTGAGCGAGGTCCGCCCAGTCGACCGGGTGCAGGGGGTCCACCGACAGGAGCAGCCGGGCGAAGCGGTAGATCCGCGCCACTCGCTTGGGGGTCACCCCCACATGCGACTTGAACTGCGTCGCCAGGTGAGTGCCGCTCACCCCGGCGGCCTCGCTCAGCGCCCCGACCGGGACCGCGCCGTGGGACGTCTCCAGACGCCTGCCCGTGTGCAGGACCAGGTCGAGACCGCGCGCCGATGTCCCGGTGAGCCGCGATCGCAACTCCTGCTCCATCACCCGCAGTGACTCGGTGGCCGACGCGGTGTCGCCGAGCCGGTTGCGCATCCGTTCCAGAGCGCGTTGCCAGACGGCGCCGAACGGCACCCATCGGTTGTGCAGCTCGGCTGCCGGGATGCCGAGGAACGGCGAGAGCCCCCAGGGCTTGAAATGCACTCCGACGAGCCGCACCCGCGTGGGCTGCTCGAAGAGGAAACGCCTGGTCCATACGCCCATGAACCACCCGTCCCCCTGGTTGAACACCACCGGCGGCACGGACGGATCGGAATCCCACAGACGGGCGGGCCCGCCCAGGTTGACGAACAGATGCGCCGACGGCATCGGCGGAACACTCACCCTGCGGTGCCGCGGCACCCCGGTCAGGCAGTAGATGTCGTCGATGAACAGCCCGAGCGGCGGCACGGGCACCCGTCCGACGTATTCCATCGACTCAGTGTGGTCGACGAGGTCCGCGCACGCGAGGGCGGTGGCCGACCATCTCCCGGGCGGGGGGAGCGGGGCCGGTGACCTGCCTGAACGATTGATTCTGATCGCTTTGGCAACTTGATATTCAGGACGGCGATTGCTGGATACAGTCGTTTTGTTACTCCTGGTTGTGGGGGCAACCAGTGCTTGGTCGGCTGTGCCGACGTCCTGGGGAGGGCCTGTAGCGCATGAGTCGTCGCTCTGCTGGTTTTGTCGGTGCGTGGGCTGAGATTCAGCGGCAGCAACAACGTCAGGTGGAAGCCGAGGCGAGACGGCGTCGGGAGGAGGCACGGCAGGCGCGGGCGCACCAGCGGCTTGCCGCGCAGGGCCACCGGGAGTACTGCCAGGCGGAGGCCAGATGGCGTACGGAGGAGTTAGAGGCGCAGGTTGCGGCCCTGCGAGGTCTGCTGACCACGGGATGTGGGGCGCCGGCTTTCAGGGCATCATCTCTGATGCGCACGGAGGACATCCCGCCGTTCGACCCGGGGCCACTTGCGTGGCCGGTGCGTATGCCCGACCCGAGCCAGTACCAGGCACAGGGGGGCTGGACCGCCAACAGGCGAGCACAGGCACAGGCCGAGGCGCGGGCCCGGTTCGAGCGCGACTGGCATGCCGCGCAGGTTGCCGAGGCGCAGCGGCAGCAGCAGTTGGCCGCGTTGCAGCGGGACCACGAGCAGAGGGCAGAGGCTCAGCGGGCCGAGGTGCGGCGGCACAACGCCGGGGTCGGGGAGACGACTGACAGGGTCAGGCGGGGCGATCCAGATTCCGTGGTCGAGTACTTCTCCGCCGCGCTCTACGCGTCGACGGCTTGGCCGGAGGGGTTTCCTCGGCAGGTGGCGGCGGCCTATGACGTGGCGGGGCGGCAGCTGGTGCTGGATTGGGAGCTGCCCACGTACGACGTGGTCCCGGAAGCGAAGTCCGTGAGGTACCTGTCCCGGGAGGATCAGTACAGGGAAGCGGCACGTCCGGTGAGTCAGCGTCGGGCGCTGTACCGCGAGGTGCTGGGGCAGAGCATGCTGCTGGTGCTGCATCAGCTCTTCGCTGCTGACGAGTACGGCATTCTCGACTCGGTGGCCTTGAACGGCTTCGTGGATGCCCACGACCCGGCGACGGGAAGGCAGACGCACATCTTCCTGGCGACCGTCATGGCCTCGCGGACGGTCTTCACGGACCTGCATCTGGAGCAGGTGGACTCGGTCAGCTGTCTGACCGACGCGCTGAGGGGGCAGCTTGCGACGCGGCCCGACCAGCTCACCTCCGTGCGGCCGAGCCGACGGCCCCAGGACGTCGGAAGCCCCGTGGCCGCTCATGGCGGCGATCACGAGCCGGACCTGTACGACATGGATCCGATCGCCTTCGAGTCCCTCGTCGCCGATCTGTTCCGGGCCATGGGGATGCAGGCCGTGACCACGCAGCGCTCGAACGACGGTGGCGTCGACGTGGATGCGATGGATCCGACTCCCATACGTGGCGGCAAGATCGTCGTCCAGGTGAAGCGCTACCGGAACACCGTGCCGCCCACGGCGGTGCGCGACCTGTACGGCACGGTCCAGGACGTCGGCGCCAACAAGGGCGTGCTGGTCACCACGTCGGGCTTCGGCCCTGGCTCGCACACCTTCGCTCGGGGCAAGCCCTTGGAGCTCATATCCGGCGGTGAACTCGTCGACCTGCTGCACCGGCATGGGCTTCGTGGACGTCTGGGGGAGGGGCGACCAGCTGCCTCGGCGCAGCCGGCGCCGTCCGGCCCTGCGGCTTCGCCCGATGACTACAACGTGCTGGGCATGACGTGGTCCGGCCGCGTCGCGCTCGACGTGTGCGCGCTGGTCTGCCGTGGCAGCCGCGTCCTCAGCGAAGATCACTTCGTCTTCTTCAACAATCCGCAGACACCGGACGGCTCGGTACGCGCGGTACCTGCGGCGGGGCCGGACAAGGCAGCCATGCGTGTCGCCTTCGACGCGCTGCCGGAGGCCGCTGATCGACTGGTGCTGGTGGCTGCGGTGGATCCGGAGGTGAATCCGGATGCCGACCTCTCTGGATTCACCGATGCCTGCATCCGGCTGCTGGACCCGGCGATGACCGAGCTCGGCCGGCTCGAGGTGTCCGACGGGCGCGTCCGAGAGACCGCCCTGGTACTGGGTTCTTTCCGGCGCAGGTCCAACGGTGATTGGGACTTCGTGCTGGGCGGGAAGGGCTACACGGGTGGCCTGGAGCAACTCGTCCAGGACTACGGCATCGACGTGGAGTAGTGGCCGGCGCAGTGGCAGGCCCGGTCGGTGGCGACTCGGGGTCGTCGGTGACCGGGCCTGTCGTTGGGTGCCGGGTTACGGGACGTCGCGTCTGTACGGGCGGACTCGGTGGCGTGGTGCTGTGCGCCGGGGTGGGCGGGTCAGGGTGATCTGGCGGACGAGTTGCTGGAAGCAGGCCAGTGCCGCGACTCCGGGCAGGGCGGCCGCGGCTGTGTCGGCGATGGTCCGGGGGGCCTGGATCACGCAGAGCATCACGGCCACGGAGGAGAACAGCAGCACGATGAACCAGGAGTGCAGGGCGCGGCGTTGGTGGAGGGCGGCGCGCAGGATGGAGAGTGAGCCGGCGAGCCAGGGCCCGTACACGAGCACCGGCCACCAGGCGGACGAACTGCCGCTGTTGCGTGCGGTGGTGACCATCAGGAGTGGTTGGTAGGTGACCACCCCGCTGAACACGCTCACCATGGACACGATGACGGCGGCGAGGGCGGCGATGACGTAGCTGGCGAGCCGGATGGCGTCAGGGCGTTTGCGCGGGGTGAGCTTTCGGTGGCCTCGCGGGGCGGCGCGCAGCGGGGGCAGCTCGGCCGTGATCTCGTGGAGGTTCCCCATGGGGCTGCCGGCGGGGGGAGCGGTGACGGACGTTTCCTCCCGGGGGTGGGGCACGGTGCGGCCGTATTCTTCCGCGCGGGCTTCCTGGAGGAGGTAGGCCAGTTCCTCGGCGGGGTCCCAGGGCGGGACCGTGGGGTCCATCGTCTCCGGGTAGACGGCCGCCGTCTGGTGCCGGCCGGTGCCCGGCGCCTCGTACTGATCCGGAAATTCGGTGCTGTACCAGAGAGGGTCGAATCGTTCTTCATTCATTGTGTGATGGATTCATCGGCTCGGCACGCGGAGCGGCTGGCGGCCGAGCCGACCCATCGGGCGGCAAGGTCGGATTCCAGTTGGTGGACAACGGCGAAGAAATGTGCCAGGAGCGGTTCGGTGACCTGTAGGACGACAGATTCACCGTTGACGCTGAGTGTGCCCTTGGGGTCGGGCGAGGGGGAGGGGGAGGCGGAGGCCGGGGTGTAGAGGTATGGGCCGGCGGCCTGTCCGTGGACGTCCGCGAGGTCGTGCGGCTCCTCGTCGGACCCGGGCGTCCCGGGCGTACGTGCCTTCGTCATGCACCGAATAACGTCGGCGGCTTTCACTTGGATGCGCGGCGATTGAGTGAACGGCCGCATAGAAAATTGTTTTATATCGTCCTTGTGGATCTTGATTTCCGGCGTTGAAGAGAAAGGGTTCTTCTGGCTTATACTGAGGCTTTCGGAGCCGGTGCCGCGGTTTTTGTCATTCCTTATCCTCGTACGGCGTTGAGCATATGAGGTGCACCAGGGCGGGCGGCCCTGGATCCGGACCGGCCGATCCGGCGTCTGTGTCGGTATGGATCTGGAGAAGTCGGCTGCCGCACCGCACGGTGACGTTCCCGCGGCGAAGGACAGGGACACGCCCGACGCAGAGGGGTGCCTCGTCGTGGCTCTGCGCATCCCCCTGCGCATCGTGGTCCTCGTGCTGGTGGTGCCGGTGCGCATGGTGTGGGACGCGCTCGTCGTCGCCGGGCGGTTCCTGAACGACACCGTGTTCCGGCCGCTCGGCCGTGCGGCGCTGTGGGTCGGGCGGGCGCTGTTCGTGTGGCCGTTCGTCGGGTTGTGGCGGTATCTGCTCCTGCCGCTGGGACGCGGGCTGGTCTGGCTCGGGAAGGTGCTGGTCGTCGTCCCCGCCGGGTGGGCGTACCGGAATCTGCTGACGCCGCTCGGGCATGCGCTGCTGTGGGTGTACGCGCGCGTGCTGACGCCGGTCGGGCACGGCGTGCTGTGGGTGCTCCGCGGGGTGGGGGCCGTGCTCGCCGCCCTCGGGCTCGGGACGTACACCGCCCTCGCCTGGCTCGCCCGGTACCTCGTCGTCGTGCCGGCCGTGTGGCTGTACGCCTGGGTGCTCACGCCGGTCGGACACGCGATCGCCTGGTGCGCCAGGGGAGTCGTGTGGGTGGTGAGCACGGTCGTCACGGGGGTGGGCCTGGCGCTGTACTGGATCACGCGGGTGCTGTTCGTGCTGCCCGCGCTCGCCGTGTGGCGGTGGGTGCTCGTGCCCGTCGGGCGGGTTCTCGCCGTGGTCGGGCAGGAGATCCTCGACGCTCTCGGGCACGCCTGGCGGATCGCCGGGCACATCTCCCTCGCCGTCGGGCGCTTCCTCGGCACCCTCTTCCGCTGGATCTTCGTGGAGCCGGTGCGGTGGGTGTACCGGAGCGTGCTGACGCCGGTCGGGCACGCCGTGCGCAGCGCCGTGCTGCGGCCCGCCGCGCAGGCCGCGCGCAGCGTGGGACGGGCCACGCGGCAGGCGCTCGCCTCGGCCCGCGAGTCCGTGCGGCAGGCCCGCGCCGACTTCCGCCGGATGCTGTTCGGGGAGCCCCGGCAGCCGCAGCTCGCGAACCGGCGGGAACCTCCCGCGCGTGAGGCACGTACTCTTGGTAGCAGTACGACCGCTCTCACGAAGGACTGAACGACACTGGGCAAGCGACAGCCCGTAGGCCCGCCGCCCGCACCCGCGGTGCAGCGCATCCGACTGCGCTACACCAAGCGCGGCCGCCTCCGGTTCACCAGCCACCGTGACTTCCAGCGCGCCTTCGAGCGTGCGCTGCGCCGTGCCGAGGTGCCGATGGCGTACTCGGCGGGGTTCACGCCGCACCCGAAGGTGTCGTACGCCAATGCCGCACCCACCGGCACGGGCAGTGAGGCGGAGTATCTGGAGATCGCCCTGACCGAGCCGCGCGACCCCGAGCGGCTCCGGATCCTCCTCGACGAGTCGCTGCCCGCCGGGCTCGACATCGTCGAGGCGGTCGAGGCCCGCACATCGGGGCTCGCCGACCGGCTCACGGCCTCCGTGTGGGAGCTGCGACTGGACGGCGTCGCCCCCGAGGACGCCCGCCGCGCGGTGGACGCCTTCGAGGCGGCCGAGACCGTCGAGGTCCAGCGGCTCACCAAGAACGGCGTACGTACCTTCGACGCCCGTTCCGCGGTCGCCGGTCTGGAATGCGTGGGGACGCCCTCCGCGCACTCCTCGCAGGCTGATAGGCCGACCGACCAGCCCTGTGCGATACTGCGGCTGGTTGTTCGGCACGTGACGCCTGCCGTACGACCCGACGACGTCCTGTCCGGTCTTCGCGCCGTGGCCGACCTGGCGCCGCCGGTCCCCGCAGCGGTGACCAGGCTGGCGCAGGGGCTGTTCGATGAAGAGACCGGCACGGTGACCGACCCGCTCGCGCCCGACCGCGAGGCAGCGACGGCCCGCACAACGGCCGATCCGACTGCCACCGCGACGGCGCCGGCGTAAGGAAGGTTCCGCGAAGGGACGAACGTCGTAGCGCCGCCCTCGAACTCGGGAGCCACCTGGGTCGGGCAGCGCACCGACCAGAAGACTTTCGCCAGGCCGTACGCATTCGGCGTACGGAACCGGCGAGACAGGACACAGAGAGCTCCCGAGCGGCGCCCGCGCCCCGGACGGCGGCACCGCGCATCGCGCGAGCCGCGGACGTCACCGGCCCTGCCGGACCAGGTGCGGCGCCCGGGAGCCTGACGGGAGAAACGCCCGCATGCTCGAACCGACCGAACCCACTCAGGGTTCCGAACTCAACACTCCCAGCGACACCCTGCCGCCGCGCAGGCGCCGGCGGGCCGCTTCCCGCCCGGCCGGGCCGCCCGCCGGGGCCTCCGACACGACGGCCGAGACGGCCGAAGTGGTCACGTCGGCCATACCGGCCGCGGAGTCCGCCGAGCTCGCGGAGACGGCGGAGGAGGAGAGCGCCGAGGCCGCCGCCGCGGCCGAAGAGGCTCAGGTGCCTGCCGAGTCCGAAGCGGCCAAGGAGCCGGAAGAGACCGAGGCTGCTGCGGAGGAGGCCGCTCCGCGCCGGCGCCGTCGTGTGGTCCGCCGTGCCGCCGCACCCGCCGGGGCACCGGCGTCCGCGGAGGCGGCGGAGACCGTCGTACCGGCCACGACCGCGGCGCCTGCCGAGACGGTGGCCTCGTCGGCCGCCGACGAGGCGGACGAGGCCGCTGAGTCCGTCGCGTCCCCGCAGTCCTCGCAGGAGGCCGCGCCCCGTCGTGCCCGCCGCCGGGCGACGCGCAGCGTGACCTCGCCGGAGGCCGCGGCGCCCGCAGAGCCCGTCGCGGCCGCTGAGCCCGCCGAGGCCGTCGCCGAGACCGCAGTGACCACCGAGGCTGCGGAGACGAGCGAGGCCGCCGAGTCCGTCGAGGCCGTCGCGTCCGCCGAGGACGCCGCTCCCCGCCGCACGCGGCGCCGCGCCTCCCGCCGCGCGTCCGCCCCCGCCGAGGAGGCCAAGGTCACCGAGGACACTGAGGTCACCGAGGCCGCCGCAGAGAGCACCGGGGTGCCCGCAGCGCAGGCCACCGAGACGGCCGAGGCGGCGCAGGCCCCGAACGCCGCGGACGAGACGCCCGCCGCGCAGCCCGCCGCCCAGAGCTCCGAGGCCGAGGCCGAAGCCGGTGACACCGCCCCCCGCAGGCGCCGTCGGGTCGTCCGCAAGCCGGCCGCCGGATTCGCCGAGCCGGCACAGTCCGCCCCGGCCGGGGCTTCCACCGCCGCCGCTCCCACGGCCTCCACCGCCGCCGCCGCGCAGCCCGCCGCCGAGGCCGAGGGCACCGGCAGCGGTGGCAAGGCGCCGAAGCGCCCCGTGCGGCCCGCCGTCGCGGTGTTCCAGCCGCCGGTGTTCACCGAGCCGAAGTTCCAGACGCCGGAGCGGGCCGCCGCCGAGGCGGCCGCCGAGGCCGCCGAGCCGGAGGAGCCCGAGGAGACCGAGGAGTACCCGGAGGAGCAGCCGGCCGCCTCGCGCCGCCGGCGCCGTCGCCGGGGTGCGTCCGAGGAGCCCGAGGCCGCACCGGCCGCCGAGACCCCGGCCGTGACCCTTGGCGAGGACGAGACCGAGGCCGAGGAGACCGACGAGTCCGCCGAGGACCAGGCGGACACCGAGGACCAGGATGACAGCGAGGCCGCCGGTTCGCGCCGTCGCCGTCGCCGCGGCGGTCGTCGCCGCAGGCGGGGCGAGTCCGCCGAGGGCGAGGGCGGCGAGGCCGGGGACACCGACACCGAGCGGGTCTCCGCCGTGCAGGCCGCCCAGGACGCCGAGGACACCGCCGAGCAGGCCGAGGAGGACGCGGAGGACGCCGCCGAGTCGGCCGAGGACCGCGAGGACCGTGAGGACTCGGGTGCCGGGGGCGGCTCCAGCAGCAGCCGGCGCCGTCGCCGTCGCCGTCGCCGGGCCGGTGACAGCGGCGTCGAGGCCGAGCCGGCCGCCGACGACCCGGAGCGCACGGTCGTCAAGGTCCGTGAGCCCCGTCCCCCGCGGGAGAAGGGTGCCGAGCCGTCCGACGAGGTGCAGTCCATCAAGGGCTCGACCCGTCTGGAGGCCAAGAAGCAGCGCCGCCGCGAGGGCCGCGAGCAGGGCCGGCGCCGGGTGCCGATCATCACCGAGGCGGAGTTCCTGGCCCGCCGCGAGGCCGTCGAGCGCGTCATGGTCGTACGGCAGCACGGCGACCGTACGCAGATCGGCGTCCTCGAGGACAACGTGCTCGTGGAGCACTACGTCAACAAGGAGCAGTCGACCTCGTACGTCGGCAACGTCTACCTCGGCAAGGTGCAGAACGTGCTGCCGTCGATGGAGGCCGCCTTCATCGACATCGGCAAGGGCCGCAACGCCGTGCTCTACGCCGGTGAGGTCAACTTCGAGGCGCTCGGCATGGCCAACGGGCCGCGCCGTATCGAGTCCGCGCTGAAGTCCGGCCAGTCGGTGCTCGTCCAGGTGACGAAGGACCCGATCGGCCACAAGGGCGCGCGTCTGACCAGCCAGGTCTCCCTCCCCGGGCGTTACCTCGTGTACGTGCCCGAGGGCTCGATGACCGGCATCAGCCGCAAGCTGCCCGACACCGAGCGGTCCCGGCTGAAGACCATCCTCAAGAAGATCGTCCCCGAGGACGCGGGCGTCATCGTGCGCACCGCCGCCGAGGGCGCGAGCGAGGACGAGCTGCGCCGGGACGTCGAGCGGCTGCAGGCGCAGTGGGAGGACATCCAGAAGAAGTCCAAGAACGGCAACGCCCCGACGCTGCTGTACGGCGAGCCGGACATGACCGTCCGGGTCGTGCGGGACATCTTCAACGAGGACTTCTCCAAGGTCATCGTCAGCGGTGACGACGCGTGGCAGACCATCCACGGATACGTCGCGCACGTGGCGCCGGACCTCGCCGACCGGCTGCAGAAGTGGACCAGCGAGGTCGACGTCTTCGCCACGTACCGGATCGACGAGCAGCTCGCCAAGGCGCTGGACCGCAAGGTCTGGCTGCCGAGCGGCGGTTCGCTGGTGATCGACCGGACCGAGGCGATGGTCGTCATCGACGTCAACACCGGCAAGTTCACCGGCCAGGGCGGCAACCTGGAGGAGACGGTCACCAGGAACAACCTGGAGGCGGCCGAGGAGATCGTGCGCCAGCTGCGGCTGCGCGACCTCGGCGGCATCATCGTGATCGACTTCATCGACATGGTGCTGGAGTCCAACCGGGACCTGGTGCTGCGGCGCCTCCTGGAGTGCCTGGGCCGGGACCGTACGAAGCACCAGGTGGCCGAGGTGACCTCGCTGGGCCTGGTCCAGATGACCCGTAAGCGGGTCGGCCAGGGTCTGCTGGAGTCGTTCTCGGAGACCTGCGTCCACTGCAACGGCCGCGGTGTCATCGTGCACCTGGACCAGCCGACGTCCGCCGGTGGCGGCGGCAAGCGCCGCAAGCGGGCGCGGGCCGGTGCCGCCGAGCAGCCGCTGGAGGCCGAGGCGGCCGTGGCCGTCGAGACGGCCGAGCAGGAGGCGGAGTCGGAGACGGAGGCCGAGGTCGCTGCGGAGGCCGCCGAGCCGGTCGCCCTTCCGGCGCCCGCCTTCACCCCGGACGAGGAGCTGTACAGCAGCGCCGCCGAGGCGGAGGCCGCGGCCACGCGCGGCCGGGGCCGTCGCCGGGCGAGCCGGCGTGCGTCGGCGCCGGCGGGTGCGCCGAAGCGCGGCGAGGCCAAGCGGGACGAGGCGCAGGCCGAGGCCGCGCAGGCCGAGGTGCCGACGGCGCAGGACGTGACGGCCGCCGAGGAGGCGGAACGTCCCGTGCAGCCGGAGACGGCCGCCGAGGCGCTGGCCGAACCGACGGCCGTGGAGGACGCGGTGGTGGCCGCCGAACCGGAGACCGAGGCTCCGGCCCCGGCCGCCGAGGAGGCCGCGCCCAAGGGCCGTACGCGCCGCCGGGCCACCCGCAAGGTGTCCGCGCCGGCCGGTTCGCCGGCGGGAGCGGAGGCCGCGGTGGTGACGGTCGCCGAGACCGCACCCGCCGCCGCGGAGGCTCCGGAGCCGCAGGTGGAGGAGCCGCAGGCGGAGGAGCCCCCGGCGGCCGAGGCGCCCGCCGAGCCCGCCGCCCCGGCCCGCCCGCGCCGCCGCGCGGTCCGCAAGCCGACCACGCCCACGGCGCCCGAGGAGGCGGCCGTCGTGGTCGTCCCGTCGGCCCCGGCGGAGGAGCCGGCCCCCTCCGAGGCACCTGCCGAGGCAGCCGCCGCTGACGAGGAGACCGCTCCGGCCAAGAAGACCGCCCGCAAGGCGGCCAAGAAGGCCACGGCGAAGAAGGCCGCCACGAAGAAGACGGCGGCGAAGAAGACCGCCGCCAAGAAGACGACGGCCAAGAAGGCGGCCAAGACCACCAAGACGGCGGCGAAGAAGACGACGTCGAAGAAGACCGCGGCCGCGACCCAGCAGCCGTCGTCCTCGGTCACGGCCACCACGGAGGACTGATCGCACCGCGCCCCTGGGCGCAGCGGGGCCCGGTTTGACCCCTCAAGCCGGGCCCCGTAACCTTGAGCGTCGGCGTGTCCATCGGGGCCGCCACATCCCCGTAAACCTCTTCCTTCCGGGTGCCACGGTGACGTGTCACAGCGTCCGGGAGAGGCCGTTCGTGTTCGATGCCGGGCGGCTGGCCTGCGGGGGTGCCGTTCTTCGAGCGAAAGAGAGATCCGCGTGTACGCCATCGTGCGCAGCGGTGGTCGCCAGCACAAGGTTGCTGTCGGCGACATCGTTGAGGTTGACAAGATTTCCACCGCCAAGGTTGGCGACACGGTCGAGCTCTCGACCCTGCTCGTTGTCGACGGCGACTCCGTGACCAGCGACCCGTGGGTGCTGGCCGGGATCAAGGTCCAGGCCGAGGTCGTGGACCACCACAAGGGCCAGAAGATCGACATTCTGCGCTACAAGAACAAGACCGGCTACCGCCGTCGTCAGGGCCACCGCCAGCAGTACACGGCGATCAAGGTCACTGAGATCCCCGCGGCTGCGAAGTAAGGGACTGAGGAGAGATGGCACACAAGAAGGGCGCATCGTCCACCCGTAACGGTCGTGACTCCAACGCTCAGCGCCTCGGCGTGAAGCGCTTCGGCGGTCAGGTCGTCAACGCGGGCGAGATCCTGGTCCGTCAGCGCGGCACCCACTTCCACCCCGGTGCCGGCGTCGGCCGTGGCGGCGACGACACGCTGTTCGCGCTGCAGTCCGGTGCGGTGCAGTTCGGCACCCACCGTGGCCGCAAGGTCGTGAACATCGTTCCGGTCGCCTGAATCGTCTGAATCACCTGATTCAGCGCCGGTCGCTTTCGCGAGGCGGACCTCACTTCCCGGGTGGGAAGGCGGGTCCGCCTTTCGCGTGTTGACAAGGCAACACCCTCGTACGTCTCTGGAGGCACCCCACCATGACCACCTTCGTGGACCGCGTCGAGCTGCACGTCGCCGCGGGTAACGGAGGCCACGGCTGTGCCTCCGTCCACCGTGAGAAGTTCAAGCCGCTCGGCGGCCCCGACGGCGGCAACGGCGGGCGCGGCGGCGATGTGATCCTCACCGTCGACCAGTCCGTGACCACGCTCCTCGAGTACCACCACTCCCCGCACCGCAAGGCCACCAACGGCAAGCCCGGGGAGGGCGGCAACCGCAGTGGCAAGGACGGGCAGGATCTGATCCTGGCCGTGCCGGACGGGACCGTCGTCCTCGACAAGGCGGGCAACGTGCTCGCCGACCTTGTCGGGCACGGCACGTCCTACGTCGCCGCCCAGGGCGGTCGCGGCGGGCTCGGCAACGCCGCTCTCGCGTCCGCGCGGCGCAAGGCGCCCGGATTCGCGCTGCTCGGCGAGCCGGGGGACCTGCGGGACATCGTCCTGGAGCTGAAGACCGTCGCCGACGTGGCGCTGGTCGGCTACCCCAGCGCCGGGAAGTCGTCCCTGATCTCCGTGCTCTCCGCCGCCAAGCCGAAGATCGCGGACTATCCCTTCACCACGCTCGTGCCGAACCTCGGTGTGGTCACCGCCGGATCGACCGTCTACACCATCGCCGACGTCCCCGGGCTGATCCCCGGCGCCAGCCAGGGCCGGGGGCTCGGGCTCGAGTTCCTGCGGCACGTCGAGCGGTGCAGTGTGCTGGTGCACGTCCTCGACACCGCCACCCTCGAGTCCGACCGCGACCCCGTCTCCGACCTCGACGTCATCGAGGAGGAGCTGCGCCAGTACGGCGGCCTCGACAACCGCCCCCGCATCGTCGTCCTCAACAAGATCGACGTCCCGGACGGCAAGGACCTCGCCGAGATGGTGCGGCCGGACCTGGAGGCACGCGGATACCGCGTCTTCGAGGTGTCCGCCGTCGCGCACACCGGGCTGAAGGAACTGTCGTACGCCCTCGCCGAGCTCGTCGCCCAGGCGCGGGCCGCCAAGCCCAAGGAGGAGGCGACCCGCATCGTCATCCGGCCCAAGGCCGTGGACGACGCGGGCTTCACCGTCACCCGCGAGGCCGACGGGCTCTTCCGGGTGCGCGGCGAGAAGCCCGAACGCTGGGTCCGCCAGACCGACTTCAACAACGACGAGGCCGTCGGTTATCTGGCTGACAGGCTCAACCGCCTGGGTGTCGAGGAGCAGTTGGTGAAGGCCGGGGCCCGCTCCGGTGACGGCGTGGCCATCGGGCCCGAGGAGAACGCGGTCGTCTTCGACTGGGAGCCGTCCGTCACCGCCGGTGCGGAGATGCTCGGCCGGCGTGGCGAGGACCACCGCTTCGAGGCGCCCCGCCCGGCCGCCCAGCGACGCCGCGACCGGCAGGCCGAACGGGACGAGGCGGAGCAGGAGTACGACGACTTCGAGCCGTTCTAGGCAAGAAGTCCGGGTGAACCGCGGGGCAACCAACGGGCGTTCCGGCGTGTCGTAGTGATCGTCAACTGCTCGGTCCTACGACTCCCACGACTCCCACGACAGGAACTCCCCCATGGCAGTCCCTTCCCCCCACCGCACACCCCTCACCCGCCCCGCGCGCCTCGCCCTGGCCACCGGCGTCGCCCTCGTCGCCGGTGCGCTCGCCGTGCCGACCGCGTACGCCGCTCCCGCCGCGGGGGCGGCGGCGACCGGCACCACCCGGCCGCACGACGACTTCAACGGCGACGGCTACGCGGACCTGGCGGTGGCCGCGCCCACCGCGACCGTCGGTGGCAGCAAGGGCGCCGGGTACGTCGCCGTGCTGTACGGGTCGGCGAACGGGCTGCGCACCGCGACCAAGCAGCTGCTCAGCCAGAACACCGCCGGTGTGCCGGGCAGCGCGGAGCCGGACGACGCCTTCGGCAGCGCCCTCGCGACCGCCGACCTGGACCGGGACGGCTACGCCGATCTCGTCGTCGGCGTCAGCGGTGAGGACACCGCGGACGGGGGAGCCGGCTCCGGGCTGGTGGAAGTGGTGTGGGGCGGGCCCGAGGGCCTGTCCGGCGGGGCCGCACTCGCGTCCGGCAGGAACGTCCTCGACGGTCTCGGCGCCGAGGGCCGCCTGACCACCGGGGACATCGACGGCGACGGCGACCTGGACGTGGTGACGGTGGAGCGCCTGCACGATCCGCGGGTCCTCAAGGGGCCGTTCGGCCGGGACGGCGCTGCGGCGCAGGGCGAGCAGGTGGTCAAGGACGAGTTCGACAGCCGCGTCCTCGACCTCGCCACGGGTGACGTGAACGGCGACGGCATCACCGACCTCGCCGCGGCCCAGAACGACAACGAGGAGTTCGACGCCCGCCGTGTCGTGTACTGGCTGGGCAGCCGCGACGGGCTCACGCCGTACCGCGATGTGGAGGGCACCGACGGCTACCGCCTCAAGGGCGGGGAGAACCTCGACGTCGGGGACGTCGACGCCGACGGCATCGACGACATCGTGACGGGCCGCGCCGTGGACGGCTACGACAGCGACCTCGACACGCCGCTGCCCAGGGGCGGCCGGGTCACCTGGATCCCCGGCACCGAGGCCGGGCCCGACGGCACCCGGGCCGTCCACCTCAACCAGGACAGCGCGGGGGTTCCCGGCAGCGCCGAGCGCGGCGACGGCTTCGGCACCGACGTCCGGATCGCCGACGTCGACGGTGACGATCACCCGGACGTCGTCACCGGGCTGCCCGGCGAGGACCTCGGTGCCGTGAAGGACGCGGGCGCGGTCGTCGTCCTGCACGGCACCGCCGCCGGGCTCACCGGGGCCGGAGCCCAGGCGGTGACCCAGAGGACCGCGAACGTGCCGGGCACTGCGGAGACGACCGACGCCTTCGGCCGGGCCGTCCACCTCGGCGACGCCGACGGTGACGGTCTCGCGGACCTCGCCGCCGGCGCGCCGGGTGAGAACAGCGGGGCTGGCTCGGTCTGGTACTTCCGCTCCTCCCCGGAGACGGTCGTCACCCCGAACGGCACCACCACCTTCGGCGCGGGCACCCTCGGCACGGACCCGACGAACGCCCGCCTGGGCACGACCCTGGCCGACTGAACGGCCCGCGAAGGCCGGCGACGGCCGAACTGACGGCCTGCGAAGGCCCGCCACGGCCGACTGACCGCCCACGAAGACCCCGCGGTCATCCGGCTGACGGCCACGACAGCCGGGTGACCCGTCGTCAGCCCCCGCTCACCTCGGTGACCCGTCACGGCAACGGCCCGTTCCCGTGCTGTGGCGGGTTTTCTGTTGTCTGTCTTCTTGTCATGGACGCGAACCGTGGAGTTCAGCGCGCGGACCGTCCGGAAGGCGAGCTTCCCACTGTCCAAGAGGCCAGTGAGACAGGGGAGTTCGCTGATGACCGAGGCAGTTTCGCCCGACCGCCGACGCGTACTGACCGCCGGGGCCGCCGTGCTCGGCGCCGCGGCCTCCGCCCAGTTGTGGCTGCCGGCCACCGCACGTGCCGCGGTGCACAAACCCTTGCCCGACGGAGTGTTCAGCCTCGGGGTGGCCTCCGGCGACCCGCTCCCGGACGGCGTCGTGCTGTGGACCCGGCTCGCCCCGGACCCGCTGAACGGCGGCGGCATGCCGAACCTCCCGGTGCCGGTGGAGTGGCAGGTCGCCCAGGACTCCCGGTTCAGAAGGATCGTGCGCCAGGGCACCGCCCAAGCCCGGCCCCAGTACGGGCACAGCGTCCACGTCGACGTACGCGGGCTGCGCCCCGACACCACGTACTGGTTCCGCTTCCGCGCCGGCGGGCAGCTCTCGCGCACCGGCCGTACCCGTACCGCCCCCGCCCCGCACAGCGCCGGCGGCAGCCTGCGGGTCGCGCTCGCCTCCTGCCAGAACTGGCAGCACGGCTACTTCACGCCGTACGCCGACATGCTGGACCAGGACCCGGACATCGTGGTGTTCGTCGGCGACTACATCTACGAATCGGTCCCGTCGGCGACCGGCGTACGGCGGCACGAGGGCACGGGGGAGCCGTACAGCCTGACCCAGTACCGCAACCGGTACGCCCAGTACCGCTCCGACCCGGACCTCGCGGAGATGCACGCGAACGCCCCCTTCGTGGTCACCTTCGACGACCACGAGGTCGACAACGACTTCGCGGGCGAGATCCCGCAGGATCCCGACAAGCAGACGCACGACGCCTTCGTGGCCCGGCTCACCGCCGCCTACCAGGCGTACTACGAGCACATGCCGGTACGGGCGAGCGCCGTTCCGAACGGTCCGCACATCCGGATGTACCGCCGGCTGGAGTTCGGCCGCCTCGCCCGCCTGAACGTGCTGGACACCCGGCAGTACCGCAGCGACCAGGCCACCAGCCAGGAAGGCGCCAAGGACCCGTCGCTGACGATGCTCGGCGCCGCGCAGAAGCGCTGGCTGGTCGACGGGCTGCGTCACTCGCCAGCCCGCTGGAACCTGATCGCCTCGCAGATCATGATGGCCGAGACGGACCTCCAGGTCGGCCCCGGCAAGCTCTGGTTCTACGACGCCTGGGACGGCTACCAGGCCGAACGAAGCGCACTCCTCGAGGAGTTCCGCCGGGTCAGCAACCCCGTCGTGCTCACCGGCGACCGCCATCTGACGATGATCAGCGACCTGAAGGCGGACTTCGCCGACCCGGACTCCGCGGTCGTGGGCGCCGAGTTCGTCGGCACGTCCATCTCCAGCAACGGCGACCAGGACCAGGCGGCGTTCCGTGCGCAGTGGGACCCGCGCCGCCCGGACAACCCGCACTGGAAGCTGCTCGACGCGCACCGCGGCTACCACCTGTTCGACATCCGCCGCGACGGCATCGACGCTCGCGTACGGGTCGTCGACACCGTGGTGAAGCCGCAGGCGACCCCCCGCACGCTGGCCGCGCTGCGGGTCGACGCGGGCCGGCCGGGAGTCCGGCTCGCCTGACCACCGGGCACAGGGGCGACAACCGAAGCTGCGGAATTCCTGTGAGGATTCCGCAGCTTTTCGGTCTCGGCGCCGGGGCCTGCCGCCGCACAGGTGAAGACGCACCGGTGGCACCGGGCTTCACCGGCGTCACGCAGTGCAATGGCTAAACTCCTGTGGAGTTACTCACAGCAATTCACAGGCCGCCCAGGGAACCGTCACCAATCACCAGGAGTCCAAGGTGAATGACAGGTTGCGCGCACATATGCGGCGGAGGACGCTCACCTTGCACTGCGGTAACCATGAGTGGGACCATTTCGAAGTTCCCTGTCGCCCCAAGGTAGGTCACCTGTGTCCCAGCGCATAGCCAAGCCCCGTACCACCGCAGTGATCCTGGCCGGCGGTACCGGCCAGCGGGTGGGTCTGTCGATCCCCAAGCAGCTGCTGAAGATCGCCGGCAAGGCAGTCATCGAGCACACCCTGACCACCTTCGAGAAGGCCGACTCGATCGACGAGATCATCGTGCTGATGGCGCCGGGCTACGTGCCCGACGTCGAGAAGATCGTCGCCAAGGCCGGGTTCACGAAGGTCACGAAGATCATCGAGGGCGGCTCGACGCGGAACGAGACGACCGAGCGGGCCATCGCCGCGCTCGGCGAGGGCCTGGCCGACGGCGAGGACCTCAACGTCCTCTTCCACGACGCCGTACGCCCCCTGCTGTCGCAGCGCGTCATCGACGACTGCGTGACCGCCCTGGAGCGTTACCAGGCCGTCGACGTGGCCATCCCCTCGGCGGACACCATCATCGTCACGCGCACGCACGGCGAGGACGGCGAGTTCATCACCGAGATCCCGGACCGCTCCCGGCTGCGCCGCGGCCAGACGCCGCAGGCCTTCAAGCTGTCCACCATCAAGAAGGCCTACGAGGTCGCCGCCGGCGACCCCAACTTCCAGGCCACGGACGACTGCTCGGTCGTGCTCAAGTACCTGCCCGACGTGCCGATCCACGTCGTCGCGGGTGACGAGTACAACATGAAGGTCACCCAGCCGGTCGACGTCTTCATCGCCGACAAGCTCTTCCAGCTCGCCTCCACCGCCGCGCCCGAGCAGAAGGGCGAGGAGGTCTACCGGGAGCTGCTCACCGGCAAGACGGTCGTCGTCTTCGGCGGTTCCTACGGCATCGGCAAGGACATCGCGGAACTCGCCGAGTCCTACGGCGCCTCGGTGTACGCGCTGGGCCGCTCCACCACCGGCACCCACGTGGAGAACCCGGAGGAGGTCGACGACGCGCTGTCCAAGGCGTACGCCGAGACCGGCCGGATCGACTACGTGGTCAACACCGCGGGTGTGCTGCGCATCGGCAAGCTCGCCGAGACTGACAACGCCACCATCGAGGAGGCGCTGAAGGTCAACTACCTGGCCCCGGTGCAGATCGCCCGGTCCGCGTACAAGTACCTGGCGGAGACCAAGGGCCAGCTGCTGCTCTACACCTCCAGCAGCTACACCCGCGGACGCGCCGAGTACAGCCTGTACTCCTCGACCAAGGCCGCCATGGTGAACCTCACCCAGGCCCTGTCCGACGAGTGGGCCGGCGACGGCGTCCGCGTGAACTGCATCAACCCGGAGCGCACCGCCACCCCCATGCGCACCAAGGCCTTCGGCCAGGAACCCGCGGGCACGCTGCTGTCCTCCGAGGCGGTGGCCCGTACGTCGCTGGACGTGCTGCTGTCGGAGCTGACCGGTCACGTCATCGACGTGCGCCAGCAGGACCCGACGGCGGGCGCGGCCAAGGCCTCCGGCTTCGAGGCGGCGCTGGCCTCGGTGCTGGACCGTCAGGACGGCGTGTAATAATTGATCGCAATTAGACTCCGGTAATTCAGGCCTTCGCGGCCTCCCGTTAACGCAGTTGGTTCAACGGGGTTCGCGGGGGCCTGAATCCGTACCTCCCGAAATTCCTACAGGCACAAAACCGGCACTCCCCCTCCAAGAGCAGGTTTCTCCGTGATAACCACCGCTATTCGCGTCGCCCGGGTGGGCAGCGCGGCAGAACTGGCCGCGGCGGTCCTCATGATGCTGGGCTTCCCCTGCCTCATGCTGGCCGCGCTCGTCCCGAGCGTGCCCGCCTTCGCGGCAGCCGCCGCCGTGACGTACCTGGCGGACCACTATCTGCACCGCAAGGGCAGCTATCTGATCAACCGCCTCAGCAAGGTGCGCGCCGGCCTGTCGATCCGCTTCCTGATCCGGCAGCTGCTGCTGATCCTGCTGCTGGCGCGCCTCTCCCTCGCGGACAACCTGATCTACTACGGGGCGATCGCCTGCTTCATCGCCTTCTACGGCCTCCAGGCCCCGCACGGCGCGCTCACCACGCTGATCCGCAACCGCCGCAAGATGCCGGTCGCCACCCGCAACGTCGACCTGGCCTCGCGCATCCGCATCCCCGACGCCCCGCCGCGTGCCCTGCTGCACCGCGCGGCCGAGAAGATGCTGCACCTGGACCTCGCGGCGGTCGCCGGGATACTCCTCGCCGCGGCGACCGAGTCGGCCGTGCCCGGCTTCGTCGGCATCGGCATCACCATAATCCTGAGCACGTCGTACGTGCTGGGTCTGATGCCGTACGTCCGCGGCCGGAAGATCCCGCCGAACGCCGAGAAGGTGCTGGACGCCGTCGACGGCTGGCTGCGCGAGTACCGGCCGGAGACCGTGCTGTACTTCTCCGGCTCCAAGGACTCCGCCTACCAGGTCAACATGTGGCTGGAGACGATGGAGCAGCTGGACACCCGTCCGCTGATCATCCTGCGCGAGCGGGTCATCCTGCAGAACCTGGCGCCCACCACGGTCCCCGTCATCTGCGTGCCCGGAGGGGTGCACCTGATGAACATGGACCTGTCCACGGTGCGTGTCGCGCTCTACGCGGCGAACGTCGGCAAGAACATCCACCTGCTGCGCGTGCCCACCATGAAGCACGTCTTCATCGGCCACGGCGACAGCGACAAGCTCGCCAGCGTCAACCCGTTCAGCAAGGTCTACGACGAGGTGTGGACGGCCGGCCGCGCGGGCCGCGACCGCTACGCCATCGCCGACGTCGGCGTGCGCGACGACGACATCGTCGAGGTCGGCCGCCCGCAGCTGGCCCCGATCCAGACCTGGCAGGGCGTGCCCGGCGACCGCATGCCGACGATCCTGTACGCCCCCACCTGGGAGGGCTGGGACGACAACCCGGGCAACACCTCGATCCTGCTGGCCGGCGAGAACATCGTGAAGAAGCTCGTCGCTGCCGACCCGGCGGTGCGCGTGCTGTACAAGCCGCACCCCTTCACCGGCACCCGCAGCCCGCAGGCCAAGGCCGCCCACCAGCGGATCACCGCGCTGATCGAGAAGGCCGCCGCCGAGCGCGCCGCGGACCTGCGCTTCACCGCCGACGCCGACGTCCAGGCGCAGGCCAAGGCGGAGCTGGTCCGGATCGAGGCGCGGCTGGCGGAGCTGGCCGGCGGCACCGAGAAGGGCGACGAGGCGGAGGCCACCCGCGACGGACTGGTCGACGTGGCCCGGCACGAGGAGATCGCCCGGCTGCGCGCCGAGTGGAACGCCGCGTACTGGCGCTCCTTCCCCGACTGGGAGCACCGCGTGATCACGGGCGCCGAGCCGCGTCTGTACGACTGCTTCAACGTCTCCGACGCGATGGTCTCCGACATCTCCAGCGTCGTCTCCGACTTCATCGCGAGCGGCAAGCCGTACGCGGTGACGGACTCCGCGGAGCTGGGCGTGGAGGAGTTCAAGCGGCAGAACACCGCGGTGCGTGCGGCGGTGATCCTGTCCAACAGCGCCGCCGAGCTGGGCGAGCTGCTGGACGCCGTCCGCTCGCCGGACACCGACCCGCTGGCCGAGGACCGGCGGGAGCTCAAGCGCTATCTGCTCGGTCCGGACGAGCCGAAGTCCATCGACCAGTTCAACAGCGCCGTGAAGCAGCTCGCGCTGAAGGCCGAGACGCGCAATCTGGGCCAGACCGCCCGGGTCGCGGTCGGCGGGCCGGACGTCGAGCTGGCGGACGCGGTCCCGGGCCAGCGGGCGACGGCGGCCGGTGACGAGGGCGGCATAAACGCGGGCTGACCCGCACAGGACGCCCGGCACGCGACTCGGCCCCCGAGGAGTTGATCCTCGGGGGCCGAGCTCTTTCCTGTGACCTCAACCACTAAGGCAATAGTTCGGGGCAACCGCCTAGATCGAACATCCGTCTAACCAACAGTGAATGAGGCGATTCGGGGGAAATATGCCATTGACGAGGGGGAAATGTGACCGTGGCGCACGCTGATGTCACTGTGATCATCGGGGCGTACGAAGCGATGCCGTACCTGGTCGAGTGCCTGGACTCCGTGGCCGCACAGACCATCGACCCGGAGCGCATCGAGGTCATCGCCGTCGACGACGGTTCGTCGGACGGCACGGGGGAGTATCTGGAGGAGTTCGCGGACCGGGCGCCGATGCCGGTGACCGTGATCCGGCAGGAGAACTCGGGCGGACCCAGCGGGCCGCGCAATGTGGGTCTGGCCAAGGCGGCCGGGCGGTACGTCTTCTTCCTGGACGCCGACGACCGGCTGGGCCCCGAGGCGCTGGAGCGCATGGTCGCCATGGCCGACCGGGCCGGCACCGACGTCGTGCTCGGCCGGGTGGAGGGCGTCAACCGCAGTGCGCCGAAGTCGATGTGGGGGCAGACGCTGGAGCGCACCGACGTCTACTCGTCGAACATCAAGTTCACCCTCAGCGCGCAGAAGCTGTTCCGCCGTGAGCTGCTCGACCGGCACGGCATGCGGTTCGACGAGTCCCTGTTCACCGGGGAGGACGCGCTGTTCACCATGGAGGCGTACCTGCGGGCGAACGGCGTGTCCGTGATCGCCGACCACACCTGCTACTACCTGGTGGGCCGCGAGGACGGCAAGCACGTGACCAGGAGCGGCGGTTACACCCTGCGCTTCGACTCCGCCCGCGCGCTGATGAACCTGATCGCCGGCCTCGTGCCCGAGGGCCCGCGGCGCGACCAGCTCATGGTGCGGCCGTTCACGGTGACCCTGCTGCCGCAGTTCGGCCCGCGCTTCCTCAAGGACCGCGACGAGGTGCGGCGGCACAAGCTTCAGCTGGCGCAGCCGCTGATGGACGCCTACTGGACCGAGGGCGTCGCCCGGCTGCTGAAGGTCGAGGAGCGGCTGCGGCTGCACCTGGTGGCCGAGCAGCGGCTCGAACCCCTCACCGACGTCGTGGAGTTCCTCCGGGCGAAGAAGCAGGCGGCGGCCCTGCTGGAGAAGCGCGGCCGCCGCGTGTACCTCGCCTACCCGCACTTCCGGGACAGCGCGGTGGGCATCCCCGACTCCGTGTACCTGGCCTCGCCCCGCGAGGCGCGTGCCTTTCCCGGCTACCGGGAGGGCGGCACCGATTCGGTGCTGCGCCGCGCCGCCCGCAGGGCTCGCCGGATGCTGACCTCCTCCGGCAAGGTCACACCGGGCGGGACGGCCGCGGCGGCGTGAGCGAGGCCGCCTGGGCGGTGTCGCGACGCTGACCGGGCAGCTCCGCCGCGAGCCGCCGGGTGCGCGCCCTGTGCTCCAGCGCGGCCGTGCACAGAGCGCGCACGGCCGCGTTGAAACGCTGCTGCGACGACGGCTCGGCGGGGCCCAGCAGCCGCTGCTTCAACTGCGCGCGCGCCTCGGCCAGTTCGTCCTTCTCCGGGTGCCGCACCGACTCCAGCAGCGCGGGCACCCCGGCCGCGTCCGGGGTCAGTACGGTCGCCGCCGCCACCGTCGGGAACGCCGCGCGGAACGCCTCCTCGGACAGACCGCTGGTGTTGGCCACCGCGTAGGGCTTCTCGCTCGCCAGGAAGTCGCTGATCACGCTCGACACATCGCTGATCAGCAGATCGGCCACGTTGAAGCAGGCGTACAGCGTCGGCCGGGCGTCGGTGACGATCTGGTGCTCCCACTCGGGCAGCGCCGCCCAGTACGCCTCCTCCCAGGCGGCGGTCGTCCGCGTCACCGCCTCGGCCCGGCCGGGCTCGGGCGCGGACTGCACCAGCATCCGCTCGACCTGATCGGCACCCGGCCGGAACACAGCCGTGGTGAGCCGGTCCAACTCGGCGGTCAGCCGCTCCAGTTCCGCCGACGGCGCCGGACGCGGCCCCGACCGCTCCCGGTTCGCCGCCCGGATCAGCTCCCGGATGCGCTGATCGGCGGCGCCCGCCCGCGGATCCACGGAGCCGGTCAGCGGATGCGGCTTGTACAGCAGCCGCACCCCCGGGTCCGCGAGCAGCGCCCGCACGAGGTTCTCCCCGGCCGCGATCACCGAGGTGTTGCCCGGATTGCCGTCCCAGCCCTCCCAGGTCGGCGCGTACAGCACGGTCGTGTGCGGACCGGCCGGCGGGCCCGAGTACGGCCGTACGGTGTCCAGTTGCGGGCGGCCGATCTCCACCACGTCCTTGTCCTCGACGCCCACCTCGGCCAGCGCGTACCGCTCCCGCGCGGCGGGGCCGGCCACCCACACCTCGTCGTACGCCTTCGCGTACGGGTTGCAGGAGGACAGCTTGTCGCTCTCGCCATGGTTGACGAAGGTGTGCTTGATCGTGGGGATGCGCAGCACCTGCGAGGTCTTGCCCGAGTTCGACGGGTGGATGAGCACCTGGAGGGTGGAGTGCTCCAGCCGCATCAGCGTGGACACCTTCGGCAGGCACACGATCGGGATGTCGGTCGGCGCGATCTTCGGCACCATGAAGCGCTCACGCAGGACGATCACCGGCCGGCCGTCGAGCCCGGCCAGCGGCTCCAGCCACATGTTGGCCTGGTAGGCGGACGACACACCGCCGGAGAAGTACAGGCCGACCGTCGGCCGGTACTCGGCCAGCCACGCGTCGAACCACTCCAGGACCTCCTGCTCGCCCGCCGGACGCCGCCCGGGCAGCAGCCGCAGCAGCAGCGCGCAGAGACCGGCCGACGCGAGCACCAGCGACAGGGCGACACCGGCCGCCGCCGGCCGGTGGTCACCGCTCACCGCCGTCACGGCCAGCCCGGCCGACGCGGGCAGGCCGAACACCAGCAGGCGGTGGCCGGGGCGGCGCAGCAGGGCGGCCGGTGCGGGGGACAGCCGCAGCGCCGAGGCGTCGATGTTCCGGGTCACCACGGGCAGCGTGCGGGTGCGGCGGACCAGCACGGACACCGCCTGGATCGCGCAGTGCAGCGCGTAGAAGGCGAGCAGACCGGCGACGAGGGGCGCGTACCGGGTCTCCTGGTGCTGCTCCCCGAGCCGCAGCAGAGCCACCACCAGCAGCAGGTCCCGCAGCACATGCCGCACGGTGACGTCCGCGTGCGACTTGGCGAACACCGACAGCACACCGGGCTGCCACCGGTACAGCACCGCCTCCACCGCCAGGGAGACGGCGGTGGAGGCGAGCAGCAACGGCACGAGCGGCAGCAGCGCGGCGACGGTCTGGGCCACGAAGGCGGCCGCCAGGACGAACGCCACCAGAGCCTTGGCGGCGGTGGGACGGCTGGGCCGGCGGAGCGAGGAGCGGCGGGGGCGGATCCTCGCCGGGAACCGTCGGCGGGGCAGGGGTTCGGGCACTGCGGTCACTCCAGGTTCGTCGCGGGACGGGCGCCCGGGTTAACGCGCGGCGACCTCCGGACGACACGCGTGTGTCCGCGACGAGGGGAGTGACCTCGGGATGCTATGACGGCGGGCCGAGCCGGGCGTGGGGCCGCCCGGCGGACCTGCCGGACCGCTCCTAGCCGTGCCGCCCGCCCTGCAGGGCCCGGCGCAGGGGAGCACCCACCACGCGGCGGGCGCGGCGGTAGACGGAGCCGGGCGCCGGGGCGCCCACGGACTTGCGTGAACCGGCCTTGGCGCGCGCCAGTTCCCGCTTCAACCGCGCGTTGTCCTCGGCCAGTTCGCTCACCTGGTTGCTGAGCCAGCCCAGGCGGGTCGCGAGGGAGGCGAGGTCGCCGTCGAGCCACGGGCGGACGCCGGCCGGGAAGGTGAGCGAGCGCATCCGCTTCTCGAAGGCGGCTCCGCCGTCGCCGTGCGTGAACGTGTTCTCCAGGCCGTTCTTGTCCAGGAACGCCGTGAACCGTTCGAAGCGCTCGTGGTGATGACCCGTCAGCGCGGCGAAGTCGGCCTCCTCGTACAGCCGCGCCGGGTCGACGTCCTCGGGCAGCTGGTCGATCCGGCGGTGCGGGATCTCGAAGTAGCGGCACAGCTCCAGCGTCCGCGAGTCCGCGCACAGCACGGTCGCGGGCGTGCCGGCCAGCAGGGCCGCGATGTTGCCGTGGATGCGCGAGCCGAAGGAGAAGTCGAAGTCCCGCAGGTCGTCGATCCAGGTGATCGGGTCGACGTAGACGCGGACCTTGTCCTCCCGGTACATCGGGTGGTCGGGATGCGTCGGCATCGCCTTGACCTTCCCGTTCGGGTCGGACAGGTCACGCCAGTGCAGCTGCTTGGCGTCGCTGAGGTTCTGGCCGATGAAGCGCAGGTGCGGGTAGCGCTCGTGGGTGCGCTTGATGACCTTGCCCATGCCGAGCCGGCGCACGGCGCTGTGCGAGCCGTTGATCGCGATGCGCGAGTCGGCGGTCAGCTCCGGGACGCGCTTGTGCACGGCGAGCTCCTTGCCGTACATGAACAGCGACGGACAGCCGATCACCTCGACGTCACGGAAGCCCATGTCCTTGAGGTACTGCTCGGTGAACTCGCCGCGCACGCCGATCGAGGCGCTGTGGTCGAGCACCGCGGAGACGAAGTCGCGCACGGAGGGCTCGATCGGCTTCAGCCGTGCCGGGTCGTAGCCGAGCCCCGTCTGTGCGCCGACGCCGAGGACGACCACGGGTATCTTCAGCCGTCTGATCAGCCGGGTCAGCCGCTTCAGGCCCGGCTCGAACGACGGGCGGAAGGCGTTGGCCAGCGGGACCACGAAGGCGTCGTACTCCTCGTTGATCTGTGCCGCGGCGGCCACCTCGGTCCGCATGTTGTTGGACACCACTTCGGTCCCGGGCGTCTCCAGGATCTTGTGGGCGGCATCACTGAAGATCAGATTGCCCGAGTTGGTGGCGATGACGTCGCGCTGGAGGGCTTCCTCCACCGACAGGACGTCATAGGGGCTCTTCCCCGATCTGAGGAGGATGCGCTTGATGCTGCGAACGTTGTGCGACACAGCATTCAAAATACGTTTGCGGAATGTTTGATTTCTACCGGGAACCAATACAACCTTTTTGTCGTACGCGACATGTGAGCAAATCGTTACCCGTGCGCGTCCGGGGACTGGACCGCTGCGCGCCCCCCCGCCCCGCTTCGCGTAGATTGCCAGGCGAGCGGCCGAATGACGTGACGTGAGGGGACGGGCGGCAAGGTGGCAGGGGCAAGGCAGGGTGTGGGCGAGGCGCGCAGGATCGTCGTCAAGGTCGGGTCCTCCTCGCTGACCACCGCGGCCGGCGGCCTGGACGCCGACCGCGTCGACGCGCTCGTCGACGTGCTCGCCAAGGTGCGCAGCGGGGGAGAGCGGGAGATCGTGCTCGTCTCCTCCGGCGCCATCGCCGCCGGTCTCGCCCCGCTGGGCCTGCGCCGCCGCCCCAAGGACCTCGCCCGCCAGCAGGCCGCCGCGAGCGTCGGCCAGGGGCTCCTCGTCGCCCGCTACACCGCCTCCTTCGCCCGCTACGGCGTCCGCGTCGGCCAGGTGCTCCTCACCAGCGACGACATGAGCCGCCGCGCCCACCACCGCAACGCCTCCCGCACCCTGGACAAGCTGCTCGCCATGGGCGCGTTCCCGATCGTCAACGAGAACGACACGGTCGCCACCGACGAGATCCGCTTCGGCGACAACGATCGCCTCGCCGCCCTCGTCGCCCACCTGGTCCGCGCCGACCTGCTGGTGCTGCTCTCCGACGTCGACGGCGTGTACGACGGCGACCCGGGCAAGCCGGGCACCTCCCGGATAGCTCAGGTGCGGGCCCCCGAGGACCTCGCCCACGTCGACATCGGCAGCGCCGGGAAGGCCGGTGTCGGCACCGGCGGCATGGTCACCAAGGTCGAGGCCGCGCGGATCGCCGCAGCCGCCGGCATTCCGGTGGTGCTGACCAGCGCCGTCCACGCGGCCGACGCCCTCGCCGGCCAGGACACCGGCACCTACTTCCACCCCACCGGCCGCCGCTCAGCCGACCGGCTGCTGTGGCTCCAGCACGCCTCCACCCCGCAGGGCTCGCTCACCCTCGACGACGGCGCCGTGCGCGCGGTCGTGCAGGGCCGCAAGTCGCTGCTGCCGGCCGGCATCGCGGCCGTCGAGGGCGATTTCAGCGCCGGCGATCCGGTCGAGCTGCGGGACGGCCAGGGCCGGGCGGTGGCCCGCGGGCTGGTCAACTTCGACGCCAAGGAGATCCCCCTCCTGATCGGCCGCTCCACCCGCGAACTCGCCCGGGAGCTCGGACCCGGGTACGAACGCGAGGTCGTACACAGGGACGATCTGGTGGTCCTGCTTCCGTAATGTGCCGAAACGCCCGACCCTGGTGGTGGACGTTCCGCAAAACCGCCCCACGATCCCCGGCGGCCTGCTCCACTTTGTCTCAAGGATGTGTCCGCACAGACACGAGCGAGCGGGAGAAGGAGGCCGTCGTGAGACGAGTACGCCCTGGGACGACGGCGTCCCGCGGTGGTGCCGGCTCCCGCGCGGTCGGCGAGGAACGCGCCCTGACCAGCGTCGCGACCGGCGACACCGTCCAGGGCGGCGAGCCCGTGGACCTGCCCCGCCTGTGGCACGTCACCCTCAGCGTCTCCGGCGGACAGGCCCCCCTCGAGGAGGTCCGCCGCGCCCTGGAACAGCTCGCCCACGACCACCCCTTCCTGCTGACCAGCCGCTACGCCGACGACCACGCGGAGATCCGCTACTGGGAGGAGGCCCGCGACCTGCACGACGCGGCGGCCGTGGCCCTGCGCCTGTGGGGCGAGCACCGGCAGTCGGCCGGCCTGCCGCCCTGGGAGATCGTCGGCCTGGAGGTCATCGACCGGGCCACCTACCACCAGCGCATCGCCGAGGGCTACGGACCGCCGCCGGCGAGCCCGGTGGGCGTGCACCCGTTCTGAGCGCGTCCGCGCCCGTCTCGTGGTCTGGGACGACCGTCATCACCCCCGCCGCCCGCACTACCCTTCCCTCATGACCACGCTCTCGCCTTACGACTCGATGTCCCCGGTCGACCAGGCCGCCTACCGGGCCAAGGCCGCCGCCGCGACCCTCGCGCCGCTGCCGCGCGCGGCGAAGGACGACGCACTGCTCGCCATCGCCGACGCGCTGGAGGTCCGTACCGCCGAGATCGTCGAGGCCAACGCGCAGGACGTGGCCAAGGCGCGCGAGGCCGGTATCAGCGAGGGCATGATCGACCGGCTCACCCTCACCCCCGAGCGGGTCCGCGCCATCGCCTCCGACGTGCGGGACGTCGCCGCCCTGCCCGACCCCGTGGGCGAGGTCGTACGCGGCTCCACGCTGCCCAACGGCATCGACCTGCGCCAGGTCAGGGTGCCGCTCGGCGTCGTCGGGATCATCTACGAGGGCCGCCCCAACGTCACCGTCGACGCCGCCGCCCTGTGCCTGAAGTCCGGCAACGCGGTCCTGCTGCGCGGCTCGTCCTCGGCGTACCGGTCGAACACCGCCCTGGTGCGGGTGCTGCGCGACGCCATCAGCGGGGTGTCGCGCAGCGACTCCGACAAGGGTGGTGGTGGGCGACGGGTGGGCGGGGCCGGGCTGCCCGCCGACGCCGTGCAGCTGGTGCCGGGCGAGAGCCGTGAGAGCGTGCGCGAGCTGATGCGCGCCCGCGGCCTGGTCGACGTGCTCATCCCGCGCGGAGGCGCCTCCCTGATCAACACGGTCGTACAGGAGTCGATCGTCCCGGTCATCGAGACCGGCACCGGCAACTGCCACGTCTACGTCGACGCCCAGGCCGACCTCGACACGGCCGTGGAGATCCTGGTCAACTCCAAGGCCCAGCGGGTCGGCGTCTGCAACGCCGCCGAGACCCTCCTGGTCCACCAGGACATCGCCGCCGACTTCCTGCCGCGCGCCCTGGACGCCCTGGCCGACGCGGGCGTCACGGTGCACGCCGACGAGCGCGTGATGGCGTACGCCAAGGACTCCCGGGCGACGGTCGTGGAGGCCACGACGGAGGACTGGGAGACCGAGTACCTGTCGTACGACATCGCCGCCGCCGTCGTCGACTCGCTCGACAAGGCCGTGGAGCACATCCGGCTGTGGACCTCCGGGCACACCGAGGCCATCGTCACCACCTCGCAGGCCGCTGCCCGCCGGTTCACCCAGTTGGTGGACTCCACCACGGTCGCGGTGAACGCCTCCACCCGCTTCACCGACGGCGGCCAGTTCGGCTTCGGCGCGGAGATCGGCATCTCCACGCAGAAGCTGCACGCCCGCGGCCCGATGGGCCTGCCGGAGCTGACCAGCACCAAGTACATCGTGACGGGCGACGGGCACATCCGGCGCTGAGTCACCCCGCGGCGTCACCCCGCCGGGCCACCGGACGAATTTCCATACCGTCTGCCCAAATTGACCCCCCAGGTCTACTCTGGATCCGTGCCGGAGGACGTGGGGGGCACGCCGTTCCCTGACGGCTGGGAGCCCGACGACGACCACGACCGCGGGGTGTCGGACGAAGAGTTCGCCTCCGTGGTCTTCGACGAGGCCTTCGTACGCGCGGCCGTGGTGCACGAGCCGACCGCCGTCGAACGCCTCCTGGCCGCCGCCCAGGCCAGAGCCGAGGCCTCCGAGGCGGAGGCCCACCGCGCCCGCGCCGGAGGCGAGCACTACGACGACGGCTACGGCCGGTATCGCGGCGATCCCGACCTCGACGACGAGGACGACGACCTGGACGTCCTGGAGGACGGCTACGGCCACCCCGGCCCCTACGGCCGGCAGGTCCGCTGGCACCGTCCCGTCGCCTGGATGCTCGCCCTGGTGATGGGCATCGGCATGGTCGCGCTCGCCTTCTCTGCCGTCTACCGGGGCGCCTCCTCTGGCCGCGAGGACAAGGTGCCGCCGCCCGCCTCGACCGAGCCGGCCCAGGGCGGCGCTGCCACGCCGTCCGCGTCCGCCGACCACTCCCCGCCGACCGTCCCGGTCATCCCGCGCAGCCCCTGACAGCGGGCGCCGTTCCTGGTGAGAACCTGTCAGAACTTGGCGACGGCGGGGCGTTTACCCGAGGGCCCGCAGACCTACCCTGAAGATATGGGAGGGCCTGCGGACCCACCCGAGGGGACCCCTGAGGGCGCCCCCGGAGGTGGCGAGGACGAGTACCGGTCCGTCGTCTTCGACGAGTCCTTCGTCCGTGCTGCCCGCCTCCAGGAGTACTCCGCCCAGGAGCGCATCACCGACCACGCGCCCGCCGTGCGCCGCCGTCCGCCGCTGCGCCGGGCCGGACTGTCCCGGCAGGCACTGGTCCTCGTGGTGCTGATCGCCCTCGCCTTCGGCACCGCCATCTACATGGGCGTGCGCCACCCGTACCAGACCCCGGCCGCCCGCGAGCCCGCCGACCCCCTGCGCATGACGGTCATCCCGCTCGCCCCCGAGGGCAAGGTGCCCGGCGCGACCGACGTCGAACAGCTGTACGCGAGCAGTCCGGCGGCGCAGTTCCGCATCGGCGCCGAGGGCATCCCGCTGCCCGCCTCCCGGCGCACCGCGCACTTCTCGGACGGCCAGGTCGTGACCGCGCTGATCACCGCCAAGGATTACATCGTCCGCTCCTCGCTCGACCCCGAGGTGCTCACCGGCGGCGAGACGCGCTCCGTGCGGGTGCTGCTCGATCCCGACCAGCTGGACCAGTTCGACCAGAGCTTCACCCGGCCCACCGCCGACGGGCGCCACGCACCCACCGGGTGGCTGGTGCGCTTCGACCCCGCCCGCGCGCAGCTGGCCGACCGCCAGATCCGCGTCCAGGGCACCCTGCAGGCCGCCGAGACCGACTCCTCCACCCTCGAGGTCACCTCGGACCACACGTTCGTGTACGCGCTGCGGCCGGCCGGCGCGGACCGGGAGGCCAAGGCGTCGCTGTTCACGGTCCGGCGCGAGCTGCACTTCCGCTTCGACCGCGAGGACCTGCGACTGCACCAGGCGCAGCTGGTCGTCTCCTACGTCCAGGCCGGGCCGCTGTCCTGCGCCGAGGACTCCGCGACGCATCTGCGCCCGCTGCTCGCGGGCCAGACCGCCAAGGAGGGCGGCCCGGCCGGCACCGACCCCTACGCCACCGGCAGCACCCCGGCGCTGTGCGGCGCACTGGCCCCGGGGGCGCAACCGAAGCTCTGAGGCACCCGAGCGGCCTCAGTCACCGTCGCGCGGCGGACGCTCACCCTCCGCAGGCGGCGGCTTGGGCGACGTGAACCCGCCGAAGCCGCGCCGGACCCGGTCGCCCAGGTCGCCGGCACCGCCCGCGATGTCGCTGACCAGCTTCATCAGCGGATCCTTGGACGTCCTCACGTCACCGGCGTACGAGCTCGCCGACTCCCGCCAGGAGTCGCGCACCGAGGTGTCCTTGTCCTCGTCGCGGCGCGGGTAGTGGCCGTCCATGATCCGCTGGTAGTCGCGGGACGCCTCCCACTTCTTCAGCTCCGCCGCCCGCACGGTGGTGAAGGGGTGCGAACGGGGCAGCACGTTGAGGATCTTCAGCACGGAGTCGCGCAGATCGCCCCCGGCCTCGTACTCCTCGGCCTGCTCCAGGAACGCGTCCACGTTCATCTCGTGCAGATGGTTGCCGCCGGCGATCTTCATCAGGCCGCGCATGGAGGCCTGCAGATCCTGCCCGACCAGCAGCCCCGCGCGGTCCGCCGACAGCTCTGACTTGCGGAACCACTCCCGCAGCGCGGTCACGATCGCCATGATCGCGAAGTTGCCCAGCGGGATCCAGGCCACCCGGACCGCGAGCGAGGTGAGGAACAGCAGGATCGTGCGGTACACCGCGTGGCCGGACAGCGCGTGCCCGACCTCGTGGCCGATGACCGCCCGCATCTCCTCCTCGTCGAGCAGCTCCACCAGACCCGTGGTGACCACGATGATCGGCTCGTCCAGGCCGATGCACATCGCGTTCGGGTTCGGGTCCTGGTTGACGTACATCGGCGGGACCTTCTCCAGGTCCAGGATGTAGCAGGCGTCCCGCAGCATGTCGTTCAGATGTGCGAACTGGCGGTCCGAGACGCGCACCGAGTCGGACAGGAACAGCAGCCTCAGGCTGCGCTCGGGCAGCAGACCGCTGAGCGCCTTGAAGACCGTGTCGAAGCCGCTCAGCTTGCGCAGCGCCACCAGGGCGGAGCGGTCGGCCGGATGTTCGTACGCACGCGAGGAGATTCCGGGGAAGCGCCTGCGCTGCCTGCTCGGCACGCTCTCGTGCCCGTTGTGCTGATGGCCGTCGGACATGTTTCCCCCATGTGCGTCTGAGTGACCCTGCGGTCCCTTGTGCGGCCCTGCTCCCCCGAGGCGAAGCCCAGCCTAGGCGGAGTTACCGTGGACGGGCAGTACGGCAGCCCGTTCGGCCCAGGAGAGCGCACGTGATCAGGATCGCCCTCGTCGTGATGGTGGTGGGCTGTGTGCTCACCGCGTGGTTCCTGCTGCGCGGCTACAGGCAGAAGGACGACTGAGAGCGCGCGAAGGTTGCCAGGGCCTAGCGCGGAGTCGGCGTGATCGGCGCGAAGGCGCCCGCTTACGATGAGCCGACGTCCTTTGTTCCGCCCACACGCGATAGGTCCTGCCGAAGATGAGCTTCCACAGCACCGCTGCCCAGTTGGTCACCCTCGCCTCCGAGGGCGGAGAGCACGGCGGCAACCACGAGAGCCTCAGCCCCTACCTCACGGGCGGCGCAGCCCTGTTCATCCTGCTGCTCCTGCTGTGGATCACCACCCGCTTCAACCGCGACCGCTGAGCCCGCCGGCGTCCGCCGGGGGAACTGGTGACCGGGTCCCACAGGCCGGGCCGGTAGGGTCTGCACGCATGGGAGAGCAGGACAGGCCTACCGGCCCCGGCAGCGGCCCCGCGAGGTCGGGCAAGCGCCGCCTCGGCGTCATGGGCGGCACCTTCGACCCGATCCACCACGGGCACCTGGTGGCGGCCAGCGAGGTCGCCGCCCAGTTCCACCTGGACGAAGTGGTCTTCGTCCCCACCGGCCAGCCGTGGCAGAAGAGCCACCGCACGGTCTCAGCGGCCGAGGACCGCTATCTGATGACGGTCATCGCGACCGCCGAGAACCCGCAGTTCTCGGTGAGCCGCATCGACATCGACCGGGGCGGCCCCACCTACACCGTGGACACCCTGCGCGACCTGCGCGCGCTCAACCCGGACACGGACCTGTTCTTCATCACCGGCGCCGACGCCCTCGCCCAGATCCTCACCTGGCGCGACAGCGAGGAGCTGTTCTCCCTGGCGCACTTCATCGGCGTCACCCGTCCCGGCCACCACCTCAGCGACGCCGGCCTGCCCGAGGGCGGTGTCTCGCTCGTCGAGGTGCCCGCCCTCGCCATCTCCTCGACGGACTGCCGTGCGAGAGTCGCCAAGGGAGACCCCGTCTGGTATCTGGTGCCGGACGGAGTCGTGCGCTACATCGCCAAACGAGAGCTGTACCGCGGCGAGTGAGCCGAGAGGGGCACCGGTGAACGACCGATACGACGCGGGATACGGGACCGACGGGTCCGCCCCGTACGAGCTCGTCGGCTACGACGAGTACGGCCGGCCTGTGTACCGCCAGGCGCCGCCCCAGCCGCCGGCCTACGACCCCTACCAGCAGCAACCTCAGCAGGGGCAGCAGGGCTACGGCTACGACCCGTACGCGACCGGAGCCGGGCAGCCGGCGCCCTCGTACGACGGCTACGCCCCCTCGTACCCCTCCTACGACCCGTACGGCACCGCACAGCAGCCGCCGCAGCCGCAGGCCCCCGCCCAGGCCCCGCACGCCCCGTACGACCCCTACGGCGGCCCGCAGACCGCGCACATCCCGCACCAGGCCGGCCCCGTCGACGACGGGCCGGCCGCCCCCGCGCCCGCCTCCGCTACCCCTTCCGCTTCCGCCTCCGCCTCGGTGGAGCCGGAGCGGGACTACCGCACGGGGCAGTTCGCGTTCGTGGAGGAGCCGGACGACGACTCCGAGGACGTCATCGACTGGCTGAAGTTCACCGAGAACCGGACCGAGCGCCGCGAGGAGGCCCGCCGCCGCGCCCGCGGCCGGCTGGTCGCCCTCGTCGTCGTGCTCGCCCTGGTCGCGACGGGCGGCGTCGGATACCTCTGGTACGCCGGGAAGCTGCCCGGCCTGTCCGACTCCGGAACCGGCACGGGCACCACGACCGCCGCCGGCGCGCAGAAACGCGATGTGATCGTCGTCCATCTGCACGACACCAAGAAGGGCGGCACCGCCACCGCGCTGCTGGTGGACAACACCACCACCAAGCAGGGCACCACCGTGCTGCTGCCCAACTCCCTCGCGCTGACCGCCGACGACGGCACCACCACCACGCTCGCCAAGTCCGTCGAGGACGACGGCTCCGAGGCCACCCGCACCGCCCTCGACACGGTCCTCGGCACCGACATCGAGGGCACCTGGCGCCTGGACACCCCCTTCCTGCTCACCCTCGTCGACCTGGTCGGCAACATCGAGGTCGACACCGACACCGATGTGCCCGACCCGGCCGCCAAGAAGAAGGGCGAGGCGCCGCTGGTCAACAAGGGGGAGAAGCAGACCCTCAGCGGCAAGATGGCCGTCGCCTACGCCACGTACCGCGCCCCCGGCGAGTCCTCCGACGCCCAGCTGAAGCGCTTCGGGCAGGTCCTGCACGGGGTGCTGCGCAAGATGACCTCCGACCCGGACGCCGCGACCACCACCGTGCAGACCCTGGGGCAGATCATCGAGCCGCCCCTGACCGACGCCGACCTCGGCTCCTTCCTCGCCCGCCTCTCCGACCTCGCCAAGGGCGGCGACCACCGGACGACCCTGCTGCCCGTGCAGCAGGACGGCACGCTCAGCGCGCAGGCGAGCGACAGCGTGGTCAAGGAGATCCTCGGCGGCACCGCCAAGAGCCCCGACAAGGACGCGGCCGTCAGCGTCTCCGTGCGCAACGCCACCGGTGTGAAGGACAACACGGAGAAGGCCCGCGTCACGCTCCTCAACGGCGGCTTCACCTTCCTGGAGGGCGGCACCACCGGCGCCGCGGCGACGTCGAAGGTCGTCTACGCGAACGCCGCCGACAAGGAGAACGCCACCGAGGTCGCCAAGACCCTGGGGCTGCCCGAGAGCTCCGTCACCAAGGGTGACGTCTCCGCGGGCGCACGCGTGTCGGTCGTCCTCGGCCAGGACTACGACCCCGGGTCGTAGCCACGCAACCGGCGTGCTCGGTATTTCGTGGGGTGTGGTCGGCGGTCCGTGAGACCCTTGAGGACAAGTGACCGCCGACCGAAAGCCTTGTAGTGACCGCAACCGACCGTTCCCTCGAGCTCGTCACCACCGCCGCCCAGGCGGCCGCCGACAAGCTCGCGCACGACATCGTCGCCTACGACGTCAGTGACGTGCTGTCCATCACCGACGCCTTCCTGCTGGCCTCCGCGCCCAACGACCGCCAGGTCAAGTCCATCGTCGACGAGATCGAGGAGCGGCTGAACAAGGAGCTCGGCGCCAAGCCGGTGCGCCGCGAGGGCGACCGCGAGGCCCGCTGGGTGCTGCTCGACTACGTCGACATCGTCGTCCACGTCCAGCACAGCGAGGAGCGCGTCTTCTACGCCCTGGAGCGGCTGTGGAAGGACTGCCCCGAGCTGGAGCTGCCCGCCGACGCCAAGGCGACCCGCGGCAAGGCCGCCGAGCACGCCCGGCTGCAGGAGGCCGAGGGGGCGACGGAACCGGGCGGTGAGTGGCGGTGAGCGCCACCGGTGAGGTGAGCGGCTCCGGGACCCGGGGCCGCCGCGTCATCCTGTGGCGGCACGGCCAGACCTCCTGGAACGTGGAGCGCCGCTTCCAGGGCACCACGGACGTGGAGCTCACCGAGACGGGCCGGTCCCAGGCCCGGCGCGCCGCCCGCCTCCTCGCGGGCCTGCGTCCGGACGCGATCGTCGCCTCCGACCTGAAGCGGGCCGCCGGGACAGCCGCGGAGCTCGCCGCGCTCACCGGCCTGGAGGTCACCCTCGACGAGGCCCTGCGGGAGACCTACGCGGGCGTCTGGCAGGGCCTGACGCACGACGAGATCATCGCCCGCCACGGCGAGGAGTACGCCGCGTGGAAGCGCGGCGAGCCGGTGCGCCGGGGCGGCGGCGAGCTGGAGACGGAGGTCGCCGACCGCGCCGCCCCCGTGGTGCTCCGGCACGCCGAGAAGCTCCCCGAGGGCGGCACGCTCGTGGTCGTCAGCCACGGCGGCACGATCCGCACCACCATCGGCCGCCTGCTGGGTCTCGCCCCGCACAACTGGGAGAGCCTCGGCGGTCTCACCAACTGCTGCTGGTCCGTCCTCGGCGAGGGCGCCAGGGGCTGGCGCCTGCTGGAGCACAACGCCGGCACCCTGCCGGAACCGGTGCTGGGCGACGACGACTGAGCAGGTCGCGTCGGGCCCGGACCCGGATTTCACTTTCCGGCAGGTCACAGGCTAAAGTTCTTCTTGTTCGCCCGGCCGAGCGGCAGGGAGAGCACGGGGCTATAGCTCAGTTGGTAGAGCGCCTGCATGGCATGCAGGAGGTCAGGAGTTCAATTCTCCTTAGCTCCACAGCTCCACACGACGAAGATCCCGCCCCCCGCAGGGGGCGGGATTTTTCGTTCTTCCGGTTGAGCAGACCGCCTCCGACAGGCGTATACCTCTACGAGGCGTCCAGCCGTGTCCCGACCGGTACCACGGCGTCGCTGACCGTATTGGCCCGGTCGTGGCAGAATCAAACGGCCGGAAGGGGGCGCGGCCCGACGGGAGGGAGTTGCGATGCCTGCGAGCATCCGCGAGGAGGTCGATCACCTCCTTGGAGCGGCGTTGACGCTACGGACCTCGACCCGCATCAGCTGCCCTTCCTGTGGTTCCGCCCATGTCGCCCAGGTGCTCGGTGACAACGGCGGGGTCTCCTACGTGTGCACGGCCTGCGGCCACAGCTGGAGCTGATCGATGGGTGCACACAGGCGGAAGTGTGACTGGTGCGGCAGCGGGACGCCGATCGTGCGGGACATGGAGCCGATCAATCCCGACTACCAGTACTGGTGCGAGGAATGCGCGCGGGCGCTGATCATAAAAGGCGACCCCATCGAGACGTACCGGGAACTCGAGGGGGAGCCGATCTACGGCCGGCTCCTGGAGGAGCACTGCACGCTCAAGCGGTTCTATTCCTTCGTGACGGCCTAGCCCGAGGAGACAAGGCGCCCAAATCGGGCACACCGGAAACGATTTGGTGTTGGGCCCGGTGGACCGTGTAATGTTGGCGTCGCCGCCGGGGAAACCCGGACGGCACACAGCAAGGGGCTATAGCTCAGTTGGTAGAGCGCCTGCATGGCATGCAGGAGGTCAGGAGTTCAATTCTCCTTAGCTCCACAGAAAGATCCCCCCGGTCCTGACGGACCGGGGGGATCGTCGTTGTACGGGCTTTTCCCTCAGCGGCCGAGGGCGCGCCGTCCGCGCCCCTGGGACAGCACCGGCAGGTTCCGGGACGGCGCCTTGGCCTGCGGCCCCTCCTCCTCGATGCGCAGCGCCAGTGCGGGGCAGCGGCGCACCGCGCGCAGGGCCTTCGCCTCGGCGTAGCGCGGCACCTGGGCCTGAGCGACCGTCGGAAAGCCGTCCGCGCCGAGCTGGAAGACCTCCGGGAGGATGTCCGCGCACAGGCCGTGGCCCCGGCACAGCGTCCAGTCGACGTAGATCTTCTGCCGGCTGGGGCCGTTCTCCTCGCCTCCGCCGCCCGGGATGCCCGTGGGGGCCCTGCCCCCCTCGAACAGCGGCAGGACGCCCGCCACGGGTCGTCCGCAGCCGTTGCCGAGGACATGGGCGGCGAGGTCGTCGGTGAACGCCTTGACGGTCGACTCCAGGAACATCGCGGAGCCGTCGGGATGCGAACAGGCGCCGCGGCGCTTGACGTTCTTGGCGACCTGCTTGAGCGCCTCCAGCGCGGCCGGGCCGCCGCCGTTGAGGATGTCCTCCAGGCCGCGTGCCGCGGCCGGCAGACCGAGATAGCAGGGGCCGCACTGGCCCGCGCTCTCCTCCGCCAGCCACTGCGCCACCTTCAGCGACTCGCCCAGCGGGCACACGTCCTGACTGATCGGCAGGATCGCGCCCGCGCCGAGCGAACCGCCCACCGCGTCCAGGGAGTTGCGGGAGACGATCGCCTCGTTGACGGTCGCCGCGTCGATCCACTTGCCGTGGTAGCCGCCGGTCAGCACGCCCTGCGGCACCGGCGGCGCCCCGGCGAGCTGGAGCACGTAACGCAGCGGCACGCCCGTGGGGACCTCGATCACCATGGGTCGCGCGACCGCGCCGGACACCGTGAGCATCACGGTTCCCGGCTCGTCGTACAGACCCGTGTTGCCGTAGCGCTCCGGGCCGATGCGGGCGGCGATGGCGAGCTGCGCAAACGTCTCGGCGTTGGACAGCAGCGTGGGCGCGCCGCCGACGCCGCTCCTCGAGGCGCTGACCTTGCGGCCGGGCGGGATCGCCGGACCGCCGTCGATGGAGCGGATCAGGGAGGCCGCGGCGCCGGTGACCATGCGGACGGGGTTGCGCTGCACACGGGCGCGCAGCGCCGAGCGGCGGCCGTTGCTCAGGCCGCGCTCGGCGAGCGCCTGTTCCATCGAGCGCTGGGTGGACTCCCGGGTGACCCCCACCACGAGCGTGCGGGCACCGAGGGCCTCGGCGCACAGCAGCGCACCGTCCAGGATGAGATGCGGGGCACGGTTGATGAGCACCGTGTCCTTGCGGCAGGCCGGTTCGTCCTCACTGCCGTTGACGACGACGACCGGCCGGACGCCGCGCTTGATCGCCGATTCGGCGACCGAGCGCAGCTTCTTGTGGAAGGGGAAGCCCGCGCCGCCGCGGCCCCTGAGGTTGATGCGCTCGGCGAGCGACGCGAGCTGCTCGCCGCCCATGGGCTCGAGTGGCCCGTGCACCTTGAGGTGCATGGGCAGATCGAGCCGGTCGACAAGGTCGAAGCCCGACGTGAGCTGGGGAAGACCGACCACGCGGACTTCGGGGACGTCGGGCAGGGCCTCGTTCACTTATAGCCTCCGGAAGGCATGTTCCAAGGTTCGCCCGAACCCGGAGCGTCGAAGTCGTAGGACGCACCGGGGGTTGGTTCAGTGGCGGGACCGCTGTTGTACGTGTCACTCGGGTTGTACGTGCCGTAGAGGGTGTTCGTCTCACCGGTGTCGTACACATCACTCGAGCCGTACCCGGAGCCGACCGGACTGCCATAGGCCGGGATGGTTTGTCCCGTGTCGTTCAGGGGGTCGTACGCCGGTATGTGCCCGGTGTCGTTGAGCGGGTCGTACGACGACGGCGGGGCCTCGCCGACCGGCGGCGGGGACGGGATCGGCCAGCTGCCCGAGGTGCTGGAGGGGGAGTCCACGCGCGGCATGCTCTCGGTGGGCTGGAGGTCCAGCGGCAGCTCCATGGAGGACGTCTGGTCCGCGAACAGGGGCTGCTGCCGGCTGCGTGACGGCGCCGAGACCGCGCGGTAGGCGGCCGCGAAACCGTTCGCCGGCTCCGCGGCTGCGGGGCGCTCGGCGGTCTCGAAGCGCGAGTCGGCGGGACGCTCGGCGGCGTCGAAGCGCGGGCCGTCGTCGCGCGAGCGGGAGTCGCGCGACCGGGAGCCGCGCCGGCCGCCGTACCCGGGCAGTGGGGACTCGCCTGCCCGTGACCTGCTCTCCTCCAGCTCCTCGCGCCGCTGCTCCAGGGTCGTGCCGAGGAACGCGGTGATCCGGTCGGCGACCCTGCGCTTGACCGGGCGCGGGGCCGCGCGCAGGGCGAGGGCCGCCGTCACGCCGACCACGGACAGGCCGTAGAGGATCACGAAGATCGGCTTGGCCGCTCGACCCGCGTAGAGCCCGTGGACGAGCGCGGCGCACCAGGCCGGATAGGCCAGCATGTGCATGGCCCGCCAGCGGGCCGCGACCGGCGCCGGGGAGGCGAAGCGGTTGCGCAGGACGCCGGTGACGGCGACGAACATCATCAGCAGGCCGGCCGTGGTGCCGAGGCCGATCAGGAAGGTCCTGCCGCCGACGACCTCGTCGTCGGTCAGGGCCAGCCCGAAGGGGATCACCGCGGCGATCCACGTGGTGTGGTCCTGGGCGACCTTGATGCCGATGTGCATCAGCAGGAACACGAGCGAGGCGACCGCGGTCGTGCGGTGCACCGCCTGCGCCAGGATCCGCTGACGCGGGCCGAGCAGGATGCGGTCCTGGGCGACCAGCCCCCAGATCACCGAGGCGCTGAGGCAGACCAGCGACAGGACGCCCACACCGAAGCTGAGGAACTCGGCGAGCCAGTCGTCCGCCGTGCTGTCGTCCGGCCTCACGACCTACCTCCCCACGTCACGAAGGCGAGCGGGTACGGCTGAGCGGCAGCCGACCGGCCCTGGACGGGGGGTGGGCTGCTGTCTGGACGAGGGTTCATGGGGGCAACTCCGAACGGTTCGGTAAAGCGGTCCCGCTGCCGCACTCTAAGCGTGCTCATACCGATCAGTACGAGGTTTGAGTTATTGCGCTGTTATCAAAAGACGATCCGCTCGTTGTCTTGCCCCTTTAGCGGCCGTTACGCGAAGTAACTTTTGACCGAGATTCAGTGCGTCGCGTGCCGCTCCGGGGCTGCGGTACCCTAGCGCCATGCGTGCCGTACGCCTTCTGCTTAGCGAGCCGCGCTGATCAGTCCCGGCCATCGCCCGACCGCCGTTCGCGTCGGGTGGCCGGAGTCGGCGCGGCGTCCCCTCCTGTGCGAGGGGATTTTTCATTTCTTGGAAGTCGCAGGTCGCAGGCAGAGACGATCGATGGAGCTTTGAGGACGATGAGCGAGACGAACCCCGCTGCCGCCGCCGCGGAGGCCGCGCCGCACCGCTACACAGCCACCCTGGCCGCCGAGATCGAGGCACGCTGGCAGGACTTCTGGGACGCCGAGGGCACCTACGCCGCCCCCAACCCGAGCGGCGACCTGGCCGGCGACCCCGAGACGGTCGCCAGGCCCAAGAAGTTCATCATGGACATGTTCCCGTACCCCTCCGGTGCGGGACTGCACGTCGGCCACCCCCTGGGCTACATCGCCACCGATGTCTCCGCCCGGTTCCAGCGCATGACCGGCCACAACGTGCTGCACACCCTGGGCTTCGACGCCTTCGGGCTGCCCGCCGAGCAGTACGCCGTGCAGACCGGCACGCACCCGCGCGTGTCCACCGAGGCCAACATCGAGAACATGAAGGCCCAGCTGCGCCGGCTGGGCCTGGGCCACGACAAGCGCCGGTCCTTCGCCACGATCGACCCGGACTACTACAAGTGGACCCAGTGGATCTTCCTGCAGATCTTCAACTCCTGGTACGACGAGGACGCGAACAAGGCCCGCCCGATCTCCGAGCTGATCGCCCGGTTCGAGTCCGGTGAGCGGCCCGTACCGGGGCACACGCGCGCGTGGAGCGAGCTGAGCGAGGCCGAGCGCGCCGACGTGCTGGGCGAGTTCCGCCTGGCCTACGCCTCCGACGCGCCGGTCAACTGGTGCCCCGGCCTGGGCACCGTGCTGGCCAACGAGGAGGTCACCGCCGAGGGCCGCTCCGAGCGCGGCAACTTCCCCGTCTTCAAGGCCAAGCTGCGCCAGTGGAACATGCGGATCACGGCGTACGCGGACCGGCTGCTGGAGGACCTGGACGCGCTGGACTGGCCCGAGGCCATCAAGCTGCAGCAGCGCAACTGGATCGGCCGCTCCGAGGGCGCCCGCGTCGACTTCCCGATCGACGGCGAGCGCATCACCGTCTTCACCACCCGCCCCGACACGCTGTTCGGCGCGACCTACATGGTGCTGGCGCCCGAACACCCGCTGGTCGAGAAGTTCACGCCGCAGGAATGGCCCGAGGGTACCCACCAGGTGTGGACCGGCGGCCACGCGAGCCCGGCCGAGGCCGTCGCCGCGTACCGCGCGCAGGCCGCGTCCAAGTCCGACGTCGAGCGGCAGGCCGAGGCCAAGGACAAGACCGGCGTCTTCATCGGCGCCTACGCCACCAACCCGGTCAACGGCGAGCAGGTGCCCGTCTTCATCGCCGACTACGTCCTGATGGGCTACGGCACCGGCGCGATCATGGCCGTCCCCGGCCACGACTCCCGCGACTTCGAGTTCGCACGCGCCTTCGAACTGCCGATCCGCTGTGTGGTCGAGCCGACCGACGGCCGCGGCACCGACCCCGCCACCTGGGACGACGCCTTCGTCTCGTACGACGCGAAGATCATGAACTCCTCGGGCGCCGACGTCTCCCTGGACGGCCTGGGCGTCGTCGAGGCGAAGGCCCGCATCACCGAGTGGCTGGAGAGCAAGGGCTTCGGCGAGGGCACGGTCAACTTCCGCCTGCGCGACTGGCTGTTCAGCCGGCAGCGCTACTGGGGCGAGCCCTTCCCGATCGTCTACGACGAGGACGGCGTCGCCCACGCCCTGCCGGAGTCGATGCTGCCGCTGGAGCTGCCCGAGGTCGACGACTACTCGCCGCGCACCTTCGACCCGGACGACGCCGACACCCAGCCCGAGACGCCGCTGTCGCGCAACGAGGAGTGGGTCGACGTCACCCTGGACCTGGGCGACGGGCGCGGCCCGCGCAGGTTCCGCCGGGAGACCAACACCATGCCCAACTGGGCCGGTTCCTGCTGGTACCAGCTGCGCTACCTGGACCCGCACAACAGCGAGCGGCTGGTCGACCCGGAGATCGAGCGCTACTGGATGGGCCCGCGCGAGGGCATGCCGCACGGCGGTGTCGACCTGTACGTCGGCGGTGCCGAGCACGCCGTGCTGCACCTGCTGTACGCGCGCTTCTGGACCAAGGTCCTGTACGACCTGGGGCATGTGTCGGCGCCCGAGCCGTACCACAAGCTGTACAACCAGGGCATGATCCAGGCCTACGTCTACCGCGACAGCCGGGGCATCGCGGTGCCGGCCGCCGAGGTGGAGGAGCGCGACGGCGCATACTACTACCAGGGCGAGAGGGTCTCCCGGCTGCTGGGCAAGATGGGCAAGTCCCTGAAGAACGCGGTCACTCCGGACGAGATCTGCGCCGAGTACGGTGCCGACACCCTGCGCCTGTACGAGATGGCGATGGGCCCGCTGGACGTCTCCCGGCCGTGGGACACGCGCGCGGTGGTCGGTCAGTTCCGGCTGCTGCAGCGGCTGTGGCGCAACATCGTCGACGAGGCGACCGGTGAGGTGACCGTCGTCGACGCCGAGCCCGACGAGGACACGCTGCGCGCCCTGCACAAGGCGATCGACGGCGTCCGCCAGGACCTGGAGGGCATGCGCTTCAACACCGCCATCGCCAAGGTCACCGAGCTGAACAACCACCTGACCAAGGCGGGAGGGCGGGTGCCGCGCTCGGTCGCGGAGCCGCTGGTGCTGATGGTCGCGCCGCTGGCCCCGCACATCGCCGAGGAGCTGTGGCACCGGCTGGGGCACGACGGCTCGGTCGTGCACGAGGACTTCCCGGTGGCCGACCCGGCGTACGTGGTCGACGAGACCGTGACCTGTGTCGTGCAGGTCAAGGGCAAGGTCAAGGCGCGGCTGGAGGTGTCGCCCGACATCTCCGAGGACGAGCTGGAGAAGGCCGCCCTGGCCGACGAGAAGGTCGTCGCGGCGCTGGACGGCGCCGGGATCCGCAAGGTGATCGTGCGGGCGCCGAAGCTGGTGAACATCGTTCCGGCCTGACCCTTACGGGTAGCGCCGGATCCGTCTGCGGGCAGGCTCGGGGTTCTTCCGGAACTCCGGGCCTGCCTGTTGCGTTTACCGTTGAAGAGCGGCGCGGAGTGTGCCGGGACTGGTGCTACGGCCCTCAGGAGGAGCCTCGTGGAAGCAGTGTTCGCAGTGTTCGCCCTGCTTTTTGTGCTCCTGGTCGTCCTCGGCGCCTACGCCACGGTGAAGGTCGTCGGCGCCGCCAAGCGCAGTGCCGACCGTCACATCACCCAGGCCCGCCGCACCGTCGAGGACCACACCCTGAAGGTCAAGTCCCTCGTCCAGCCGGGCGCCGCGGGGGAGGTCGCCCAACTCCGGCTCAAGCTGCGCACGTCCATGCGAGCCACGCAGGACGCATTGCAGGCGGCCGTCGCCGAGGACGAGTCCCTCAAGGAGTCGCTCGCCCTCTTCGAGCGCCTCAGCGCCCACGGGCACGAGCTCGACGCGGAACTGCGCCGCCTGGAGACCGAACCGGACCGGGACACGCTCGCCGACCGGCTTCCCCAGCTGCGGGAGCGCACCGAGCGCATCACACAGTCGGCGGACGCCCTGCGCTGGGCGGCCCGCGACCGCGCCCGCCGCTTCGCCGAGGACGACCTGGACTCCCTCAGCACCCAGATCGACATGGAGGCCGGTGCTCTGAGGCACTGGACCACGACCGAGCCGCCCGCCGGCGGGCAGTCTCCGACCGGGCAGTCCGCGGGTGGACAGTCCGCGACCGGGCAGTCCGCGGGTGGGCAGCGCCCCGCCGCTCCGCCGTGGCCGGAAGCGCCCGCCGCCGATGCCCCGACGGCCGGTCAGACCTGGCCGGAGAGCCAGGAACCGGCCACGACGCGGCCGGAGTCGACCGAGCAGTCGCGGCCCGCGATCGCTCCGTCCGTGCCGCGCCCCACCTACCCCTGGCAGAAGAAGCCCCGCCCCGAGAGCACCACTTGATCCGGTCACTGCCGCACCCGGCCCGCGGGGCCGGGCTGCCGCGCGGGCGGTACGCCAGGTAACCTCCAGCTCATGTCCCGCCATGTCGCGATCGTCACCGATTCAACGGCCTACCTACCGGCCCGGACGATGGAGCGGCACGGCATCACCTCGGTACCCCTGACCGTGGTCCTCGGCGACCGCGCGCTGGAGGAGGGCACCGAGATCTCCACCCGCTCCCTCGCCCAGGCCCTGCAGAAGCGGCGCCCGGTCACCACCTCACGACCCGGTCCCGAGGTTTTCGCCGAGACCTATCGCAAGGTCGCCGAGTCGGGTGCCACGGGCATCGTCTCGCTGCACCTGTCCGCCGAACTCTCCGGAACCTACGACGCGGCGGTCGTCGCGGCCCGTCAGGCGCCGGTGCCGGTGCGGGTCGTGGACACCGGCATGATCGCGATGGCGCTCGGGTTCTGCGCGCTGGCCGCGGCGCAGACCGCGGAGGCGGGCGGCACGGTGGACGAGGCGGTCACGGCCGCGGAGAAGCGGGCGGCGGGCACGTCCGCCTACTTCTACGTCGACACCCTGGACTATCTGCGCCGTGGCGGCCGGATCGGCGCCGCGCAGGCGCTGCTGGGCTCCGCGCTGGCCGTGAAGCCGCTGCTGCAGCTGTCGGGCGGGCGCATCGAGCCGCTGGAGAAGGTGCGGACGGCGTCGAAGGCGATCGCCCGGCTGGAGGAGATCGCGGCCGAGCGGGCGGGCGGTGCCGAGGTCGACATCGCCGTGCACCATCTCGCCGCGCCGGACCGCGCGTCGGCCCTCGCGGACCGGCTTCGCGGGCGGGTCCCGGGGCTGGCCGATCTGCATGTCAGCGAGGTGGGGGCGGTGATCGGGGCGCATACCGGGCCCGGGTTGCTGGGTGTTGTGGTGTCGGCGCGGTGAGGCTCGTGGAGCGGGCCGCCGGGCGGCGGTTCCCTCGTGCGGGTGACGGAGTTGTCCACAACCCGGTGATAATCCCCGGGAATTGAGCAAGATCATCGCGGATGGGCGGGGTGTCCGATCCTCGTCGCATGGCACTTCGATCACGTTCACGCACTGCGACGGCAACCAGCGGCCCCGGCCGTGGGGCCGCGTCCGACGGCCGCGTTCGTCACCGCCGGGCCCGGCACGGGCACCGGCGCGGATACCGGCACCGCAGCCGTGACGCGTCGGCGGAGGAACTCCGGCGGCGTGCGGAGGCGCTGTTCGGTGGGGGCGGTGAGGGCCGCCCGGAAGGTGAGGGCCGTCGGGAAGGTGAGGGCGGCCAGGGAGGTGACAGGCGCAGGGGCGGGCGGCGGGTGCCGAGCTGGGCCGCAAGCGATGACGCGCCGTACGCCGATGCGGCGGACCCGGACGAGGAGCCGGCACCGCGGGAGGATCCTGACCTCGCGCCCCCGGAGAACTCCCGCAGGGAGCTGATGGGGCTCGCCCTGCGGGAGCGGTTACCGCTGTGGGTGCAGACGCGCTGCGGGATGGAGCGGCGGAGCCTGGTCGCGCTGTCGGTGGTGCTGGTGGTCGCGGTGGGCTTCGCCGTGCAGCACTTCTGGGCAGGGCGGACCCAGCCGGTGCGGCCACCGGAGGTGGTGCGGGCCGCGGCACCCCGCGGGGACCAGGCGCCGGCCGGTGCGGCGAAGGCCCCGGCCTCGGCGGCCCCGGAGATCGTCGTGGATGTCAGCGGCAAGGTGCGCGACCCGGGGGTTCATCATCTGCCGGCCGGTTCCCGGGTCGAGGACGCGCTGCGGGCGGCGGGCGGAGTACGGCCCGGCACGAAGACCGACGGCCTCAACCGGGCCCGCTTCCTGGTCGACGGGGAGCAGCTGATCGTCGGCGGTCCGGCACCTGGTGCGGCGCCGGGCGCGGGTGGTACGGCCGCGGCAGTGACGGCAGGTGGGGCAGGCGGGCCAGGGGCAGCCGGTCCGGCGACGCCGGTGTCGTTGAACACCGCCACACCCGAGCAGCTCGACACGTTGCCGGGAGTCGGCCCCGTGCTGGCCCAGCACATCATCGACTACCGCACACGCAACGGCGGCTTCCGCTCGGTGGACGAACTCCGCGAGGTCAACGGCATCGGTGACCGCCGTTTCGCGGACCTGCGCAACCTGGTGCGGCCATGAGCGGCGACGGCAGTGAGCAGGCCCGTGTCGCCGGTCGCGAACCCGGGGCCGGGGCGGCCCGGCGCGGGACCGGAGCCGGGCCAGGGGCTGCGACCGGCGCCGCGGTCACCGGCAGCCGGTCGGCGGTGACCCGCTCGGTGGTGCCCCGGTCGGTGGTGCCCACCCGCTCGGTGGTGCCCACCCGGTCGGTGGTGCACGCCCGGTCGGGGCATCGCCTGGGGGCCGCTCGGCCGAGGCAGGAAGGGCCGGTCGATCTCCGGCTGGTGCCACCGGCGCTGGCGGCCTGGGCCACGGCGGCGCTGATGTTGCATGCCTCGCCGGGCTGGGGCGTGCTGGTGGTGATCGTCGCACTCGCCGCAGCGGGTGCGCTGCTCGCCTCGCGGAGCACACGCCGCGCACGGTCGTGGGTTTCCGGGGCGGCCGTGCTGGTGTGCGTCGCCGCTGCGGCGGCGTCGGCCGGTCTGCACGGGGCGGATCTGCGGCGGGGACCGGTTCCGGCGCTGGCCCGGGAGTTCGCGCCGGTGACGGCGGAGGTCGAGATCACGTCCGACCCCCGGCTCACCCGGCCCCGGGTCAGCGGCGATCGGATGGCTCCGCCGGTGGTGCTGATCGAGGGCGAGGCGCGCCGGGTCGAGCGGGCGGACGGGGGACCGGCGGAGGTGACCCGGACGCCGGTGCTGATGATCGTCGACACCCGCTCGGGGAAGCGGGGCGCGGCCGGGAGCGGGCGCTCGGTGCCGGACGGTGCGGGTGCCCGGGGAAGGGACGCGCGGGCGATCTGGCTGGGGTTGCTGCCGTCCACCCGGGTGTCGGTCGAGGCACGGCTCGTGCCCGCGGCGGCGAGTGGGGACCGGTTCGCGGGCGTGCTGCGGGTGAAGGGCCGGGGTGGGCCGGAGGTCGTGGGGGCGCCGTCGGGGGCGCAGCGTTCGGCGGGGCGGCTGCGTGCGGGACTGCGAGAGGCGACCGACGGGCTGACCGGGGACGCGCGGGCGCTGCTGCCGGGACTGGTCGTGGGAGACACCTCACGGATCACACCGGAGCTGGACGAGGCGTTCCGGGAGACCGACCTCACGCACACGCTCGCCGTCTCCGGCGCCAACTTCACCATCCTGCTCGCCCTCCTCCTCGGCCCTCCCGGACTGGCGCAGCGCGCCGAGCGACGCGGTCTCGCACCCCGCCTCGGCATCTCCCTGCGCACGACGGCCCTGCTGGGCGGGGCGCTGTCCCTCGGCTTCGTCGTCGTGTGCCGCCCGGATCCGAGCGTGCTGCGGGCCGCGGCCTGCGGATCCGTCGCCCTGCTCGCCCTCGCCACCGGCCGGCGCAGATCGCTGATCCCGGCGCTGGCGGCAGCCGTCCTGCTGCTCGTGCTCTACGACCCCTGGCTGGCCCGCAGTTACGGCTTCCTGCTCTCCGTGCTGGCCACGGGCGCGCTCCTCACCCTCGCGCCACGCTGGAGCGCGGGACTGCGGCGGCGCGGGGTTCCGCCCCGGCTCGCGGAGGCGCTGGCCGCGGCCGGTGCCGCGCAGGCCCTGTGCGCGCCGGTGGTCGCCGTGCTGTCGGCCCGGGTGAGCCTGGTCGCGGTGCCGTGCAATCTCCTCGCGGAGTTCGCGCTCGCGCCGGCCACGGTGCTGGGCTTCGCCGCGCTGGCCACCGCCCCGCCGGCGATGCCGGTGGCCAAGGCGCTGGCCTGGTGCGCGAGTTGGCCCGCGGAGTGGATCGCGCAGATCGCCCGCGCCGGTGCCGCGCTGCCCGGTGCGGGAGTGGACTGGCCCGGCAGCTGGGCCGGGGCGGCGCTGCTCGGCGTGGTCACCCTGGCCGCGCTGCTCGCCGGGCGGCGGCTGCTGGGGCATCCCTGGTGGTGCGGGGCGTGCGCGCTGCTGCTGGTGCTCGTGGTGGTGCGCCCGCCCCCGCTGACCCGGGCCGTCACCGGCTGGCCCCCGCCGGGCTGGCGGATGGTGATGTGCGACGTCGGCCAGGGTGACGCGCTGGTGCTGGCGGCGGGTGAGGGCACCGGCGTGGTCGTGGACGCCGGCCCCGACCCGGATCTGGTGGACCACTGCCTGCACTCCCTGGGCATCACCAGAATCCCGCTCGTGGTCCTCACCCACTTCCACGCCGACCATGTGGCGGGCCTGAGCGGGGTGCTGCGCGGACGGTCGGTGGGGGCCATCGAGACCACCGGCTTCCAGGAGCCCGAGGACCAGGCGGCGTTCGTGAGGAGACTGGCGGCCGCCCGGCGGGTGCCGGTGACGCAGGCGGTCGCCGGGGAGCAGCGGCGCACGGGGGCGTTGACGTGGGAGGTGGTGTGGCCGCCGGGAGGGACACGGCAGCCCTCCAACGCGCCGGGGCACCCCGCCCCGTCCCCGGCCCCGGAACCGGAGGGGCCGAACGACGCCAGCGTGGCCATGCTCGTCCGGACGGCGGGTCTGCGCCTGCTGCTGCTCGGGGACCTGGAGCCCCCGGCCCAGCGGGCCCTGGCGAGATCACCGGCGGGATCGGTGCTGGCGGAGGTGGACGTGCTGAAGGTGGCCCACCACGGCTCGGCGTACCAGGACCCGGACCTCATACGCCGGGTGGCGCCGCGGCTGGCCTTGATCAGCGCCGGCGCGGACAACTCGTACGGCCACCCCGCGCCGAGCACGGTCGACGCGCTGCGCGCGCAGGGGGCGATGGTGCTGCGGACCGACCAGGAGGGAGCGATCGCGGTCACCGGTACGGGCGGTGCCCTGCGAGTGGCGGGACACTGAGGCCATGGACTCCCAAGAGATCGACGCCTATCTCCGCCGACTGGGTGCCCAGCGCCCCGCCCGCCCCACCGCCGACGCCCTGCGGTCACTGCAGCTGAACCATCTGCGGACCGTGCCCTTCGAGAACCTCTCCATCCATCTCGGGGAGGAGATCGTGCTGGAGGAGAAGCGGCTGCTGGAGAAGGTGGTGGGGTCGCGCAGGGGCGGGTTCTGCTACGAACTCAACGGCGTCTTCGGGGCGTTGCTCGCCGCCCTCGGGTACGACGTCACCCTCCTCGCGGCCCGGGTGTACGGGGAGGAGGGCCGGCTGGGGGTCCCGTACGACCATCTGGCGCTGCGGGTGCGGACGGTGGACGGGGCCGACTGGCTGGCCGACGTCGGCTTCGGTGCGCACAGCCACTTCCCGCTGGTCTTCGGGGAGCGGGGAGACCAGGAGGACCCCGGCGGCACGTTCCGGATCGCCGAGGCGGGGCCGGACGCCGCCGGGGTGCGCGGGGGACCCGGCTCCGCCCGAGCCGGTGACCTGGACGTCCTGCGGGACGGGAGGCCGGCGTACCGGCTGGAGCTGCGTCCGCGGGTGCTAGGGGACTTCGTCACCGGGGCCTGGTGGCACAGCACCTCGCCCCGGTCGCACTTCCGGCAGTCGCTGGTGTGCTCGCGGGTCACGGAGGACGGGGGCAGGGTCACGCTCAGCGGCCGGAAGCTGGTGCTGACGGGCGCGGCGGGCGGCGAGCGGGAGGAGCGGCAACTGGGGACGGACGAGGAGGTGCTGGCCGCGTACCGGGAGCGTTTCGGTGTGCTGCTCGACCGGGTGCCCACGGTGCGCGGACTGTGAGACGGCCCGTCTCCCGCGATGGGGAACGTCGTTCCCATGACGCACGGACCAACATGGGGCGGATCGTCGGTCTGCTGCTGTTCGTGTGAGGGCCCTACGCAGCGCTGCTCAAGAGGGACCGCAAGGTTCGGGCCACATTCGTTTCGTGGGTTTTCGGTCTGTGGCGCAGGCAGGCAGTGACCCTCTCTCACGCCGTCCTCGCCGTAGCGGTGGCGTCCATGGCCCTGTCAAGCACCCGTTCCGGACTCTTCGTCCTCGATCCCCCGCCCCCGGGCTCGCTGAGGACGGCGTGTTGCTGTCGCTGGGGCCCGCCTTTGATCGGGCGTCCTGCTTTTTCCTCGGGGGCCGGGGGCAGATGGGTGTGGACATGGGGGACGAGCCCGGGCGCCGGTAAGGCGACCGGGGAACCTAGGGGGTTGGTTGCGCATGATCCGTGTTCTCGTGGTGCACGATGCGGCGCTGCTGCGGACGGCACTGGTGCAACTGCTGCGGTCGGCCGGCGGATTCGAGGTCTCGTCCATGTCCTCCCGCGATGTCGTCCGCGTCGAGAACGACTTACCCCCGGACGTGTGCGTGGTGGACGGAGACAGCCTCGGGGGGCCGGGGGAAGTCGGCCGTGCGTCGTTCTGGGGCCGATGCGGGGCCGGGCTCGTCGTGCTCGGGGCTTCCCAGCGGCCCGGTGTGCTGCGCAGGGCGTTCGACGCGGGAGCGCTGGGTTTCGTCGACAAGGACGCCTCGTCACAGCGGTTGATCGCTGCGGTGCACGCTGTCGCCAGGGGCGAGCGGTTCCTCGACGAGAGACTCACCGTCGCGCTGTTGGAGGCGTCGGAGATGCCGCTGACGACTCGTGAGCTGAGTGTGGTCTCCCTGGCGGCGCAGGGCGCCCCCGTCGCGGAGATCGCCGTCTCTCTGCACCTGTCCCGGGGGACCGTCCGTAATTACATGGCCAGCGCGATCCGGAAGGTGGGGGCGCGCAATCGCGTGGACGCGATACGCATCGTGCAGAGCGCCGGCTGGATGTGAGGCGGCTGCCCTCGCCATCGCCTTCGGCTGCCCGCCCGCCGCGCGTCACTCCCGGGTTCCGCTCCAGTGCCCGACCAGGTCGCGGTAGAGGGGCGAGCGGGCGAGGAGCTCCTGGTGGGTTCCGCACACCGCGTCGACGCCGTCCAGTACCAGGATCCGGTCGGCCCGCATCGCCGACGACATGCGATGGGCCACGACGACGAGTGCTCCCGGACGTCGTGCGAGGGCCTGCTCGGCTCGTGCCTCGGACGCCGCGTCGAGATGGCAGGTCGCCTCGTCGAGGAGGAGCAGGCGAGCCGTCGACAGGTGCGCGCGGGCCAGGACCAGCAGTTGGCGCTCGCCCTGTGAGAGGTCGCCGGGCCGTACCGGCGCGTCGAGCCCGCCCAGGCGCTCGACGAGCGGGCCGGCCCCGAGTTCTCGCACGGCCGCCTCGATGTCGGTCCGCCGCGCGTCCGGCCGCAGGTAGCCGAGGTTGTCGCGGACCGTGCCGGTGAAGACGTACGCCTGCTGGGGCAGCAGGACGCGCAGGGCGGAGAGTTCGGCCGTGCTCCGGTCGGCGATCGTACGGCCCGCCACGTCGACCTCGCCGCTCCTGGGCACACAGGTCCCGGCGATGAGGCGGGTGAGGGTCGACTTGCCGATGCCGCTGGGACCGACGACGGCCAGGTGTTCGCCGTCCTCGATACGAAGATCGAGCGCGTCGAGGACCGGTTCGGCCCGCCCTCCGTAGGCCACGGTCACGGCCCGCAGTTCCACCGCGGGGGGCGGCCACGACGCCCGAGGGGCTTTCCGCAGCGGGCCGGGGACCTGCTGCGGGCGGTCGGCGCGCGTGGTGGCGGCGAGGAGCGGAGGCGACGCCGTCGTGGTGAACCGGTCCAGGACCACGAGCAGTCGGGTTCCCGCGGCGCCGAGCGCGGTCATGAGGGTGTGCAGTGCGGGCAGCAGGGCCTGCGCGAGGTAGGTGAACGCGCCCAGCAGGGCGCCCATGGTGACTCCTCGTCCCTGCAGCCATGGCGCGGCCAGCACCAGGAGCAGCACCGGCAGTTGGCCCGCGACGCCGAGGGCCAGCGTGCGTACCGCGGCCCAGCGGGCGAGGACACACGAGGTGGCGGCGGCTTCGGCGATGAGCCGCGCTCCGTGCCGGGCCGCTCCCCCTTGCGTGCCGCAGGCGGTGATGTCGCGCAGCGCCCGGCGGGTGCGCGCCGCGTGATCGCCCAGTGCCTCGTCGGCGGCGAGCGCCCGCCGTTGCGCGGCGGCCATGGGCCGCAGGGTGACCAGGAACAGGGTGAGGCCCGCTGCGAGGGGCGGCACGACCACCACGAGGAGGGCGGGGTCCAGTGAGAACAGTCCCACCAGGGCCCCGGCGGCGGTGAAGACGAACGAACGCAGGGTCAGGACGAGCCCGGCGAAACTGTCCCGCACGATCTCGACCTGGTTCGTGAGCCGTGAGACCGCGGCGCGGTCCCCGCCACCGGGGCGGGCCAGGGCGCGGGCCATCGACTGGTCGACCGCCCGCCGTACCAGCTGGTCGCGCAGCGGTTCCGTCAGCCCGGCCAGCTGGGCGAACACGCCCCGGATCACGGGCGCTCCGAGCACCACGGCGACGCCGGCGACCGCGAGCCAGCCGAGTCCCGTGCGGGTGTCGCCGACGAGGAATCCCCGGTCGACGGCCTGGGCGACGCCGTAGCCGACCAGGAAGGTCTGTGCGGACTCCGCCACGGACCACGCCGCGAGCCGCGCGAGGACGTGTTTGCGCCCGGCGAGGAAGCGACGGGCGGGCGGTGCGAGCCGGCGCAGCGGCCCGGACCTGCCGTGGGGCGGCGCGGCGGAACGGCCGCTGTCGACGGAGGTCACGGCCGCGCCTTTCCGTGCAGGGATGCCGTCCGTTCCTGCCGGGGCGTGTCGCCGCCCGCGGGGCCGACGGGTTCCTCGCCGCGCTCCTCGCCGGTGAACACCGCTCGGTAGGCGGTCTCCTGCCAGAGGTGCCGATGGGTGCCGACCGCGCGTACCCGGCCGCTCTCCAGCCAGATCACCAGATCCGCTCGGGCCGCGACCGACGGGCGGTGTGCCACGACGAGCCGCGTGGCGGCGCTGAGTGAGCGGCGCAGTGCCTGGTCCACCGCGTGTTCCGTGGCGGTGTCGAGACTGGACGTCGCGTCGTCCATGACGAGCAGCCGGCCCGCGTGAGCGAAGGCGCGCGCCAGGCCCAGACGCTGGTACTCGCCGCCGGACAGGGGGGCGTCGGCGAGCCGCGTGTCGTACGTGTCGGGAAGGCGGCGTACGAAGGCGTCGGCGCCCGCGACGCGGAGGGCGTCCCGTATCCGGTGCGACGACACGGTGCGTGGTCCGGCCGCGACCGCTTCCGCCACGGTGCCGTCGCCCAGGACCGGGCGGGCGAAGGCGAAGCCGACCTCGGCGCGCAGGCACGGGCGGGTCAGCTGGTCGAGACGTGTGCCGTCCAGCAGCACCTCCCCCTCGTCGGGGTCCACCAGCCGGCCGGCCACGGCGGCCAGCACGGACTTGCCGGCACCGCTGCGGCCCACGACCGCGGCGGTCAGGCCGCCGGGCACGACGACGTGGTCCGCCCGCAGGACCTCCGTCCCGTCCCGCAGGACCCGTACGCCGCGCAGTTCGAGGGCACCGGGGCCGTGCGGGGGGAGGGTCCGGGTTCCGTAGGGCAGGGTGGGCAGTTGTTCCAGGGCCGTGGTGCGTTCCCGCGCGGACCGTCCCCGGACGAGCGCGCCGAGCAGGGTGGCCGCACTGCCGAAGCCGGCGGTCAGCTGCGCGTACCGGCACACCGCCAGCAGTTCTCCGACGCTCAGGGCCCCTGCGTCGAGCCGGAGACCGCCGACGGCTGTGGCGGCCACGGTCAGCAGCGGAACGAGGACACCTCCGGTCGCCAGCGCCCTGCCGTGCAGCACCCACATGTGCCCGCCCAGTTCGGCGAGCTCGGTCAGCGGACGCAGTACGCGCTCACGTTCACGGACGGCCGTCCCGGCGGCGGCGACGGTCTCCGCGCCTTCGATGGTTTCGAGCAGGCGGGCCGCGATGTCCGACTGCACGCGCTGGTAGGCCCGTACCGACGTGCCCGTGTCGCGTGCGAACGCCCGCAGCACCAGGGCCAGGGCCGGCAGCCCGGCCAGGACGCATGCGGCGACCCATACGTCGACGACGGCCAGCGCGACGAGCGCGCCGGCCGGGGTGATGAGCGAGGCCGCCAGTGCGGCCCGGGCGGCCGGAGTGCCGCCGGCGTCGGAGGCGTTGAGCGTCAGCCGGGTCGCGATGTCCCCGGGTGAGTACCGGCTGACCGGGTCCGGGACGGCGTGCAGCATGCCGGTGAGGGCGCGGGAGCGGATCGCTGCCGTCCAGTGGGCCGTGCACCGGCCGGTGAGCAGCGCGGTCAGGCTGTCGAGCAGGACCTCACCGACGAGCAGTGCGGCGCTCGCCGCGAGCCAGCCTCCGGCGGCGCCGTCGTGCAGCAGCAGGTCCAGGGTGCGGCCGAGGACGAACGGCTGGGCGACCGCGACCGCCGCGGCCACCACCGAGCACACCAGGACGAGCAGTTCGGGCGTGCGGCCCGGACCGGTGTCGTACAGGTCCGGCGCCGAGCGCTTCTGCCGCCGCCGGACCGGGATGATTGCCACCAGCTGTCCCTCCTCGTGGCGTCGCCGTCCGCGGCGGAGACGAGGCGTGCTGGAACCGCCGCCCCGGGAGGTGAGTCCGGGGCGGCGGATCGCGGGGGCCCGCCGCGGTCGCCGCGACGGGCCGGCCGCCTCGGACGTCAGTTACAGGTCGTGACGCTGAGGCTGCTGTCGCCGCAGAGCAGCAGGCTGGCGCGGCTGCCCGTCTCGACGTCCCCGATGGCCTCTTCCTTGGGGGTCTCCATCGACTGCAGATCGAACAGGTTCATGTCATCTTCCCTTCGTGTGGCAACGGGTGTTCTTCTCACGGTCCCTGGTGGGACCGGCTCGTGGGCCGCGGCGTGTGCCGCGGGGTGGGGAGGAACGGCAGTCCGGCGGGGCGGTCGCCGTGTACGGACGCGAGGGCCAGCAGGCATCCGGCGGTGCCGGTGGACAGGTCCATCGACAGCCGCATCATCTGTTCGCCGGGGAAGGCGAGCCGGCCGCGGTAGGACATGGCGTGCCACGTCAGCGCGTCGATCTGGCGCCGGACGGCCTGCGGTCCTGTGCCCGGGCCGGTGGCCGTCGTCCGGCCGAGGTACAGCACCATGCCGGCCACGCCGCGGTAGAGGCCCGGCTGTGCGTAGAACATGGCTTGCGCGGCGCGTACGATCTCGGTCCGCGCCTGCTCGAACCGGTCGTCGGCGCGGTGTGCCAGGTAGTCGTCGAGCACCATGCCGATGCCCACGCTGCCGGCTCCCAGGTACGGCATCGTGCGCCAGCCCTCGTCCACCTGGAGGGCGCCGCTCGCGCTCCGGACGCACGCCGAGAGGTCCTGGCGCAGCGCGCCCCGGGCGAGGTCGAGCAGTCCGGTGTCACCGGTGCGTTCGTACAGGCGCAGGAACAGCAGGGCGCTGCCCGCCGCGCCGTACAGCAGACCTGCCCGCCGGCGGGGGCTGCCTGGCCGCAGGTCGGGCGTATCGCCCGGTAGGCTCCGCGCGCTCAGCTCGGCGCACCGCAGCGCCGCGGTGTGCAGGGCGCTGTCGCCGGTGGAGGCGGCCAGCGAGTCCAGCATCAGGCCCACTCCGGCCGTGCCGCTGTGCAGGTCCGCCGCGAGAGCCTCGAGGGGGTGGTCGAGGAGCAGCCCGGTGAGCTCGAGCGCCCGGTCCCGGTGGCCGAGGTGGTTCAGGGTCCACGCGGTTCCCGCGATGCCGTCGTGAAAGCCCAGCGGCATGCCCGACGGTGGTTCCTTGGTCCGTTCGAGCAGCCACTGCTCCTCGTCGTCGTCGCGCTCGGCGCCGCTCTCGGCGAGGGCGTACAGCACTCCGGCGGCTCCGTAGCCGAACGACAGCCCTCCGCCCGCGGTGGCGAACTGGGCGATGTCGCCGGGGAAGAGGCGGTCGTCGCGGGCCAAGGTCGCCGACGCGCGGATGGCCGCCGTCATCGAGTCGCGGCTGCGCGGCCAGTCGCCCGGCGCCACCGGGACGAACTGCTTCCCGCCGCGTCGCGCCGCCGGTGGGCGAGGAGACGTGGCGTCGGTGATCTCCTCGACCGCCGCGTCGAGGAAGGCCCGCGGAACCGGGAACTGCCCTGCCACCACGTCGGCGAGGTGCTCGGCCTTGCGCCGGTCCAGCGCCAGGAGACTGGTCAGCGGCAGGAACAGGGCCAGCCGCAGGCAGGCCAGCGCGTACCGGTCCACGGCTGTGCCCTTGCGGCCGGGGGGCGCCACGAACCCGGGATGGGCGACCGTCTGCCGGCCCGGCTCGTCGACGTGATGGGCGGCTTCGAAGTCCAGCAGGGCCACCCGTCCGTCGTCGCGGATCATGATGTTGAACAGGTGCAGGTCGTTGAAGACGACACCGCGGGCGTGCACCTCGGCGACGGCCTGCTCGACCCGGGCGTGGATGTCGAGCGCCCACTCGGTGTACTCGGCCAGCCGCCGGTGGTCGGGGTCGGCCTCGATGAGCGGATGGCGGCGGGCGAAGAAGGTGTTGAGCGGTTTGCCGTCGAGGTACTCCAGGGCGAGGAAGTGGTGCTCTGCGACGGTGAAGCCGTCACGCACCTCGGGCGTGCACGACAGACCCGAAAGCCTTTCCAGGGCCCGGCGTTCGCGGTGCAGGCGGGTCACCGCGTCGGCGCCGTCGGCCGCCAGCCCGGCGTGCGGGCGGGCCTCCTTGAGGACCACGAGTTCACCTGTGCGGTGGTCGCGCGCCCGGTAGACGCCACCGCCGTTGGAGAAGTGCAGGGCCGCCTCGACGGTGTACGGGATGCCGACCAGGGTCACCGTCGCCCGCGCGTCGAGGTGGGGCCGCAGGAAGGCCGGCACACGCACCCAGTCGGGGACCTGGAACACCGGGCCGCGAAGGTCGGGGACGAGGACGCCCTCGGGGTTCGCGACGGCCGGGCGCAACTCCCCGTCCTCGTCGTAGCAGTTGCGGCGGGTGAAGCTGCCGTAGCGCACGTGCACCGGGCCGTCGCCGAGCCTGAGGTCGCTCAGGATGTGCGGTCCGGGCTCACCGGCCAGCAGTGCGGCCAACTCGCCGGCGACGCTTTCCAGTTGTTCCTCGTCCGCCGGATACACGGTGATGAACTTGCCGCTGCCCGCCCGGTCCGCGTACTTGGCGTTGCGCTGGTGCAGCAGATAGCGGCTCGGGACGAACTTGAACGCGACGCGGCGCTCGAGGCAGTACGCCCGGACGCGCTCGAGGACGGACTCGGCGTTGTCCAGGCAGGCCGAGACGTGGATCTTCCAGCCCTGGGGCGGCAGCGTGGCGTCGAGCGGGCGCAGGGCGAGCCAGTCGCCGCTCTCTCTGCGCTGCCATCCGGCCGGCACGGGCAGCAGGGCCGCCGCGTACCGGGAGTCCGCCGCGCGGGTGCCGGGGGCGGTGCGGTGCGGCGCGTCGTAGAAGTGCGGGTCTGCGTCGCAGTACACGGCGTAGCCCTTGTTCACGCCTGCTCCCTCCGGCCGGATCGGTGCCGGGACAGACGCTGTCACGCGCCGCTGCGCCGGGGACAGTCACCACTGTCATCACTGTGACGTGCGGAACGCACAGGTAACTTGACCCGAGCGGATCCCTGTCGGCAGCCGCATGCCGGTCTGTGCTCGCTGCACGGGGTGACGCGTACGGTCACGCTGGACACCGAGCACCTCGGGCTGGGCAGCGGCATGGAGGGCGAGCCGCGGGCGGCGTGCCGGGCCACGACGGAGCTCCATCTCCTGCCGAAGGGGTGAGGCCCAGAATGGGTGTCGTGAGTGATGTGCGACATGTGCTGGTGCTGCCGGATCGGGATGCCGCGGAGGAGGTCGTGGAGGCGCTGAGGGAGAGATTCGGGGTGGCTGAGGAGCTTCGGGTCGTCCGGGACGCGTTGGCGGGGGAGGACGATGCGGAGGACGCCCAGTGGCTGGTGGCGCTGCGGGACGAGGAGGGCCGCCTGGATCCCGCGGAGCTGGACGAGTTCGCGGGGGAGTGGGACGGCTGGCGTGAGGAGCCGTAGCCGTCGCCGGTGCGGCTGAGTCACCTGAAGGGGGCGGGGAAGTGCGCGACCAGCCACGGACCCCCGCAGTCGGGAAGGCACCGGACCCCTACTGACCGACCCCGCTGTCAGTCCCCCGTGTCATCCTTGTCGCGATGGCCAGGAAAGCTGCTCAAGACGACCCCCTCGCCCCGCTGACGCTCGCCGTCGGTCAGGAGGAGCTGCTCCTCGACCGTGCCGTGCAGGAGGTGGTCGCCGCCGCCAAAGCCTCCGACGCCGACACCGACGTACGGGACCTGACCCCGGACCAGCTCCAGCCCGGCACCCTCGCCGAGTTGACCAGCCCCTCGCTCTTCGCGGAGCGCAAGGTCGTGGTCGTACGCAACGCGCAGGACCTGTCGGCGGACACGATCAAGGACGTGAAGGCGTATCTCGGTGCGCCGGCCGAGGAGATCACGCTCGTGCTGCTGCACGCGGGCGGAGCCAAGGGCAAGGGCCTGCTGGACGCCGCGCGCAAGGCGGGGGCCCGCGAGGTGGCCTGCCCGAAGATGACGAAGCCGGCGGACCGGCTGGCGTTCGTGCGGGGCGAGTTCCGCGCCGCCGGGCGGTCGGCCACGCCGGAGGCGTGCCAGGCACTGGTCGATGCCGTCGGCAGTGATCTGCGGGAGCTGGCCTCGGCGGTGTCCCAGCTGGTCGCGGACGTCGAGGGCACCATCGACGAGGCGATCGTCGGCCGGTACTACACCGGGCGGGCCGAGGCGTCCAGCTTCACGGTCGCCGACCGGGCCGTCGAGGGGCGGGCAGCCGAGGCACTGGAGGCGCTGCGCTGGTCGCTCGCGACCGGGGTCGCGCCCGTGCTGATCACCAGCGCGCTGGCGCAGGGGGTACGCGCCATCGGCAAGCTCCAGTCGGCCCGTGGCGGCAGACCCGCCGACCTGGCCCGTGAGCTGGGCATGCCGCCGTGGAAGATCGACCGTGTGCGGCAGCAGATGCGGGGCTGGACCCCGGACGGCGTGGCGGTGGCGCTGCGCGCGGTCGCGGACGCCGACGCGGGCGTGAAGGGCGGCGGCGACGACCCTGAGTACGCCCTGGAGAAGGCGGTCGTCACCATCGCCCGAGCGGCGCGGTCGAGAGGGCGGGCGTAGCGGAGTCGAGAGGGCGGGCGTGGAGGAGCAGAATCGGATGTATCAGCCGTAGGTCGCCCAGACAGACGGAGAGGTGGCGAGCGCCATGGCTGAACACCCGCACGCAATGCTCGTCCGCAAGGGGTACGAGGCGTTCACGCAAGGGGACATGGACACCCTGCGCGGACTGATGGCGGCGGACGCGACCCATCATGTGCCCGGGACCGGGATCCTCTCGGGCGACTACAAGGGACAGGACGCCATCCTCGACATGTACCGGCGGCTCGGTGAGGAGACCGGCGGCACGTTCCGCGTCGAGCTGCGTCAGACCCTCGTCGACGGCCGGGGCCATGCGGTGACCCTGCACCACTTCACGGCCGACCGGCAGGGCAAGCACCTGGACGAGGACGGCGGCATCGTCTTCCGGATCGTCGGGGACAAGATCACCGACCTCGACGAATGCGTCGCCGACCTCGACGCGGTGAACGACTTCTGGGCGTAGCGCCGCGAACGCCGAAGACCCCGCCCACCACCCTGGGGAAGGGTGAGCGGACGGGGTCTGCGGTTGAAGCCGATGAGCTCGTACCCGCGTGGCGAACGCAGGCCGCGTACGAGCTCGGGGTGCCGGTCGGGGGCGGATGAGAGAGGGCCCGCCCGGGTCCTTCCGGCGATCAGATCAGGAAGGTGATCAGCTCTGGTGAGCGATCAGCCCTTGAGGGTCGCGACCTTCTGAGCCAGCGCCGACTTCTTGTTGGCGGCCTGGTTCTTGTGGATGACGCCCTTGGAGACGGCCTTGTCGAGCTGACGCGCGGCAGCGCGCTGGTACTCGGTGGCCTTCTCGACGTCGCCCGCGGCAACGGCCTCGCGAGCCTTGCGGATCGCGGTCTTCAGAGAGGACTTGACGGCCTTGTTGCGCAGCCGGGCCTTCTCGTTGGTCTTGTTCCGCTTGATCTGGGACTTGATGTTCGCCACGAATGAGCCTCTTCAGAGTTGTATTTTCCGGTGTGCCTCGCGCAGAGAGGGCATGAGACACAGCGCCCTACACTACCAGCGGCTCTTTCCCCGGCCCAAACCGGTCGCCGCTCCCCACCCGTGGGACCATGGAGACTACGTATCGATCCGACCCGAGGCATAAGGCGCCTCAAGAGACAGGACCCTGCGTGCCCGCGACCCCTAACAATGTGCCCGAGCCGAGCCGCACCGACCCGGCTCTGATCCGCAATTTCTGCATCATCGCGCACATCGACCACGGCAAGTCCACGCTCGCCGACCGGATGCTCCAGCTGACCGGTGTGGTCGAGCAGCGGCAGATGCGCGCTCAGTACCTCGACCGCATGGACATCGAGCGCGAGCGCGGCATCACGATCAAGTCCCAGGCGGTGCGTCTGCCGTGGGCCCCGACCCACGACAAGGGCAACACGCACATCCTCAACATGATCGACACCCCGGGGCACGTCGACTTCACCTATGAGGTCTCGCGGTCGCTCGCCGCGTGCGAGGGGACCATCCTCCTCGTCGACGCCGCCCAGGGCATCGAGGCGCAGACCCTCGCCAATCTCTACCTGGCGATGGAGAACGACCTCACGATCATCCCGGTGCTCAACAAGATCGACCTGCCGGCGGCGCAGCCCGAGAAGTTCGCCGAGGAGCTCGCCAACCTGGTCGGCTGCGACCCCGACGACGTCCTGAAGGTCTCCGCGAAGACCGGCCTCGGCGTCGAGGCGCTGCTGGACAAGGTGGTCGCGGAGATCCCCGCCCCGGTCGGCGTCAAGGACGCCCCGGCCCGCGCGATGATCTTCGACTCGGTGTACGACTCCTACCGCGGTGTCGTGACGTACGTCCGTGTCATCGACGGCCAGCTCAACAAGCGCGAGCGGATCCGGATGATGTCCACCGGCGCCACGCACGAGCTGCTGGAGATCGGCACCAACTCCCCGGAGATGCTGCCGGCCGACGGCCTCGGTGTCGGCGAGGTGGGCTATCTGATCACCGGTGTGAAGGACGTCCGCCAGTCCAAGGTCGGTGACACCGTCACGAGCCAGCAGAAGGGCGCCGAGGAGCCGCTGGGCGGCTACAAGGACCCCAAGCCCATGGTCTTCTCCGGGCTGTATCCGCTGGACGGCTCCGACTACCCGCTGCTGCGCGAGGCGCTGGACAAGCTCCAGCTCAACGACGCCGCCTTGGTCTACGAGCCGGAGACCTCCGCGGCGCTCGGCTTCGGCTTCCGTGTCGGCTTCCTCGGCCTGCTGCACCTGGACGTGATCCGCGAGCGGCTGGAGCGCGAGTTCGGGCTCGACCTGATCGCGACCGCGCCGAACGTGGTCTACCGCGTGGTCATGGAGGACCGCAGCGAGCACACCGTCACCAACCCGAGCGAGTTCCCCGAGGGGAAGATCGCAGAGGTGTACGAGCCGGTCGTGCGCGCCACCATCCTCGCGCCCAGCGAGTTCATCGGCTCGATCATGGAGCTGTGCCAGACCCGGCGCGGTGTCCTGCTCGGCATGGACTACCTCTCCGAGGACCGGGTGGAGATCCGCTACACCCTCCCGCTCGCCGAGATCGTCTTCGACTTCTTCGACCAGCTGAAGTCCAAGACCCGCGGCTACGCCTCCCTGGACTACGAGCCCACCGGCGAGCAGACCTCCAGCCTGGTGAAGGTCGACATCCTGCTGCACGGCGACAAGGTGGACGCGTTCTCCGCGATCACCCACAAGGACCAGGCGTACGCGTACGGCGTACGGCTCGTCGCCAAGCTCAAGGAGCTGATCCCGCGGCAGGCCTTCGAGGTGCCGGTGCAGGCCGCCATCGGCTCCCGCGTCATCGCCCGCGAGACCATCCGCGCCATCCGCAAGGACGTCCTCGCCAAGTGCTACGGCGGTGACATCTCCCGTAAGCGGAAGCTGCTGGAGAAGCAGAAGGAAGGCAAGAAGCGGATGAAGATGGTGGGTTCCGTGGAAGTTCCGCAGGAGGCCTTCATCGCCGTCCTCTCCAGCGATGACAGCGCGGGACCGGGTAAGAGCAAGAAGTAGCCGCCGGGGGCCGCGGGGCCGCCTCGCAAACCGGACGGAACGGGGCCCGTCGCACGAAAGTGTGGCGGGCCCTTTCGCGTTCACGGGGTAGCTCTCTGTACGAAGCGACAGGCCGCGGACCCTTACGCGGCGGCCGGTCGACCTTTACTCTGTCCCTGCTCGATAGTTACTCGCGAGTTAAACAACGGCCGCGAGTGAAACCAGCCGCACTGAGCCAGCCGCACTGTCGCGGGCCCCGGAGGATGTCGTGAGCGACGCACAGACTTTGATCGAGAACCGTCCGCCGACCGTGGCGGCCCTCTTCCTGGAGCGCGTGGCGGCCACACCGGACGCCGAGGCATACCGCTATCCCGTCCCCCCGGCCTCCGGCCAGGGACCGGACGACTGGAAGTCCCTGACCTGGGGCCAGACCGCCGAGCGCGTCAACGCCATCGCGGCCGGCCTGATCGAGCTGGGCGTACGCCCGGAGGAGCGGGTGGCGCTGGCGTCCGCCACGCGGGTCGAGTGGATCCTCGCCGACCTCGGCATCCTGTGCGCGGGCGCCGCCACCACCACGATCTACCCGCAGACCAACGCGGACGAGTCCGCGTACATCCTGTCGGACTCCGGCAGCCGGGTGCTCATCGCGGAGAACGCCGAGCAGGTCGCCAAGGCGGTCGAGAAGCGCGCCGAGCTGCCCGAGCTGACGCGCGTCGTGGTCATCGACCCGGCCGGCGTCCAGACCGACGACTGGGTGATCAGCCTCAGCGAGCTGGAGAGCCGCGGCGCGGCCCGGCTGGAGAAGGACGCGGAGCTGATCAAGGAGCGGGTCTCCGCGATCACCAAGGACCAGCTCGCCACCCTCATCTACACCTCCGGCACCACCGGCCGCCCCAAGGGCGTGCGCCTGCCGCACGACAACTGGTCGTACATGGCCAAGGCGATCGCCGCGACCGGGCTGGTCAGCAGCGACGACGTGCAGTACCTGTGGCTGCCGCTCGCGCACGTCTTCGGCAAGGTGCTCACCTCCGGCCAGATCGAGGTCGGCCACGTCACCGCCGTCGACGGCCGCGTCGACAAGATCATCGAGAACCTTCCGGTGGTGCAGCCGACGTACATGGCGGCCGTGCCGCGCATCTTCGAGAAGGTCTACAACGGCGTCGCCGCCAAGGCGAAGGCCGGCGGCGGAGCCAAGTACAAGATCTTCCAGTGGGCCGCCGGCGTCGCCCGCGAGTACGCCAAGGTCACCCAGGACAACTTCCGCCGCACCGGCACCGCGAGCGCCCCCGCCGGCCTGCGCACCAAGCACGCCGTCGCCGACAAGCTCGTCTACGCCAAGATCCGCGAGGCCTTCGGCGGCAACCTGCGCGCCTGCGTCTCCGGCTCGGCCGCCCTCGCCCCGGAGATCGGCTACTTCTTCTCCGGCGCCGGCATCCACATCCTGGAGGGCTACGGCCTCACCGAGTCCTCCGCGGCCTCCTTCGTCAACCCCGGCGAGGCCTACCGCACCGGCACGGTCGGCAAGCCGCTGCCCGGCACGGAGGTGCGCATCGCGGACGACGGCGAGATCCTGCTGCGCGGCCCCGGCATCATGCAGGGCTACCACAACCTGCCCGAGAAGACCGCCGAGGTGCTGGAGGCGGACGGCTGGTTCCACACCGGCGACATCGGCGAACTGTCGCCCGACGGGTACCTGCGCATCACCGACCGCAAGAAGGACCTCATCAAGACCTCCGGCGGCAAGTACGTCGCCCCCGCCGAGGTCGAGGGGCAGTTCAAGGCCGTCTGCCCGTACGTCTCCAACATCCTCGTGCACGGCGCCGACCGGAACTACTGCACCGCCCTCATCGCCCTCGACGAGGTCGCGATCCAGGCGTGGGCCGCGGAGAACGGCCTCGAGGGCAAGCCGTACGCGGAAATCGTGGCCGCGCCGGTGACCGTCGAGATGGTCCAGAGCTACGTGGACCAGCTCAACCAGGGCCTGCAGCGCTGGCAGACCATCAAGAAGTTCCGCCTGCTGCCGCGCGACCTCGACGTCGAGCACGGCGAGATCACCCCGAGCCTGAAGCTGAAGCGGCCCGTGGTGGAGCGCGAGTACAAGCACCTGATCGACGAGATGTACGAGGGCACGCGCGAGGCGTGATCGTCGCGCGCTGAGCGCAGGGGCGGACTCCGGTGGGGTCCGCCCCTCTCTGTTCCGGTGGTGCATGGGTTCCCTGTTCGGGTGTTGCACGGATCTGACCGGATTCGTGCCCGTTCCTGAGCGCCTGGGTAGCACGGTTCTCACCCCTGGCGGGCCACTTCGGTAACTCGTTGCTCACGGGCGGGTCCGGTCTGTCACCCTGTCGGCAGCGATCGAGGTGTATTCGTACGCACTGTCCGGGGAGCTGCCCATGGGGGCCATTCCGACGCAACGGGAGACGGCCTCGCGCGCCGCCGACCTACGGGCGTGCGCGCGGGCGGACGCGACCCTGTCCGGAAGCTCCCTCGCGCCCGGCTCCGCGCGGGCCCTGGTGCGGGCGGCGCTCACGGAGTGGGCCGAGCAGCGACTACCCGGTGCCGAGCACCTCACCGCGCGCACCGTGGAGGACGCCACACTCATCGCCAGCGAACTGGTCACCAACGCCGTCGTCCACGCCGGGACGGACGTGCAGCTGACGTGCAGGCTGGAGGACGACACCGGCGCGCTGGTGGTCGAGGTCGCCGACCGGTACCCCTCCAGCGCCCCGCGCGACGGCGAGGCGGCCACCGCTGCCGCCCAGGAACCCGGTGAGTTCGGACGTGGCCTGCGCCTCGTCGCCGCGCTCTCCGAGGCCTGGGGGATCACCTACCGCCCCGGAACCAAGACGGTCTGGGCCCGGCTCCCCGCCGGAGGCCGCACGACGAGCGAGGGCACCGAGGCGTACGCGGAGGACCGCGCGCCTGGGCGTGACACCCAGCCGGCGAACCTCCTTGCGCCCGAGTCGGCCGCTGATGCGACGGGGCTTCTCGTGTCCGGGCAGGCCGCTGATGCGACGGGGCTTCTCGCGTCCGAGTCGGTCGCCGATACGGCCGAGCCCCTCGCGTCCGAGTCGGTCGCCGGATCGACTGAGCTCCTGGCGTCCGGACCGGCCGCCGATGCGACAGACCTCCTCGCGTCCGAGTCGGTCGCCGGATCGACTGAGCTCCTGGCGTCTGGACCGGCCGCCGATGCGACCGGGCTCCTCGCGTCTGGACCGGCCGCCGATGCGACAGGGCTCCTCGCGTCCGAGTCGGCTGCCGGAACGACCAACCTCCTCGCGCCCGAGCCGACCAACGGAACGGCCGACCACGTCACGCCCGCGCGGGCGCAGGGCGACTGGGCCGACTGGACTGACTGGCCGCCCCGGGCGTCGAGCGGGGCGGCCGGCGCGGGGGGCTCCGTCCCGGCGGTGGGCGGTGCCAGCGAGCCGGGCCGCTCGGCGCAGACGGCAGCGCAGGGCGGGGCCGGTGCGGAGGGCTGGACCCAGGCGGGAAGAGGAGTGATCGCCCCGGGCGGCCGGCCTCAGGCCCAGCCGCCCGGGGCGGGTTTCGCGGACGACTGGCTCGCCGGGCGCACGCGGCGCGACGGGGCCTGGCTCGGACGAGGGGCGTTGTCCTTCCTCGCCGAAGCCTCGGACCTGCTCGCCGGGCAGCTGGACGAGGATCTCGTCGCCGCGCTCACCGGGCAGCTGATCGTGCCGAGGCTCGCGGACTGGTGCGCGGTCTGGCTGGAGGACGAGACCAGCGGTCACGGCGGCTGGGGCGGGGACGCGTGGACCGGCGGCGCACGCCTCGCCCGCGTGTGGCACACCAGCGAACACCGCATCGAGGAACTCCGCGCCGCCCTCGACCAGAACCCCCCGGAGCCGCCGGACCCGTCGGGCGCCGGCCCGGCCCCGTACCCGTGGCCCGAGAAGGCGCTGGACGCGCCGGCCGGCACCGACCCCGGCAGCGGCGTCGCGGAGCCGCCCGGCGCACCCGGCGTCGCCCTGGCCTACCGGCTCGTCGCCGGGGGACGCCCGCTCGGCACTCTGGTGATCGGACGGGGCGCGATCGAGCGGTTCCCCGACGAGATCACCGGGCTCGTGGAGGACCTGAGCCGACGGGTCGCCCTCGCCATCGGCGCCGCCCGGCAGTACGCCCGCCAGGCCACCATCAGCGCCGTGCTGCAGCGCGGGCTGCTGCCCGGTGCCGTCGCCGAGATCCCCGGCGTGCGCTCCGCCCTCGTCTACGAGCCCTGCGACAAGGGCGGACCCAGCGGTGACTTCTACGACCTGTTCCCGGCCGGCCGGGGCCGCTGGTGCTTCGCCCTCGGCGACGTCCAGGGAAAGGGCCCGGAGGCCGCCGTCGTCATCGGTCTCGCCCGCCCCTGGCTGCGGCTGCTCGCCCGCGAGGGCTACCGCGTCGCCGACGTCCTCGACCGCCTCAACCAGCTCCTCCTCGACGACGCGACGGAGGCGGCGGACGCCGCGGCCCGAGCGCTGGTGGCGGCCGGCGCCCGCCCGACCGTCCCCGGCGACGGACCCCAGACCCGCTTCCTCTCCCTCCTCTACGGCGAGCTGGTCCCCCACGACGGCGGTGTCCGCTGCACCCTCGCCTCCGCCGGACACCCCCTGCCGCTCCTCCTCGCTCCCGACGGCACCGTCCGCACCGTCGCCGAGCCCCAGACCCTCCTCGGTGTCGTCGAGGACGCCACGTACACCAGCGAGACCTGCGAACTGCGCCCCGGCGACAGCCTCCTCTGCGTCACCGACGGCGTCACCGAGCGGCGCTCCGGCACCCGCCAGTTCGACGACGGCGACGGACTCGCCACCGCGCTGGCGAGCTGCGCGGGCCTGGACGCCGAGCCGATAGCGGAACGGATCACCCGCCTCGTGCACGAGTTCGGGGCGCGCCCGCCCGCGGACGATCTCGCCCTGCTGGTGCTCCAGGCGGAACGACAGGCGTGACGGCCGCCGTACCGGGCGGGTGCGGGACAATGGAGCACATGCCTTCCGCACTCCCCGACGGCGAGCCCGTCCCCGCCGACGGTGCGCTGCCCGCCTCCGCGCTCACCGACGCCGCCGACCGCCCCCTCGGCTTCTACCTGCACGTTCCGTACTGCGCGACCCGCTGCGGCTACTGCGACTTCAACACGTACACCGCGAGCGAGCTGCGCGGCAGCGGCGGCGTGCTGGCCTCGCGCGACAACTACGCCGAGACGTTGGCCGAGGAGGTCCGGCTGGCCCGGAAGGTGCTCGGGGACGACCCGCGGCCGGTGCGCACGGTGTTCGTCGGCGGGGGTACGCCCACCCTGCTGGCCGCCGGTGATCTCGTACGGATGCTGGGTGTGATCCGGGAGGAGTTCGGGCTGGCGGCGGACGCCGAGGTCACGACGGAGGCGAATCCGGAGTCGGTGGATCCGGCGTATCTGGCCGCGCTGCGGGAGGGCGGCTTCAACCGGATCTCCTTCGGGATGCAGAGCGCGCGGCAGCACGTGCTGAAGGTGCTGGACCGTACGCACACGCCGGGGCGGCCGGAGGCGTGCGTCGCCGAGGCGCGGGCGGCGGGCTTCGAGCACGTCAACCTCGATCTGATCTACGGCACGCCGGGGGAGTCGGACGACGACTGGCGGGCCTCCCTCGACGCGGCGATCGGGGCCGGACCGGACCACGTGTCCGCGTACGCGCTGATCGTGGAGGAGGGCACGCAGCTGGCGCGGCGGATCCGGCGGGGCGAGGTGCCGATGACGGACGACGACGTGCACGCGGACCGGTATCTCATCGCCGAGGAGGTGCTGTCCGGGGCCGGGTTCGAGTGGTACGAGGTGTCGAACTGGGCGACGTCGGAGGCGGGGCGGTGCCTGCACAACGAGCTGTACTGGCGGGGAGCGGACTGGTGGGGTGCCGGACCGGGGGCGCACTCGCACGTGGGGGGCGTGCGGTGGTGGAACGTGAAGCATCCGGGGGCGTACGCGGCGGCGCTGGCCGCGGGGCGGTCGCCGGGGGCGGGGCGTGAGGTTCTGACGGAGGAGGACCGCCGGGTGGAGCGGATCCTGCTGGAGCTGAGGCTCCGGGAGGGCGTCCCGTTGTCGCTGCTGCGCGCGCAGGGCCTCGCGGCGGCACGCAGGGCGCTGTCCGACGGGCTTCTTCAGAAGCGGCCCTACGACGACGGGCGGGCTGTGCTGACGCTGCGGGGGCGGCTGCTGGCGGACGGGGTGGTCAGGGACCTGGTGGACTGAGCAGGTGCCCGGGGTGGGGGCTGGGCAGGGGTTGGGTCTCGCTCGCCCGCGCTTGCGGGGTGCCTCCCCCCACTCTCATGCCGTGACGAAGTCGATCAGTTCCTCTACCCGGCCCAGCAGCTGCGGTTCCAGGTCCTTGTACGAGTGGACCCGGGACAGGATCCGGTGCCACGCCGCCCCCGTGTTCTGCGGCCAGCCCAGCGCCCTGCACACGCCCGTCTTCCAGTCCTCGCCCCGCGGGACGCGGGGCCACGCCTCGATGCCCAGGGCCGACGGCTTCACCGCCTCCCAGATGTCGATGTACGGGTGGCCCACCACCAGCGCGTGCTCGCTCGTCACCGACTGGGCGATGCGCCACTCCTTCGTGCCCGGTACCAGGTGGTCCACCAGGACGCCCAGCTTCGCGTCCGGGCCGGGGGAGAAGTCCGCGACGATCGACGGCAGATCGTCGACGCCCTCCAGGTACTCCACGACCACGCCCTCGATGCGCAGGTCGTCGCCCCACACCTTCTCGACCAGTTCGGCGTCGTGCCGGCCCTCGACGTAGATGCGCCCGGCGCGGGCCACGCGGGCGCGTGCGCCGGGGACGGCGACCGAGCCGGATGCCGTGCGGGAGGGGCGTGCCGGGCCCGAGGCGGGCTTCACGAGCGTGACCACGCGGCCCTCCAGCAGGAAGCCGCGCGGCTCCAGCGGGAACACGCGGTGCTTGCCGAAGCGGTCCTCCAGGGTCACCGTGCCGGCCTCGCAGCGGATCACCGCGCCGCAGAAGCCGGTGGCGGGCTCCTCCACCACCAGGCCGGGGTCGGCGGGGACCTCGGGGACCGGCTGCGGTTTCTTCCACGGAGGGGTCAGGTCGGCGGAGTACTGGCGCATTCTGATGACGATACGAGGATCCTGTCCCTCACGATCATCACGACACGCCGAACCTCGCCGCGAGCGCGTCGCGTTGGGCGCGTACGAACGCCGCGTCCACCACCGCCCCGTGACCGGGCACGTACGCCGCGTCCTCGCCGCCCAGGTCCAGCAGCCGGTCCAGCGCGGCCGGCCAGTGGGACGGCACCGCGTCGCGGCCGGCCTGAGGTTCGCCGGACTCCTCCACCAGGTCGCCGCAGAAGACCACCTCCGGGTCACCGGGGACCAGGACGGCCAGGTCGTACGCGGTGTGGCCGGGGCCCACGTTCGCCAGCAGGACCTGCCGGCCGTCGCCCAGGTCCAGCGTCCACTCGCCGCACACCGCGTGCCGCGGGCGGATCAGCGCGTCCGCGGCGTCCTCCGCGGCGCGCGGGTCCAGACCGTGCCGCACGGCGTCCGCGCGCAGCTCCTCACGGCCGTGCGCCAGGGCCGCGTCCAGCCCCACCGCTCCGTAGACGTCCGCGCCCGCGAACGCCGCCGCGCCGAGGACGTGGTCGAAGTGCGGGTGGGTGAGCGCGAGATGCGTCACACGGTGACCGGCGAGCGCCTGCGCCTCGGTGCGCAACCGTGCGCCCTCGGCGAGACTCGAACCCGCGTCGATCAGCAGTACCGCGCCCGCGCCGACGACAAGCCCCGCCGTGCAGTCCCACACCGGCAGCCGGCACCGCCCCACCCCGGCCGCCACCTGCTCCCATCCCGACTCTTCCCAAGTCACGGTCATACCGCGACGCTAGCCGGACGGTCCCGGCCTTGCCCGGGGTATACCTCCCGGCCGTACACTGGGCCGGGGAAGTCTGGCACTCGCGTGCGAAGAGTGCCAGAGACGTTACCGGGCGGAAAGCTTCTGGAGGTGTGCGCGATGCTCAGTGAACGCAGGCTCCAGGTGCTGCGCGCCATCGTCCAGGACTACGTCGGCACCGAGGAGCCCGTCGGCTCCAAGGCGCTCACCGAGCGGCACAACCTCGGCGTCTCCCCGGCCACCGTGCGCAACGACATGGCGGCCCTGGAGGAGGAGGGGTACATCGCCCAGCCGCACACCAGCGCCGGGCGCATCCCCACCGACAAGGGCTACCGGCTGTTCGTCGACAAGCTCGCCGGCGTCAAGCCGATGAGCCCGCCCGAGCGGCGGGCCATCCAGAACTTCCTCGAGGGCGCCGTCGACCTCGACGACGTGGTGGCCAGGACGGTGCGGCTGCTGGCGCAGCTGACCCGGCAGGTCGCCGTCGTGCAGTACCCGTCGCTGACCCGTTCGACCGTGCGGCACGTCGAGCTGCTGTCCCTCGCGCCCGCGCGGGTGATGCTCGTGCTGATCACGGACACCGGGCGGGTCGAGCAGCGCATGGTCGACTGCCCGGCGCCCTTCGGTGAGGCGTCGCTCGCGGATCTGCGGGCCCGGCTCAACAGCCGGGTCGCCGGCCGCCGTTTCACCGATGTGCCGAGCCTCGTCGAGGACCTCCCCGAGGCCTTCGAGGTCGAGGACCGCGGCACGGTCTCGACGGTGCTCTCCACCCTCCTGGAGACGCTCGTCGAGGAGAACGAGGAGCGGCTGATGATCGGCGGCACCGCCAATCTGACCCGCTTCGGACATGACTTCCCCCTCACGATCCGGCCCGTCCTGGAGGCGCTGGAGGAGCAGGTCGTGCTCCTCAAGCTGCTCGGCGAGGCGAAGGATCCGGGCGTGACCGTCCGTATCGGTCATGAGAACGCCCACGAAGGACTCAACTCCACGTCCGTCGTGTCGGTGGGCTACGGTTCGGGCGGCGAGGCGGTTGCCAAGCTCGGCGTGGTCGGACCGACCCGCATGGACTACCCGGGAACGATGGGAGCGGTACGCGCAGTGGCACGGTACGTCGGACAGATCCTGGCGGAGTCGTAGTGGCCACCGACTACTACGCCGTACTCGGCGTGCGCCGCGACGCGTCGCAGGAAGAGATCAAGAAGGCCTTCCGGCGGCTCGCGCGCGAGCTGCACCCGGACGTCAACCCCGATCCGAAGACCCAGGAGCGGTTCAAGGAGATCAACGCCGCGTACGAGGTGCTGTCGGACCCGCAGAAGAAGCAGGTCTACGACCTCGGCGGCGACCCGCTCTCGCAGGCCGCCGGCGGCGGTGCGGGCGGCTTCGGAGCCGGTGGCTTCGGGAACTTCTCCGACATCATGGACGCGTTCTTCGGCACGGCGTCGCAGCGCGGCCCGCGCTCGCGCACCCGCCGCGGCCAGGACGCCATGATCCGGATCGAGGTCGAGCTGGACGAGGCCGCGTTCGGCACGACCAAGGACATCCAGGTCGACACGGCGATCGTGTGCACCACGTGCAGCGGCGAGGGCGCCGCGCCGGGCACCAGCGCGCAGACCTGTGACATGTGCCGCGGCCGCGGTGAGGTCTCGCAGGTCACACGGTCCTTCCTCGGCCAGGTCATGACCTCGCGCCCCTGCCCGCAGTGCCAGGGCTTCGGCACGGTCGTCCCGACGCCCTGCCCCGAGTGCGCGGGCGACGGCCGTATCCGCTCCCGCCGCACCCTCACGGTGAAGATCCCGGCCGGTGTCGACAACGGCACGCGCATCCAGCTGGCCGGCGAGGGAGAGGTCGGACCCGGCGGCGGTCCGGCGGGCGATCTCTACGTGGAGATCCACGAACTCCCGCACCCCACCTTCCAGCGGCGCGGCGACGACCTGCACTGCACGGTCACCATCCCGATGACCGCGGCGGCGCTCGGCACGAAGGTGCCGCTGGAGACGCTGGACGGCATGGAGGAGGTCGACATCCGGCCCGGCACCCAGTCCGGCCAGTCGATCCCGCTGCACGGCCGCGGCGTCACCCACCTGCGCGGCGGCGGCCGGGGCGACCTCGTCGTCCACGTCGAGGTGCAGACCCCGACCAAGCTCGATCCCGAGCAGGAGCGGCTGCTGAGGGAACTCGCCAAGCTGCGTGGGGAGGAACGCCCGCAGGGCCAGTTCCAGCCCGGCCAGCAGGGACTGTTCTCCCGGCTGAAGGACGCGTTCAACGGGCGCTGACGGACCCGGCCGGCGGTCGTCGGGAAGCGGACGACCGGCCCTTCCGCAGCGGCCTGTGCCAAGGGGAAGGGCTGATTCGGAGTTGGTCGGAGGACGTGACAACATGCGGGCATGTCCTCCGCGCTGACCGATCTTCTCCCGCACCCGATCGTGCAGGCCCCCATGGCGGGCGGTGTCTCCGTGCCGCAGCTCGCCGCCGCGGTGTCCGAGGCGGGCGGGCTGGGTTTCCTGGCCGCCGGATACAAGACCGCGGACGGCATGTACCAGGAGATCAAACAGCTGCGCGGGCTCACCGGCCGCCCCTTCGGCGTCAACCTCTTCCTGCCCCAGCCGGAGACCGCCGACCCGGCCGCCGTCGACGTCTACGCCCACCAGCTGGCCGGCGAGGCCACCTGGTACGAGACCGAGCTCGGCGACCCCGACAGCGGGCGCGACGACGGCTACGACGCCAAGCTCGCCGTACTCCTCGACAATCCGGTACCGGTGGTCTCCTTCCACTTCGGCGTGCCGGCCCGCGAGGTCGTCGACTCCCTGCACCGCGTCGGCACGTTCGCTCTCGTCACCGCCACCACCGCCGAGGAGGCCCGGGCCGTGGAGCGCTCCGGCGCGGACGCGGTGATCGCGCAGGGCGTCGAGGCCGGCGGCCACCAGGGCACCCACCGTGACGTCCCCGAGGCGGACGGCTCCGGTGTCGGAGTGCTCTCCCTCGTCGCCCAGGTCAGGGAGTCCGTCGGGATCCCGGTCATCGCCGCGGGCGGCATCATGCGCGGCAGCCAGATCGCCGCCGTGCTCGCCGCCGGCGCCGTCGCCGCGCAGCTCGGGACCGCCTTCCTCGCCACCCACGAGTCCGGCGCGCACGCCCTGCACAAGCAGGCCCTCACCAACCCCCTCTACGTCCGCACCGAGCTGACCCGCGCCTTCTCCGGCCGCCCGGCCCGCGGACTGGTCAACCGCTTCCTGCGCGAGCACGGCCCCTACGCCCCCGCCGCCTACCCCGACGTCCACCACCTCACCGCGCCGCTGCGCAAGGCCGCCGCCAAGGCCGGGGACGCGCAGGGCATGGCGCTGTGGGCCGGGCAGGGCCACCGCATGGCACGGGAGCTGCCCGCCGGGCAGCTGGTGGAGGTGCTGGCCGCCGAACTCGCCTCCGCCCGGACAGCGTTGTCGGCGGGAGGTGCCCTGTGACCGCGCCCGTCTTCGTCGTCGACGGCTTCGACACCCAGGGCGGGGGCCGCTTCGTCCTCGACGGCCCCGAGGGACGGCACGCCGTCTCCGTGAAGCGGCTCAGGGCGGGCGAGGACGTCGTCCTCACCGACGGCGCGGGCCGCTGGGCCGAGGGCCAGGTGGAGGCCGCGGAGGGCAAGGACCGGCTCGTCGTGCGCCTCGGCGAGGTCCGGCAGGAGCCCGCCGAGACGCCCCGGCTCACCGTCGTCCAGGCGCTGCCCAAGGGTGACCGGGGGGAGTTGGCCGTGGAGACGATGACCGAGGTCGGCGTCGACGTGATCGTGCCGTGGTCGGCGGCCCGCTGCATCACCCAGTGGAAGGGCGAGCGCGGGCTGAAGTCCCTCGGCAAGTGGCGGGCGACCGCCCGTGAGGCCGGCAAGCAGTCCCGCCGGGTGCGCTTCCCCGAGGTCGCGGACGCGGCGACCACCAAGCAGGTTGCCTCACTTCTCGCCGATGCCGACTTCGCCGCCGTCCTCCACGAGAGCGGCACCGAGGCGCTCGCGACCGCCGAACTGCCCGCCGCCGGCAGCATCGTGCTGGTCGTCGGCCCCGAAGGCGGCATCGCGCCGGACGAGTTGGCCCTGTTCGAGCAGTCCGGCGCGCACGCCTACCGCCTGGGCCGCACCGTGCTGCGCACCTCGACCGCCGGAACGGCGGCTGCGGCCCTGCTCCTGGGACGCACCGGCCGCTGGTCCTGAACAGCCCTGCGCTCATGGGCGCTTGCGAGGGGCGCACAGTGGCCGTATGCGCCCTACCGCCGCGCCTGTGACGGTGGCAGGCTGCCGTCCATGGGGGTGTGGCAGAGGATGCGGGGCGGGACGCGGCTGCGGCGGACGGCTGTGGCGGCCGGGTTCGCCGTGCTGGCCGTCGGCGGCGCCGTGGCGTGCGAGCCGGGCGCGGTGAGCTCCGCGACCGTGGCGTACACGGTCGACGAGACGGTCACCGACGAGCTGAACCGGCAGAAGGCCGGGGTGCGCTGGCTCAGTTGCACCGCCTCGTTCGACAGCGACGGCGGCAACGCCTCGCGCTCCGCCACCGAGAAGACCGTCGCCACCGTCGACTGCCAGGGTGAGACGGAGGACGGCAAGGAGATCACCGTCACCGGCAAGGTCACGCACGCCATCGACGGCGCCTGCGTGCGCGGCGACATCACCGCGAAGGTCGACGGCAAGCAGTGGTTCCGCGTCGACGGGCTGGGCGACTGCAACGCCAGCAACCCGCCCCCGGTCGGCGGGCCCACGAACGACGGGCCCCGCCCCACCGTCACCGTGACCGTCACCACCACCGTGTGGTGCGACCGGTACCCCGACTGCCGCCCCGTCGAGGGCAAGTGATCCAAAGCCCTGGCCGGGCCGCCGCCGGGTGCATAGGGTGATCGGGTGACACAGCCTGCATCGGTCGCATCCGCCGCGTATCTCCGGTTCCCGCATCCGCACGGCGAGTTGGTCGCCTTCACCGCCGAGGACGACGTGTGGCTCGCCCCGCTCGACGGCGGCGGCCGGGCCTGGCGGGTGAGCGCCGACAACGTGCCCGTCAGCCACCCGCGCATCTCGCCCGACGGCACCACCGTCGCCTGGACCTCCACCCGCGACGGCGCCCCCGAGGTGCACATCGCGCCCGTCGACGGCGGCCCCGCCAGGCGCCTCACCCACTGGGGCAGCCTCAAGACGCAGGTGCGCGGCTGGACCCCGGACGGCCGGGTCCTGGCGCTCACCACCCACGGCCAGGCCAGCCTGCGCCGCACCTGGGCCCGCGCCGTCCCCCTCGACGGCGGCCCGGCCACCACCCTGCCGTACGGACCCGTCGGCGACGTCGCGTACGGCCCGCACACCGTGCTGCTGTCCGCCACGATGGGCCGCGAGGCGGCGTTCTGGAAGCGCTACCGGGGCGGTACGGCGGGCAAGCTGTGGATCGACCCGGACGACACCGGCGAGTTCGTCCGCCTGCACGCCGACCTCGACGGCAACATCGAGTACCCGCTGTGGGTCGGGGACCGGATCGCGTTCCTCTCCGACCACGAGGGCACCGGCGCGCTCTACTCCTCCCACGCCGACGGATCCGACCTGCGCCGCCACACTCCTCTCGACGGCTTCTACGCCCGCCACGCCGCGACCGACGGCACCCGTGTCGTCTACTCCAGCGCCGGTGAACTGTGGGTGCTGGACGACCTGGACGGCGCCGAGCCGCGCCGGCTCGACATCCGGCTCGGCGGTCAGCGCGTCGACCTCCAGCCGTTCCCGGTGAACGCCGCCCGCTGGTTCGGCTCCGCCTCTCCCGACCACACCGCCCGCGGCAGCGCCGTCTGCGTCCGCGGAACCGTCCACTGGGTCACCCATCGCTCCGGCCCCGCCCGCGCGCTCGCCGCCACGCCGGGCGTACGGGCCCGCCGGCCCCGCACGTTCCGCGCGGACGGCGAGGAATGGGTGGTGTGGGTGACCGACGCTGAGGGCGACGACGCCCTGGAGTTCGCGCCCGCCACCGGACTCGCCCCGGGCGCGACCCCGCGCCGTATCGCCGCCGGGCAGCTCGGCCGGGTCCTCGAACTCGCCATGGCCCCCGACGGCAGCCGCGCCGCGATCGCCTCCCACGACGGCCGGGTCCTGCTCGTCGAGCGGGAGACCGGCGAGGTCCGCGAGGTGGACCGCAGCGAGGACGGTGACGTCTCCGGGCTCACCTTCTCGCCCGACTCCGCCTGGCTCGCCTGGTCCCACCCCGGCCCGCGCCCGCTCAGCCAGCTGCGCCTCGCCAACACCACCGACCTCCAGGTCACCGAGGCGACCCCGCTGCGCTTCCAGGACTACGCGCCCGCCTTCACCCTCGACGGCAAGCACCTCGCCTTCCTGTCGACCCGCTCCTTCGACCCGGTCTACGACGAGCACGTCTTCGACCTGGCGTTCGTCGAGGGCGTCCGCCCGTATCTGATCACCCTCGCGGCGACCACACCCTCCCCCTTCGGCCCGCAGCGGCACGGGCGCGCCTTCGAGGCACCGGACCGGGAGGAGACGCCCGACAGCGAGGGCACCCCCACGACCCGCATCGACCTCGACGGGCTCGCCGACCGGATCGTGCCGTTCCCCGTGGAGGCCGCCCGCTACTCCAACCTGCGGGCCGCCAAGGACGGCGTGCTCTGGCTCCGCCACCCGGTGACCGGCGTCCTCGGCGCCTCCCGTGCCACCCCGGACGACCCCGACCCCAAGACCGAGCTGGAGCGCTACGACCTCGCCCAGCAGCGCATCGAGCATCTCGCCGCCGACGCCGACCACTTCGAGGTCAGCGGCGACGGCAAGCGGGTGCTGCTGTGGACCGACAGCCGGCTCAAGGTCGTGCCCAGCGACCGGCGTGCCTCGAACGACGACGACAGCGACTCCAACATCACCGTGGACCTCGGCAGGGTCCGCCAGTTCATCGACCCGGCCGCCGAGTGGCGGCAGATGTTCGACGAGACCGGCCGCATCATGCGGGACAACTTCTGGCGGCCGGACATGAACGGCGTCGACTGGGACGGCGTCCTCGACCGCTACCGGCCCGTCCTCGACCGGCTCGCCACCCACGACGATCTGGTGGACCTGCTGTGGGAGGTGCACGGGGAGCTGGGTACCTCGCACGCGTACGTCACGCCGCGCGGCGGACACGGCGACGGGAGTGCCCGGCAGGGGCTGCTGGGGGCGGACATCTCCCGGCACGAGGACGGGAGTTGGCGGGTCGACCGCATTCTGCCGTCGGAGACGTCGGATCCCGATGCGCGGTCGCCTCTTGCGGCGCCCGGGGTGGCGATTCGGCCCGGTGACGCGATCGTCGCGGTGGCCGGGCAGCCCGTGGATCCGGTGACCGGGCCCGCGCCGCTGCTGGTGGGGACGGCGGGGAAGCCCGTCGAGCTGACCGTGTCGCCCGCGGGGGGCGGGGATCCGCGGCATGCGGTGGTGGTGCCGGTCGCGGACGAGGAGCCGCTGCGGTATCACGCGTGGGTGGCCGACCGGAGGGCGTACGTCCATGAGAAGTCCGGCGGACGGCTGGGGTATCTGCATGTGCCCGACATGATCGGGTCGGGGTGGGCTCAGTTGCACCGGGACCTGCGGGTGGAGGTGGCCCGTGAGGGGCTGGTCGTGGACGTCCGGGAGAACCGGGGCGGGCACACCTCGCAGCTCGTCGTGGAGAAGCTGGCGCGGCGGATCGTGGGGTGGGATCTGCCGCGGGGGATGCGGGCGGAGAGCTATCCGCGGGATGCGCCGCGGGGGCCGGTGGTCGCGGTGGCGAACGAGTTCTCGGGGTCCGACGGGGACATCGTGAACGCGGCGATCAAGGCGTTGGGGCTCGGGACTGTCGTCGGTACGCGGACGTGGGGCGGGGTCATCGGGATCGACAGTCGGTATCGGCTGGTGGACGGGACGTTGGTGACGCAGCCGAAGTACGCGTTCTGGCTCGAGGGTTACGGGTGGGACGTGGAGAACCACGGGGTTGATCCGGATGTGGAGGTTGTGCAGCGGCCGCAGGATTATGTGGCGGGGCGGGATGTGCAGCTGGACGAGGCGATTCGGCTGGCGTTGAGTGCGCTTGATGAAACGCCGGCGAAGGTGCCGCCTGCTGTGCCGTGACCCTGTGCTGCTGGGCGGGGGTGGGTGTCGCTCGCCCGCGCTGGCGGGGGGACCCCCATCGCCCACCCGTGCCGCCCTGGGGGTACCTCCCAGGCCCTTGAGGCACTGGGGGAGGCACGACTGCCCGCAGCTGCGTAGGCACGACTGCCCGCAGCTACGTGGGCGTGGATACGATGCCCTGGTACGCGATCATTCCGGCAAGGAGGCCGTATGGCTGGGGAGCCCCAGGACGACTGCTTGTTCTGCAAGATTGTCGCGGGGACCATCCCGGCGACGATCGTCCGTGAGACGGAGACGACCGTCGCGTTCCGTGACATCAATCCTCAGGCGCCGACCCATGTTCTGGTGATCCCGAAGGCGCATCACCGGGACGCCGCCGCTCTCGCCGCCGCCGCGCCCCAGCTGGCCGCCGACGTGCTGCGGGAGACGCAGGCCGTCGCGGACGACGAGAAGCTGGAGAGCTACCGGATCGTGTTCAACACCGGCAGCGGCGCCGGTCAGACCGTCTGGCACGCGCACGCCCACGTCCTGGGCGGTCGCGGGCTCGAGTGGCCCCCCGGATAGGCCGCCTTGTCCGTACGCGAACTGGTGGTGCTCGGCACCGCCAGCCAGGTCCCGACCCGGCACCGCAACCACAACGGCTATCTCCTGCGCTGGGACGGCGAGGGCTTCCTGTTCGACCCCGGCGAGGGCACCCAGCGGCAGATGCTGCGCGCCGGGGTCGCCGCCCACGACCTGAACCGGATCTGTGTCACCCACTTCCATGGTGATCACAGCCTCGGCCTCGCGGGTGTCGTCCAGCGCATCAATCTCGACAAGGTGCCGCACGAGATCACCGCGCACTACCCCCGCTCCGGGCAGCGTTTCTTCGACCGGCTGCGGTACGCCACGGCCTATCGGGAGACCGTCTCCCTCACCGAGGCGCCCGTCGACACCGATGGCGCTCTCGCGGTCGCCCCCGGCTACACGCTCGAGGCGCGGCGGCTCTCCCACCCCGTCGAGTCGTTCGGCTACCGGATCGTCGAGCCCGACGGGCGGCGCATGCTGCCCGAGCGGCTGGCCGCGCACGGCATCAAGGGCCCCGACGTGGGCCGTATCCAGCGCGAGGGTTCGCTGAACGGGGTGGCTCTGGAGGACGTGAGCGAGGTGCGGCGCGGGCAGAAGTTCGCGTTCGTCATGGACACCCGGCTCTGCGAGGGTGCCCAGGCGCTCGCCGAGGACTGCGACCTGCTCGTCATCGAGTCGACCTTCCTCGACGAGGACGAGGAACTCGCACGGGAGCACGGGCACCTGACGGCGGGGCAGGCGGCGCGGGTGGCCCGGGAGGCGGGCGTACGGCATCTCGTCCTCACCCACTTCAGCCAGCGCTACACCGACCCGGAGGAGTTCGAGCGGCAGGCGCGGGCCGCCGGATACGAGGGCGAGCTGACCGTGGCGCACGATCTGCTGAGAGTTCCGCTTCCGAAACGTCGGTGACACCGCCGTACGATGACGTAATGCCCATACCGAAAGCCGAACTGCACCTTCATATCGAAGGCACCTTGGAGCCCGAGCTGGCCTTCGCCCTGGCCGAGCGCAACGGGGTCGAGCTGCCCTACGCGGACACCGCGGCGCTGCGCGAGGCCTACCGGTTCGAGGATCTGCAGTCCTTTTTGAACCTGTACTACGAGCTCATGGCGGTGCTGCGTACCGAGCGGGACTTCGAGGAACTCGCCGACGCCTATCTCGCCCGCGCCGCCGCACAGGGCGTACGGCACGCGGAGATCTTCTTCGATCCGCAGGCGCACGTAGCCCGGGGGGTCGGCATGGGCACGGTGGTCGAGGGGCTGTGGCGGGCGCTGGGGCGGAGCCGGCAGACCCATGGTGTGTCCACGCGGCTCATCATGTGCTTCCTGCGGGACGAGTCCGCCGAGTCGGCGATGGCGACGCTGGAGGCCGCGAAGCCGTACCTGGACCGGATCACCGGGGTCGGCCTCGACTCGGCGGAGGTCGGGCACCCGCCGGTGAAGTTCCGCGCGGTCTACGAGGCCGCCGCCGCGCTCGGGCTGCGGCGTGTGGCGCACGCCGGTGAGGAGGGGCCCCCGGAGTACGTCACCGAGGCCCTGGACGTGCTCGGCGTCGAGCGGGTCGACCACGGGCTGCGCTGCGTGGAGGACCCGGCGCTGGTGGAGCGGCTGGTGCGGGAGCGCGTCCCGCTGACCCTGTGCCCGCTGTCCAACGTCCGGCTGCGCACCGTCGACACCCTCGCCGGTCATCCGCTGCCCGCCATGCTGGAGGCGGGGCTGATGTGCACGGTCAACTCCGACGACCCGGCCTACTTCGGCGGCTACGCGGGCGACAACTTCGACGCCGTGCGCGACACCCTCGGCCTGTCGCGGGAGCGGCTGCGCGAGCTGGCCCGCAACTCGTTCCTCGCGTCCTTCCTGGACGACGACGAGGAGCTGCGGGCGCGGTACCTCGCGGAGGTCGAGGCGTACGACTTCTAGGCCCTGTCCAGCGGTCAGGGCGTTCCGGGGGCCCGGGTGGCCGCCGCCGTGTCGTAGTCGCGCTGGACGGGGACGGCCGGGGCGTCCACGGGGAACTCCACGACCGGCTGCTCGGGGGCGCCGACCTCGGGGACCGCGCCGCTGGGCGTGCCGGTGTGGGCGGCGACCACGGCCGCCGGGTGCCCGCCGCGGCGGCGGATCGCGCCGGGCAGCAGCGGGCGCCCGCCGGTGTGCAGGGCGACGGCGGTCATCGGCACGGCGACCAGCAGCAGACCGGCGCCGAGGACCAGGCCCATGACGGGGTAGCCGGCCTGCGCGGACAGCGCGCTGCCGGTCAGCGGACCGGCAGCGGTGCCGAGCGAGGACGCCGACCCGACGAGCACCGCCCACCGGCCGCGCGGGTCGAGCGAGGCGGCGAGGCCGATCAGATACGAGAGCACCACCGGGTACAGCGTGTTCCAGGCGACCTCGCCCGCCGCGAAGGTCACCGGTCCGGTCGCGGACGCGGTGAGCGCGATGCAGCCGGCGATCAGCACGGTCCCGGCGCCGATCGGCACCGCCCGCCCGAGCCGGGCCCCCAGCGCCCCCGCCGCCAGCACACCGACGAGCCCGGCGCCGAGCGCCACGGCGAAGACGACGCCGAGGGCGGCGTCACCGAGATGCGCCTGGGTGAGCCCGATCCGGCCGCTGACACCCCACAGCGAGTTCTGCGCGAGCGACCAGAACACGATGGCGGCGGCCAGGACGAGGCCGGAGCGGCGGTGGGGGAGGGGCGAGTCGTCGTGCGGCGCGTGGGCCGTCTCCTGCGGCTGTCCGGCGCCCGGCAGGCGGCCGGTCAGCGGCCACACCGCGAGGGCCGTCAGGGCGATCGCGGCCAGCGGCAGGCCGTGCGTCCGGCCGAGGTGGGGCACCGTCAGGTACACCGCGCCGGCCAGCGCGGACACGGTGAGGAGGCCGAGCGTGGACGCCCGGTGCGGGTCCCGCTCCGCGGCTATGCGCGTCGCGGCGACCGTCGTGGCCGTACCCGAGCCGAAGCCGCCGACCATCGCGCCGGCGACGACGACGGGGATGTCGGTGGTGAGGGCGGCGGTGCCGTAGCCGAGGGCGGCCAGGAGGAGGCCGAGCCGGGCCAGCGCACGGGCGCCGACGCGCTCCACCCGGGAGGCGAGCAGGAAGCCCGCCGTCGCCGAGCTCAGCAGCAGCGCGCTGCCGACGGCGCCGGCCTGGGTGGCGGTCAGCGGAAGCGAGGTGTCCAGCCGTCCGACGGTGGTCGGCAGCAGATACGGAGCGAGGTACCCGGCCGTGAAGAGGGCGACGAGGGGCCAGGGGGCGGTGCGGGCGAACACGGGCGTTCCCAGGGCATGCGAAAGGAAGGGTTCGAAAAGGGGGAGGGGCGACGACCGTCGACGGACAGGAACGCGCGGGCAATTTGTATCAAGCACACAGTCGCGTGAGCGAAGCCAGAGGGTGTGATCTGGCCCACTCTTGCGTTTGGGGTGTGTGAGGCGGGGTAACAGCGGGCGCCACCGCCAGTGGACCGAGCCTGTAGTGCCTCGTACGGCCCCGTCGTGACCATTGCCTCGACCTCGTAGGAGCCTCCCTGTGAACCTCACCGTCACCGACGTCCGCCTCACGCCGATCCTGGTCGCCGACCCGCCGCTGCTGAACACCCAGGGCGTCCACCAGCCGTACACCCCCCGCCTGATCGTGGAGGTGGAGACGGCGGACGGCGTCACGGGCGTCGGCGAGACCTACGGTGACACCCAGTACCTGCAACTGGCCCGCCCGCTCGCCGAGCGGCTGGTCGGACGTCAGGTGTCGGATCGAAACGGCCTGTTCAGCCTCGCCGACGAGGTGGCCGTCGACGCCTCCCGGGTCTCCGGGCAGGTCGACGTGGGCGGGCTGCGCGGGGTGCAGACCGCCGACAAGCTGCGCCTGTCCGTCGTCTCCGGCTTCGAGGTCGCCTGCCTGGACGCACTCGGCAAGGCGCTCGGCCTGCCCGTGCACACCCTGCTCGGCGGCAAGGTGCGCGACGCCGTGGAGTACAGCGCGTACCTCTTCTACAAGTGGGCCGAGCACCCCGAGGGCGTGGCGGCCGAGAAGGACGACTGGGGTGCGGCCCTCGACCCGGCCGGTGTCGTCGAACAGGCCCGCGCCTTCACCGAGCGCCACGGCTTCACCTCCTTCAAGCTCAAGGGCGGCGTCTTCCCGCCCGAGGAGGAGATCGCCGCGATCCGCGCGCTCGCCGAGGCGTTCCCCGGACACCCCCTGCGCCTCGACCCCAACGGCGCCTGGTCCGTGGCGACGTCACTGAGGGTCGCCGAGGAGCTCGGGGACGTCCTTGAGTACCTGGAGGACCCGGCGCTGGGCACGCCCGCCATGGCCGAGGTCGCGGCGAGGACGGACGTACCCCTCGCCACCAACATGTGCGTGACGACGTTCGCCGAGATCAAAGAGGCGTTCACGCGCGACGCCGTCCAGGTCGTCCTCTCCGACCACCACTACTGGGGCGGACTGCGCAACACCCAGCACCTCGCCGCCGTCTGCCGCACCTTCGGCGTCGGGGTGTCGATGCACTCCAACACCCACCTCGGCATCAGCCTCGCCGCGATGACCCACGTCGCCGCGACCGTCCCCGGCCTGCACCACGCCTGCGACTCCCACTACCCCTGGCAGTCGGAGGACGTCCTCACCGAGCGCCTCACCTTCGACGGCGGCAAGGTCACCGTCTCCGACGCGCCCGGCCTCGGCGTCGAACTCGACCGCGAGCGGCTGGCGTTCCTCCACCAGCGCTGGCTCGACGACGACGGCACCCTGCGCGACCGCGACGACGCGGCGGCGATGCGGGTCGCCGACCCGGACTGGGTCGTCCCCTCCGCCCCCCGCTGGTGAACCAGCGGGAACCTTCCGAGCACGCGGTGTGACGGCGTGAGCGTTGTCAGTGGTGTGGTGCAGACTGGCCAGATCCGCACCACGTCAGGGAGCGCATCGTGATCGCGTCCACCGCGTCCCCCGCGTCGACCGGAGAGGGAGCGCACCGCCGCCAGGCCCAGGTCGACCCTCTCGCCCTGCTGCGCACCGCGCAGGACCCGCCCTGGGACGTCTACCTCACCGGCACCGTCTTCCTCGACATCATCTTCACCGGGCTCGACTCCGCCCCGGTGCGCGGGACCGAGTCCTGGGCACGCGGGATGGGGTCGAGCCCCGGTGGTGTCGCCAACATGGCCACCGCGCTCGCCCGCCTCGGTCTGCGGACGTCCCTCGCGGCGGCGTTCGGCGACGACCACTACGGCGAGTACTGCTGGGACACGCTCGAGCAGGGCGAGGGCATCGACCTGTCGCTGTCGCGCACCGTGCCCGGCTGGCACTCGCCGGTCACCGTCTCGATGGCGTACGAGGGGGAGCGGACGATGGTCTCCCACGGGCACGAACCGCCGCCTGAGGAACCCGCCCCCGACTGCCCGCCGCGCGCGCGGGCCGCCGTCGCCTCGCTCACTCCCGGGCGCAGCTCCCCCTGGATCGCGCAGGCGGCGCGCAAGGGCGCCCGGATCTTCGGTGACGTCGGGTGGGACGACACCGGGGCGTGGGATCTGGCGGGCCTGCCGGACCTGCGGTACTGCGAGGCGTTCCTGCCGAACGCGCAGGAAGCGATGCGGTACACGGGGACGGACTGCCCGCGGGCGGCGGCCCATGCGCTCACCGATCATGTGCCGGTGGCCGTGGTGACGCTCGGGGCGGAGGGGGCGTACGCGGTGGACGGGCGGACCGGGGAGTGCGCGGAGGTGCCGGCGATCGAGGTGGAGGCGCTGGATCCGACGGGAGCGGGGGACGTGTTCGTGGCGGGTTTCGTGACCGGGACGCTCGCGGGGTGGCCGTTGGCGGACCGGCTCGCCTTCGCGGGGCTGACGGCGGCGCTGTCGGTGCAGGAGTTCGGGGGGTCGTTGTCGGCGCCGGGATGGGCGGAGGTCGGGGCGTGGTGGCGGAAGGTGCAGTCGGTGCAGGGGCAGGGTGCTGCTGCGCTGCGGCGGTACGGGTTCCTGGCGGACCTGGTTCCGGAGGAGCTGGTGCGGCCGTGGCCGCTGCGGCGGGCCGTGCCGACGATCGGGTTCCGCCGGTCGGCGTGAGCCTTGGCGGCGGCTTCGCCCCCACACCCCCACCAGGGGGCGCCGCCCCCTGACCCCCGGCCTGTGCCCACCCACCACGCGACTCGGCCGGTCGAGAGGTGGGCCGCCCGGCGGTGCGACTCGGGTGGGATCAAAGTGATGAGAGGAAAAGCCCTACGGGCTTGTCACCCCCGCGTCGTACCCTGGGAGACGCGAGGCCGCCCTCAGCGATGCGGCCGTGACGAGGAGGAACCGCAGGCCTTAAGCGCCGGCCCATGACTCAGACACCCACAGCTCACACGCCCGCGCAGGGGCAGGCGAGAGTGCAGCTCACCGTCCCCGCCCAGCACCCCATGGTGACCGTGCTGGGTTCCGGGGACTCCCTTCTGCGCGTGATCGAGAAGGCCTTCCCGGGGGCCGACATCCACGTCCGGGGCAACGAGATCAGCGCGGTCGGCGACGCCACGGAGGTCGCCCTCATTTCGCGCGTGTTCGACGAGATGATGCTGGTGCTCCGCACCGGGCAGCCGATGACGGAGGACGCAGTGGAACGCTCGATCGCCATGCTCAAGGCGAGCGAGAACGGGGAGAGCGACGGCCAGGAGACCCCGGCCCAGGTGCTCACGCAGAACATCCTGTCCTCGCGCGGCCGCACGATCCGCCCCAAGACGCTCAACCAGAAGCGCTACGTGGACGCGATCGACAAGCACACCATCGTCTTCGGCATCGGCCCCGCCGGTACCGGCAAGACGTACCTGGCGATGGCCAAGGCGGTCCAGGCCCTGCAGTCCAAGCAGGTCAACCGCATCATCCTGACCCGGCCGGCGGTGGAGGCGGGCGAGCGGCTCGGCTTCCTGCCGGGCACGCTCTACGAGAAGATCGACCCGTATCTGCGCCCGCTCTACGACGCGCTGCACGACATGCTCGACCCCGACTCCATCCCGCGCCTGATGGCGGCCGGGACGATCGAGGTCGCGCCGCTCGCGTACATGCGCGGACGCACGCTGAACGACGCCTTCATCATTCTCGACGAGGCCCAGAACACCAGCCCCGAGCAGATGAAGATGTTCCTGACGCGGCTCGGGTTCGACTCGAAGATCGTCATCACGGGTGACGTGACACAGGTCGACCTGCCCGACGGCACCAAGTCGGGTCTGCGGCAGGTGCAGGAGATCCTGGAGGGAGTGGAGGACGTCCACTTCTCCCGGCTGTCGTCCCACGACGTCGTACGGCACAAGCTGGTGGGCCGTATCGTCGACGCGTACGAGCAGTACGACAGCAAGCACGGCACCCAGAACGGCTCCCACAAGGGCGGCCGGGGCAAGTCCGGGCACAAGGGGAAGTAGACCGAGCACCAGATGTCGATCGACGTCAACAACGAGTCCGGCACCGAGGTCGACGAGCAGGCGATCCTCGACATCGCCCGCTACGCCCTTGCGCGGATGCGCATCCACCCGCTCTCCGAGCTCTCGGTGATCGTCGTGGACGCCGGCGCCATGGAGCAGCTCCACATCCAGTGGATGGACCTGCCCGGCCCGACCGACGTGATGTCCTTCCCGATGGACGAGCTGCGGCCGCCGTCGAAGGACGACGACGAGCCCCCGCAGGGGCTGCTCGGCGACATCGTGCTCTGCCCCGAGGTAGCCGCCAAGCAGGGCGCCGAGGCGCCGACGCAGCACACCATGGACGAGGAGCTCCAGCTCCTCACCGTCCACGGTGTGCTGCACCTGCTCGGCTACGACCACGAGGAGCCGGACGAGAAGGCCGAGATGTTCGGCCTGCAGGCCGCCATCGTGGACGGCTGGCGCGCGGAGAGGGGCCTGACCGGCCCGTCGCCGGCCCCGACCGTCTCATGAGTCCCGCGCTCGTCCTCGGCGCGATCGCGCTGGTCGTCGTCGCCTGGCTGTTCGCCTGCGCCGAGGCCGGCATAGCCCGCGTCTCCAGTTTCCGCGCCGAGGAGGCCGTACGCTCCGGCCGCCGGGGCAGTGCCGGGCTCGCGCAGATCGCCGCCGACCCGACCCGCTATCTCAACGTGGCGCTGCTGGTCCGCGTCGCCTGCGAGATGGCCGCCGCCGCGCTGATCACCTACGGCTGCCTGGAGGAGTTCGACAGCACCACCGAGGCCCTGCTGATCGCCATCGCGATCATGGTGCTCGTCTCCTACGTCGCCGTCGGTGTCTCCCCGCGCACCATCGGCCGCCAGCATCCGCTGAACACGGCCACGGCGGCGGCGTACGTGCTGCTGCCGCTCGCCAGGATCATGGGCCCGATCCCGTCCCTGCTGATCCTCATCGGCAACGCGCTCACCCCCGGCAAGGGCTTCCGGCGCGGCCCCTTCGCCTCCGAGGCGGAGCTGCGCGCGCTGGTGGACCTCGCGGAGAAGGAGTCGCTGATCGAGGACGAGGAGCGCCGCATGGTGCACTCCGTCTTCGAGCTGGGCGACACCCTGGTGCGCGAGGTGATGGTGCCGCGCACCGACCTGGTGGTGATCGAGCGCTACAAGACCATCCGCCAGGCCCTCACCCTCGCCCTGCGCTCCGGCTTCTCCCGGATCCCGGTGACCGGCGAGAGCGAGGACGACATAGTCGGGATCGTCTACCTCAAGGACCTGGCCCGCAAGACGCACATCAGCCGGGACGCGGAGAACGAGCTGGTGTCCACCGCGATGCGCCCGGCGGTCTTCGTGCCCGACACCAAGAACGCCGGCGACCTGCTGCGCGAGATGCAGAAGGAACGCAACCACGTCGCCGTCGCCGTCGACGAGTACGGCGGCACGGCCGGGATCGTCACCATCGAGGACATCCTCGAGGAGATCGTCGGCGAGATCACCGACGAGTACGACCGCGAGCTGCCACCCGTCGAGGAACTGGGCGAGGACCGCTTCCGGGTCACCGCCCGCCTGGACATCGGCGACCTGGGCGAGCTGTACGGGCTCGAGGCGTTCGACGACGAGGACGTGGAGACCGTCGGCGGACTGCTCGCCAAGGCCCTCGGCCGGGTCCCGATCGCCGGTGCCTCCGCCGTGGTGGAACTCCCCGACGCCCGCACCCTGCGCCTGACCGCGGAGGCCGCGGCCGGCCGCCGGAACAAGATCGTCACGGTACTGGTGGAGCCGGTCGGCGACCGGCCCGGCGCCGAGGAGGAGCACCCGGGATGACCCCCCAGGAGCTGCGCGCCCTGTGCCTGTCCTTCAACGCGGCGGTGGAGGACTTCCCGTTCAACCCGGAGACCTCGGTCTTCAAGGTCCAGGGCAAGCTGTTCGCGCTGACGAACCTGGACGCGCGGCCCCTGAAGGTCAACCTCAAGTGCGACCCGGAGGACGCGATCCGGCTCCGCGCGGAGTACGACGGCCTGATCGTCCCCGGCTGGCACATGAACAAGAGGCACTGGAACACGGTCGTCGTGGACGGCGCCCTCCCCGACGCCCTGGTGCGGGAGCTGGTCGAGGACTCCTACGACCTGGTCGTCGCCGGTCTGCCGCGCGCCGACCGCCTGCGTCTCGACCGTCCCTGAGCGCGTCCTATGCTCGGATCATGACCGACAGCAGCGCGCTCGACCCCGAAGACCGCAAGATCGTCACCCTGGCCCGCTCCGCCCGTGCCCGCAACGGCGTGCCCGAGGGCGCGGCCGTACGCGACGAGACGGGGCGCACGTATGTCGCGGGCACGGTGGCCCTCGACTCCCTGAAGCTCAGCGCCCTGCGGACGGCGGTGGCGATGGCGGTGGCGTCCGGCGCGACGTCCCTGGAGGCGGCGGCCGTGGTGACCGAGGCGGAGTCCGCGTCGCCGGAGGACCGGGCGGCCGTGCGCGACCTGGGTGGCCCCGAGACCCCGGTCCTGGTGGCCGGCCCGGACGGGACGGTCCGGGAGACGGTCACCGCGGGCTGACACACCGGCGCCACTCCTGGTGTTACCGGCGGTAAATAGGCCAGTTTTCAACCTTGTCGTGCGCTGCCTCTCGCGCATCAATGGAACCGGCTGATCTGACGGTATGTCAGGCACCGGCAGTTCCCCCCACACCGAAAGGGAACCGAATCCCATGAGAGGCAACAGAGGCAAGCGCATCGGTACAGCCGTGTCCGTGACGGCCGGCGCTCTCGCGGCCTGCGGACTCGCCTTCGCCCCCACCGCCGCCGCCGTCACCCCCGGCACGGCGACGATCACCGCCGACTGCGGCAGCTACGGCGGCGGCGAGGCCACCCTCACGGCCACCCAGAACGGCACGGCCGCCACGTTCACCCTCAGCACCTCCGCCATGACCGCGCCCGTCGCCCTCGGGCAGGACTCGATCGTCTCCACGCTCACCCTGGTCAAGGCGGGCGGCGGCACCGCGGTCTTCACCGGCACCAAGAACCCCGCCATGGCGGTGGGCGACCCCCTCTCGGTCGGCCCGCTCTCCGGCACCGTGGCCTCCGGCGACAGCCTGGAGGCGTACGGCGGCTCGCTGAAGATGACCGTGTTCGGCTTCATCACCATCACCTGCACCGCGACCGGGCCGCAGTCGCCAGGACCCTTCGTCTTCGACTGACCACCCGTTTCGCGACGGCCGACCGGGCCGGACGCCCCTCGCGGCGTCCGGCCCGCACCCGTGGTGGTGCGGAGGGGCTCCGGGGATCAGGGAGAATGGGCGCCATGAGTGTTCGTACCCAGTCATCCGAGCAGCCGGCCGACGCCGCACACCGGGCCGGCTTCGCCTGCTTCGTGGGCCGTCCCAACGCGGGCAAGTCCACCCTCACGAACGCTCTGGTCGGGCAGAAGGTGGCGATCACCTCCAACCGCCCCCAGACCACCCGGCACACCGTGCGCGGCATCGTGCACCGCCCGGACGCGCAGCTGATCCTGGTGGACACCCCCGGCCTGCACAAGCCGCGCACCCTGCTCGGCGAGCGCCTCAACGACGTCGTGCGCACGACGTGGGCCGAGGTCGACGTGATCGGCTTCTGCCTGCCGGCCAACGAGAAGATCGGCCCCGGTGACCGCTTCATCGCCAAGGAGCTCGCCGGGATCAAGAAGACCCCGAAGATCGCGATCGTCACCAAGACCGATCTGGTGGACTCCAAGGCCCTCGCCGAGCAGCTGATCGCCGTCGACCAGCTCGGCAAGGAGCTGGGCATCACCTGGGCGGAGATCGTCCCGGTGTCGGCGACCGCCGGCAAGCAGGTCGATCTGCTCGCCGACCTCCTCATCCCCCTCCTGCCGGAGGGCCCCGCCCTCTACCCGGAGGGCGATCTGACCGACGAGCCCGAGCAGGTCATGGTCGCGGAGCTGATCCGCGAGGCCGCGCTGGAGGGCGTCCGCGACGAGCTGCCGCACTCCATCGCCGTCGTCGTCGAGGAGATGCTCCCCCGCGAGGACCGCCCCGCCGACAAGCCGCTCCTCGACATCCACGCCAACCTGTTCATCGAGCGCCCCAGCCAGAAGGGCATCGTCATCGGCCCCAAGGGCAAGCGTCTGAAGGAGGTCGGCATCAAGTCCCGCAAGCACATCGAGGCACTGCTGGGCACGCCGGTCTTCCTCGACCTGCACGTCAAGGTCGCCAAGGACTGGCAGCGGGATCCGAAGCAGTTGCGGCGGCTCGGGTTCTGACGTCAGGGCCGGGGCTGGGCGCGCAGGAAGTCCCGGTACCAGGCGTACGACGCCTTCGGGGTGCGCGTCAGCGTCTCGAAGTCCACGTGGACCAGGCCGAAGCGGCGGGCGTACCCCTCCGCCCACTCGAAGTTGTCCATGAGCGACCAGACGAAGTAGCCGCGGACGTCCACGCCCGCACTCAGCGCGTCGTGCAGGGCGCGGAGGTGGCCGTCGAGGTAGCTGATGCGGTCCTGGTCGTCGAGGCCCTCGTAGGAGCAGCCGTTCTCGGTGATGACGACCGGGGGCAGCCGGTCGCCGTAGCGGGAGCGGAAGGCGGTCAGGAGTTCCGTCAGGGCCTCCGGGACCACCGGCCAGCCGAAGTCCGTCAGCGGGCGGTTCTCGATCTCCCGCACCGAGAAGGGCAGTTCGGCCGGCATCCGCACCCCGCCGAAGTCGATCTCCGTGCCCTGCGGGGCGCCCACCTTCGTCGGCGCGTAGTAGTTGACGCCGTAGAAGTCGAGCGGTTCGGCGATGACCTTCAGGTCGGACTCCACATCGCCCGGCATCAGCTCGCCGAGGCCCTCCGGGTACGCCCCCAGCAGTACCGGGTCGGCGAACAGGCGGTTCAGCAGGACGTCGTAGAAGTCCGCCGCCGCCACGTCCGCCTGCTCCCGTGACGCCGGCCAGGTCGGCCCGTGCGAGTTGGTGAGGCCGACCTCGGCCGCACCGGCCGCGCGCAGGGCCCGCACCGCCAGCCCGTGGGCGAGCAGCTGGTGGTGGGCCACCGGCAACGCGTCGAACATCAGCCGCTCACCAGGTGCGTGCGTGCCCAGGGCATGGCCCAGCAGGGTGTGCTCGGCGGGCTCGTTGAGGGTGATCCACTGCCGCACCCGGTCGCCCAGACGAGCGGCGACGCCCGACACGTACTCGGCGAACCGCTCCGCCGTGTCCCGCTCGCGCCAGCCGCCCGCCTCGTGCAGGGCCAGCGGAAGGTCCCAGTGGAACAGCGTCGGCACCGGGCGGATCCCCGCCGCGCACAGCTCGTCCACCAGCCGGTCGTAGAAGTCCAGGCCGCCCGCGGACCGCACCCTCGGCCAGGAGACCGAGAAGCGGTACGCGGTCACACCCAGCCCGGCCAGCAGGGCCACGTCCTCGCGGTGGCGGTGGTAGTGGTCGCAGGCCACCGCGGCCGTCGAGCCGTCCTTCACCCGCCCCGGCCGCTCGGTGAAGGCGTCCCACACCGACCGCTCGCGCAGCTCCACCGCGCCCTCGATCTGATGGGCGGAGGTGGACACGCCCCACTGGAAACCGGCCGGGAAGCGGGGGAACGGATGCGTCGTCGCCATGCCCCGGATCATCGGTACCCGCGGTAACCGAAGTCAACGCCCGCGCGGCGACCGGCCGTTACGCCCCCTCCTTCAGCACCCGGCCGATCAGCGTGCGCTGCTCGTCCGTCAGCCGGGGATCCGCGCAGTACACGGTCGTGCCGTCCACCGTGATCTGGTAGCTGAACCCGTCCGGCACCCCGACCGGCGGCGTGCCCCGGCCCGCGGCCACCGCCCGCTCGGCCAGGGCATGCCACTCGGCGGCATCGGCGCGGCCCGAGGTCTCCACCTCGGCGTGCCGCTCGATGCCCGCGAATCCACCGGTGCGCCTCACCTGAATACGCATGGGTCCGTGTCTAGTACGGAACTACAGCGTCCGCACCCCGACCTGCTCCCACGCCTTGCTCACCGCGTCCAGCTCCTCGCCGTCCCCGTACCGGGCGCGCGCCGCCTGCACCGTGAGCGTGGCGAAGTCCGTGAACACGGCGTCCTGCTTCAGCTCGCCGCCGGTCAGCACGTCGTACCAGACCTGTCCGGCCCGCTCCCAGGCGTGCCCGCCGAGCGCGGTCGCCGCGAGGTAGAAGGCGTGGTTGGGGATGCCGGAGTTGATGTGCACGCCGCCGTTGTCGCGGCCGGTGCGGACGTAGTCGTCCATCGTCGCGGGCTGCGGGTCCTTGCCGAGGACGTCGTCGTCGTACGCCGTGCCCGGTTCCTTCATCGAGCGCAGCGCCTTGCCCGTGACCCGTGGGGCGAGCAGGCCCGCGCCGATCAGCCAGTCGGCCTCGGCGGCGGTCTGGCCGAGCGTGTACTGCTTGATCAGGGCGCCGAAGACGTCCGACATCGACTCGTTGAGCGCGCCGGGCTGGCCGAAGTAGGTCAGATTCGCCGTGTACTGCGTGACGCCGTGGGCGAGCTCGTGGCCGATGACGTCGATGGGGATGGTGAAGTCGAGGAAGATCTCCCCGTCCCCGTCGCCGAACACCATCTGCTCGCCGTTCCAGAAGGCGTTGTTGTAGTCCCGGTCGTAGTGCACGGTCGCGTTCAGCGGCAGCCCGCTGCCGTCGATCGAGTCGCGTGCGTATGCCTTGAGGAACAGCTCGAAGGTGGCGCCGAGGCCCGCGTAGGCGCGGTTGACGGTGGCGTCCTTGCCGGGCTCGTCGCCCTCGCCGCGCACCTTGCGGCCGGGCAGATCCGTGCCGTGCCGGGCGTCGTACACCGTGCGGTGCGGCTTGCCCGCGGGGGCGAGCGGGGCGACCGCGGGAGCGCCGATGACCGTGGTCAGGCGGCGCTGGGTGCGTTCGTAGGCGTCCCGCTGGAGGGTGCGGCGGGCCGGGCCGGCGAGGGCGGGGTCCTCGGCCTGGGCGAGCTTGTCCAGGACGTGCGGCGGGACGATCGTGCAGAAGACGGGCGTGGTCATGGCGGCACGATGGCACTCAGTCATGGCGATGTCACGACCTGCAACCATGATTGGTGAATTGTGGGGGCATTCCGCCGGAGCGGCCCCGCGGAGTGGTATGCGGCACGTTTTGTCCCGTTCATCCTTCCGGTCCCGCATACTGATACGTGCCCCCGCACGGAGCGCGACTCGGTTAAGCTGCGGAGCATCATGCGTTTCGGGCTGCTTCTTCTTAGCTGCCGCGGCGAGGGCCTGTAGTCGAGGCCGACCCCCTCCCCGCGGAGTTTGGCGCTGCGCCGTCGGCCGTCCCCCAGGACACCCCGCGGACCATCGAGGAGCCCACGCATCATGGCAAACCGCCAGCAGCCCAGTTCCATGCCGATCCACAAGTACGGCCGCTACGAGCAGGTCGACATCCCCGACCGCACCTGGCCGGACAACCGGATCACCACCGCCCCCCGCTGGCTCTCCACCGACCTGCGCGACGGCAACCAGGCCCTGATCGACCCCATGTCGCCCGCCCGCAAGCGCGCGATGTTCGACCTGCTGGTCAAGATGGGCTACAAGGAGATCGAGGTCGGCTTCCCGGCCTCCGGCCAGACCGACTACGACTTCGTGCGCTCCATCATCGAGGAGCCCGGCGCCATCCCGGACGACGTGACGATCTCCGTACTGACCCAGGCCCGCGAGGACCTGATCGAGCGGACGGTCGAGTCGCTGCAAGGCGCCAAGCGCGCCACCGTCCACCTGTACAACGCCACCGCCCCCGTCTTCCGCCGGGTCGTCTTCCGTGGCTCCAGGGACGACATCAAGCAGATCGCCGTCGACGGCACCCGCCTGGTCATGGAGTACGCCGAGAAGCTGCTGGGCGACGAGGCTGGTGGTACGGAGTTCGGCTACCAGTACAGCCCGGAGATCTTCACCGACACCGAGCTGGACTTCGCCCTGGAGGTCTGCGAGGCGGTGATGGACGTCTACCAGCCGGGCCCCGGCCGCGAGATCATCCTGAACCTGCCCGCCACCGTCGAGCGCTCCACGCCCTCCACGCACGCCGACCGCTTCGAGTGGATGGGCCGCAACCTGTCCCGCCGCGAGTACGTCTGCCTGTCGGTCCACCCGCACAACGACCGCGGCACGGCCGTCGCCGCCGCCGAGCTGGCGCTGATGGCCGGCGCCGACCGCGTCGAGGGCTGCCTGTTCGGGCAGGGCGAGCGCACCGGCAACGTCGACCTGGTCACCCTGGGCATGAACCTGTTCTCCCAGGGCGTCGACCCGCAGATCGACTTCTCCGACATCGACGAGATCCGTCGCACGTGGGAGTACTGCAACCAGATGGAGGTCCACCCGCGCCACCCGTACGTGGGCGACCTGGTCTACACGTCCTTCTCCGGCTCCCACCAGGACGCCATCAAGAAGGGCTTCGACGCCATGGAGGCCGACGCGAGGGCCAAGGGCGTCACCGTCGACGACATCGAGTGGGCCGTGCCGTACCTGCCCATCGACCCCAAGGACGTCGGCCGCTCCTACGAGGCCGTCATCCGCGTCAACTCGCAGTCCGGCAAGGGCGGTATCGCCTACGTCCTGAAGAACGACCACAAGCTGGACCTGCCGCGCCGGATGCAGATCGAGTTCTCCAAGATCATCCAGGCGAAGACGGACGCCGAGGGCGGCGAGATCACGCCGAAGGACATCTGGGCGGTCTTCGAGGACGAGTACCTGCCGAACCCGGAGAACCCGTGGGGCCGCATCCAGGTCAGGAACGGCCAGTCCACCACCGACCGGGACGGCGTGGACACGCTCACCGTGGAGGCCACGGTCGACGGCCAGGACACCGTGCTGACCGGAACCGGCAACGGTCCGATCTCGGCGTTCTTCGACGCGCTGCAGTCCATCGGCATCGACGTACGCCTGCTGGACTACCAGGAGCACACGATGAGCGAGGGCGCGTCCGCGCAGGCCGCCTCCTATATCGAGTGCGCCATCGACGACAAGGTTCTGTGGGGCATCGGAATCGACGCGAACACGACGCGCGCGTCGCTGAAGGCGGTTGTTTCGGCCGTTAACCGGGCTGCCCGGTAAGAGGCGACTTCTGGGGTGCCGCGGGGTTGTGCGTAGGCTGCGGGTTCGTTGTGGCTGGTCGCGCAGTTCCCCGCGCCCCTGGGGGATGGTCCTTGCCCGGTGCTTATAGGCCAATGCCTGTGCAGGTCACGGAAAGGTCTCGTCCGGGGTACTGACTCCGCCTGGCAGATGTGGCTAACATCACGCAAGCGCGGCGACGATGCTGTGGCTGATGGAGGTGCGACGTGCTGCCAGGACGGGGACCGAACGGCCGTGCCGCCAGGCTTGCGCGCCTCCTGGGCAGCCGCACCTCGTGGACACCCGTCGGCGACGGGGAGTTCTTCTGCCCCGGCTGCGGCGGCGACCGCAACTACCAGCGGCTCACCGGACAGCGCCGCTTCGCCCTCCTCGGCGTGCCCGTGCTGCCGCGTGGTGAGACCGGCCCGGTCGTCGAATGCGCGGCCTGCCGCCGCCACTTCGGCACCGACGTCCTCGACCACCCGACGACCACCCGCTTCTCCGCGATGCTCCGCGACGCCGTGCACACCGTCGCCCTCGCGGTCCTCGCCGCGGGCGGCACCGGCTCACGCGCCGCCCTGGAGACGGCCGCGGCCGGCGTGCGCGCGGCCGGCTTCGAGGACTGCACGGAGGAACAACTCGCCGCGCTGGTCGACGCGTTGGCGGCCGACACCGGCCGGTTCACCGGGGAGCCCTGCGCGGCCGGCCTCGCCATCGAACTCCACGAGGCCCTCGACCCGCTCGCCCCGCACCTCGCCGCCCCCGGCCGCGAATCGATCCTCCTCCAGGGCGCCCGCATCGCCCTCGCCGACGGCCCCTACACCCCCGCCGAACGCGACGCCCTCGCCACGGTGGGCGCGGCCCTCACCATCTGCGCCGACGACGTGCACCGCCTGCTGACGGCGGCCCGCACACCGTCGTAAGCCGGGCGAGCCTCCGCGCCGTAAGCCGGGCAGGCTTCCGAGCCGTGAGCCGGGCGGACCTCCTCCCGGGCCCGGGAGCGAGTACTCCCGGGGGAGTACTCCCGCCCCCGCACCGCCCGTCGCAGTACCCGGCAACTCGCCCCCACGTCCGACGAAACGGCCCCCGCGTGCCGGGAGTCTGGAGACCGTCCCAGACACCCGAACCGGAGGGAGGCCCGTCTCATGGGGGCCGAAAGGACACTTTCGCGGAGGCGGCGTGCGGTGCCCTGGGTGGTGGTCGGCCTGTGGCTGGCCGCACTCGTGGTACTCGGGCCGCTCGCCGGGAAGTTCAGCGACGTGCAGCAGAACCGCGCCGTCGACTACCTGCCCGACAGCGCCGACTCCACCCAGGTCGCCCGCATCCAGGACCAGTTGCCCGGCGGTGAGTCCACCGACCTGGTGCTCGTCTACCACCGGGACGGCGGACTGACCGCCGAGGACAAGCGGGCCGCCGGTGAGCAGGTCGCCGAGGTCGACGGCGCCTACGAGCTCGCGAACGAGCCGCGCGGCATTCCGTCCGAGGACGGCAGCACCCTCATGTACCCGGTCTCCAGCACCGAGCCCGGGCAGGACGAGGAGGCCCGCAACGCCTTCGTCGACGGGGTGCGCGAGATCGCCGAGGGCGGCGGCGGGCTCAGCGTCGAGGTCGGCGGGCCGGGCGCCCTCAACACCGACATGGGCAAGGTGTTCGAGACCATCGACGGCACCCTGCTGTTCGCCACCCTCGGCGTCGTCACCGTGCTGCTCGTGCTGATCTACCGCAGCCCGTTCCTGTGGGTGGTGCCGCTCGCCGTCGCGGGTGTCGCCGCCGCGCTGGCGATGGCGGCCGCGTACGGGCTGCACGAACTGTTCGACGTCACCATCACCGGGCAGAGCGGCGGCATCATGACCGTGCTCGTCCTCGGCGCCGGCACCGACTACGCGCTGCTGCTCGTCTCCCGCTACCGCGAGGAACTGCGCCGCCACGAGCGGCCGTACGACGCCATGCGCACCGCCCTGCGCGGCTGCGGGCCGGCGATCCTCGCCTCCTCCGGCACCGTCGCCGCCGGACTGCTGTGCCTGCTCGCCGCCGACCTCAACTCCAGCAGCGGCATGGGACCCGTCGGCATGGTCGGCGTCCTCGCCGCGCTGGTCGCCATGACGACGCTGCTGCCCGCCGTGCTCGTCCTGCTCGGACGGCGCGTGTTCTGGCCGCTGATCCCCGCCTTCGGCAGCGAACCCAAGGCCCGCCGCTCGCTGTTCGCCGCCATGGGCACCTCGGCGGCCCGCCGCCCCGCCGCCGTCCTCACCGGCGGCGCCCTCCTCCTCGGCGCGCTCGCGCTCGGCACCCTCAACCTCAGCGGCGACCTCAAGCAGGAGGACTCCTTCACCGACCGGCCGGAGTCCATCACCGCGATGAGCACCCTCGCCGAGGAGTACCCCGAGCGCAGCAGCCGCCCGGTGACGGTCATGGCCCCCGCCGACCGCGCCGACGCCGTCCTCGCACAGGCCCGCACCACCACCGGGGTCGCCGACGCGACCGCCGGACGCACGGGCGGCGACTGGACGGAGATCTCCGTCTTCCCCACCGCGGCCCCGGAATCGGAGGGCGAGACCAGGACCATCGTCGCCCTGCGCGACGCGCTCCACGACGACGGCGCCCATGTCGGCGGGCCCAGCGCCCAGCAACTCGACCTCGCCGACAGCGAGGCCCGGGACCGCAAGGTGATCGTGCCGCTGGTGCTGGCCGCCGTGTTCGTCATCCTCGTCGCCCTGCTGCGCAGCCTCGTCGCACCGCTGCTGCTGCTCGCCGCGGTCGTCGCGGTGTGGGGCGCGGCCCTCGGCATCGGGGGACTGGTCTTCGAGCCGCTGTTCGGATTCCAGGGCACCGACCCCGGCCTCGGTCTGCTGTCCTTCGTCTTCCTCGTCGCCCTCGGCGTCGACTACGGCATCTTCCTGATGCACCGGATGCGCGAGGAGTCCCTGAACGGCGCGGAACCCGAGGCCGCCGCGCTCACCGCGCTGCGCACCACCGGCGGTGTCATCGCCTCCGCCGGCGTCGTGCTCGCCGCGACCTTCGCCGTGCTCACCACCCTGCCGCTGGTCCCGCTGGTCGAACTCGGCTTCGTCATCGCCGTCGGCGTCCTGCTCGACACGTTCCTGGTGCGCACCTACCTGGTGACCACCGCGAGCGTGCTGCTGCGCCGCCGCATGTGGTGGCCGGGCCGGCTCTCCCGGACCCCGGAGCCGGCCCGGCCGGAAGGGCAGGAACGGCAGCCGGAACCGGTGTAGCGACCGGCGTGTTCCCACCAAGGGGCGCCCCTCCCTCCCGGAGGGGCGCCCTCCTCCCCGAGGATGAACCCGTGACACCCGTGCAGGAAGCGACGACAGCGGTCCCCGCACCGCAGCCCACACCCCCACGCCCCCGCGTCGGCGAGCGGATCATGGCGGCGATCAACCGCGACCCGCTGACCGCCCCGCACGCCCTGCGCAACGACGCCCTCCTGGCCCTGCTCACCACCGCCCACGCGATCGTCGTCGCCCTGCTCACCGACGACGGGCGCCGCCCCGACGCGCTCGGCTGGACCCTGCTGCTCGCCGCCCAGGTCCCCCTGGTGTGGCGGCGCCGCCGTCCGATGCTCGTCCTGGCCGCCGTGGTCGTCCTGATCGGCCCGTACCACGCCCTCGACTTCAACCACGCCGCCCCCACCCCGGCCGCGTACGTCGCGCTCTACACCGTCGCCGTCACCAGCCGTCCGCTGCGGGCCCTGGTGACGGGTGGCATCGTGCTCGCCGTCCCGCTGACCATCATGGTCGTCGTCAACACCCACCAGGCCGTGGAACTGCTGAGGATCTCCGGCTGGGTGGTCGTCGTGCTGTTCGTCGGCATCGACGTGCGTTTCTACCGCCAGTACGTCGCCGCGATCGTCGAACGCGCCGAACGCGCCGAACGCACCCGCGAGGAAGAGGCCCGCCGCCGCGTCGCCGAGGAACGCCTGCGCATCGCCCGCGACCTGCACGACCTGCTCGCCCACAGCATCACCCTCATCGGCGTGCAGACCTCCGTCGCCGCACACGTCCTGGCCGCCGACCCCGAGCGGCTCGACCGCCGGACCGTCGCCAAGGCCCTCGACGACATCGCCGAGACCTGCCGCACGGCCCGTGGCGAGCTCCGTACCACCCTGGAGGTGCTCCGCGAGGCCGGCACCGCCCCCGACGGCCGTGGCCCCCTCCCCGCCCTCGACGGCGTGTCCGACCTGGTGGAGGCCGCACGCCTGGCCGGCGCCCGCGTCGAGCAGACCGTACGGCTCGGACCGGTCCCGCCCGCCGTCGGCGCCGCCGCCTACCGCATCGTGCAGGAGGCGCTGACCAACGCGGTCCGGCACGCAGGACCCGAGCCGTCCGTCCAGGTCACCCTGCGCGAACAGGACGGTGCCCTGCACGTCTCGGTCAGCGACGACGGCACCGGCCCCACCCCCGGCGGCACCCCCGGATTCGGGCTGGTCGGCATGCGCGAGCGCGCCCGCAGCGTGGGCGGCACGCTCGACGCCGGACCGCGCGAGAACGGCGGCTTCCAGGTGACCGCGACCCTGCCCCTGACGACCACCGACGCCACCCGAGGGACCCGATGACCATTCGCGTGCTGCTCGCCGACGACCAGACCCTCGTCCGGGAGGCGTTCGCCATGCTCGTCGAGTCGGCCGCCGACATGCAGGTCGTCGGCCAGGCCGCCACCGGCCGCGAGGCCGTCGACCTCGCCCGCGCCCGCCGCGCCGACCTCGTCGTCATGGACATCCGCATGCCCGACCTCGACGGCATCGAGGCGACCCGCCGCATCGCCGCCGACGACGACCTCGCCGGGGTGAAGGTCCTCGTCCTCACCACCTACGACACCGACGAGAACATCGTGGACGCGCTACGCGCCGGCGCCTCCGGCTTCCTGGTCAAGGACACCCGGCCCGCCGAGCTCCTCGACGCCATCCGCACGGTCGCGGCCGGGGACGCACTGCTCTCACCGGGGCCCACGGCACGGCTGATCGAGCGGTTCCTGCGCAGCCCCGCACCGTCCGTCGCCGCCGGTCCCGAGTGCCTGTCCGGCCGGGAGCGCGAGGTGCTCACCCTGGTCGCACGCGGGCTCAACAACACCGAGATCGCCGAGGCGTTGGGGCTGAGCCCGCTCACCGCGAAGACCCACGTGAGCCGCATGATGGGCAAGCTGGAGGCACGGGACCGGGCCCAGCTGGTGATCGTGGCGTACGAATCGGGGCTGGTGGCACCGGGGACGCTGTGACGGACGACGATCATGTCAGCTCCGCCGAAGGGACCTCCATGCCCCTGCCCCTGCACGCCTTCGTCCTCACCGCCGCCGCCCTGCTGACCCCGCTCGCCGCCCCGCCCGCCCCCGCCGCACCGCGCTGCACGTCCTCCGTCCCGTACGTCTCCGGGGCGGGCGGCTACACGGCGTACCGCATCCCGGCGACGGTCCGCACCCCGCGGGGCACGATCCTGGCCTTCGCCGAGGGCAGACGGGACGGGGTGGGCGACACCGGCGACATCGACGTCGTGGTGCGCCGTTCCTTCGACGGCGGCTGCACCTGGGGCCCGCTGACCGTCGTCGCCGCCGGGAACGGCGACACCCGGGGCAACCCGGCCCCGGTGATCGACCCGCGCACGGGCACGGTCGTCCTGGTCACCTGCTCCAACGCCGGCGATGTGACGGAGGCGCAGATCATGCGGGGGGAGGTGCCGCCGGAGCGGGGCCGCAGGGTGTTCGTCCAGCACAGCGGCGACGACGGCCGCACGTTCACCCCGCCGCGCGAGATCACCGACCGGGTCAAGCCGCCGGGCTGGCGCTGGTACGCCACGGGCCCCGGACACGCCCTGGCCCTCACCGAAGGCCCCCACGCCGGCCGCCTGATCGTCCCCGCGAACCACTCCGCGGCCCCACCCCCCGGCTCGTCCGACACCGGCCGCGAACCCCGCTACTACGGCGCCCACGCCCTGCTCAGCGACGACGGCGGCCACACCTGGCGCCTGGGCTACATCGACGCCGAGTACGACGGCCGCCACAACGCGAAGGAGCAGACGGCGGCCCAACTCCCCGACGGCCGCGTCTACTTCAACGCCCGCGACCAGCAGGGCTCGGCCCCCGGCCACCGCCTGGACGCCCACTCGGCGGACGGCGGCGAGAGCCTGGTACGCCCCCTGGCACCACAGCCGAGCCTGGGCGACGCGCCGGTGGTGCAGGGGAGCGTGCTCCAACTACGGGGATCCGCAGCCCCCTTGCTCTTCTCAGCACCCTCCGTCCCCACGACCCGAGAGGCGATGGCGGTCTGGAGCAGCAGGGACGGAGGGTCGACCTTCCGGAAGGAGGTGACGCTCAGCGGGCGGCCGGCGGCGTACTCGGACCTGGTGCCGCTGGACGACGAGGGCCGGACGGCCGGGATCCTGTACGAGACGGGGGCGGCCGGACCGTACGAGACGATCGAGTTCCGCAGGCTCCCGTCCTAGAGGGACATCCTCTGGAGGTGTGATCAGAGGGTGTGATGCAGCCAGCGCTGGATCGTGGTGTTGATGCTGCCGGACAGCGCGCTGAGGCTGTCGATGGCCTCGCGGTCCTCGGGCCGGGGCGGGATACCGGCGGCGGTCAGCGCGGCGTGCAGCTCCAGACGGCGGCGGTCGCGCGGGTCGATGCCGAGGTCGACGTCGAGGTCGAGGTCCATCCGGTCGGCCGGGTTCGGCGGGGGCAGCAGGTAGTCGCCGTCGCGGTACTCGAAAGTGGTGGCGGTCATGGCGGTCTCCTCACCCAGAGGTGTCGGTTGTGCAGAAGAGGAGAGCGTGGAGGGGATGGCCGGTTGCGGCGGGGGCGAAACGTCACGCCAAAGGAGCCATCGACAGTTCATCGTCCGGTCCGACGAGCGGTGCGGAAGGGGGCGGTGGGCGGCTACCTTCGGCGCGGTGCCGTAGACCGACGGCCGACAGCGGAAGGGGGCCGGGGTCGGCCACGGTGGCCGTATGGAGAACACGGGGAACACACAGCGCAGGGCAGGCATCAGCAGGGCGCGCTTCCTGGCGGGTGCGGCGGCGGTGGGACTGGCCGGGGCGGCCGGACCTGCGGGACGGGCGGGAGCGGCGACGACGAGGGCGGCGGCGACCGGCTCGACGTCTCGCCGGGGCCTGCGCCGCCACGGCGTCGTCTACACGGTCGGGGCGGGGGAGACACCGGGCACCGAGTGGAGTGCGCGCCGCATGCGGGCGGACGTCCGCGCCATCCGCGACGACCTGCACGCCGACACGCTCGACGTCACCGGCGACGGGGTGGAACGCCTCACCGCCACGGCGGCGGAGGCCGCCGAACGCGGCCTGCACGTCTGGCTGCAGCCGACCCTCGGCGACGTACCGCAGCGGGACATCCTCGAACACCTCGCGGAGACCGGCCGGTTCGCCGAGCGACTGCGCAGGCACGGGGCGAGTGTCGAGCTGAGCGTGGGCTGCGAGTTCTGGCTGTTCGTGCCGGGGATCATCCCGGGGGAGACGGCGGTGGAGCGCATCGAGAACATCCAGAACGGCACGGTGGACTGGGAGTCGGCGCAGCGCCGCCTGGACCGCTTCACCGCGCGGGCGGCGAAGGTCGGCCGCTCGGTCTTCGGGGGCCGACTGAGCTACGCGGCGGCTCAGGACGACCAGGTCGACTGGAGCCTGTTCGACGTGGTGGGCATCGACTACTACTCCTTCCATCCCCGACGGCAGGACTACGTAAGGGAGTTGAAGCGCTACCTGGCCTGGGGCAAGCCGCTCGCCATCACGGAGTTCGGCACGTGCGCGTACGTCGGCGCCCCGCAGGCGGGCGGCATGGGCTGGGACGTGGTCGACCACGAGAAGCAGCCCCCGGAGATCAAGGGGAACCTGGTCCGCAGCGAGCGCGTGCAGGCCGAGTACGTGACGGACCTGCTGGACGTCTTCGAGTCGATGGGCCTGTACGCGGCGATGGTCTTCGAGTTCATCTCCGCGGATGCCCCGCACCGCCCGGACAACCCGCGACACGACCTCGACATGGCGACATACGCGATCACCAAGACCCTCAAGGACGACCCGGACGACCCGGCATCGGACTGGCACTGGGAGCCGAAGGAGGCGTTCCGGGCCGTGGCGTGCAGGTATGAGAGGGCGAGGGGGCGGGCGTAGAGGCCGGTAGCCGACGTACAAAGAACTCGTTGCAAAGAATCCCTTGCAACGAGTTCTTTGCATGTCTAGAGTCGTCCCCATGAACGAGCCCCAGGATCTGCAACCGGTCCACAGTCTCGACGCCCGCTCGCTGCGTGGACTCGCACATCCCCTGCGCATGCAGCTGCTCAACGCCCTGCGCCGAGGCGGCCCGGCCACCGCGTCCCAACTTGCCGCGAAACTGGGCGAGTCCAGCGGTGCGACCAGCTATCACCTGCGTCAGCTCGCCACGCACGGCTTCGTGGAGGACGCGCCGGAGCACGGGAAGGGCAGGGAGCGATGGTGGAGGGCGGTCCATATGGGCGTGCAGTACGACGAGGCCCTGCTCAACGACGGGGATCCCGAAGTGCGTGGAGCCGCCGACCTGCTCCTTCACGAGGTCGCCAACCAGCACACCCGTGAACTCTCGACCTTCCTCGGTACGCGGGGTGACTGGTCCGAGGCGTGGCAGCGCACCTGGGACGCGAGTGACTGGACGCTGAGCCTCACGCCCGAGCTGGCCCGCGAACTCATCGACAAGATGCACGACCTCGTGGAGAGCTACCGCGCCCTGGCCCCGGCCGAGGGCACCCCGGATGCGGAGCAGGTGCGCGTCCACTCCCACGTCATGCCCATCCACACGGACTGAGAGGCCGGCCGACCATGCATCCCGAGACCCATCTCGCCCTGCACCACCTGCGCGCCGCCGAGCTCCAGGCGGAGGCCGAGACCCACCGACTCGCCCTGGGGGCCCGGCAGCACCTCCGCAGCCGCCTCGGCTGGACCCTCGTGGAACTGGGCCTGCGCCTGGCCACCACCGATCAGAGGGTGCCGGTCCGCACGGCGGTGGCCGCCAGGGGCGTGTAGGGCCCCTCGGTCACGACACGGTACGTATGAATTCCGCCCAGGCAGCCGACCCGACGACGATCACCGGTCCGCCGTCCACTTTGCTGTCCCGGATGGGTACGACACCGGGGACTTCGGAGGCGACTTCAACGCAGCTGCCGCCCTCGCCGTTGCTGTACGTGCTCTTGCGCCAGCGGGCTTCGCTCAGGTCGTACTCGCGCATCGTCTGAAGTCCTCCGCCGCCGACTCGACCAGGGCAAGGGACGCCTCCGGCGACAGCGCGGCGACCCTGAGCAGATCGTAGGCGCGCTGTGCTCGCTTCACCACGCCCGGGTCGTCGACCAACGTTCCCGAAAACGACGTCTCTGTATAGGCGATGGGCGGCGCGTCGTCGAAGTCCATGAGCGTCAGCATGCCGCCCATGGAGGGGTGGGCTCCCACCGCGTAGGGCAGCACTGTCACTACCGCGTGGCGCTCGCGCATCAACCGGGCGATGTGGTCCAGCTGTCCGGCCATGGCTCCCGGCCCGCCGACCGGGATGCGTAGCACCGTCTCGTGCAGGACGACCCAATACTCGGGCCTTGCAGCGTCCTTGAGGATGCGCGCCCGTTCCAGTCGGGCCGTGACTTTTTCCTCGATGTACTCGTCGGTGACGAATGGATTGGCGGCTACGGTTACGGCCCGGGCGTACGCCGCCGTCTGGAGCAGTCCCGGAACCAGCGTGGGCGCGAACTCACAGAGCCTGGTTGCCAGCCTCTCCAGCTCCACCACCTCTGCGAAGTAATCCGCATACCGCCGATCATCAATCAGCTGTCTGCACAACCGCTCGAAAATACCGTCGCTTTGCAGCACCTCGTCGATCCGCTGGGCTACATCCAATTGAGGTTTCCGAATGGCCTGTTCGAACTGGCCGATATAGCCGCCCGACACGAACACCCGCGACCCCAGCTCCACCTGCGTGAATCCGGCGTCCTCCCGCCGTCGCTTCAGTTCCGCACCGAAGAACTCCCACGCCGCCTGGCGCGAACCGTTGGCCATTGATCAACCCCTTTGTGCAGCCCGGCAGTTGTAGTGCGCAAACCCTTCCGAGTGTAGGCGCGGAGCGTCACCGTGGGGGTGTGAAGAGTGAAAGTCGAAAAGGGAGGGGATCACCGTGACGGCACGACACTCGGCGCTCTGCGTCGAAGAAGCGGAGGAAGTGGTGAAGGAATTGCGGGCGGCACTCGCGAAGGCCGGAATTACTCTGCCGTCACTCGGGGTGGACCCGGTGAGTCTTGCGCGGGAAGCGCCCTGTCCGCTCGTGGAATTGGGGCGGTGTTCCGTGCAGACGGCGCAGCGGCTCGCGGCGGTGGTGCGGTGAAGCCGCCCGTCGGAGCCCTCGTCGTGGACACCCGGAGCGAACGGGTCGGGGTCGTCATGGGGCACCAGGGGCCCTACGTCCAGCTCAGGCCGTACGGCGGTGGCAAGGAGTGGGACGCCGACCCCCGTGCCGTACGGCAGGCGACGCCCGCCGAGCGGCTGCGCGCGGCGACGGCGTATGCCAATGCCCGCAGTCGCGGTGAGGTGCCGTGAACGTAGGCGACAATGGGTGTCATGAGTCTGTTCCGCGACGACGGCATCGTGCTGCGCACCCAGAAGCTGGGTGAGGCGGACCGGATCATCACCTTGCTCACACGCGGTCACGGGCGCGTACGCGCCGTGGCGAGGGGCGTGCGCCGGACGAAGTCGAAGTTCGGTGCGCGCCTCGAGCCGTTCTCGCACGTGGACGTGCAGTTCTTCGCCAAGGGCAGTGAGCTGGTCGGGCGCGGGCTGCCGCTGTGTACGCAGAGCGAGACGATCGCGCCGTACGGTGCCGGGATCGTCAGCGACTACGGACGGTACACCGCCGGTACGGCCATGCTGGAGACCGCCGAGCGGTTCACCGATCACGAGGGGGAGCCGGCGGTGCAGCAGTACCTGCTGCTGGTGGGGGCCCTGCGGACCCTCGCCCGGGGTGAGCACGCTCCCGCTCTCGTGCTCGACGCGTTCCTGCTGCGCTCCCTCGCCGTCAACGGGTACGCCCCCAGCTTCGGCGACTGCGCGAAGTGCGGGATGCCCGGTCCGAACCGGTTCTTCTCGGTCGCGTCGGGCGGTTCCGTCTGCGTCGACTGCCGGGTGCCCGGCAGCGTCGTACCCTCCCCGCAGACCCTGGAACTCCTCGGTGCGCTGCTCACGGGAGACTGGGAGACCGCGGACGCGTGCGAGCCGCGGTATGTGCGGGAGGGGAGCGGGCTGGTGTCCGCGTACCTGCACTGGCATCTGGAGCGGGGGCTGCGCTCGCTCCGGTATGTCGAGAAGTAGCGCTCAGTAGCGGAAGTAACAGAGGAGACGAGAGACACATGGCCGTACGCGGGTTCCTGGGGCGTCAGCGCCGGGAGTACAGGACGCCGGAACCGCACCCCTCCGGCGCGCGGCCGCCGAAGCTCCCCGGGGAGCTGGTCCCGAACCATGTGGCGATCGTCATGGACGGCAACGGCCGCTGGGCCAAGGAACGCGGGCTGCCGCGGACCGAGGGGCACAAGGTCGGTGCCGAGCGGGTGCTGGACGTGCTCCAGGGCGGGCTCGAGATGGGTGTCGGCGCGATCTCGCTGTACGCCTTCTCCACCGAGAACTGGAAGCGGTCGCCGGACGAGGTGCGCTTCCTGATGAACTTCAACCGTGACTTCATCCGCAAGACCCGGGACCAGCTGGACGAGCTGGGGATCCGGGTGCGGTGGGTCGGGCGGATGCCGAAGCTGTGGAAGTCGGTCGCCAAGGAGCTCCAGGTCGCACAGGAGCAGACCAAGGACAACGACCGGCTGACGCTGTACTTCTGCATGAACTACGGCGGGCGTGCGGAGATCGCGGACGCGGCGAAGGCCCTCGCGGAGGATGTGCGCGCGGGCCGGCTCGACCCGTCGAAGGTGACAGAGAAGACGTTCGCGAAGTATCTCTACTACCCGGACATGCCGGACGTGGACCTGTTCCTGCGCCCCAGCGGTGAGCAGCGCGTCTCCAACTACCTCCTCTGGCAGAGCGCATACGCCGAGATGGTCTTCCAGGACGTCCTGTGGCCCGACTTCGACCGCCGTGACCTGTGGCGGGCCTGCGTCGAATTCGCCTCCCGCGACCGGCGGTTCGGCGGCGCCATCCCGAACGAGGCCGACGCGGGTGCAACGGGCCGGTCCGTCACGGGAGATGGGCAGGACGAGCACCCTGGCGACGGTGACTGACGTTCCGTCGGGTCAAGCCGCCAGATGGTTGACCGTTCACTGTTCTCCCTGGTCAGGGGCTATCTTTTGCATCCGGGTGAGAGCTGCGTGAGGGTGGTGGTGAGGGTGTTTCGACGCCTGGGAAAAGGGGCCGCACGGCTGTAGTCGGCGACTCCCGGCGGGCACCCTCGGCACCCTTTCGCAACCCAAAATGGGAGGCCGTGATGGCAATTAGCTCAGGAAACAGGAGGAAGAAGAGGATCTACCGGGGAGCCATCGCGGGCGTGTTCGCGGCGGCCCTGGCCTTCCCGGTCGCGGCGACCACGGCTGCCTCCGCCAATCCGAACAGCGACCTGGTGGTCCTGCGGGGCACGGTGAGCTGCGCCAGGTTCGGCGCGGAATTCGTGCCGACCAGTCTGTCCGTCTCGGCGGGCGTCGCGGGGACCGACAGTACGGCCATCAACGCGGCCGCATCCAGGGCCAGTTACAGCGGAATCCAGCTGAGCCCGGTGCCGCCGGGCGCGGGCACCCCGGCGACCGCCACTCTGACCTGCACCAGCACTGTGGACGGGCTGGACCAAGAGATCGTGAGGAACTTCCAGCTTGTGCGGCCGGCGGGCAACACGGTCACCGCGACGCTGAACGTCTTCTGACCCCCACCCCCGCCAGCACAATCCCGCCCCATGAGATCACCCCCATGGGGCGGGAAGGCGTACCGTCCTCGCGGCCCCTCAGCCCTTGCCCGCCGCCGCGCACTCCGCGCACGTGCCGAAGATCTCCACCGTGTGGGCCACGTTGACGTAGCCGTGTTCGGCGGCGATGGCTTCTGCCCACTTCTCCACCGCGGGGCCCTCGACCTCCACCGCCTTGCCGCAGCTGCGGCAGACCAGGTGGTGATGGTGGTCGCCGGTGGAGCAGCGGCGGTAGACGGATTCGCCGTCGGCGGTGCGCAGGACGTCGACCTCGCCGGCGTCGGCGAGGGACTGCAGGGTGCGGTAGACCGTGGTGAGACCGACCGAGTCGCCCTTGTGCTTGAGCATGTCGTGGAGTTCCTGTGCGCTGCGGAACTCGTCGACCTCCTGGAGCGCAGCCGCCACTGCGGCACGCTGCCGGGTGGCGCGGCCCTTCACGGGCGGTCCTGCGGTCGTCACCGGATTGCCTCCTCGCCTCTGCTACTGCCCGGGCCATTGTGCCAGCCCGGGCAGAGAGGAGTCGGACGTCGATCAGACGCCGACCCCGTCGCCGGACTTCCGGGTGGCCGGAATCGTGCACTCGGCGGGATCTCCCGTGGGGTGTGCCGCGGCCAGTGCACGGGCGCGGCGGCGGGCCAGCGGGGTGGCCAGCGCGGTCAGTGCGATGAACGCGGCGATGGTCAGCAGCACGATCGTCGCGCCGGGCGGTACGTCCTGGTAGTACGAGGTGACCGTGCCGCCGAGGGTCACGCTCACGCCGATCGCGACGGCGATGGCGAACGTCGCGGCGAAGCTGCGGCTGAGCTGCTGGGCCGCGGCGACGGGTACGACCATGAGCGCGCTCACCAGCAGCAGGCCCACCACCCGCATCGCGACCGTCACCGTCACCGCCGCCGTCACGGCCGTGAGCAGGTTCAGCAGCCGCACGGGGACGCCGGTGACCCGCGCGAACTCCTCGTCCTGGCTGACCGCGAACAGCTGGCGGCGCAGGCCGAGGGTGACCAGGACCACGAAGGCGGCCAGGACGCAGATGGCCGTCACGTCGGACTCGGAGACGGTCGAGAGCGAGCCGAAGAGGTACGACGTGAGGTTCGCGTTGGAGCCGCCGGGCGCGAGGTTGATGAGCATGACGCCGCCCGCCATACCGCCGTAGAACAGCATGGCGAGGGCGATGTCGCCGCGCGTGCGGCCGTACCAGCGGATGAGTTCCATCAGGACCGCGCCGAGCACCGAGACCAGCGTGGCCACCCATACCGGCGACCAGGACAGCAGGAAGCCGAGGCCCACGCCGGTCATCGCCACGTGGCCGATGCCGTCGCCCATGAGGGCCTGGCGGCGCTGGACGAGGTAGATGCCGACCGCGGGGGCCGTGATGCCGACCAGGACGGCCGCCAGCAGCGCCCGCTGCATGAAGGCGTAGTTCAGGATTTCCATCAGCTCAGCAGTCCCGTACGGATCGGTTCGGCGCCCGCCGGTGCGTGCGGGTGGACGTGGTCGTGGCCGGGCAGCGCGTGCTGGCCGACGGCCTTCGGCGGCGGGCCGTCGTGCACCACGCAGCCGTCGCGCAGGACGACCGCCCGGTCGATCAGCGGCTCCAGCGGGCCCAGTTCGTGCAGGACGAGCAGGACGGTGGCGCCCTCGGCGACCTGGTTCCGCAGCGTCTCGGCGAGGACCTCCTGACTGGCGAGGTCCACGCCGGCCATCGGCTCGTCCATGATCAGCAGTTCGGGTCCGGCGGCGAGCGCGCGGGCGATCAGGACGCGCTGGTGCTGGCCGCCGGAGAGGGCGTCGACCGGGTCCTTGGCCCGGTTCGCCATGCCGACGAGCTCCAGGGCGTGCGTCACGGCCTCGCGGTCGGCCTTGCGGAAGACGCCGAAGCGGGTGCGGGCGAGGCGGCCCGAGGAGACGACCTCGGTCACCGTGGCCGGGACGCCGCCGGCGGCCGTGGTGCGCTGCGGGACGTAGCCCACGCGCGCCCAGTCGCGGAAGCGGCGCCGCGGGGTGCCGAACAGCTCGATCTCGCCGGCGCTGACCGGCACCTGGCCGATGATGCTGCGGACGGCCGTCGACTTGCCGGAGCCGTTGGCGCCGAGCAGGGCGACGACCTCACCGTGGCGCACGGTGAGGTCGATGCCGCGCAGGACGGGGCGCGAGCCCAGCTCCGCGCGGACGCCGCGCAGGGTGATGACGGGCTCGGTCATGCCGTCCTCCTTCGGGTCGTTCACTTGGCTCCCAGGGCCGACTGGAGAGCCTTGAGGTTGGCTTCCATCACCTGGAAGTAGTCGTCGCCGCGGGACTTCTCCGTGATGCCCTCGATGGGGTCGAGGACGTCGGTCTTCAGGCCGGCGTCGGCCGCGAGGGTCTTCGCGGTCTTGTCGCTGACGAGCGTCTCGTAGAAGACGGTGTTCACGCCGTCCTCCCCGGCCACCTTCGACAGCTCCTTGACCCGGGCCCCGCTGGGCTCGGACTCGGGGTCGAGACCGGTGATGGACTCCTCGATCAGGCCGTAGCGCTCGGCGAGGTAGCCGAAGGCGGCGTGGGTGGTGATGAAGACGTCGGACTTGCGGTTCTCCAGCCCGGTGCGGAACGTGCCGTCGAGGGCGGTCAGCTTCTTGACCAGGGCCTGGGTGTTCTTCTTGTAGTCGGCCGCGTGATCCGGGTCGGCCTTCTGGAACGCCGCGCCGACACCTTCGGCGACCTCGGCGTACTTCACCGGGTCGAGCCAGATGTGGGGGTCCTTGCCGCCCTCGCCCTCGTGCCCGTGGTCATGGCCTTCGTGCTCGTCGGCGTGTTCCTCGGCGTGCTCGTCGGCGTGTTCCTCGGCGTGGCCGCCGACCTCCGTGCCGTGCTCCTCGAGGGAGGTGAGGGTCGCTGCGTCGATCTTCGTCTTCACTCCGGACTGGCCGATGGCCTCGTCGACGGAGGGCTGCAGGCCCTTGAGGTAGAGCGCCGCGTCGGACTCCTCGAGCTGCGCGGTCTGCTTGGCGCTGATCTCCAGGTCGTGCGGCTCCTGACCGGGCTGGGTCAGGCTGGTGACGTTCACGTGGTCGCCGCCGATCTGCTCGGCGAGGAACGCCATCGGGTAGAAGGAGGCGACGACGTCGAACTTCTCGGTGTCGCCCGCGGCGGCACTGTCGCCGGCGCAGCCGGTCAGGGTGCCGAGGCCGAGAGCGGTGACCGCGGTGAGAGCGGCCGCGGGTATGAGGCGTCGTCGTACGTTCATGACACTCATTTTCAAATAAGATGGAAACCGTTGTCAACAAAGCAGGTGGGAGCAGTTGCAGGGGGCACTCAACGGGGTCCCGATTTGGTCGAGGGGCAGGCCGCGCCGGTAACCTGAAGCATTCGCTGGAAGCATCTCGCTTCGTCGCCCGTCGTCGTAATGAAGAGAGCACCGTGGCCGCCGACAAGATCGACACCATCGTCAGCCTGAGCAAGCGCCGTGGCTTCGTATTCCCCTGCAGTGAGATCTACGGCGGTCAGCGGGCCGCCTGGGACTACGGGCCCCTGGGTGTCGAGCTCAAGGAGAACCTCAAGCGCCAGTGGTGGCGCTACATGGTGACGTCGCGCGAGGACGTCGTCGGTATCGACTCGTCCGTGATCCTGGCCCCCGAGGTGTGGGTGGCCTCGGGCCACGTCGCCACCTTCACGGACCCGCTCACCGAGTGCACCTCCTGTCACAAGCGGTTCCGCGCGGACCACCTGGAGGAGGCCTACGAGGCCAAGCACGGCCGTGTCCCGGAGAACGGCCTCGCGGACGTCAACTGCCCGAACTGCGGCAACAAGGGCCAGTTCACCGAGCCCAAGCAGTTCTCGGGTCTGCTGTCCACGCATCTCGGCCCGACGCAGGACAGCGGCTCCATCGCCTACCTGCGCCCCGAGACCGCACAGGGCATCTTCACCAACTTCGCCCAGGTGCAGACCACTTCGCGCCGCAAGCCGCCGTTCGGCATCGCCCAGATGGGCAAGTCGTTCCGCAACGAGATCACGCCGGGCAACTTCATCTTCCGGACCCGCGAGTTCGAGCAGATGGAGATGGAGTTCTTCGTCAAGCCGGGCGAGGACGAGAAGTGGCACGAGTACTGGATGGAGCAGCGCTGGAACTGGTACACCGGCCTGGGTCTCCGTGAGGAGAACATGCGCTGGTACGAGCACCCGAAGGAGAAGCTCTCCCACTACTCCAAGCGCACCGCCGACATCGAGTACCGCTTCAACTTCGGCGGCAACGAGTGGGGCGAGCTGGAGGGTGTCGCCAACCGCACCGACTACGACCTGGGCGCCCACTCCAAGGCCTCCGGCCAGGACCTCTCCTACTTCGACCAGGAGGCCGGGGAGCGCTGGACGCCGTACGTCATCGAGCCGGCGGCCGGTGTGGGCCGGGCGATGCTCGCGTTCCTGCTCGACGCGTACGTCGAGGACGAGGCGCCGAACGCCAAGGGCAAGATGGAGAAGCGGACGGTGCTGCGGCTCGACCACCGGCTCGCGCCGGTGAAGGTGGCCGTTCTGCCGCTGTCGCGCAACCCGGAGCTGTCGCCGAAGGCGAAGGGGCTCGCGCAGGCGCTGCGGCAGCACTGGAACATCGAGTTCGACGACGCCGGTGCGATCGGGCGGCGTTACCGGCGGCAGGACGAGATCGGTACGCCGTTCTGTGTGACCGTGGACTTCGACACGCTGGACGACAACGCGGTGACCGTGCGTGAGCGCGACTCGATGAAGCAGGAGCGTGTGTCGCTGGACCAGATCGAGGGGTACCTGGCGTCGCGTCTGCTGGGCTGCTGACGTCCGTCTGACGGTGCCGTACCAGGGGGCTCCGCCCCCTGGACCTCCGACCTCGCCCACCCACCACCCGACTCGGTCGGTTGAGGGGTGGGCGTTCTCGTTGGTGCCCGTTCGGGGATTGGTCCCCGATGCCGGGGGGTGAGTGGTCCTGTGGGCGGGGGTGGTGGGGCGGCAGGGTCGGGGGTATGAGTATCGCGTTTCTGCTGACCACCCTTGTCGTCGTCGCTACTCCCGGGACCGGTGTCGTCTACACCCTCGCCGCGGCGCTGTCGCGCGGGCGGCGGGCCGGTGTCGTCGCCGCGCTCGGCTGCGCGCTCGGGATCGTGCCGCACATGCTGGCCACCGTCACCGGGGTCGCCGCGCTGCTGCACGCGAGTGCCACGGCGTTCCAGATCCTCAAGTACGCGGGGGTGGCCTATCTGCTGTACATGGCGTGGGCCACGCTGCGGGACCGGGAGGCCATCGCGGTGGACCGGGATGAGAGCGCCGCACACGTCCCGGCCGCGCGGGTGATCGCGCGGGGCGTGCTCATCAACATCCTCAATCCGAAGCTGACCCTGTTCTTCTTCGCCTTTCTGCCGCAGTTCGTGGACCGCGGGGAGCCGAACGCCCTGGCACGCATGCTCGTGCTGAGCGGTGTGTTCATGGCGGTGACCTTCGTCGTGTTCGCGGGGTACGGCGTCCTCGCCGCCTCCGTGCGCAGCCAGGTCGTCTCCCGGCCCCGGGTGATGACCTGGCTGCGGCGGAGCTTCGCCGGGTCGTTCGTGGCGCTGGGGGCGAAGCTCGCGTTCACGCCCCGGTAGCGCTCAACGGCCCTGGAGTGACTTGACGTTGTCGCCGAAAGTCCAGTTCTTCGAGCCGTCCCAGTTGATCGACCAGGTCATCAGGCCCTTGAGGGCGCCGTTGTAGCGGTTCCAGGCCTGGGAGACCAGGGCCGGGGACATGTGGCCGCCGCCCGCGCCGGGCTGGGCGGGGAGGCCGGGGACCTGTTTGCCGTAGGGGACCTTGATCGTCGTGCCCTGGACGACGAGGCCCTTGTTCAGGCAGTCGGTCTGGGCCACGAAGCCGTCGACGGTGCCGGCGGAGTAGGAGTCGCCGGAGCAGCCGTACATGCTGCCGTTGTAGTACTGCATGTTCAGCCACCACAGGCGGCCGTTGTCCGCGTACTTCTTGATGATCGGCAGGTACGCGCCCCAGATCGAGCCGTAGACCACACTGCCGCCGGTGACGTAGGCGGTCTCCGGGGCCATGGTCAGACCGAAGTTCGACGGCATGCGGGCCAGGACGCCGTCGATGATGCGGATCAGGTTCGCCTGGGAGGGCGAGAGTTGGTTGATGTTGCCGCTGCCGACCAGGCCGGTCTCGATGTCGATGTCGATGCCGTCGAAGTTGTAGGTCTTCAGGATCGGGACGATCGTCTCGACGAAGCGGTCCGCCACCGCCTGTGAGCTGAGGTCGATGCCCGCCGTCGCGCCGCCGATGGAGAGCAGGATCGTCTGGCCGGACGCCTTCGCCGCGCACATCTCCGCGGGCGTCGCGACCTTCACGTCGGTGTCCATGCCGTCCTCCCACAGGGCCGTTCCGTCCGAGCGGATGACCGGGAAGGCCGCGTTGATCACGTTGTAGCCGTGGGCGGGGATGCGGGAGTCGGTGATCGGGGTCCAGCCGAAGGGCGGGTGGACGCCGTTCGCGGCGCCGTCCCAGTTCTCCCAGTAGCCCTGGAGGACCTTGCCGGTCGGCTTGGACTTCACCGGGCAGGTGGCGGCGGCGGGCGCGGCCGTCGCGGTGGGGGTCAGTGGGGCGAGGACGGCCGCGGCGAGGGCGGCGGTGACCAGTCGGAGTCTGCGGCGGAGCATGTGGGGGCCTCCTTTATGTCGTAGGCATGACAGTCCTCTGGTCCAGACCTTTCGTCAAGAGGTCTGGGCCGCGCCCCCCGTCGTCGCGGCGCTGACGGATTAATGAATGACAGATATTGAAATCTGTCAGCTGTCATGCCAATCTTGAGGCATGACGATGAACACCCGACCCCTCGGAAGCACCGGCCCCCGCGTCTCCGCCCTCGGCCTCGGCTGCATGGGCATGTCCGCGCTCTACGGCGACGCGGACCGGGCCGAATCGATCGCCACCATCCACGCCGCCCTGGAAGCGGGTGTCACCCTGCTCGACACCGGCGACTTCTACGCCATGGGCCACAACGAGATGCTGATCGGCGAGGCGCTGCGCGCCGCTCCCGCCGCCCGGCGCGAACAGGCCCTGCTGAGCGTCAAGTTCGGTGCGCTGCGCGGCCCGGACGGCTCCTGGGCCGGCTACGACGGCCGCCCCGCCGCCGTGAAGAACTTCGCCGCGTACTCGCTCCAGCGCCTCGGCGTCGACCACATCGACGTCTACCGCATCGCCCGCGCCGACCCGGACGTGCCGATCGAGGACACCGTCGGCGCCATCGCGGAGCTCGTCGAGCAGGGATACGTCCGGCACATCGGCCTGAGCGAGGTCGGTGCCGACACGATCCGCCGCGCCGCCGCGACCGCGCCCATCACCGATCTGCAGATCGAGTACTCGCTGATCTCGCGCGCCATCGAGGACGAGATCCTGCCGGCCACCCGTGAACTGGGCATCGGCATCACCGCGTACGGAGTGCTCTCCCGCGGGCTGATCTCCGGCCACTTCACCGGGGACCGCAAGCTCGCCGCGAACGACTTCCGCGCCCACTCGCCCCGCTTCCAGGGCGACAATCTCCGGCACAACCTCGCCCTCGTCGAGGCGCTGCGCAAGGTCGCCGAGAGCAAGGGCGTCTCGGTCGCCCAGATCGCCATCGCCTGGGTGCTCTCCCGCGGCGAGGACATCGTGCCGCTGGTCGGCGCCCGTACCCGCGAGCGGCTCGCGGAGTCCCTCGGCGCGCTGGACGTCACGCTGGAGCAGGACGACCTCGCGGCGATCGAGCAGGCCGTGCCGGCGGGCTCCGCGGCCGGTGACCGCTACCCGGCACCGCAGATGGCACACCTCGGCACCAGGGAGTGATCCCCGCTCCGGGTACGGTCGAGGCATGGCACCGACCGAGACCCTGACCGCCGAGCGCATCCTCGAGGCGACCGAGGAGGTGCTGCGCCGCCACGGCCCGGCGAAGGCCACCGTGGTGGACGTGGCCCGCGCGCTCGGGGTGAGCCACGGCAGCGTCTACCGCCACTTCCGTACGAAGGCCGCGCTGCGGGAGGCGGTGACCAAGCGCTGGCTGGACCGCACCTCCGACGCGCTGGCCGGGATCGCGGCCGACGACACACGGGACGCGGAGTCCCGGCTCCGGGACTGGCTCGCCGAGCTCTTCGCGGCCAAGCGCCGCAAGGCGGTCGACGATCCGGAGCTGTTCGCCACTTACCTGGTCCTGGCCGGTGAGCAGGGCGCGGCGGTCGCCGAGCATGTCGACGATCTGACGGGCCAGTTGGCCCGCATCGTGGCGGCGGGCGTCGAAGCGGGCGTCTTCAGCAGCACGGACGCGGCGGCCACCGCCCGGGCCGTCTTCCACACCACGGGCCGGTTCCACGACCCCGTCTACGCGCCCGAGTGGAAGAAGCCCGGCGCGGACGCCGACTTCGCGGCGGTCGTGGAGCTGGTGCTGCGAGGGCTGCGCGCCTGAGCGCGCAGGTGCGGCCGTTCGGACGGTTCATGCCGCCGTCGGGTCCACTGTCGCCTGGTGGGCTTCGGCCAGGTGTTCCTCCGCCTTCAGCCAGGGCAGGAACTGCGCCCCTCGGCGCCAGCCGCACGTATCGCATCTGATCGTGCGCTGCACGCCGGTGCGCTGGACACGCACCACGTGCTCGCGGCCGTGCTGGTCCCAGCGGCTGACCTTGCTCGTGTCGATCTGCGGCATCACGCCTCCGGCCGTCCGTGTGCGGGTGTCGCCGTCCTTCTGCCCCGGTTCCGGGACGACAAGGAGTGTGCAGCAAGAGCAACATCAACAGGGGGCGCACGGCCGGGAATTCAACGTTCGTACAACAGGCCCTGGAACACCGGGTCCCGGAACAACAGGACGGCTGGAGCAACGGCCTTGCTCTAGGAGCCGAGGCTCGCCGCCTCGCGGATCTCCTTCGACTCCAGGCGCTCGGCCGTGCGTTCCGCCGTGCGGCGGGCCCAGCGGCCCGAGGTCAGCGCGCCCAGCACCAGGACCGCCAGACCGCAGGCGGCGAGGATCCACCAGGCGGGCCGGGCGGCCGGGACGAAGGCGTCCGCGTACGGCGACGAGCCCACCCCGGCCGCCAGCACCGCGCCGATCACCGCGACGCCGAGGGTCTGGCCCAGCTGGCGGCTGGTGGAGGCCACGGCCGAGGCCACGCCCGCCTGGGCGCGGGGCATGCCGGAGACGGCGGTGTTGGTGATGGGGGCGTTGACGAAGCCGAAGCCGACGCCGAACAGGACGTACCCGAGGAAGAGGGTGACGTTCGACGTCTCGGCCTCGAAGAGGGCGAAGAGCAGACCGCTCGCCGTCATCGCGCCGCCCGCTATCAGCAGCGGCAGCCGCGGGCCCCGGCTGCCGACCAGGCGGCCGGCGAGCGGCGCGCACAGGAATGTCGGGACGGCCATGGGCAGCATCCACAGGCCGGCGTCCAGGGCGGTCAGACCGCGGACGTTCTGCAGATACAGGGTGGACAGGAAGAGGAACCCGCCGAGCGCGGCGAAGGCGCTCACCGCGATCACCGTGGCCCCGCTGAACGGTGCCGATCGGAAGAAGCGCAGGTCGATGAGGGGTTCGCGGCGGCGGGGTGCGTGGAAGAGGAGGGCGGTCAGCGCGGCGAGGGCGAGGACGGCGAAGGGGGCGATCGCGGGGAGGCTCGCGTGCGGGGCCTCGATGATCGCGTAGGTCAGGGAGCCGAACAGCACGATGACCAGGAGCTGGCCGACCGGATCGGGGCGGCGGGCCGTGCCCGCGCGGGACTCGGGCACGAAGCGCAGGGTGAGCAGGAGGGCGGCGAGGCCCACCGGCAGGTTGACCCAGAAGATCGAGCGCCAGCCGACCGAGTCCACGAGCAGCCCGCCGACCAGCGGACCGGCTGCCATGGAGATGCCGACGACCGCGCCCCACACGCCGATCGCGCGGGCGCGTTCGCGCGGGTCGGTGAAGGTGTTGGTGATGATCGACATCGCGACCGGGTTCAGCATCGAGCCGCCCACCGCCTGCACCATCCGGAAGGCGACCAGCGCTTCGAGGTTCGGGGCGAGGGAGCACAGCAGGGAGCCGAGGGTGAAGACCACCAGGCCCGCCATGAAGACCCGCTTGCGGCCGATCCGGTCGGCGGTGGAGCCCGCGAGCATCAGCAGGGCCGCGAGGACGAGGGTGTAGGCGTCGATGGCCCACTGCAGTCCCGAGGTGCTCGCGTGCAGGTCGCGCTGCATGGCGGGGAGGGCGACGTTCAGGACGGTGTTGTCCAGGGTCACGATCAGCAGGCTCATGCAGCAGATCGCGAGCACCAGCAGGCGTCGGCGGGGGCTGAGCTCGGGCATGGCGTCCACTGTACGACGATATCGATAGTGCGGCTAACTAATGAATTTTACCGAGTCATTGCACGGCACGGAGCCCGGTCGCTGACACGGCACAATGGAGGAATGTCCACGCCCCTGCAGATCGGTCCGCACACCGTCCAGCCGCCCGTCGTCCTGGCCCCCATGGCCGGGATCACCAACGCGCCCTTCCGCACCCTGTGCAGGGAGTTCAGCGGCGGCAAGGGGCTGTTCGTCAGCGAGATGATCACCACCCGGGCGCTGGTCGAGCGCAACGACAAGACCATGCAGCTGATCCAGTTCGACGCGAGCGAGAAGCCGCGCTCCATCCAGCTGTACGGCGTCGACCCGGCGACCGTCGGCAAGGCCGTCCGCATGATCGCGGAGGAGGGCCTCGCCGACCACATCGACCTCAACTTCGGCTGCCCCGTGCCCAAGGTGACCCGCAAGGGCGGCGGCTCGGCCCTCCCGTACAAGCGGAACCTGCTGCGCGCCATCCTGCGCGAGGCGGTCAGCGGAGCCGGGGACCTGCCGGTGACGATGAAGATGCGCAAGGGCATCGACGACGACCACATCACCTACCTCGACGCCGGACGCATCGCCGTCGAGGAGGGTGTCACCGCCATCGCGCTGCACGGCCGCACCGCCGCCCAGCACTACGGCGGCACCGCCGACTGGGACGCCATCGCCCGGCTGAAGGAGCACGTGCCGGAGATCCCGGTGCTCGGCAACGGCGACATCTGGTCGGCCGAGGACGCGCTGCGGATGGTGCGCGAGACCGGCTGCGACGGCGTGGTCGTGGGCCGGGGCTGCCTGGGGCGGCCGTGGCTGTTCGCGGATCTGGTGGCCGCCTTCGAGGGGCGCACGGACGCCATCGCGCGGCCCACCCTGCGCGAGGTCGCCGACGTCATGGTCCGGCACGCCACCCTGCTCGGCGAGTGGATCGGCGACGAGTCCCGCGGCGTGATCGACTTCCGCAAGCATGTCGCCTGGTACCTCAAGGGCTTCGCGGTCGGCTCCGAGATGCGCAAGCGGCTCGCCGTCACGTCCTCGCTGGAGGAACTGCGGGCCGGGCTCAACGAGCTGGACCTCGACCAGCCCTGGCCGGCCGGCGCCGACGGCCCCCGCGGTCGTACGTCCGGCAACAACCGGGTCGTCCTGCCCGACGGCTGGCTGAAGGACCCCTACGACTGCGCGGGCGTCGGCGAGGACGCGGAACTGGACACCTCCGGCGGCTGACCGGTGGCTGATCAGCCCTCGGTCGGGTGCGGGGTGGAGCCGTAGGCGGTCAGGAAGCGGTCGCGGAAGTCGCTCATCCTCCACACGGGCGCGTTCTTCGCGGGCCTGAGCCCTTCCGTCCAGTTCCAGTCGCCGATCTTCTCCAGCACCTTCGGGTCCCTGGCGACGATCGACACGGGGACGTCACGGCTGGCGTTCGCGCCGCTGACCCGGGCGATGGGCTGGTGGTCGCCGAGGAAGACGAGAACGGTGTCGTCGGTGCCGTAGCGCTCCAGCCACTGGGTGAGGCTGGTGACGGAGTAGCTGATGGACCTGCCGTACTCCTGCCGGGACTCGGCGGTGTCGGCGATGACGTCGGCGGGCTTCCTGCCGGCGCGCTGGACGGCGTCGAAGACGGAGCCGTCGCCGAGGTCCTCCCAGTCGACGAGCTTCGGGATCGGCGCCCAGGGCTGGTGGCTGCTGGTGAGGATGATCTCCGCCATGAGCGGCTTGTCGCGCTTCCTGCCGTGCTCCAGACGCTGGAAGGCCTCCAGCGCGTACTGGTCCGGCATGGTCGACCAGCTGAACTTCGGGCCCCGGTAGCCGAGTTCGAAGGCGTCGTAGACCTTGTCGAGGCCGTACCACTCGGCCTCCGGCCAGCCCTTCTGCACACCGGGCATGACGCCGAGGGTGTCCCAGGCGCCGGTCCTCTGGAACGCCTTGGTGAGGGTGAGGTGGTCGCCGGAGGTGACGGTGCGGTAGCGCTGCTGGTTGTCGATCCACAGGCCGGACAGGGTCGTGGAGTGCCCGAGCCAGCTGCTGCCGCCGTAGGTCGCCGAGGTCAGCCAGCCGCTGCCGGCCCGGAATCCGGCCTTCGCGAGGGCCTCGGTGGCGGTGTCCAGAGTGCGGGTGACGCCGGGGGCGATGGCCGGGTCCTCGACGGCACTGCGGCCGTAGCTCTCGATGAACGTGAACAGGACGTCCTTGCCGCGCAGGTCCGGCACGAGTTGCGCGGGGGGCGTGGCGCCGAAGGTGTCGGCACGCGCCTCCTTCGCGAACGCCGCTTCGTCGCGCAGCGTGTCCACCACACGCCGGGTCTGCACCTTCAGGGCGCCGGCCGCCCGCTCCGAGGCGACGGGCACACCGGAGACCTGCAGACCGAGGGCGGCGCAGGTGATCCAGACAGTCGACGCGAGCAGCGCGCCGCGGGTGGCCCGGGAGCGGTGCCGGGCGAGCAGATGACCCAGCCGGACGGCGGCGAGGGCCATGAGGACCACCAGCAGGACGACGAGGACGACCGCACCGACGGCCGCGGCGGTCGCCGCCGTGCCGCCCATCGAGTCGGCGACGTAGGCCTGGGCGTCGTCGAGGAGCCCCCAGTCGAGGACGAGGTTGAAGCCCCGGCCCAGATACTCCCTGAACCCCATGTCGAGCAGGTTCAGCACGGTCAGCACGCCGAGGCCCGCGCCGTAGAGGGCGGCGACGACGGTCCTCGGGCGGCGGGGCAGGGCGAGGACCAGGACGACCCCGATGATCGCCTCGGCGGGGATCCGGGTGAACCGGTTGGGGCGCAGGGCGGCGAGGGAGTTCGGGAGGAGGAGGGCGCCGAGGAGGAGGACCGCGGCGAGGAGATGGAGGAACCAGCGGGACCAGCGGGCGGAGGGGAGCCCGGCGAGACGCCTGCGGAACTGTGTGAGGCACGTGCGGAACCGTGTGAGACGGGTGCGGAGGCCCGAGCGCGACACGCGCCCGGTCTCCTCGGTCTCCTCCGGGGTGTCCCGGGTGCCTTCGGTCCCCTCTGCCTCTTCGGTCTCTTGCGTCGGCGTCCGGCGCAGGCGTGTGTAGACAGGCACCCCGGAGGTCCTTCCGTACCCGTGACTCGGTGAGGACGGCGGACCCGGCGTGGGGGCCCGGGTCCGCCGTAAGTCCGTACGGGCGCGCTGACCGGTGCGTTCAGCCTGCCGGGTGTGGTCTCGGCAAACAGCTCGCAAACGGCCGGCTACGGCGTGTCGTCCGCCGGCAGGCGCTCCGGCAGCCCGAGGCACGGGAACCGGTCGCTGTGGAAGGTGGTGATCTCGGCGATGGCCCCGCCGGTGATGCGCAGGACGTCGATCGTCAGCGGCAGGTACGCGTTCTCCCGCTCGTGCCGGAGGTAGAAGGCGACGGCGGGCTGCCGGTTCACGGAGGCGGGGACGGCACGCAGGCCCTTCATGCCCTCGAAGCCGCTCTCGACCCAGTCGTTCACCACGGCCTCGCGGCCGACGTACAGGCCCGGCGTGGGCGGCATCGAGCACCGGACGTCGTCGCGCAGCATCGCGGCGAGCGCCGGGATGTCCGTGGCCACGCTGGCCTCGGTGTAGCGGCGCACCAGCTCGCGGGTCCCGGCGTCCTCCTCGCCGTCGGTCCAGTCCTGCCGCTCGGCGGGCAGGCGCTCCCGCAGGCCGGCGCGGGCCCGCTGCAGCGCGCTGTTCACGGAGTTGACGGAGTCCCCGAGGAACTGTGCGACGTCCTTCGCCGGCCAGCCGAGCACGTCCCGCAGGATCAGCACGGCCCGGGGGCGCGGCGCGAGGTGCTGGAGCGCGACCAGGTACGCCAGCTCGATCGTCTCCCGCGCGACGGCCAGGGCCTCCGGCTCGTCCGCGTGGCCCGCGGGCAGCTCGTCGAGCAGCCGGTCCGGGTAGGGCTGGAGCCACAGCACCTCGTCGCCGGTCGCGGGCTCAGGGCGGCGCTTGGCGAGCAGGTCCAGGCAGGCGTTGGTGGCGATCCCGTACAGCCAGGCCCGGAACGTCGACCGCCCCTCGAACGTCTCCCGCCGCCGCCAGGCACGCAGGAACGTCTCCTGCACGGTGTCCTCGGCGTCCTCGAACGAGCCGAGCATCCGGTAGCAGTGCACGTGCAGCTCCCGCCGGTGCCGCTCCGCCAGCTCCGAGAACGCCGGCTCGTCGATCTCCCCCAGGCCGCTTCCGCCCAGGCCGCTTCCGCCCAGGCCGCTTCCGCCCAGGCCGCTTCCGCCCAGGCCGCTTCCGCCCGCCCCGCCCCCGCCCAGATCCTCCGGCCGTGTGTCCGCACTCATCAGGTCGTCCTTCCGCCTCGTCGTGTCCCGTCGTACGTGTGACGGGTGCGGGCGCGAAAACTCATCACCCGGGGGAAGGCCGGCATCCCGACGTGCGACGAGGAGAGGGCGGGCACCCCCGCACGGGTGCCCGCCCTCTCCTTCGTGGTCCGGAGTCGTCGCCGATCGGTGAGGGTGGTCGGGTGACAGACGACGACTCCGGGGATCAACGCCCCGTCGGGGCTAGCGGTGGTCGCTGCCCGCCGACGTCACCGCAGCGCGGCCGGCCTCCAGGCGGGCCACCGGGATGCGGAACGGGGAGCAGGAGACGTAGTCCAGGCCCACCTCGTGGAAGAAGTGGACGGACTCCGGGTCGCCGCCGTGCTCGCCGCAGACGCCGAGCTTCAGGTCGGGGCGGGTCTCCCGGCCGGCCTTGGCGGCGAGCTTCACCAGGGAGCCCACGCCGTCCTTGTCGATCGTCTCGAACGGGGAGACGCCGAAGATGCCCTTCTCCAGGTACGCCGTGAAGAAGCTCGCCTCCACGTCGTCCCGGCTGAAGCCCCACACCGTCTGCGTCAGGTCGTTCGTGCCGAAGGAGAAGAACTCCGCCGCCTCCGCGATCTGACCGGCGGTCAGCGCGGCGCGCGGCAGCTCGATCATCGTGCCGATGGCGAGCTTCAGGCTGACGCCCGCGGCGGCCTCGACCTCGGCGATGACCTTGTCGGCCTCCTCGCGGACGATCTCCAGCTCCTGGACCGTGCCGACCAGCGGAATCATGATCTCCGCACGCGGGTCGCCCTTGGCGTTCTTGCGCTCGGCCGCGGCCTCCGCGATGGCCCGCACCTGCATGGTGAACAGGCCGGGGATGACCAGACCGAGGCGGACACCGCGCAGACCCAGCATCGGGTTCTGCTCGTGCAGGCGGTGGACCGCCTGGAGCAGACGCAGGTCGTTCTCGTGCGGCTCCTGACGGGACTCCGCGAGCGCCACGCGGACCGACAGCTCGGTGATGTCCGGCAGGAACTCGTGCAGCGGCGGGTCGAGCAGGCGGATGGTGACCGGCAGGCCGTCCATCGCCTCGAACAGCTCGACGAAGTCCTTCTTCTGCAGCGGGAGCAGCGCCTTCAGGGACTCCTCGCGCTCACTCTCGGTGTCGGCCAGGATCAGCCGCTCGACCAGCTCGCGCCGGTCGCCGAGGAACATGTGCTCGGTGCGGCACAGGCCGATGCCCTGGGCGCCGAAGCGGCGGGCCCGCAGCGCGTCCTCGGCGTTGTCCGCGTTGGCGCGCACGCGCAGCCGGCGCTTGCGGTCGGCGAAGGCCATCATCCGGTGCACGGCCTCGACCAGCTCGTCGGCGTCGTCGGCGCCCGGGTGCATCCGGCCCTCGAAGTACTCCACGACCGGCGACGGCACGACCGGGACCTCGCCCAGGTACACCTTGCCGCTGGAGCCGTCGATGGAGATGACGTCGCCCTCCTCGACGACGTGCCCGCCGGGCACCGTCATCCGGCGGCGCTTGGTGTCGACCTCGAGCTCCTCCGCGCCGCACACACAGGTCTTGCCCATGCCGCGGGCGACGACGGCCGCGTGGGAGGTCTTGCCGCCGCGCGAGGTCAGGATGCCCTCGGCCGCGATCATGCCGTCGAGGTCGTCGGGGTTGGTCTCGCGGCGGATCAGGATGACCTTCTCGCCCGAGCGGGACCACTTCACGGCGGTGTACGAGTCGAAGACCGCCTTGCCGACCGCCGCACCCGGGGAGGCCGCGATACCGCGTCCGACCTGCTCGACCTTCGCGCTCTCGTCGAAGCGCGGGAACATCAGCTGGGCGAGCTGGGCGCCGTTGACGCGGGTGAGCGCCTCGGCCTCGTCGATCAGACCCTGGTCCACCAGCTGCGTGGCGATGCGGAAGGCCGCGCCCGCCGTGCGCTTGCCGACGCGGGTCTGCAGCATCCACAGCTGGCCGCGCTCGATGGTGAACTCGATGTCGCAGAGATCCTTGTAGTGGTTCTCCAGGGTCTCCATGATCTGCATGAGCTGGTCGTACGACTTCTTGTCGATCTGCTCCAGCTCCGCGAGCGGCACGGTGTTGCGGATGCCCGCGACCACGTCCTCGCCCTGCGCGTTCTGGAGGTAGTCGCCGTAGACGCCCTGGTGGCCGCTGGCGGGATCGCGGGTGAAGGCGACACCGGTGCCGGAGTCCGGGCCCAGGTTGCCGAAGACCATGGAGCAGACGTTGACGGCGGTGCCCAGGTCGTGCGGGATGCGCTCCTGGCGGCGGTAGAGCTTGGCGCGGTCGCCGTTCCAGGAGTCGAAGACCGCCTTGATGGCGAGGTCCATCTGCTCGCGCGGGTCCTGCGGGAAGTCCCGGCCGGCCTCGGTCTTGACGATCTTCTTGAACTTGGTGACGAGCTTCTTGAGGTCGGCGGCCTCCAGCTCGGTGTCGACCGTGACCTTCTTGGCCGCCTTCGCCGCCTCCAGCGCCTCCTCGAAGAGCTCGCCGTCGACGCCGAGGACGGTCTTGCCGAACATCTGGATGAGGCGGCGGTAGGAGTCCCACGCGAACCGGTCGTCGCCGGCCTGCTTGGCGAGGCCCTGCACGGACTTGTCGGACAGGCCGATGTTGAGGACGGTGTCCATCATGCCCGGCATGGAGAACTTGGCTCCGGAGCGGACCGACACGAGGAGGGGGTTGTCGGCCTGGCCGAGCTTCTTGCCCATCTTCTCCTCGAGGGCCACGAGGTGCGCACTCACCTCGTCGCGCAGCGCGGCCGGCTCCTCGCCGCTCTCCAGGTAGACCTTGCAGGCCTCCGTGGTGATGGTGAAGCCGGGAGGCACGGGGAGACCGAGGTTGGTCATCTCGGCGAGGTTCGCGCCCTTGCCGCCGAGGAGGTCCTTGAGGTCCTTGTTGCCCTCGGTGAAGTCATAAACGAACTTCACGCCCTCAACGCTCGTGCCCGACTGAGCTCCATGGACATCTTTGTTTTCCGACACGGGTCTCGACTCCTCGAGGACGCGGTGGCTGCCCTGACGGCGAGGAATGTACCCAGATCAAAGGCCTCTGGGTACGTCCACTTGCGCGTCATGTGCCTGTAACCACTCGTCCGCCAGTGGATCGAAAGTCAAGGATTGGCAAGCGGTCACGGCCGGATGTTTTCACTTCTTGAACGCAAGCACCCTCGATGAGCGCTCCCAATGCTCATATGAGCGGCCTTTGGTACGTCTGATTTCGCTCGATGAACGATCATCGGATGGCACTGAGTGCCATACCTTTCAGAAGTGCAGCCGCCCAAGATCCGCTCATCTGAGCGCAACCCCTATCAAGGGTGGCGAGAATCACGCTGCCACAGCGGCGGGGATTTCACCATGCGGGCGGCCGATGAGATCGGCGCCGCGGTCCGGTCGTACCCATGACGACCTCGGGGGGAGTTGTCGCCCATGACGACACCGTGAGGGAAGGGAACCGCGGCGATGAGACTGAAGACCGTCACGAACATCTCCGTCGACGGCGTGACGCAGGGGCATCGACGGATCGAGGCGGCCGGTGCGGCGGACGAGGAGGCGCGCGGCGGATTCGAGCGCTTCGGCTGGGCTCCGCCGCTGCTCGACGAGGAGGCCTCGGCGTTCATCAGCCGGACCTTCCAGAGCGCCGACGCCTTCCTGTTCGGCCGGCGGACCTACGAGATCTTCGCCGGCTCCTGGGGAGCGGGCATGGACCCGGGGAACCCGGTCGGAGAGGCGCTGAACAACCGGCCCAAGTACGTCGCCTCGACCACGCTCACCGACCCGCGATGGGCGGGCACGACCGTCCTGTCGGGCGACCTCGCGGACGCGATCGGCGACCTGAGGGCCCAGCCGGGCGGTGAACTGCAGGTCTGGGGCAGTGGCACCCTGATCCGCTGGCTGCTCGCCCATCGCCTGATCGACGAACTCGTGCTGCTCACCTACCCCGTGGTCGTCGGCCAGGGCACCCGCCTCTTCCCCGCCACGGGCCCGGACCTGGGGCTCGCCCTGAGCGACCTGCGGTCCACCCCGAAGGGCCTGACGATCCAGACCTACCGCACCACGGGCCGCCCTCGGTACGAGACGGGCATGCCCTGAAGCCGCCCCCGGCCGGACGGGGTTCAGCCGAGGCCGCGATGGGCGGCCCACAGGGTGCCGGCCTGCCGGGCGGCGTCGGCGATCAGGTCGGCCAGTTCGGGGTCGTCGGGGACAGGGAACGACACGTAGGTGCCCCGGCCGCCGCCGACGGGCCGGCCGTACGCCTTGGCGGCGAGGTGGCCGTCGGGCAGCAGCCGGATGGTGAGGGTGGTCAGGGTGAAGGTCTCTCCGCGTCGGGTGTCCGTCCAGCGGAGCGCCTCCGGGATGGTGACGTTGATCGCCAGAGCGCTCACTTCCAGGTCGCTGCTCATGGTCGGATGATCTCACGCGAGCCGCCGCGGGCGGCTGTCACCGTGAGAGCGAGGAGCAGACGTGCCGTTCGGCATACGCAGGAGCAGTATCAGGCCGTTGAGTGCCATGGGCGGGTACGCCGTCGATCCCTGGCAGTCGGTGCGCAGGACCGTGGGGGTGGTGCTGTTCGGCTGGGGAGCCGCCGCCGTCACCGCCGGGGTGTCCTACCTGGCGCTGCGCTGGGTGGCGGTGCCCATCATGGTGGGGACCGTGCTGTGCGTGGCGTTCGCGGTGCTGCTGGCGCTTCTTCACCGGGCCGGGTGGATCGCCTTTCTGTCGCTCGTGCCCGCGCTGTTCATCCTCGTCGGGGCCGTGCAGTACGCGCCGGAGGCGGCGTTGGAGGCGCGGGGCGTGCGGGAGAGCGTGGTGATCGTCGCGGACAGTGTGGCCGAGACGGGCGGGGACAATCACCGGTTCACGCTGCGGACCACGGACGGGGGCGAGGAGTTGGAGGAGCGGCTCACGTACAACGGGGACGCGTGGGCGCCGGAGGTGGGGGAGCGGCTCGACGTCGTGCGGGACCCGGAGGGCGTGGTGCCCATGGAGCAGGCGGACGAGGTGGATCCGGCGGGGCGGCTGAGCGGGCTCGTCGCCGGTGTGGTGGCGTGGACGCTGATGGCCGTTCTGGCGGGCCGGCGCGGGCATGTGCGGCGGCGGCGGGGGAAGACCGAATCGCTGCTGTTGTCCCTGTGAGCCGGGGAGCCCGCGGGGCGGGCTCCCCGCTCGGGCGGTGTCAGCGGGTGTCGCGGCGCCTGCGCGTGGCCAGGAGCACCCCGCCGCCCGCGAGGACGACGACCGCGCCGGCCGCCGCGATGTAGGGCGTGGTGTCGTTGCCGCCCGTCTCGGCGAGGTCCGTGCCGGAGTCGTTCCCGGCTCCGGTGTCGTTCCCCGCGCCCGTGTCCGTGTCGCCGCCGGTCGAGTCGCCCTCGTCGTCGCGGGGTTCGAAGCCCGCCGGCGGCTTGTCGCAGCCGACACCGTCGCCGTCGCGGTCCAGGTGCTTGCCGTAGTGCTCGTCGCCCTTGGGAATGTTCGCGTAGCCGTTCTCGTAGGCCTCGGTGCAGTTCGTGAACGGGTGGTCGCCGTCGTGGGCCACGGCGGTGGCCGGCACCGCGGCCAGGGCGAGAGCGGTCAGGACCGCGGCGGCGGACGTGCGGATCGGGTTCATGGACGAAGCCCCCCAGTGGGTGGTGCGTGTGCTCGGTTTCGAGGTGGACGAAGCTACTGGGGGGCCTGGAGTGTGGTGGAGATATGGAGGAGCTGTGATGTGAACGTGACGTGACTGGAGGGTAGCTCTCCGCTACGACCCCGGGGCGCCTTCCGCTACGCCCTGAACGGGCCCCGCACCTCGTACGTGATTCCGCCCGACGAACTTCCGCTCGTCCCGCGCTGGCTGGAGAAGTACAGGCGGCTGCCGTCCGGGGAGAACGCCGGGCCGGTGATCTCCGAGCCCGACTGGCCGTCGATGCGGAGGAAGGGGGCGACCACGTCGTCGGGGGTGATGACGCAGATCTCCATGTTTCCGCCGTCCTCGGCCACGAAGAGGTCGCCGGAGGAGGAGCCGGTGACGTTGTCGACGCCCGTCAGGGGAGCGGTGCCGCCGGTCACCAGGGAGTCGTCGTAGGCGAGTTCGATGGTCTGGGCGGCTGCGTTGTACTGCCAGACGCGGTTGTCGCCCTTGGTCGTGAACCAGCAGGTGTCGTCGGCGTAGTAGCAGCCCTCGCCGCCGTTGAAGCGCTTGGCGCCCGAGACCTGGCCGCGGGTGGCGGTCGCGCCGGACGGGTCCGGGACCCTGGCCCAGCTCACCGGGCCGCTGGTGCCGCTGCCGGCCACCAGCACCTCCAGCGTGCCGGACGACAGATCGCCCCAGGTCGTCGGCCGGAAACGGTAGAAGCAGCCGTCCGTCACGTCCTCGGTCATGTACACCACCCTGCGCACCGGGTCCGCGGCTGCCGCCTCGTGCTTGAACCGGCCCATCGCGTCACGGCGGACGGCCGCCTTCACACCCCACGGGTCGGTCTCGTAGACGTAGCCGCGGTCCACCTCCTCGCAGGACAGCCAGGTGTTCCACGGGGTCTTCCCGCCCGCGCAGTTCTGCCGGGTGCCGGACAGGATCCGGTACGCGCCCGTGATGGCGCCGGTCGCCGAGAACTTCACCGCGCCTGCGCCGCCCGACGGGTTGATCTCCGAGTTGGAGACGTAGATCCAGCCCGACCCGTCCGCGTAACAGGCGCCGCCGTCGGGGGCGTTGTGCCAGGTGTACGACGTGCCCGTGACCCGCTGGCCGGAACGGGCGATCACCCGGCTGGTGAAACCGGCGGGCAGTCTGATGCCGTTGGCGTCGGGCGACCCGAGCGCGCCGTACGGGCCCGCGCCGGGCTGGGCGGGTGCGGCGTGCGCGGCGCCGCGCCAGAGGGTGCCGCCGAGAACCGCGGAGGTGCCGCCGACGGCGGTCGCACGAAGGAAGGTACGACGTTCCACTGTCGCTCCAAGGGGCCGTGACCGTCCCGCCACCGGTCGGCGGCGGGGCCGTGCGGGGAGGAACCTAGGGGCGTGGAATGAACATGCCATGCATGGGGGTGTACGGGAGGGTGTCGGGCGACCGCGGGGCGGGTGGCCGGCTGCTGCGGGAGGTGCCCGCCGCGCGGGTCACGCCGGGAGGGCGGGGCGTTCGCACGGGCGGGCGTGCGGTGCGGCCGGCGCGTCGGCGTCCTGCGGCGGGGCCGCCGACGGGAGGCTGATCACCGCGTCCAGGCCGCCCGTCGCCGCCGCGTGCAGACTCGCCTCGCCGCCGCTGGCGTGGGCGAGCCGCTGGACCAGGGCCAGGCCCAGGCCCGTACCGCCCTTGGGGGCGCCGGGCGCCCGCCAGAACCGGTCGAAGGCGCGGGCCCGCTGCTCCGCGGTCATGCCGGGACCCTCGTCGGTGACGTGCAGGTCGACCCGGCAGGGACGGCTGTCGCGCAGGGCGCGCCGGGCCGGGGTGTGCAGCCGCAGTTCGATGGTGACCGTGCTGTCGGCGGGCGAGGCGCGCAGCGCGTTCGACAGCAGGTTGTCCAGGATCTGCTCGACCGCGCCCGGCACCGCGAACACCGGCCCCACGCTGCCCGCGAACAGCACCAGGGACACGTCCCGTCGCGCGAACATCGGCGCCCAGGAGCGGTGGCGTTCGGCGCAGATCTCGCCGATGTCCACCGGCGCCGGGGTGGCCGCGCGCTCCTCCAGGCGGGCCATCGCCAGCAGGCCCTCCACCATCCGCGCCAGCCGGTCGGTCTCGGTCAGCGCGGCGTCGAGGCTGCCGCGGGCGCGGGCCGAGACGTGCGGCTCCAGGTTCTCCAGCCGCAGCCGCAGCGCCGCGAGCGGGGTCTTCAGCTGGTGCGACGCCTCGCCGGCGAACGCCCGCTGGGAGGCGAGCAGATGGGCGAAACGGGCGGCCGTGTGGTTGAACGCGGCGGCCAGGCCGCGCACCTCGGGCGGTCCCTTGGTGACCGGCACCGGCGCGAACCGGCCGCCGTCACCCAACGCATGGGTGGCGCGCTCCAGTTGGCGGATGGGCCGGGCCGCCCAGCGGGCGAAGGCGAAGCCCGCGACGGCGACCGCCGTGAGAACGCCGAGCCCGCCCACGGCGAGCAGCAGCCACACCTGGTGGACCCGCTCGTGCACCGTCCGGGTGGGCACCGTCAGCCACACCGCGCCCTGAGGCCGCCCGCCCTCGCCGACCGGCGCCGCGACCGACAGGTACTCCACCCCGCCGATGGTCGAGGTGCGCACGTCCACCGACGCCGTGCCGTGCAGCGCGGCCTGGATGCCGGGCCGGGAGGCGAGGGCGCGGGAGGCGCGGGCGGTCAGCGGATGCGAGGCGGCGAGCGGGGCTCCCGAGGCGTCGACGATCACCACCTTCCCGCCGATGCGCCGCGCGCAGTGCGCCACCCGGGTGGGCAGATCCCGCGCGGCCCGGCCGGTGGCCAGGGACAGCGCCGTGTACGCGGCGACCGACTCGGCCTCGGTGCGCGCCGCGTTCACCACCCGCTCCCGCTCCGCACGCGAGTAGACGAAGCCGAGCGGGATCTCCAGGCAGACCAGGACCAGCGCGGCCAGGCTGAGGTAGCTCAGCAGCAGGCGGCGGGTCACGGGGAGGCACCCCGCCCGGACTCCGGCCGGGTGTGCACCGCCAGCCGGAAGCCGACGCCGCGCAGGGTGCGGATCCACGCCGGGTGCCCCAGCTTCCTGCGCAGCGCCGCCACATGGACGTCCAGTGTCCTGGTCGGCCCGTCGAAGTGCGGATCCCATACGCGGTCCAGGATCTGCTGCCGGGAGTAGACCGCGCCCGGGTCCTCGCTGAGCAGCGCCAGCAGGTCGAACTCCTTCGGCGTGAGGGGCACGGCGGTCTCGCCCACCCAGACCTGACGGGTGCGGCGGTCCACGACGAGCGGGCCCGGGTCCGGCACGGAGTCGTGCGGGGCTTCGCTCGCGGGCTCGTACGAGGGCGGTGGCTCGGGAGCGGTGACCGGCTCGTAGGAGGGCGGCGGCTCGGGTGCGGCGATCGGCTCGTAGGAGGGCGGTGGCTCGGGAGCGGTGACCGGCTCGTGGGCGCGCTGCGTCCGCCGGGTCACCGCACGCACCCGTGCCACCAACTCCCGTACGCTGAACGGTTTCGCCAGATAGTCGTCGGCACCCAGCTCCAGCCCGAGCACCCGGTCGGCCTCCTCGCCGCGGGCGCTCAGAATGAGGATCGGCACGTCGGAGACCCGGCGGATGCCCCGGCAGACGTCGATGCCGTCCATGTCCGGCAGCCCCAGGTCGAGCAGGACGACATCGCCGTACGGACCGGCCAGCCCCGCCGTGCCCGTGGCGACGTGGTCGACCGTCAGCCCGAAGTGCGCGAGGCCCTCGACGAGTGGTTCCGCGATCGTCTCGTCGTCCTCGACGAGCAGCACCTGTATGCCCATATGTTCTGTCTCTCCCGGAACTGAAACATCGGCGAAACAATTCGAGACTTCCGCTTTCCGGTCGACACGTTACAGGCGCGCCGAAAGAAATACCGAGTTCTGTCCGGATCCTGGCCGCCGCTTAACCTTCCGCTGTATCGGCGTCCCTTACGGTGCAGGAGTCGGACACCACCAACTCCCCTGTCAGGAGGCAGAGTTGAAGGCGCTGCTGGACCGTGCGCGGGCATTCAGGCGACGGGTCGATTTCGAGAGCGACGCATACCGGAAACTGGCTGACGGGCAATATCCGGAGGTGTTGTTCATCACCTGTTCGGATTCCCGTGTCATTCCCGCACTCATCACCGGAGCGCGTCCGGGCGAGATATTCGAGCTGCGGAACGCGGGCAATATCGTGCCGCCTTACGGGCGGCCCGCGGCCTCCGGCGAGGCGGCCACCATCGAGTACGCGCTCCAGGTGCTCGGGGTTCAGGACATCGTGGTGTGCGGTCACTCACACTGCGGAGCCATGGGCGCGCTGAAGTCGGGCGACGACCTGTCCGCGCTGCCCGGTGTGGACGCCTGGCTGCGGATCGCCCGCCCCGAGCTGACCCCGGTGCTCGAGACGGCCTCCGACGATCCGTCCCTGCGGGACGTGGTGCAGGGACATGTCGTCAACCAGCTGGCGGCGCTGCGCAGTTACCCCGTGGTGCGGCAGCGGGTCGGGGAGGGCCGGCTGCGGCTGCACGGCTGGTACTACGAGATCGACACCGGGAGCGTGCACGAACTCGACGACGACGGTGACTTCCGGGTGCACGCCGTATGAGCGGGGCGCATGCACGGGGACGGACCCGGTCCGCCAAGTCCGCCAAGTCTGCGAAGTCCGCCAAGACCGCCGAGCCTGCCAGGTCCTCCAGGCTCGCCAAGTCCTCCGGGCCCGCCACGTCCGGCACGTCCGGCACGTCCGGCACGTCCGGGCTCGCCACCGAGATCTCCGCCTCCCTCGTCGTCTTCCTCGTCGCCCTGCCGCTGTGCATCGGCGTCGCCGTCGCCTCAGGGGTCCGGCCCGAACTGGGGATCATCTCCGGGGTGATCGGCGGGCTCGTGGTCGGTGCGGTGCGGGGCAGCACGTTGCAGGTCAGCGGTCCGGCCGCGGGGCTCGCCGCGCTGGTCGCGGAGACCGTCGCGGAGCACGGGGTGGCCGTGCTCGCGGTGATCGTGCTGTTCGCCGGTCTGCTGCAGATCGTCCTCGGTCTGATCCGGCTCGGCCGGATGTTCCAGGCGATCTCCATCGCCGTCGTCCAGGGCATGCTCGCCGGCATCGGACTGCCGCTGATGTTCAGCCAGCTCTATCCGATGGCGGACGCCAAGGCCCCGGGCACGCCGATCGAGAACATGGCCGGGGTCCCGGATCTGACGGCCCGCATCCTGACCGACCGGCAGGCGATGATCGCCACCCTGCTCGGGGCCGTCACGATCGTGCTCAGCTTCGTGTGGAAGAAGGTCCCCGGGCCGCTCGGGAAGATCCCGGCCGCGCTGGTCGCCGTCGCACTCGGCTGCGTGGTCGCCGCACTGCCCGGGGTGGACGTACGGACCCTCCAGGTCGGCAATCTGCTGGCGTCCGTCCAGGTGCCGGGGGCCGAGGAGTTCGGGGCACTCGCGGAACCGGCCGTGCTCACCTCCGTCGTCACCTTCACGGTGATCGCCTCCGCGGAGAGCCTGTTCACCGCGGCGGCCGTCGACCGTATGCACAGCGGTCCGCGCACCCGCTACAACACCGAGCTGATCGCGCAGGGCGCGGGGAACACGCTGGCCGGTCTCGTCGGCGCGCTGCCGGTGACGGCGGTGGTCGCGCGCAGCTCCGCGAACGTGCAGGCGGGCGCGAAGACCCGGCTCTCCCGCACGCTGCACGGCCTGTGGCTGCTGGCCTTCGCCCTGCTGCTGCCCCAGGTGCTGGCGCTCATCCCGATCTCCGTGCTCGCCGGTGTCCTGGTGCACAGCGGCTGGAAGCTGCTCGCGCCGGGCGAGTTCCCGAAGATGTGGCGGCAGGACCGGGGCGAGTTCGCCGTGATGACCCTGACCATGCTGGTGATCGTGGCGACCGCGCTGCTGGAGGGCGTGCTCATCGGACTCGCCGCCGGCATCCTGCTGGCCGCGCTGCGCATGTCGCAGACGGTGATCCGGCAGCACAGCGAGGGGGACACGGCGCAGGTCGTCATGGCCGGGAACGCCACCTTCCTGCGGTTGCCGCAGGTCATCGAGGCGCTGGAGGCCGCCGCCGCGTCGGGCAGGCCGCGCATCCGGCTCGACCTGACCGGCGTGACCCATCTCGACCACGCCTGCCGCAACCAGGTCGAGGAGTTCACCGCCCAGCAGCGAGGGCTGGGAACGCGGGTCGAGCTGCTGATGCCGGGACCGGCGGCGGACAAGACCGGTACGGCAGCACGCGCGCCGCGAGCCGGGAACGGCCTGACCGGCGGAACCGCGGCGAGCCCGGGGACCGGTTCGACGTCCGGGAGTGGCCTGACGGCCTGGGACGCGGTGAGTCCGGGGGTCGGTTCGACCGCCGGGAGTGGGCCGGCGGGTGGGGGCGGGTTCACGGCCGGGCTCGGGCTGACGGCCGGGGTGGCGGTCCCGGACGACCTGCGCGCCGAGGCCGCTGCCCTGTCCGCCGCATCGCCCACGCCCGGCGCCGAGTGGTTCTACCTGGACACCCGGCCCCTGCCCGACGATTACGCCGGACGCCCGCCGCTCGTAGGGTGAGAGCCTCACCGAGCGCTGGGAGTGATCCGTCCATGTCCGGTTGGACCGTGCACGACATCCCCGATCAGAGCGGGCGCGTCGCCGTCGTCACCGGCGCCAACAGCGGGCTCGGGCTGGTGACGGCGACGGAACTGGCCCGGGCCGGTGCCCGGGTGGTGCTCGCCTGCCGCAGCGAGACCAGAGGGCGGGCGGCGCTGAACCGGCTGCGGGACGAAGTGCCGGACGCGGAGGCCGAGGTGCGCCCCCTGAACCTCGGCGACCTGGGCTCCGTACGGGAGTTCGCGCGGGCCCTGCCGTACGGGCGGGTCGATCTGCTCGTCAACAACGCGGGCGTGATGGCGCTGCCCCACGGCACGACCGCGGACGGGTTCGAGACCCAGTTCGGGGTCAACCACCTCGGGCACTTCGCCCTCACCGGGCTGCTGCTGCCCGCGCTGCTCGCGGCGCCCGAGGCCCGGGTCGTGACCGTGTCCAGCATGATGCACGCGCTGGCCAACGTCGATCTGCGGGACCTCGACAGCGGGCGCGGGTACCGGCGTTGGGTGGCCTACGCCCGCTCCAAGTCCGCCAACCTGATGTTCACGCACGAGCTGGCGCGCAGGGCGGCGGCGCACGGGGCAGGGCTGACCGCCGCCGCGGCCCACCCCGGGTACGCGGCCACCAACCTCCAGACGGCGGGCCCGCGCGCCGAAGGGCGCCGGGCCGCCGAGCGGCTGATGCGGCTCGGCAACCGGATCGTCGCCCAGTCCGCCGAGGCGGGCGCCCTCCCGCTGCTGTACGCCGCGACCGCGCCCGCCGTCCGCCCGGACGCGTTCGTCGGACCGTCCTTCGCGATGTGGCGCGGGGCGCCCGCACCGTCCTGGCGGGCGCCCTGGACCCTCGACGACACGATGACCGAACGGCTGTGGGCGGCCTCGGAGGACCTGACCGGCGTGCGCTACGCGTTGCCGAAGGCCGCCTCCTGAGACACCCCGTGCGTCACCGCAACGGCACCGCGACCGCCGTGAACGTCGTCTCCGGCGTCTGCGGACTCGTGAAGCGGGCGTTGACCAGGTAGAGACGGTCGCCGAAACGCGCGGCGGTGGCGGGGACGTCGAAGCGCGGGTCGGTGATCGAGCGGCGCAGCGTCGCGGTCGTCGCGTCGGCGTCCAGCTCGAACACGGTGACCACGTTCAGCCGGTTCTGCACCACGTACAGGGTGCGGCCGACACGGACCAGACCGTCCCCGTTGACCACGTTCTCCACGCCGGACAGGGCGATCCTGGTGGCGTGCCCGGTCCGCAGGCTCACCCGGTACAGCTCGCCCGGCGTGCTCTTGACCACGATCACGCCGCGGCCGTCGGGGGTGCTCACGATGCCGTTGGCGTTGTTGACGTCGGGCAGCTGCTCCCAGTCGCCGCCGAGCGGCAGCGCCCGGACCTCCCCGCGCCGGCCGCGCGGGACGCCGTACAGGACGGCGTCGCGCGAGTCGGTGAACCAGGCGCGGTCGCCGAGCAGCACCACGTCGTTGACGAAGTGGCCGGTGCTCCCGGTGAGCTCGTACGTGCGGACCAGGTCGCCGGTGCGGGCGTCCACGAGCCGTGCCGTGCCGCCCGCGCCGCCGGCGACGTGGAGCAGGCCGTCGCGGTCGTCCAGCTTGAGGCCGATGGCCGCGAGACCGGGGGCGCCGTCGTGGAGCACACGGCCCTTCCCGGTGCGCAGGTCGGTGCGGTAGATCGCGCCGTCGGCGCGGGAGCCCATGTAGGCGTACGGGCGGCTGCCGATGGTGATGCCCTCGGGGAGCCAGCCGTCGGGCAGCGGGAACTCGGTCGGCCAGGCGGACGAGCGGCCGGTGGCCTGCGCGCTGCCGGTGCCGGCGACCAGAGCGAGCGCGGTCGCGGTGGCACCGCCGAGGACGGCGCGCCGGGTGGGCCGGGGCTGCTGGGGAGTCATGGTTCACGCCTCCGTGTCGGGTGGATGGGGCTCGAGACGGAACGGAATGGTTGAAAACACAATGACGCCCGTCCACCTTACGCAGGACACGGCCCCGGGCGCGCGGTGCGGGCAAACGGGCATGACAGGGCGCGCGCACCCGGTCCACGGATGCGCGCGCCCTGCGCCTCGGGATCTCCGCCCTACGCGGTGATCACACCGCCTTCACCTCGTACGCCGTCACGCGTACGCCCTCGTCGTCCAGGCACTGCCCCGTCTCCAGGTCGAAGCGCTGCTTGAGCAGCGGCGAGGCGACGAAGGGGCGGCCCTGGTGGCTGCCGGTGAGGCCGCGGGAGAGGACCGCCGCGCCGGTGAACGGATCGCGGTTGTCGATGGCGTAGAGGCGGCCGGCGCGGTCGCTGAAGACGGCGACCTGGCGGCCGTCGGGCAGCAGCGCCGCCACCCCGCGGCCCGGGATCAGCGTGCTGAGGTCACAGACCGTGAACCAGTCGTCCGCCAGGCGGAGCTGGACCTTCAGGTCGGTCGTCTCGAGTGCCAGGGTCATCGCTGGGCGCTTCCTTCCAGGATCTCGTCGGCGGGGCGCAGGCCGATGTTCAGCAGCGGCAGGTCGGGCTTGATCTGGTCGCGCTCGGGGACGAAGGCGACCACCGGGTCGGGGGTGTCCGGGGCGTTGACGAAGGACACGAACCGGGCGAGCTTCTCGGGGTCGTTGATGGTCTCCGCCCACTCGTCGCGGTAGTGCGAGACGTGCGCGGCCATCAGGGCCTCCAGCTCGTCGCAGATGCCGAGCGAGTCGTGCACGACGACGTCCCGCACGTGGTCCAGGCCGCCGGGGATCCGCTCCAGCCAGGTGGAGGTGCGCTCGAGACGGTCGGCGGTGCGGATGTAGAACATCAGGAACCGGTCGATCAGGCGGATCAGCTCGGCGTCGGAGAGGTCCTGCGCGAGCAGGTCGGCGTGGCGCGGAGTGGCGCCGCCGTTGCCGCCGACGTAGAGGTTCCAGCCGTTGGCGGTGGCGATCACGCCGAAGTCCTTCGACTGGGCCTCGGCGCACTCGCGCTGGCAGCCGGACACCGCCGACTTCAGCTTGTGGGGCGACCTGAGCCCCCGGTAGCGCAGCTCCAGGTCGATCGCCATGCGGACGGAGTCCTGGACGCCGTAGCGGCACCAGGTCTGCCCGACACAGGACTTCACCGTGCGCAGCGACTTGCCGTAGGCGTGGCCGGACTCGAAGCCGGCGTCGACCAGCCGGGCCCAGATCAGCGGCAGTTGCTCGACCCGCGCGCCGAACATGTCGATCCGCTGACCACCGGTGATCTTCGTGTAGAGGCCGAAGTCGCGGGCGATCTCGCCGATCACGATGAGCTTCTCGGGCGCGATCTCCCCGCCGGGGATGCGCGGCACGACCGAGTACGAGCCGTTCTTCTGCAGGTTGGCCAGGAAGTGGTCGTTGGTGTCCTGCAGGGCCGCCTGCTCGCCGTCCAGGACGTAGTTGCTGGCGCCGATCGCGGGGGCGAGGGAGGCGATGATCGAGCCGACGGCCGGCTTGCAGATCTCGCAGCCGTCTCCGCCCCGGGCGCCCTCGCGGCCGTAGCGGTCGAGGAGGTCCTGGTAGGAGGTGATGCGCAGGGCGAGGACGATCTCGTACAGCTCCTCGCGGGTCTGGGAGAAGCAGCCGCACAGGCCCTTGTCGACCTCGACGCCGCTCGCCTCCAGCTCGGCGTTGACCAGCTGGCCGAGCACCTTCACGCAACTGCCGCAGCCGGTACCGGCCTTGGTGCACTTCTTCACCTCGGGCACGGTGGTGCACCGGTGCTCGGTGACCGCGCCGCGGACGGTGCCCTTGGTGACGTTGTGGCAGGAGCAGATCACCGCGTCGTCGGGCAGCGCGGACGGGCCGAGCTGGGCACCCGAGCCGGCACCGGCCGGCAGCACCAGCGACTCGGGCGCGATCGGCGGGACCGAGCCGGTCAGCGCGCGCAGCGTGCCGTACGCCTCCGCGTCGCCGACCAGGATGCCGCCGAGCAGCGTGCCGTCGCGGCCGATGACCAGCTTCTTGTACAGGCCCGCGCGGGAGTCGGAGTAGACGACGTCCAGGCAGTCCTCGGTCGTGCCGTGCGCGTCGCCGAAGGACGCCACGTCCACGCCGAGCAGCTTGAGCTTGGTCGACAGGTCCGCGCCGGTGAAGGCCGCCTCGTCCTCGGCGATGGTCGCGGCGGCCGTCTCGGCCTGCTCGTAGCCGGGGGCCACCAGGCCGTAGACCCGGCCGTCCGCCGCCAGGGCGCACTCGCCGATCGCGAAGACGTGCGGGTCGGTGACGCTGCGGCACTGCTCGTCGACGGTGATGCCGCCGCGCTCGCCGACCGCGAGGCCGCAGTCGCGGGCCAGCTGGTCGCGGGGGCGGACACCGGCGGAGAACACCACCATGTCGGTGGCGAGTTCGGAGCCGTCGGACAGCTTCATGCCGGTGACGGCACCGTCCGCGCCGACCACGATCTCCTGCGTGCCGACGCCCGTGTGGACGGACAGGCCCATCTCCTCGATGGTGCGCAGCAGCGCCGCACCACCGCCCTCGTCGACCTGCACGGGCATCAGCCGCGGCGCGAACTCCACGATGTGCGAGGTCAGTCCGAGGCCCTTGAGGGCGCCGGCCGCCTCCAGGCCCAGCAGACCGCCGCCGACCACCGCGCCCACGGTCGCCTTCTTCGCGTACTCCTCGATCGCGAGCAGGTCCTCGATGGTGCGGTACACGAAGCAGCCCTCGGCGTCCTTGTTCGGCACCGGCGGCACGAACGGGTAGGAGCCGGTGGCCAGCACGAGGACGTCGTAGTCGACGACCAGCCCGGAGCGGGCGGTGACCCTGCGCGCCGCGCGGTCGATGCTCTGCGCCGGGTCTCCGACGTGCAGCTCGATGCCGTGGTCCTTGATGAACTCCAGGTCCGTCATGGACAGGTCCTCGGGCGTGCGGCCCGAGAAGTACGAGGTGAGCTGGACGCGGTCGTACGCGGGGCGCGGCTCCTCGCACAGCACGACCACGCGGTGCGTGGCGGTCAGGCCGCGCTCGGCGAGCGCTTCGAGGAAGCGCTGGCCGACCATGCCGTGGCCGACGAGCACGATCGTGGGGGTGCCCCCCGGGTTGGCGGTCATTCAGGAGCCTCCATCGTTGGTGAGCAGGTGGAGCAGGGGCCCGCCGCCGGAGGGGAGCGGCTCTGCTCCCTCCCAGGCGCGCGCGAGGGCGCCGACGGTGCCGAGTTCGCCGACGAGAACCCCGCCGACCAGGCGGTCGTCGCGGACGACGACCTTGCGGTAGGTGCCCCGGGTGGCGTCGGTGAGCTGGACGACGTCGTCGCCCGGCAGCGGCTCGGTCTCGCCGAACGCCGCGAGGTCGAAGGGGCCCTCGTGCCCGGTGAGCGTGAGCCGGGTCAGCGAACGGGTGCCGGTGTAGCGGGAGTCCGCGTCCCCGGCGAGCAGCTCGGCGAGCGCGTCGGCCTGTTCGAGCGCCGGGGTGGCCAGCCCGTACACCGTTCCGGCGTGCTGGACGCAGTCGCCGACGGCGTGGATGTACGGGTCGGAGGTGCGCAGCTCGTCGTCGACGACGATGCCCTTGCCGACGTCGAGGCCGGCCGCCTTCGCGAGCGCCACCCTCGGGCGCACCCCGCAGGCCAGCACCACGATGTCGGCGTCGAGGGCGTAGCCGTCGGCCATCTCGACCGAGCGGACCGCGCCGGCGACGCAGCGCACGTCCCGCACCCGGCACTCGGTGTGCACCTCCACGCCGAGGTCGGTCAGATGCCGCTTGACCAGCTTGGACGCGGCCGGGTCGAGCTGGCGCTCCATCAGCCGCTCGGACTGCTGGGCGAGGACGACCTGGGCGCCGCGCACGGCGAGCGCGCGGGCCGCGGAGACCCCGAGCAGGCCGCCGCCGATGACGACCACCCGCACGCCGGGCCGTACCGCCTTGGCCAGCCCCAGGCAGTCGTCCATGGTGCGGAAGGCGTGCACGCCCTCGGGCAGCTCGTGATCGGCGGTGAACAGTCCGCGCAGCGGCGGCAGCACCGGGTTGGAGCCGGTGGCGAGGACCAGCCGGCCGTATGCGATCACCGAGCCGTCCGCGCAGGTGACGGTCCGGCCGGCGCGGTCGATGCCGGTGACCCGGGCGCGGGTCAGCTCCGCGGGCGCCGGCAGGGCGATCACCTCGGGGCTGTAACGCCCGGCCAGCACCTCGGCGAGCAGGACCCGGTTGTAGGGCCGGTGCTCCTCCTCGCCGATCAGCGTCACGGGCGTGCCGAGCTCGCCGAGCCGCCGGGCGAGACGTACGCCCGCGAGGCCGGAGCCGATCACCACCACACGCTCATTCGAGGTCATGCCATCGAGCGTGCGGTGCGGGTGTTTCCCGGCAGCATCCCTTCTGTTTCCCGCGAGGAACGCTGCCCTCAGCGGGGGAGCGGGGTGGATGTGAGGGTTCCCGGGGCTCGGTGGGGCGGGGCTGTGAGGAGGCCAACCTCAGAAAACGCTCATCTTGATGGACGGCACAACTATCCGGTTCATAGGGTCGCGGCCATGCCCGACATCTCCCTGACCATGGTCGTCCTGCTCTGCCTCGCGGCGCTCGCCGCCGGCTGGATCGACGCCGTGGTCGGCGGTGGAGGGCTGCTGCTGTTGCCGGTGCTGCTGCTCGGACTGCCGGCCGGGACCCCGGCCGCGCACGCGCTCGGCACCAACAAGGCGGTCGCGATCGTAGGCACGACGGGCGCGGCGGTGACGTACGCCCGCAAGGCGCCGGTCGACGTGCGGACGGCGGTCCGCATCGGCCTCGCCGCCCTCGCCGGATCCTCCGCCGGGGCGTTCTTCGCGGCCGGTATGAGCACGGACGTCCTCAAACCGGTGATCATGGTGGTGCTGCTCGGGGTGGCCGCCTTCGTGATCCTGCGCCCCGCCTTCGGCACGGCCCCCGCCACCGGCCCGGCGACCGCGCGCCGGATCCTCGCGGCGATCGGCCTGGCCGGCCTGGGCATCGGCTTCTACGACGGCTTCATCGGCCCCGGCACCGGCACGTTCCTCGTCCTGGCCCTCACCGCCCTGCTCCACCTCGACCTCGTCACGGCCTCCGCCACCGCCAAGATCGTCAACTGCTGCACCAACGCGGGCGCCCTGGCGATGTTCGCCTGGCAGGGCGCGGTCCTGTGGCAGCTGGCCGCCCTGATGGCCGTCTTCAATCTGGCAGGCGGCACCCTCGGCGCCCACACGGCCCTGAAGAAGGGCAGCGGCTTCGTCCGCATCGTGCTGCTGACGGTGGTGTTCGCCCTGGTGGGCAACATGGCGTACGAGCAGTGGGTGGCCTGACCGACCCCACGCGACCGGACCGGGGGAGTGGCCGACCGGCGCCGCGCTCACGGGCAGAAGCGCCCGCACCACGAAGCCGCCGCCGGGTGCCGGACCGGCGTGGAACTCCCCGTTGAGGAGGAGAACCCGTTCCCGCAGTCCCACCAGACCGTGCCCTCCTCCGGGGAGTCGCGACGCTGGTCCGGCCGGATGCGGAGGCGAATTGTGCACCTCCACGCGCAGGTGGCCGCCGACGAGGTGTACTCGTACGCGCGCACGAGCGCCGGGGGCGTGCTTGCGGATGTTGGTGAGGGCCTCCTGGCATGTGCGGTAGGCGGCCCGTTCCACAGCCTCGGGCACCTTGACGACGACGGCCGGCACCTCGAGATCGGCGGGGACCCCGCAGCCGCGTACCAGCTCGGGAAGGTCCGCGAGGCACGGATGGATGCGGCCGAGGACACCCTCCGCCTCCGCGCCACCCGAGGTCCTGAGCACTCCCACCATGTGCCGCAGCTCGGTGATGGTCTGCGCCGACAACTCGTGGATCAGCCGAGCGCCCGCCCGGACGTCCGTGTCCTCGAGCCGGCCGACCTCCAGCGCTGCCGCCTGAAGGCTGATCAGACCCACCTTGTGCGCGACCACGTCGTGCATCTCCCGAGCCAGCCGGTTGCGTTCGCCGGCCAGCACCCGTTCGGTGAGGAGACGGTTCTCCCAGGCCCGTCTCGCCGCCATCTCCCTCAGCCGCTCCTGCCGGGACCGCGCCGACCGGCCGAGCACGACGACGGCCGTGGCCACCCCGCAGCAGTCCAGGGCCACCAGCATGGTTGCCCGGTCGAGCACGAGAGAGGACACGCCTGTCAGCGGGTGGGGGAGAAACCACGCCGCGGCCACCGCCGCCCCGCCTGCCGCACCGACGAGGACGCGGCTGCGCCGCAGGGCGACGCAGTACAACGCGATAAGGGGAGCGAAGGCGAGGTGACCGAGATACAGGCCCGGCAGCCCGATGAGCAGGGGGAGCTCGGGCGCTCGCCGACGCAGCAGCAGCGCCCAGGCGGCGCCGACGGCCAGCCAGGTTCCGGGACCGGCTGACAGCCCGTTGACCATGAGCCCGTCGACGAGGGCCACGACGACCGGAAGCGCGTGGGAGGCGGCACGCGCCGCGGCCCCGCTCACCACTCGTCCCGCGGGGAACCGGCCAGGTCCGCCCGATCAGCGACCACCGCGGCCTGTACACGGTTGAGGCCGCCGAGCTTGGCCAGCAGCGAGCTGACATGGTCCTTGACGGTGCTGTGCGCGAGGTGCAGTCTGCCCGCGATGGCACGGTTGCTGAGCCCGGCTCCGACCAGGGCCAGCACTTGGCGCTCACGCTCGCTCAGTACCCGGACGCGGCGTTCGGCCTCAGCGTCGCGGCCGGAGGCCAGGTAACCGTCGATCACCCGTCCGGCCGCCTCGGGAGCCAGCAGCCTGCCACCGGCGGCCAGGACCCGCACCGCATGGATCAGCTGCTCGGGTGCGGTGTTCTTCAGCAGATATCCGGCCGCGCCCTGACGCAACGCCTGGTCCACGTGGTCGCCGCTGTCGAACGTGGTCAGCATCGCCACCGCCGGGGGATTCGGCAGCCGCACGACCTCGCGCAGCACGGCCGGCCCGTCCACGACGGGCATACGGATGTCCAGCAGCAGGACGTCCACGCTCCGCCTGCGCACGGTCTCGACGGCGTTCACACCGGGGCAGTCGGCCACCACCGTGAGATCCTCCGCGGAATCGAGGATCACGCGCAGCCCGGCGCGGGCCAACGGCTCGTCGTCCACAACCGCGACTCGAATCACTCTCGCTCCCCACCTACGTGCGGTCTGCCCGCCGCTCGGTACGACGGAAGTCCGCCGCGGGGCGTTGCGCCGCGACCGTGTGCCACCTGCCACACGCGGCGTCCCGGCGTGCCCGCGAACCGTCCCGCGGGTCCGGCGACTTCGGCAACCGGCCCTCCGGCAACCGGCTCCCGCCCCATCCGCAGTCCGCCCTCCCCGGTGCCCTGCCGCCGCAGTTCCCCCTGGCCCCTCCGTTCGGCGCCCTACCCCGCCGAACGGCGGATTCGCCTCCCGCTCATCGACGGATGTCGGCAGCCGGCCCACCGTTGCGATGATCCGTTGCACCGATCAACCGACGCCCCCTCTGCGGGCCTTCAGCAAGGAATCACATGCACGGCACCCAAGTCCGACCGGTCCGATCCCGACGCACTACGGCACGCATCCTGGTGGCGGCCTGTACGGCAGGCGCGGTACTGGTGACCGCCACGGAGGCGCACGCGGCGGCCGACCACGCCGACGCGAGGTCCGCCCGTGTCGCGCAGGCGGCCCAGACGATCGAACACGTCACGGGGACCGCCGACCTGGTGCGCCCGACCCCGCTCGGCGGTGGTGCCGCCCGCGCGGAGCTGACCACTGAGACGTCCACCACGCACATCACCGCGCCCGCCACCGCCGACGGATCCCTGGAACTCACCCACGACGGCGAGGTGCTCCGTCTCAGCCTTCCCGGCAGTGGTGACTCGGCAGCCACGGTGAGTGCCAACGGAACTGTCGTGTATCCCGGTGCCGGAGACTTCGACCTCGCCGTCCAGCCCAACCGGGACGGGGTGCGCACCCTGGTCACGCTCAAGGACGCGGATGCCCCGACCGAGTACCGCTTCCCGCTCGGTCTGCCCGCAGACGCGGCCCTCGATCGACTGGAGGACGGGACCATCCTGGTCAGCCGGGGTGAGGAATACCTCGGCACGTTCGACGCGCCCTGGGCGAAGGACGCGAGCGGCGAGGCGGTGCCCACCGACTACCGCATCGAGGACGGCGCGCTCGTGCAGACCGTGCGGCCCGGGCCGAACACGGCCTACCCGGTGGTGGCGGACCCCGCGTGGTTCATCCCCCTCGCGATCGTCGCCGGACGGCTTCTGCTCTCCACCGGCGTCAAGAGCATCTCCCGGCACGCCGCCAAGCGCATGGCCCAGCGGGGCATCAGCGAGGAGATGGTTGCGCGTACCGTGAAGAACGGCAAGAAGACCAAGGGCAAGACGGCCGGTACCTGGAAGTACGTCAGCGGAAAGATCTGGGTGGTGGTCAACAAGGCCGGGAACGTCGTGTCCGTTGGCCGCAACTGATCGCCGCTCGCTGGGAGTTCAGACATGCACATCGAGTATGACCGGGAGAACGACACCGCCTACGTCTCCTTCGTCGCCCGTATCGCTGACGGAGCCGCCGTCCGGCAGGTCGCCGTCGACGGGGTCGCGCCGGAGGCCGAGGTGATGCTCGACCTGGACGCGGCGGGGCGCATGCTCGGGATCGAGGTGATCGGGGCCCGTCGCGTCCTGCCGGCCGAACTGCTGGACGGGGCGCCGTCCGTGAGCTGAGAGGTCAGGGCGTGGGACCGGTGGGCCGGACCAGCAGGTCGATCATGCCCGTCCCGTCCTCGTCGCCGTGGCCGGCGGCGACGTGGCGGGCCATCAGGTCCATGTACGGCGTCAGCAGCTCGGGGCTGACGCCCTGTTCCTCGGCCGTGCGGAGCAGGGTGGCGTTGCCCGCGGACTGCATGGCGAGGTTGGAGACCACGTCCTTGGTGTAGTCGCCGCTCTCCAGCTGCTCGGCGGTCCGGTGCACGGCCGGGGTCATCGCGGTGAGCCAGGAGGCGAGGAGGGGAGCGAAGTCCCCCGGGGGGATGTTCTCCCGGCGGATCAGGGCGAAGGCGTGGGTGACTCCGGCGAACAGGCCGCCCATCGCGCTCAGCAGCGCCACGTCGTGCAGCGCGGCGAAGCCCGGGTCGTCCCCGGTGTACCGGGTGCCGGCCGGGACGGCGAGGGTGTCCTCGTGCTCCTCGAACAGGGCGCGCGAGCCGCTGTAGAACACGTACGCGCCGGACTTCTCGTCGCCGATCATCGGCGGTACCGCCATGATCCCGCCGTCCAGGAAACGGGCGCCGCGCGCCCCGGCCCAGGCGGCGCGGGCGCGGGCCTCGCCCGGGGTGCCGGTGGTGAGGTTCACCAGGTCCCGCCCGGCCAGATCGGCGCCGTCCAGTGCCGCGCCGACGGAGGCGTCGTCCAGCAGGCAGGCGATCACCAGACGGCTCGCGGCCACCGCCTCGGCGGCGCTCGCGGCGACGGCGGCGCCCTCGGCGGCCAGGGGCTCGGCGCGTGCGGGCGTGCGGTTCCAGACGGTCACCGGATGCCCGGCGGCGAGCCAGGCGCGGGCCAGCGCGGAGCCCATGTCACCGGTGCCGAGGACGGTCACGGGAGTGGGGGAAACAGGAAGCGGAGCAACGGTGTTGTCGGTCATGGCGACTACGCTCGCCGCGGGGAAGGGCCTGATCAAGTACGTACTTCGAAGTGGGCGCTTACCCCGGGGAAAGGGTGCAGGCAGCGACGTGGGACGGGGTGGCGTGCATGGCGACGGGACGGCGGCCGGGCGGTCACGTGTGCGGGATCGACGCGGCGATGGACGTGATCGGCGGCAAGTGGAAGGTGCTCATCCTGTGGGCGCTGTCGGTGCGGGCGTGCCGCTTCGGCGAGCTGCGCAGAGAGCTGCCCGGCATCACCGAGAAGGTGCTCGCCTCGCATCTGCGCGAGCTGGAGGCCGACGGCATCGTGCACCGCGAGGATCACGACGAGGTGCCGCCCCGCGTGGAGTACTCGCTCACCCCGGAGGGCGCCGCCCTCAACGCGGCGCTGGAGCCGCTGGGGGAGTGGGGCAGGGCTCATGCGCTGCGGGCGTCAGCGGCTGCCGGTGAGGTGGGCGAAGACGACCACGTTGCCCTGGTAGCCCGTGGTGCGTGAGTAGCCGCCGCCGCAGGTGATGACGCGCAGCTCGGGGCGCTTCGCCGCGCCGTAGACCTTCCGGTCGGGGAAGTCCCGCGCGTCGTAGACCTCGACGGCGTCCACGGTGAACACCGCGACGCTGCCGTCGCGGCGGTCCACCTCGATGGTGCCGCCCTTGCGCAGGGCGCCGAGGGAGTAGAACACGGCCGGGCCGTCGGCGTTGTCGACATGGCCCGCGATGATCGCGGTGCCGGTCTCGCCGGGGGTGGTGCCGGCCTCGTACCAGCCGGCCAGGTTCTCCCGGTCGGCGGGCGGCACGTCGAGGCTGCCGGAGCCGGTCAGACCGAGGCCCGTCAGCGGGGCGTTCACCTCGATCGCGGGGATGCGGACCCGGTCGGGCGGGGAGGGCGGCAGCGCGGGGGCCGCGGCCCGGCCGCCGCCGTGGTCGTCACCACCGGAGCGCGCCTGCGCGACGGACGGCTGCGGCGGCGCCTGCGACTCGGCGCCGCTGCGCAGCAGCCACATCCCCGAGCACAGCGCGAACACCGTGACGGCGGCTATGGCGGCGTTGCCCGGACTGCCGATCCTGCACAAGCTGCGGCGCATGACGAACTGACCTCTCCTGAATCGGCCCCGTGCCCCCCTCCGGGCCGCGAGGGGCGTCGGACCCGGAGGGGGAGGGACATGCGGTACCGGCGGACGGGCAGCGGAGGGTGCCCGTCAGATCCCGTCGCCTCTCGCCCGGCGATGCAGGAGCCAGGTACCGCCCGCGGCGGCGACGGCCAGTGCCGCCACGCCTGCCGCGGTCTGCACGGGGTCGGGGCCCAACGCGCCCCCGACCCCCGTCTTCACACTTCCTCGCGGGTACACCTGCTGCGCCCCGGCCGACAGCGTGACCACCAGGTCGCCCGCCACCCGCCGGCCGCTCTCCGCGCAGGTCGCGACGATCTCGTACGTCCCCGGCTGCGCACTCGGCGGCACCCGGAACTGCCCGATCATCTCCTGCTCGTGCGTGCTCGGCGCCAGCGTGAAGCGGCCCGCGCCCACCGCGGTGGCGTCGCCCTCCGTCGCGCCCTCGTCGTCGCACGCCGCCGTGTTCACCGTGACCTGCCCGCCCGGCACGGCCGACGACGGGTAGACGTCCAGGCTCCCGGCCGACGTGCCGAAGGGGCGGCCGTTTGGGGCGGTGGCCTGACCGGCGTACGCGGGTGCCGCGAGCGCCCCCGCGGTGGCCACGGCGAGCGCGGTGCCGGTCAGCAGCCGGGCGGTACGTCGCATCGATGCTCCCTCGAGCTCACCAAGGGAGCACGGCCCGCGGCACCCCCATGTGCCGCCGTCGGACGCGTCCCTGCCCTACCGAGGTAAGTGCCGGCGGGCCCCGCCCGCTCCCTGAGGGGGCGTCAGGAGGCGGGCTGAATGGGTGTCAGACGGGCCGGGCGGGCTGCTTCGGCCCGCGCGTTTCAGCAGGTCACCGGCGTCCGGCCGGGCGTATGAGAGTGAACTGCCCGAAGAGTGCGCGACGCGGCTGTGAACGGGTGACCCCCCTCAGGGGATGTCCGCGCGCCCCCGGCCCCGCCAGTCCCCGCCCTCGACCGGCTTCCCCCGGCCCCGCAGCCGTGCGGCGACGGCGGGGGCGGCGACGTACACCCAGGCCCGTACGGCCGTGCCGTCGGCGGTACGGAGCACCTCGCGCTCCACCCGCTCGTACAGGTTGCGCGGATCGCCCGGCGCGTAGTCCTCCAGCCGGTCCAGTTCCGCGAGCAGGGCCGTGTACTCCTCCTCGCGGGCCGTGATCAGCTCCCCGCTCACCACCCCGCCCGGCTCCTCCACGGCGTACGGATAGCCCGGCCCGTCGTACAGCACCGCGCCCGGCAGCCGGCCGGGCTCCTCCGCGAGCGTACGGCCGCGCAGGAACAGGTCGTGGTTGACCTCGCCGGGGCGGAGGGTGCCGTAGACGAAGAAGGGGAGAGTCACGCGTTCACCTGCGGGGACGGTCGGCGGAGCCCCTCTGCACCGAAGTGCCACCGGAGCCTTGCAGGAACGATTCTCACCCCTCACACACCCCCACATTCCCGCTATGGACATGCCATGTCCGGCCCCACTTGAATCGCGGTCACCATCCCCGCCGCCCCTCCCCCCACCCGCATCGGGGCGCCCGTCCCAGGAGACCGCTTGAGCCCGATACGGCATGTCCGACGTCCCCGTCCCGTCACCGCCGGTGTGGCCGTCACCGGCGCCGCCCTGCTGGCCGCCGCCCTGTCCCCCACCGCCGGCGCGACCGACCGGCCGACCCGCGCCACCGCGCTCGGCCACGCGGCATCGGCCCTCACCGAGCACGCCGCCGCCCTGGGCCTCACCGCCGCCCAGGACACCGAGGTGCGCGACGTGATCGTGGACAAGGACGGCACCCAGCACATCCGTTACGACCGCACCTACCGCCGGCTCCCCGTCCTCGGCGGCGACTTCGTCGTCCACCTCGCCCCCGACGGCACCTACCTCGGCGCCGACCGCGCGACCAAGTCCGCGATCGACCTGTCCACCGTCACCCCGAAGCTCACCGCACCCAAGGCCGCCGACCTCGCGGCGAACGCCCTGCGCGCCGCCCACCTCGGCGAGACCCTCAGGAAGCTCACCGCCAAGCCCCGGCTGGTGGTCGACGCCCTGCACGGCACCCCCCGACTGGCCTGGCGCACCGACGCGGTGGCCCAGGACGGCCTCGGCAACCCCGTCGCCCGCACCGTGCTCACCGACGCGCACACCGGCGCCCGCATCGACTCCTGGGACAGCATCGAGACCGCCTCCGGCGACGGCAGGTCCCTGTACGGCGGCACGGTCCCGCTGGAGACCACGCCCTCCGGATCGGCGTACCAGCTGAAGGACCCCACACGCGGCGGCACCTACACCGGCGACGCGGGCAACAAGACCGACCTGTGCGTCCTGGCCGTCTGCCTCACCCGGGCACCGGCCACGGTCTTCACCGACGCCGACAACCACTGGGGCGACGGCACCGGGTCCGACCGCTCCACGGCCGCGGTGGACGCCCAGTACGGCACCGACGTCACCTGGGACTACTACGAGGACGTCCACGGCCGCCGCGGCATCGCGGGCGACGGCAAGGGCTCCTACAACCGTGTGCACTACGGCAACAAGTACAACAACGCCTTCTGGGACGACAGCTGCTTCTGCATGACCTACGGAGACGGTGACGGCACACAGATGGGCCCGCTGGTCTCGCTCGACGTCGCCGGGCACGAGATGACGCACGGAGTGACCTCGAAGACGGCCGCCCTGACGTACTCGGGCGAGTCCGGCGGGCTCAACGAGGCCACCTCCGACATCTTCGGCACCCTCGTCGAATTCCACGCGGCCAACCCGGAGGACCCCGGCGACTACCTGATCGGCGAGAAGATCGTCCGGGACGGCTTCGGCAAGGACGCCCTGCGCTACATGGACAAGCCGTCGAAGGACGGCAAGTCCGCCGACTGCTGGGACACCTCGGTCAAGGACCTCGACGTCCACTACTCCTCCGGCGTCGCCAACCACTTCGCGTACCTGCTCGCCGAGGGCAGCGGCGCGAAGACCCTGGGCGGCGTCGCCCACGACTCCCCGACCTGCGACGGCTCGACGGTCACCGGCATCGGCCGCGCCAAGCTCGGCAGGATCTGGTACCGCGCCCTGACCGTCCACATGACCTCGTCGACCGACTACGCGGGCGCCCGCACGGCCACACTGAAGGCGGCCGGCGACCTCTACGGCGAGGGCGGCACGGAGCACAAGGCGGTCGCGGCGGCGTGGAGCGCGGTCGGCGTGGGCTGAACGCGACGGCCACGGCACGACGCGAGGGCCGGTGCACCCACCCCGGGCGCACCGGCCCCCGCCGGGTCCGGATGCCCGGGCCCTGCGGACACCCCCTAAGCCCGCACCGCCTCCACCCGCACCGCGCACGCCTTGAACTCCGGCATGCGGGAGGTCGGGTCGAGGGCGGGGTTGGTGAGGGTGTTGGCACGGCCTTCGCCCGCCCAGTGGAAGGGCATGAACACCGTGTCGGGCCGGATCGCGGTGGTGATGCGCGCCGGTGCGACCGCCCGGCCCCGCCGGGACACCACCGCCACCGGGTCGCCCTCGGCCGCACCGAGCCGCTCCGCGAGCCGCGGGTGCAGCTCCACGAACGGGCCGGGCGCGGCGGCGTTCAGCTCGTCGACGCGCCGGGTCTGGGCGCCCGACTGGTACTGGGAGACCACCCGCCCGGTGGTCAGCAGCACCGGGTACTCCTCGTCGGGCTCCTCGGCGATCGCGCGGTGCGAGACGGGGACGAAGCGGGCGCGGCCGTCGTCGGTGGCGAAACGGTCGAGGAACAGGCGCGGGGTGCCGGGGTGGACGCCGGCCGGCGTCTCGTCGCGCGCCGGGTCGTCGGCCACCGCGTCCAGGGAGGCGTCCTCGGGATCCTCCGCCGGCGCCGTCTCCGCTGCCGGGCACGGCCAGAACACGCCGTTCTCCTCCGCCAGCCTGCGATACGTGATCCCGGAGTAGTCCGCGGGGCCGCCCGCGCTCGCCCGGCGCAGCTCCTCGAAGACCTCCTCGGGGTCGGTCGGGAAGCCCTTCTCCACACCGAGGCGGGCGGCAAGTTCGTGCAGCACGTACAGGTCGCTGTGCACACCCTCCGGCGGGGTGATCGCGCGGCGGCGCAGCAGCACCCGGCCCTCGAGGTTGGTCGTCGTGCCCGTCTCCTCCGCCCACTGCGTCACCGGCAGCACGACATCGGCCAGCGCGGCCGTCTCCGACAGCACCACGTCGCACACCGCCAGGAAGTCCAGCGACCGGATCCGCTCCTCGATGTGCGCGGCGCGCGGCGCCGACACCACCGGGTTGGAGCCCATCAGCAGCAGCGACCGGATGTCCGTGCCCAGCGCGTCCAGCAGCTCGTACGCACTGCGTCCGGGCCCCGGCAGCGAGTCGGGGTCCACGCCCCACACCTCGGCGACATGCCGGCGCGCCTCCGGATCGGTGAGCTTGCGGTAGCCCGGCAGCTGGTCGGCCTTCTGGCCGTGCTCGCGCCCGCCCTGCCCGTTGCCCTGCCCGGTCAGGCAGCCGTACCCGGACAGCGGGCGCCCCGCGCGCCCCGTCGCCAGGACGAGGTTGATCCACGCGCCCACCGTGTCCGTCCCCTTGGACTGCTGCTCGGGCCCCCGCGCGGTGAGCACCATGGCGTGCTCCGGCTCACAGAACAGCCGTACCGCTTCCCTGAGGTGAGGAACGGACACCCCCGTGATCCGCTCCACGTACTCCGGCCAGTGCGCCATGGCCGCGGCCCGGGTCTCCTCCCAGCCGACGGTGCGTTCCTGGATGTACTGCTCGTCGGTGCGCCCCTCGGCGACGATCAGATGCAGCAGGCCCAGGGCCAGCGCGAGATCGGTGCCCGGCCGGGGCGCGAGGTGCAGGTCGGCCTGCTCGGCCGTCCTGGTGCGGCGCGGGTCGATGACGATGAGCGTGCCGCCGTTCTCCCTGAGCTCGGTGAAGTACCGCAGCGACGGCGGCATGGTCTCGGCGGGGTTCGAACCGACGAGGACGACGCATCCGGTCCTCGGGATGTCCTCCAGCGGGAACGGCAGCCCGCGGTCCAGCCCGAACGCCTTGGTGCCCGCGGCCGCGGCGGAGGACATGCAGAACCGTCCGTTGTAGTCGATCTGCGAGGTCCCCAGCACGACCCGCGCGAACTTCCCGAGCGCGTACGCCTTCTCGTTGGTCAGCCCGCCCCCGCCGAACACTCCGACCGCGTCCGCGCCGTGGCCGGCCCGCGTACGGCTGAGCGCTCCGGCGATCCGGTCCAGCGCCTCGCCCCACGTGGCCGGCACCAGTGTGCCGTCCTGCGAGCGGACCAACGGCGAGGTCAGCCGCACGCCCGAGGACAGCACCGCCGGCGCGGTACGCCCCTTGCCGCACAGTGCCCCCCGGTTCACCGGGAAGTCCGCGCGCTCGCTCACCTCGACGGTCCCGCCGGCGGCGGGCGTCAGATTCATCCCGCACTGCAGGGCGCAGTAGGGGCAGTGCGTGGGCGTCACGGTGTTCTGCATAGGGTTCAGCGTGCGTCGCCGGTGTTACGCATCGCGCCGACCCCTGTTACACACCCGGTACGGCGACCTCCCCGCGCCCGCGGGCCGACGGTGAGGGCCGCCCGGTCACGACCTGCGGCTCTCCGCCAGCGCCCGCTCGACGCCCGGCTCCCGCGGCCCGAGGAAGCGCGGATCCGGCCGGAACAGAGCATCGGCGGCCGCCTTTCCCGCCGCGAGGACCTCCCGGACGGCCCCGTAGTACCAGGTGCCGTCGTGCGGTTCGTCGACGCCGACGCCGTACGGGGTGACCCCGGCCGCCTGGCACAGCGCCACCGCCCGCCGGACGTGGAAGCCCTGGCTGATCAGGACCGCACGGTCCACGCCGAAGATCTTCTTCGCGCGCACGCAGGAGTCCCACGTGTCGAAGCCCGCGTAGTCGCTGACGATGCGCGCGTCGGGCACGCCGTGCCGGGTCAGATACGCGCGCATCGCGTCCGGCTCGTCGTAGTCGACGCGGCTGTTGTCACCGGTGACCAGGACCACCTCGATCCGGCCCGCCCGGTACAGCTCGGCCGCCGCGTCCAGCCGGTGGGCGAGATACGGCGACGGCTCGCCCTGCCACAGCCCCGCGCCGAACACCACGGCGACCTCCGCACGCGGCACGTCCGCGGCGGTGTGCAGCCGCCCGTCCGCCGCCAGCCGCAGCCACGCTCCCGGCAGCAGCGCGAGCACACCCACCGCCATCACCGCCTGCACCAGCCGGCGCTGCCCCTTGCGGGTGCGCGGCAGACGCGGCGTGCGGACGGTGAAACGGCGCATCGGACGGCCCCCTCCGGGTCGGCTCTCGACCGTCAGAGACGTCCAGGCACCCCCCTCCGGTTCGTCCGGCGCCCTGTGACCAGCTTCACCCCGAACGGCGAAACCCCAGGTCACAACGGCTCACACCCCGCACGGGCGCCACCGTGAACCGCTGGAAAACACCCGTCATGACCGCGCAACGGGGAGGCAACGTGCCGCCGCCACCATCGGTGCATGACGGCGACGCACCTCGACAGTACGGCGGACCTCATGAACCGGATCACCACCAGGCTCGCGGGACAGCTCGGCCTCGTCACGCTGAGCGGCCGTCGCCGCCCGGCACCGCCCGCCCTCGTCGTGGTGGCCCACGGCAGCCGCGACCCCCGTGCGCTGAGCACCGTACGGGACCTCCTCGACCGCGTCCGCGCCCTGCGCCCCGGTCTGCCCGTCCACCTGGGCCACATCGAGCTGAACGCCCCGCTGCTGCCCGACACGCTCGCCGGCCTCGGCACGGCCGAGGCGATCCTGGTGCCGCTGCTGCTCAGCCGCGGCTACCACGTCAAACGGGACATACCCGAGATGGCCGCCGCGTCCGAGGTGCACGCACGCGTGGCCCCGGCACTCGGTCCCCACCCCCTCCTCGTCGACGCCCTGCACGCCCGCCTCACCGAGGCCGGCTGGCCCGGGACGCCCGCCCGGAACAGCGCCGTCGTGCTCGCCGCCGCGGGCTCCCGCGATCCCGAGGCGAAGACCGACACCCAGCGCACCGCCGACCTCCTCGCCGCGCGCCTGGGCGTGCCGGTGCTCCCGGCCTACGCGACCACCGCGACCCCCACGATCCCGGACGCCGTCCGCACACTGGCGGCCCGTGGCTTCACCAGGGTGGCCGTGGCGTCCTACTTCACGGCCCCCGGCCGCTTCGCCACGGAGTGCGCACAGGCAGCTCCGTGGATCGCCTCGTCCCCCCTGGGCACCCACGAGGGGATGGCCCACCTCCTCCTCCACCGCTACGACCAGACGCGGGCAACCCCGGCCGAGACGCTCCCCGAACTGGCCTCGGCTTAGAACTCCGGCACGGGCGAGTGGCCCAAGGGGCGCGGGGACCTGCGCGACAAGCCACCCACGACCCGCACCCGCAAGCTCTCATAACCCGGCGGACGAGTAGGCGAACCACACCCCCCATCTGTCAGCACCCCCTATTACTGTCGGTGCATGCACTACGACGAGTCCGCAGTGGAACGCTGGGCCCCGGAACCGGACAAGCGCCCCGGCCGCACCGCCTTCCAACGCGACCGCGCCCGCATCCTCCACTCCTCCGCGCTGAGAAGACTCGCCGGCAAGACCCAGGTGGTGACCCCCGGCACGACCAGCCAGGCCTGGGACCCCAGCCCCCGCACCCGCCTCACCCACTCCCTGGAGTGCGCCCAGGTCGGCCGCGAGCTGGGCGCGGCCCTCGGCTGCGACCCCGACCTCGTGGAGGCCGCCTGCCTGGCCCACGACCTCGGCCATCCCCCCTTCGGCCACAACGGCGAACAGGCCCTCAACGAGTTCGCGGAGGACTGCGGCGGCTTCGAGGGCAACGCCCAGTCCCTGCGCCTGCTCACCCGCATCGAACCCAAGCGGTTCACCCCGGAGGGCTCCGTCGGCCTCAACCTCACCCGCGCCACCCTCGACGCCGCCACCAAATACCCGTGGCCCCGAGGCGCCCACCCCACCGACCCGGCCTCCCCGAAGTTCGGTGTCTACGACGACGACCGCCCCGTCTTCGACTGGCTCCGCAAGGCCGCCCCCGGCACCCGCACCTGCTTCGAGGCCCAGGTCATGGACTGGGCCGACGACGTGGCGTACTCCGTGCACGACGTGGAGGACGGCCTGCACGCCGGCCACATCGACCCCGGCTGCCTGCACGCCGAGCCCGAACGCCAGGCGGTCTTCGCCGTCGCCGCCGGCCGCTACGCCGGACCCGGCACCGACCCCGCCGAACTCGCCGACGCCCTCGACCGCCTCCTCGCCCAGGAGTGGTGGCCGCACGGCTACGACGGCACCGCCGTCGCCCAGGCCCGGCTGAAGGACGCCACCAGCCAGCTCATCGGCCGCTTCTGCCTCGCCGCCGAGGGCGCCACCCGCCAGACCTACGGCGACGGGGACCTCACCCGCTACGACGCCGAACTCGTCGTACCGAGAAGCACGCGGCTGGAGTGCGCCGTCCTCAAGGCCGTGGCCGACCGTTACGTCATGCAGCGCGACGAGCAGGAGCGGCTGCGCGCCGACCAGCGGATCGTCGTCGTCGAACTGGCCGAGGCGCTCACCGCCCGCGCCCCCCACGGCCTCGACCCGCAGTTCCGCGCGCTGTTCGACGAGGCGCCGGACGACCGGGCCCGCAAGCGGGTGATCGTCGACCAGATCGCCAACCTCACCGACGCCTCCGCCCGCGCGCTGCACGCCCGGCTGACGGGACAGAGGCCGGGAGCAAAGTCCCCTCGAATGTGACGGCCGGTGGCCTGATCGGGTCACTCCCTCTTCCCGCGCCCGGTCGTGTGCGGGACGCTCGCAAGTGGCGGCACCCTTACGAGGAGGCATCAAGTGGTCGACGCGGATCAGACATTCGTCATCGTCGGAGGCGGCCTGGCCGGCGCGAAGGCGGCCGGGACGCTGCGTGAGGAGGGCTTCACCGGCCGCGTGATACTGATCTGCGACGAGCGCGACCACCCGTACGAACGTCCACCGCTGTCCAAGGGCTATCTGCTCGGCAAGGAGGAACGCGACAGCGTCTTCGTGCACGAGCCCGCCTGGTACGCACGCCACGACATCGAGCTCCACCTCGGCCAGACCGTCGACGCCGTCGACCGCGCCGCCCGCACCGTCCGCTTCGGCGAGGACGGCACCACCGTCCGCTACGACAAACTGCTCCTGGCCACCGGCGCCGAGCCCCGCCGCCTCGACATCCCGGGCACGGACCTCGCCGGTGTCCACCACCTGCGCCGCCTCGCCCACGCCGAACGCCTCAAGGGCGTCCTGACCTCCCTCGGCCGCGACAACGGACATCTGGTGATCGCCGGCGCCGGCTGGATCGGCCTGGAGGTCGCGGCGGCGGCCCGCGAGTACGGCGCGGAGGTCACCGTCGTGCACCGCGGCCCGACCCCGCTGCACTCGGTCCTCGGGCCCGAGCTCGGCCAGCTCTTCGCCGAGCTGCACCGCGAGCACGGCGTCCGCTTCCACTTCGGCGTCACCCTCACCGAGATCACCGGCCAGGACGGCATGGTCCTCGCCGCCCGCACGGACGACGGCGAGGAGCACCCGGCGCACGCGGTCCTCGCGGCGATCGGCGCCGCCCCGCGGACCGCGCTCGCGGAGGCGGCGGGCCTGGAGCTCGCCGACCCCGCGGACGGCGGCGGCGTCCTCGTCGACGAACGGCTGCGCACGTCCGACCCCGACATCCACGCGGCCGGTGACGTCGCGTCCTTCCCGCACTCCCTGTTCGGCACGCGGCTGCGCGTCGAGCACTGGGCCAACGCGCTGAACGGCGGACCGGCGGCGGCGCGGGCGATGCTGGGCCGGGAGGAGATCTACGACCGCGTCCCCTACTTCTTCACCGACCAGTACGACCTGGGGATGGAGTACTCGGGCTGGGCGCCGCCGGGGTCGTACGACCAGGTGGTGATCCGGGGGGACGCGGGGAAGCGGGAGTTCATCGCGTTCTGGGTGCGGGAGGGCAGGGTGCTGGCCGGGATGAACGTGAATGTGTGGGACGTCACGGACCCGATCCAGCGGCTGATCCGTTCCCGGGCCCAGGTGGACACGGAGGCCCTGGCAGACCCGCACGTACCCCTCGAAAGCCTCGCGTCCTGACATCACGCCGCACAGGAGTGTCAGTCCGCCCCCGTAGAATTCACGCGTGGCTGGACGGATCAACGACGAGGACGTGAAGGCGGTACGGGACGCGGTCCCGATCGACGCCGTGGTGTCCGAGTACCTCCAGCTTCGAGGCGCGGGCGGCGGCAACCTCAAGGGGCTGTGCCCGTTCCACGACGAGAAGTCCCCGTCCTTCCAGGTCAGCCCCAGCAAGGGGCTGTTCCACTGCTTCGGCTGCCAGGAGGGCGGCGACACCATCACGTTCGTGATGAAGATCGACCACCTCTCCTTCTCGGAGGCGGTCGAGCGCCTGGCCGGTCAGGCGGGCATCACCCTGCGCTACGAGGAGGGCGGGTACAACCCCGCCCACCAGCGCGGCGAGCGGATCCGCCTGGTCGAGGCCCACAAGATCGCCGCCGAGTGGTACGCGGAACAGCTCGCGGCCAGCCCCGAGGCGGAGACCGGCCGGATCTTCCTCGCCGAGCGCGGCTTCGACCAGGCCGCCGCCGTCCACTTCGGCGTCGGCTACAGCCCCCAGGGCTGGGACCACCTCACCCGCTATCTGCGCGGCAAGGGCTTCAGCGACAAGGAGCTGATCCTCTCCGGACTCTCCCAGGAGGGCCGCCGCGGACCCATCGACCGCTTCCGCGGCCGGCTGATGTGGCCCATCCGCGACATCGGCGGCGACGTCGTCGGCTTCGGCGCCCGCAAGCTGTACGAGGCGGACAACGGCCCGAAGTACCTGAACACCCCCGACACGGCGATCTACAAGAAGTCCCAGGTGCTGTACGGCATCGACCTGGCGAAGAAGGACATCGCCAAGTCGTCCCGCGCGGTCGTGGTCGAGGGCTACACGGACGTCATGGCCTGCCACCTCGCCGGCGTGACGACCGCCATCGCCACCTGCGGCACCGCCTTCGGCGGCGACCACATCAAGATCCTGCGCCGCCTGCTCATGGACAACGGCAGCGCACGCGTCATCTTCACCTTCGACGGCGACGCGGCCGGTCAGAAGGCCGCCCTGCGCGCCTTCGAGGACGACCAGAAGTTCGCCGCCGAGACCTACATCGCCATCGCCCCCGACGGCATGGACCCCTGCGACCTCCGCCTGGCGAAGGGCGACGAGGCGGTCGCCGACCTGGTCGAACCCCGCACCCCGCTCTTCGAGTTCGCCCTGCGCCAGATCGTCTCCCGCTACGACCTGGACACCCCGGCCGGTCGTGCCGCGGCCCTCGACGAGGCGGCGCCCGTCGTCGCCCGCATCAAGAACAGCGGCGCCCAGCACGAGGTCGCCGTCCAGCTCGCCGGGATGCTCGGCATCCTGGACACCCAGTTCGTGGTGAAGCGGGTCGCCCAGCTGGCCCGCTGGGCCCGCGACCGTGGCGGCAAGGGCCCGGCGCCGGACCGGCAGCAGCGCGGCGGCGGCCCCCAGCAGCACGCCCCGGCTCCGGCCGCCCCGCGCGGCCCCGCCCTCAACCTCCGCAACCCCGTCTACGCCACCGAGCGTGAGCTGCTGAAACTCGCCCTCCAGCGCCCCGAGTTGGTCTCCCCGGCCTTCGACGCGTACGGCGTCGACGAGTTCACCGCCCCGCCCTACGCGGCCGTACGCCAGGCCATCCTGGACGCGGGCGGCGCCGAGTACGGCATCCAGGACCCGCAGGAGTACCTGATCCGCGTCCGCGACGCCGCCCCCGACGACACCGTCCGCGCCATGGTCACCGAACTCGCCGTCGAGGCGATCATGCTGCACCGGGGCGTCAAGGAGGTCGACGACAACTACGCCGGCGCGCAGCTGGTCACCGTCCGCCGCCGCGCCGTGGAACGCCGCATCCGCGACATCACCAGCCGCCTCACCCGCCTCGGCAGCCACGCCGATCCGGCCGAACTGGCCGCCGTGCAGAACGAGTTGTGGGTCCTCCAGCAGTACGACCAGGCGCTGCGCGAACACGGCGCGGCGGCGCTGTAGGCGGACGGGCTCAGGTCTCCGCGAACGTCGGCGTCGCCGCCCGCACCAGCCGGTCGGCGAACTCCCGTCGGAGCCGTCCGTCGCCCATCGACACATCGCTGTCGTGCAGCACGGACTCCCGCTCCACGCCCAGCACTTCAAGACCGTCCAGGTCCGCCGGCAGCCGTCCCAGGACCCGCCCCGCGCCCTCGGCGTCCGCCCCGTGACTGCGCTGGGTGACGAACCGCTCGTGCCGCGCGCCGGCCCGCACCCGACGGGCGGACACCGGCGGATCGTCCCGGATCACACGGATGTTCGGCATCCGGGTTTCCGCGCCGCGTAACCGCGCGGTCACGGACCGGACGCAAAAAGTCATGGCACGCCCCTCGTGGGGACGATGTGTCGTACCCCACACTGGGGTGCGGTGCCTGAGTCCTCGGAGCGCGGCCGATCCGTCCCTGACGGGTCCCAGACCCCCGCGGTTCCGCTCATCGCGTACGGGACGGACAGCGGCGAGGCCGCCGACTCCGCCCCCGAAGTACCGCTGCCGTCCCCCCTGGCAGCGATCATCCTGGAGGTCGCCCCCGTGCAGACCCAGACCCTCACCCAGACCGACACCAGTACCGTCGGCACGCAGCCGGACGCGGACGTACTGCTGGCGATGCCCCCGCAGAGCCGCGTCATGCACCACCCCGGATCCGAGACCGAGTCCGACCCCCCGGCCGACGCGCCGGAGGCGGCCGAGCCCCCCGAACCGGCCGAGGCGCCGCCCCTCCGGCCCGAGACCGGTGGCCCGTCCTCGGACCTGTTCCGCCAGTACCTGCGGGAGATCGGCCGCATCCCCCTGCTCACCGCGGCCGAGGAGGTCGAACTCGCCCGCCGGGTGGAGGCCGGGCTGTTCGCCGAGGAGAAGCTGCGGCTCACACCCGACCTGGACAGTCAGCTCGCCCTCGACCTGGACCGGCTCGTGGTCATGGGCCGGATGGCCAAACGCCGTCTGATCGAGGCGAACCTGCGGCTCGTCGTCTCCGTGGCGAAGCGGTACGTCGGACGCGGGCTGACCATGCTGGACCTCGTCCAGGAGGGCAACCTCGGACTGATCCGCGCGGTCGAGAAGTTCGACTACGCCCGCGGCTACAAGTTCTCCACGTACGCCACGTGGTGGATCCGCCAGGCCATGTCACGTGCGCTCGCCGACCAGGCCCGCACGATCCGGGTGCCCGTCCACGTCGTCGAGCTGATCAACCGCGTCGTCCGCGTGCAGCGCCGCATGCTCCAGGAACGCGGCTACGAGCCCACCCCGGACGAGGTCGCCGCGCACCTCGACCTGCCACCCGAGCGCGTCGGTGAGGTGCTGCGCCTCGCCCAGGAACCGGTGTCGCTCCACGCGCCGGTGGGCGAGGAGGACGACGTCGCCCTCGGTGACCTGATCGAGGACGGCGATGCGGCGAGCCCTGTGGAGTCGGCGGCGTTCCTGTTGCTGCGGGAGCACTTGGAGGCGGTGCTGTCGACGTTGGGGGAGCGGGAGCGGAAGGTCGTGCAGCTGCGGTACGGGCTGGCGGACGGCCGTCCCCGGACGCTGGAGGAGATAGGCCGCATCTTCGGCGTGACGCGGGAGCGGATACGGCAGATCGAGTCCAAGACCCTGAACAAGCTCCGGGATCACGCTTTTGCGGATCAGCTGAGGGGCTATCTGGACTGACGCCGACTGCGGGTGCGTGGGGGCTGATCGCGCAGTTCCCCGCGCCCCTTCAGGGCGCTTAGCTGCGGGCAGTCGTGCCGCTGGGGCGGCACGGGTGGGCGCAGCGGCACCCCGCCAGCGCGGGTAAGCGACACCCACCCCCGCCCAGCCCCAGCGCCGGGCGCGTGACTCAGTCGACCTCGGCCACCGCAGAGGCGAACTGCGCCTGATACAAACGCGCGTAGGCCCCACCCCCGGCCAGCAACTCCCCGTGCGCCCCCTGCTCCACGATCGCCCCGTTCTCCATCACCAGGATCGTGTCCGCATCCCGGATCGTCGACAGCCGATGCGCGATCACGAACGACGTCCGCCCGTGCGCCAGCTTCGCCATCGCCTTCTGAATGAGCACCTCGGTCCTGGTGTCCACCGAACTCGTCGCCTCGTCCAGCACCAGAATCACCGGGTCGGACAGGAACGCCCGCGCGATCGTGATGAGCTGCTTCTCACCCGCGCTCACCCCACTGCCCTCGTCGTCGATCACCGTGTCGTACCCGTCCGGCAGCGTCCGGACGAACCGGTCCGCGTGCGCCGCCCGCGCCGCCTCCTCGATCTCGCCCCGGGTGACCTCCCGCGCGGCCCCGTACGCGATGTTCTCCGCGATGGTCCCGCCGAACAGCCACGTGTCCTGCAGCACCATCCCGATCCCGGCGCGCAGTTCGTCCCGGGACATACGAGCGATGTCCACTCCGTCCAGCGTGATCCGCCCGCCGGACACCTCGTAGAACCGCATCAGCAGATTCACCAGCGTCGTCTTGCCCGCACCGGTCGGGCCGACGATCGCCACCGTGTGCCCGGGTTCCACCTTCAGCGACAGATCCTCGATCAGCGGCTTCTCCGGCTCGTACCGGAACGACACCCGCTCCAGCGCCACCCGCCCGCGCAGCTCCGCGGGCTTCTCGGCCGGTACCGGGTCCGCCTCCTGCTCGTCGGCGTCCAGCAGTTCGAAGACCCGCTCGGCGGAGGCGACACCGGACTGCACCAGGTTCGCCATCGAGGCGACCTGCGTCAGCGGCATCGAGAACTGCCGGGAGTACTGGATGAAGGCCTGCACATCACCGATGGACAGCGCGCCGGACGCGACCCGCAGGCCGCCGACGACCGCCACCAGCACGTAGTTGATGTTCGACACGAAGAACATCAGCGGCTGCATGATCCCGCTGTTGAACTGCGCCCGGAACCCCGCCTCGTACAGCGCCTCGTTCTCCTCGGCGAACCGCTGCGCCGACTCCTCCTGGCGCCCGAACACCTTCACCAGCGTGTGCCCGGTGTACATCTCCTCGATGTGCGCGTTGAGTCTGCCGGTCGTCCGCCACTGCTGCACGAAGTGCGGCTGCGACCGCTTGCCGACACGCGTGGCGACCACGAACGACAGAGGCACGGTCACCAGCGCGACCAGCGCCAGGATCCAGGAGACGTAGAACATCATCGCCAGCACACCGATGATGGTCAGCAGCGAGTTGATCAGCTGGCCCATCGACTGCTGCAGGGTCTGCCCGATGTTGTCGATGTCGTTCGTCGCCCGGCTCAGCACCTCACCGCGCTGCCGCTTGTCGAAGTACGACAGCGGCAGCCGCGACAGCTTCGTCTGCACGTCCTCGCGCATCCGGTACATCGTCCGGTTCACGGCCCGGTTCACCAGCCGCGTCGCCACCGCCATCAGCAGACCGGCGACGGTGAACACGGCGAGCGCGAGCAGCAGGACGTTCCCCACGGCCGTGAAGTCGATGCCCTTGCCCGGGGTGAAGTCGGTGCTGCGCAGCATGTCGGCGACATCGCCGTCGCCGCGCTCCCGCATCGAGTCGAGGACCTGCTCCTTGGTCGCCCCGTCCGGCATCTCGCGTCCGACGATGCCCGCGAAGACCAGGTCGGTCGCCCTGCCGAGGATCTTCGGCCCGACCACGCTGAGCCCGACGCTCAGCACCACACAGGTCAGCAGACCGTAGAGGGTGAGGCGTTCGGGCCGGAACCGGGCGATGAGCCGTTTGCCCGATCCCTTGAAGTCCATCGTCTGCTGGTCGGGGCCGCCCCCGGCCATCATCCGCGCCGCAGGCCCGGCCATCAGGCAGCCTCCGCTTCCGTCAGCTGGGAGAGCACGATCTCCCGGTAGGTCTCGTTGTCCGCCATCAGCTCGTGGTGCCGTCCGGTGCCGACGACCCGGCCCTCGTCCAGCACGATGATCCGGTCGGCGTCCCGGATGGTCGCCACCCGCTGGGCGACGATCACCACGGTCGCCTCGGCCGTCTCCCGCGCCAGCGCCTCGCGCAGCGCCGCGTCGGTGGCGTAGTCGAGCGCGGAGAAGGAGTCGTCGAAGAGGTAGATCTCCGGGCGCTGCACCAGCGTGCGCGCGATGGCGAGGCGCTGGCGCTGACCGCCGGAGACGTTCGTCCCGCCCTGCGCGATCGGCGCGTCCAGCCCGCCGTCGAGCCGCTCGACGAAGTCCTTGGCCTGCGCCACCTCCAGCGCGTGCCACAACTCCTCGTCGGTGGCGTCGGGATTGCCGTAGCGCAGGTTCGTCGCCACCGTGCCCGCGAACAGATACGGCTTCTGCGGGACCAGCCCCACCGTCCGCGCGAGCAGCTGCGGCTCGACGTCCCGCACGGGCACGCCGTCGACCAGCACCTCGCCGTCGGTCGCGTCGAACAACCGGGGAACCAGCCCGAGCAGTGTCGACTTGCCGCTGCCGGTCGAGCCGATGACGGCGGTCACCTCTCCGGGACGCGCCACCAGGTCGACCGCCTTCAGCACCGGCTCCTCGGCACCCGGATAGCGGAAGCCGGCGCCCCGCAGTTCCAGATGCCCGTGCCGGCGCAGCTCGGTGACCGGCGCGACGGGCGGCACCACACTGGAGGACGTGTCCAGCACCTCGTGGATGCGCTCGGCGCACACCTCGGCGCGCGGCACCATCATGAACATGAACGTGGCCATCATCACGGACATGACGATCTGCATCAGATAGGCGAGGAAGGCCGTCAGATCGCCGATCTGCATCCCGCCGCTGTCGATGCGGTGGGCGCCGAACCACACCACCGCGATGGACGACAGGTTCACCACCGTCATGACCACCGGGAACATCAGCGCCAGCAGATTGCCGGTGCCCAGCGACACGTCGGTCAGCTCGGCGTTGGCCTTCCGGAAACGCTGCTCCTCGTAGTCGTCCTTGACGAACGCCCGGATCACCCGGATACCGGTGATCTGCTCGCGCAGCACCCGGTTCACCGTGTCGAGCCGCTCCTGCATGGTGCGGAACAGCGGACGCAGCCGCCGCACGATCAGCGTCACGCAGATGCCCAGCACCGGCACCACCGCGACCAGCACGCCGGACAGCGGCACGTCCAGCCCGAGCGCCATCACGATGCCGCCGACGCACATGATCGGCGCCGACACCATCAGGGTGAACGTCATCAGCGCCAGCATCTGCACCTGCTGGACGTCGTTCGTCGTCCGGGTGATCAGCGAGGGCGCACCGAACTGACCGACCTCACGCGCGGAGAACGACTGCACCCGGTCGAACACGGCCGCCCGCACGTCCCGGCCCAGCGCGGAGGCGGTCCGGGCACCGTGGTAGACGGCACCGATGTTGCACACGACCTGGGCCAGCGAGATCCCGATCATCAAGGCGCCGTAGGCCAGGATGTAGCCGGTGTCACCTTCGACGACACCGTTGTCGATGATGTCCGCGTTGAGCGTGGGCAGGTAGAGCGTGGCGCACGTCTGCAGGAACTGCAGCAGCACCAGAAGGGCGATGGGTCTGGTGTAGGGACGGAGATGGGTCCGCAGAAGTCGTATGAGCACGCTGCTTCTCTCGGGATGGTCGACGCGGGGCGGTTTGGTTGCCCGTGGCCCCTATCGTCGAACACTCCACCCGCGTTACCTCAAGCCATTTACGCCGACCGCGTGTGCTAGGGAGGCTGCCCGGCCACGCCCTACGGCCGGAACGCCCCCGGATGGGTCTGCTCCCGTACGGCCACGAACTGCTGGCGCACCGCCTGCCCCACCGCCAGCTCCTCACCCGGCTCCAGGACCTGCGCCACCGCGCCCTGCCACACCGGCGGGGTGCGCGGATCGAGGGTGCCCTGGGACACCCCGAGCGCCCAGGCCGCCTGCCGGGCGGCGCCGACCGCGGCGTAGTCGGCGGGCTGAGGCACCATCACCTGCGCCCCGAACAGCGAGGGCGCCGCCGCCTGCACGGCCGGCAGCTCCGCGGCCGGTCCCAGCAGGAACACCCGCCGCACCTCCACGCCCCGGCCGCGCAGCACGTCCAGCGCGTCGGCGAGTCCGCACAGCATCCCCTCGAACGCGGCCCGCGCGAGATGCTCCGGCTTCATCGACTCCCGTCTCAGCCCGGCCAGCGTGCCCGCGGTGTGCGGCAGGTTCGGCGTCCGCTCACCCTCCAGATAGGGGAGCAGCACCAGCCCGTGCGCCCCCGGCGTCGACTTCATCGCCAGATCGGACAGGGCCTCCAGATCGGGCAGCCCGAGCAGCTCCGCCGTCCCGCGCAGCGTCCGTACGGCGTTGAGCGTGGTGACGACCGGCAGGTGCATGCCGGTCGCGTCGGCAAGGGCGGTGATCGCGCCGGTCTGGTCGTAGAGCGCCTCCGGGTGCACGGCCATCACGGAGCCGGACGCGCCGAGCGACACCACCGCGTCGCCCAGCCCGATCCCCAGACCGAACGCCGCCGCCTGGGTCTCGCTGGTCCCGGCGGAGATCAGCAGCCCCTCCGGAGTCGTACCCGCCGCGTCCGCCGGGCCGATCACCTCCGGCAGCATCGCCTGGTGCCCGAGCGCCAGCTCCACCAGGTCGGGCCGGTAGCCGCCGGTGGCCGCCGCCCAGTAGCCGGTGCCGGAGGCCCCGCCCCGGTCGGTGGTCCGCCGCACCGGCCGGCCCAGCAGCTGCCACACCAGCCAGTCGTGCGCCTGGAGCAGGACGGCGGTGCGCGCGGCGTTCTCCGGTTCGGTGCGGGCCATCCAGCGCAGCTTGGTCACCGGCTGCGCGGCCTGCGGCACACACCCCACCGCCTGCGCCCACGCCTCGCGCCCGCCGAGCGCGTCGATCAGATCGGCGGCGGCGACCTGCGCGCGCTTGTCCCCGCCGACCATGGCGGGCCGCACGGTGTTGCCCTGCGCGTCCAGCGGCACCAGCGCGTTCGCCTGCGCGGAGACGCCGATGGCCTGCACGCCCTCCAGCAGCCCGCCGCCCGCGGCCTCGCCCAGCGACAGCAGCCAGGCCTGCGGATCGACGTCGGAGGGGCGGGCGCCGTCGGGGCCCTGCACCGGATGCTGGGCATACCCCTGCCTGAGCACGGCTCCGGTGTCCGTGTCACAGACGACGATGCGAGTGAAATCGGGCGCACTGTCCAGCCCGGCGACTATCCCCATGACCAAAATTCTGCCGTACCGATCCGCTTGGGTTGGGCCGTGGGCGCCGTCGGGGTGCCTGTACGGTCTCGGGCGCGGGTGGTCTGCGGCTGGTCGCGCCCCGCGGGGGAGCCGCATTCGGATACAGCCCCGCGCCCCTGGGTGGGTGCAGTGATCCGGCGTCGATCGTTGCCGTCACGTATTGCTGGTGCCCCAGTCGTCCTCTGCCTGGCCGTGGGTCGCGCGTTCGCGCAGGGTGCGGACGCGCTGGGCGACCGAGTCGGGCATGCGGTCGCCGACCTTGTCGCTCACCGCGTGGTAGGCCTTGCCGGCGAACTCGCGGCCCTGGTGGGCGGCGGTCTCCGCGGTGTTGCGGACGGCGGGGTTCTGCGCGAGCTGCTGCGCGGACTTCTTCAGCTGTTCGTAACGCTCGCGCCCGGCGCGCGTGCCGAGCACGTAGCCCAGGACGACTCCGGCGACGAACGTGAGCCGGTAACGCATGGTGGCCACCCTTCCCTTGCACGGTCTGCGTAGGTCTCCGGTGCGGCGACGGCGCCGGGGAGTACCGATTGGCGGAGCACCCCCCTGCTTGCGCTAATGTATGTGTCGCAGCGAGCGCGCGCCCCCTGGCGAATACCCAGGTAGGTACGTTCGATGCAACGAGGCATTCCTCCGTAGCTCAATTGGCAGAGCAGCCGGCTGTTAACCGGCAGGTTACTGGTTCGAGTCCAGTCGGGGGAGCTCGGTCCTCCGTAGCTCAATTGGCAGAGCAGCCGGCTGTTAACCGGCAGGTTACTGGTTCGAGTCCAGTCGGGGGAGCATGCTGAACGAGGACCCCTCAGGGGTCCTTTTTCATGCCCGCAGGAACCGTGCGGGGCTCGGCGCAGTCTCCATGGTCACGAGGGCCGTGCATGGTCGACCATCCGAGGCAGGAGATCGTATGAGCGGCTATGCTGCGGCAGACGGCGCGCACACATGTACGCGACACGCCGCTATGGGGCGGTAGCTCAGCCGGTTAGAGCAGCGGACTCATAATCCGTCGGCCGTGGGTTCGAGTCCCACCCGCCCCACCCATGCACCCCAGGGCGCAGCATCGATGTCGCCACAGCCAGGCGTGACAGGCCCGCCGCGCCCGTGGCCCCTGCGCTGCTCATGGCACCGAAGCCGACCCGCCTCCTTCCGGCATTGGCCGGAAGGCCAAAGCACCCCTCGCCATCTTGGCCGGCACGCACACCCCTCCTCCTCCCGCCGTTCCGCATCATCGTCGGGCCGGAGTGGGAGCTGTGAGAGGAGTGGGCGCGATGGACACGGTACGGACGAGCTCGCCGAGACCGCCGAGATCCGCGGGTGGGGGCGGGGCCACGAGCAGGCTGACGCGGCGGCGGGATGTCACCGATCTGGTGGCCGAGGCCGGTGGTGGCGAGCTGCGCCGGACGATGGGGCTCACCCAGCTCACGCTGCTCAGCGTGGGCGCCACCCTCGGCACCGGGATCTTCGTCGTCCTCGGCCAGGCGGTGCCCGAGGCGGGCCCCGCCGTCGTGGTCTCCTTCGTGCTCGCCGGGATCACCGCGCTGTTCTCCGCCCTGTCCTACGCCGAACTGGCGGGCATGATCCCGGGCGCCGGATCCTCGTACAGCTATGCCTACGCCACCCTCGGCGAGCTGGTCGCGTGGGTCTGCGGCTGGTGTCTGGTGCTGGAGTACGGCGTCTCGGTCGCCGCGGTCGCGGTGGGCTGGGGCCAGTACGTGAACGAGCTTCTGGAGCTCACCGTCGGCTGGACGCTGCCCGAGTCGCTGGCCGCCCCGCCGGGCGCGGGCGGTGTGCTGAACGTCCCGGCCGCCGCGATCGTCGCCCTCGCCATGGTGGTGCTGCTGCGCGGCGCCCGCGAGAGCGCCGTCGTCAACACGGTCATGGTGGCGGTGAAGGTGGCCGCCCTGGTGATGTTCTGCGCCGTCGCGTTCACCGCGTTCCGCGCCGGGAACTTCCAGCCGCTGTTCCCGCTCGGCATGGCGGGCGTGAGTGCGGGTGCCGCCTCGCTGTTCTTCTCCTACATAGGCTTCGACGCCGCGTCGACGGCCGGTGAGGAGGCGAAGAACCCGCAGCGGGACCTGCCGCGCGCCATCCTCCTCTCCCTCGGGCTCATCACCGCGCTGTACTGCGCGGTGGCCATCGCGGCGGTCGGCGCCATGCCGTGGCAGCAGTTCGCGGGTACCGAGGCGACCTTGAGCGAGGTGCTGGTCCGCTCGGTCGGCGGCGGCAGCCTGTGGCCGATCCTGCTGTCCGTCGGCGCGGTCGTCGCCACCACGAGCGTCGTCCTCGCCGTGCAGTACGGGCAGACGCGCATCCTGTTCTCGATGGCGCGCGACGGCCTGGTGCCGTCCGTGTTCGCCAAGGTCCACCCGAGGACCGGGGTGCCCCGCGCCAACACGCTCATCGTGTCCGCGTTCGTCATGGTGCTCGCCGCACTGGTGCCGCTGGGCGCGCTTGCCGACGCGACCAGCATCGGCACCCTGTTCGCGTTCGCGCTCGTCAACTGTGCCGTCCTGATCCTGCGTCGGCGCAGCCCCGAGGCGCCGCGCAGCTTCCGCGTGCCACTCGCCCCGGTGACCTGCCTGCTGGGCATCCTGTGCTGCGGCTACGTGATGTGGGGCCTCGGTGCCGACACCTGGATCGCGTTCGGCCTGTGGATGGCGGTCGGGTTCGCGGTCTACGCGCTCTACGGCATCAGACACTCCCGGCTCAACCGGCCCGCCCCGCAGGAGGAGACCGCCGTATGACCTCGCTGAACCCGGCCGGCGACCTGGTGGACCTCACCCGGGCCCTGGTGGACACTCCGTCCGAGAGCGGCCACGAGGCCGCTCTCGCCGGCGCCGTGGAGTCCGCGCTGCGCGCCTGCGCGCACCTGACGGTCGAACGCATCGGCAACTCCGTCGTGGCCCGCACCGACGCGGGCCGCGCCGAGCGCGTCGTCATCGCCGGCCACCTGGACACCGTCCCGGTCGCCGGCAACCTGCCCTCCCGGCTGGACGGAGAGCTGCTCCACGGGCTCGGGGCATGCGACATGAAGGGCGGCGTCGCCGTCGCCCTGCGCCTCGCGGCCACCCTGACCGCACCCGTACGCGACGTCAGTTACGTCTTCTACGAGTGCGAGGAGGTCTCCGGCGACCGCAACGGCCTGAACCGGATCGCCGCCGAACGCCCCGACCTGCTCAAGGCGGACCTGGCGATCCTGATGGAGCCGTCCGACGCGGGCGTCGAGGCGGGCTGCCAGGGTGTCCTGAACGCGGAGATCACGGTGCGCGGCGAGCGCGCGCACACCGCCCGATCCTGGATGGGCGTCAACGCCGCGCACCGAGCGGCCGCCGTGCTCCGGCGCCTCGACGACCACGCCCCCGAGCGGATCGTCATCGACGGCCTGGAGTACCGCGAGGGGCTGAACGCGGTGGCCGTCCGCGCGGGCGTCGCCGAGAACGTCGTCCCCGACACCTGTGTGATCACGGTCAACCTGCGCTTCGCGCCGAGCCGTTCGGCCGGGCAGGCCAAGGCGTATCTGCGCGGCCTCTTCCCCGAGTACGAGGTCGAGGTCACCGAGGTCGTGCCGGGAGCCCTGCCCGGGCTCGGACAGGGCCCGGTCGCCTCGCTCGTCGAGGTCCTGGGCAGGGCACCCCGCCCCAAGCTGGGCTGGACCGACGTCGCCCGCTTCGCCGCGCTCGGCACGCCCGCGCTCAACTACGGCCCGGGTGACCCGGCCCTCGCGCACACCGCCGGGGAGTACGTGCGCGTCGGGCAGCTGCGCGAGTGCGAGGCCCGGCTCGCGGCCTGGCTGAGCGGCTGACCCTCACGAGGCAGAGGCGGCTGACCTCAGCGGGACGTGCGGTCCCGGCCGGCGGACCGCGCGGCGCCGGCCGCCGGGGAGCCGCGCAGGCCTCCGAGCGTCCGCAGCTGCAGCCACAGCACCAGCCGCTCGTCCGGGTCGTCCAGGTCGATGCCGAGATGCTGCTGCGCCTGCCTGACCCGGTACCGGCAGGTGTTGGGGTGCACGGCGAGCAGCTTCGCCGCCCGCGCCATGTCGCATCCGCTGTCCAGCCAGCACACCAGGGTTCTGGCGTACTCGGTGCCGTGCTCGGCGTCGTACGCCAGGACCTCCCGCCAGGCACCCGCCGTCAACGCCCGCTGCTCGCCGATGAGTTCACGCAGCCGCAGCAGAGTGACACGGGCGCGTACGTCGGTCGCGGCGGCCACGTCCTCGTCCGGGCCGAGCACCCGCAGGACGAGGTCGGCGTCGTCCCGTGAGTCGCGTACGGCCGCCAGGTCCGGGACCACGTCGCCCAGCCCGGCCCGCACCGGCACCCGCAGCGCCTGTCCCGCGCGCCGCACGATGTCCTCGGCGAGCCGTCGGTGCCGCTCCCCACCGCGCTCATCGGTCACCGGCAGCAGCGCGTACACATGCCCGTCGACCAGCACGCACGCGTGCCGCCCGTACCGTGCCTCGCACTGGAGCCGCACCAGGTCGAGCAGCCGCAGCGCGGTCTGCTCCCCGTCGGGCGCGGACACCGCGCTGTCGAGGGTGAAGGCCGCGACGCGGACCGGGGTGCCGACGGCGAGGCCGAGGCGGTGCCCGGCGCCGGCGGGGTCGGCGGTGCCGTCGAGCAGACGGCGCAGCAGGTCGCTCGTCAGGTGCCGGGACAGTTCCTCGCTCGCCCGTGCCCGCAGCAGGAGCAGGGCGGCCGTGGACGCGCCCTGGGTGAGCGCGGCCTCGGCATCGCGGCCGAGCCGCCCGTCGTCGACGACCCATATCGACCCCAGCGTCTCGCCGCCCGCGCGGATCGCGACGGCGAGCCGCGGCAGCTCGTCGCCGTCGAGTGCGGCCAGGCGCAGGGGGCCGGGGGCGGCGAACAGGGCGCGGTACTGCTCGGTGTTCTCGGGGCTGCTCGGCACCTGCCGGCCCAGGATGCTCTGCCGCCGGGCCTCGTCGACGGCCTGTCCGGGGACGGTGGAGTAGGCCAGGATCCGCTGGCGGGCGTCCTCGACGACGGTCGCGCCGCCCACGGCCGCGGCCACCGCGTTGGCGAGCGCGAACAGGTCGCCGAAGGCGGCCCCGCCGCCCGCCGCGCCGGGCCGGGAACCGACCGCGGAGGCCAGCAGCAGATGCACGTGGTGCCAGGCGGCGTCCTCGTCGACGGCGAGCAGCGCGAGGCCGTGGGCCTGCGCCGCAGCCACCGTGTCGGGCTGCCCGTCCCCGTCCCGTACGACGAGTCCGGCCATCCGCGCCTGAGCGGCATCGCGTGCCAGCGGGCCGATGTCACCCGCTCGGGCCCCGACCGCCAGCAGCAGGGCGCCGGGGGCGCGGCGCGGGAACGGGGCCCCGGCGTCGTGCAGCAGGACCTCGGTGACGGGTGTGGTGAGGCCGGCCGGGGCCGCGAGCACCCGGAGCACCGGCTCGCCGAGGGTGTCGAGAAGTTCCTCGAGGGTGCGGGCGTCCATGGGCGTTCGGGCTCTCCGGTGGGGCGGGGCACAGGGGGATGAGGGGCGTTCTATCGGCCGAGAGCCGCTCGGAGCCTTGGCCGATCGGCACAGAAGCACGGGCTCTCATTGTGCCAGGCGACAAGGGGCGGCCGGCTGTGTCCCTGGAGACTCGGGGCATGACACCAGTGACGATCTCCGCCGCCGGGTCCGCGGCGGCGGCCGGCGCCCCGAACGCCGCCGAGGCCGCGGCCCGCACCGCCGGAGTCGCGGTCCGTACCGTGCACGACGTGCCCGGGATCCGTGCCGTGGCCGACTTCCTCGCCGATGTGTGGCAGACGCCACGCGCCACCCCGCCCTACCCCTCCGAGGTGCTGCACAGCCTGGTGCACGCCGGTGGCGCGGTGCACGCGGCGTACCGCGCCGGGCCGTCGGGCGAACGGCTCGCCGGGGCGGCTGTGGCGGTGTTCGGGACGCCCGACCAGCGGGAGGTGTACTCGCTCGTGGCGGCGGCGAACGCCTCCGGCCGGGGCGTCGGCTTCGCGGTCAAGCAGGCGCAGCGGCTGTGGGCGCTGGAGCGCGGCGCCACCACCATGCGCTGGACCTTCGACCCCCTGGTCGGCCGCAACGCCCGCTTCAACCTGGCCAAGCTGGGCGCCACCGGTGGCGAGTACCTGGTCGACTTCTACGGGCCGATGAGCGACGGCGTGAACAACGGCGACGAGAGCGACCGCCTGACCGTCGAGTGGGACCTGGTGACGGGGACCACGGGGACGGACGACCCCGCCGACGGCCGCTCGGCCGCCGACGTCGTCCGCCGCGCACCGGACGGCGGCCCGCTCGCCCTGCGCGACGGGGACCGGCTGTGGTGCCGGGTGCCCGAGGACATCGTCGCGCTGCGCGCCGCCGACCCGGCGCTCGCCCTCCACTGGCGGCACGCCGTGCGTGAGGTCTTCACCGAGGCGTACGCCGAGGGCCTGCGCGCGACGGCCATGTCCCGCGACGGCTGGTACCTGCTGACCCGCCGCGAGAACGCCTCTTCCCGCGAGGAGCACTGATGAAGCTCGAACGCGTCGAACTGCTCCACGTCGCCATCCCGCTCGTCACCCCGTTCCGCACCTCGTTCGGCACGATGACCAGCAAGGACACCTTCCTGCTGCACGTGGTGACCGACGAGTCCGAGGGCTGGTCGGAGTTCGCCGCCGACCCGGAGCCGCTGTACTGCCCGGAGTTCGTCGCCGGCGCCGAGATGGTCGTACGGGACTTCCTGCTGCCACGCGTCGCCGCTCTGCCCGCGCCGACGACCGCGGCCGTCGCCCCCGCCATGGCCGCCGTCAAGGGCCACGAGCTCGCCAAGGCCGCCCTGGAGACCGCCCTCCTCGACGCCGAACTGCGCGCCTACGGGATGTCACTGGCGACCTTTCTCGGCGCGGTCCACGAACAGGTGCCCGCCGGGGTCTCGGTCGGCATCAAGAACTCCGTCCCGGAACTGCTCGACGACGTCGAGCGGTACCTCGCCGAGGGCTACCTCCGCATCAAGCTGAAGATCGAGCCCGGCTGGGACGTCGAGCCCGTGCGCGCCGTACGCGAACGCTTCGGCGACGCACTCCCGCTCCAGGTCGACGCCAACACCGCCTACACCCTCGCCGACGCCGAACACCTGCGCAGACTCGACGACTTCGGGCTGCTGCTGATCGAGGAGCCGCTGGAGGAGAACAACCTCCACGCCCACGCCCGGCTCCAGAAGCGTCTGGCCACCCCCGTCTGCCTGGACGAGTCGATCCACTCCGCTCGCGACGCGGCGGCCGCGATCGCGATGGACGCCTGCCGGGTCGTCAACGTCAAACCGGCCCGCGTCGGCGGCTATCCGGAAGCCCGGCGCATCCACGACGTGGCAGCCGCCCACGGCGTGCCGGTGTGGTGCGGCGGAATGCTGGAGACGGGCATCGGCCGCGCCCCCAACCTGGCGCTCGCCGCCCTCCCGGGCTGCACCCTCCCCGGCGACACCTCCGCCTCCAGCCGGTACTTCGCCGAGGACATCACCGAACCGTTCGTCCTCCGGGACGGCCACCTGCCCGTGCCCACCGCGCCGGGCATCGGCATCGACCCGCTGCCGGACGCACTGGCCCGCTTCACGACGGCGACTCGGGAGCTGTACGCGCGACGGCGCTGACCACCCGGACGGCCGGGACGGGGGTGCTTCAGGACACGCGCCCCTACGGGGGACCGCCCCCTGTCCCGGAGCGTCGGCGGGACAGGGCGCGGGACAGGGCCTGCCGTAGCTTCTCCGGTGGGCGGGGGCCGTCGGGTGTGGCGCCCGCGGTGACCGCCGCCGCTATCTCGCGGAGCTTGGTGTTGGAGAGCTGGGAGGCTTCGCGCAGGACGTGCCAGGCCTCGTCGGACGTGCAGCCGTGGGTCGCCATGAGGATGCCGCGGGCCTGGTCGATGACCGGGCGGGAGGCGATGGCGTGGCGGAGCTGTTCGATCTCCTCCTGAAGGACGTGGAGTCGCTCCGCCCGCTCCTGGGCCACGGCCGAGGCGAGCGGCGCCGGCTGTGCGGGGGTGGGGGAGTTCAGGGGGTCCGTGGTGTTCAGGCCGGCCAGCTCCAGGATGCGGCGCGGCTGGCCGTTCCAGCGGGTGGCCGTCACCGGCAGGCGGCGTCGGCGGCCGAAGTCGCGCAGGACGTCCAGGAATTGCAGCGCGGCCGTGTCCATGAAGTGCACGCCGCTCATGTCCACGTCCACCCGCGCCGTGGTGGCGGGCAGTTGCGCCAGCTTCTCGGCCAGGGCGTCCGCGCACCCGTGGACCAGCTCACCGCGGGGCGTGAGCAGGGCCCGGTCCGCGTCGATGCGCCCGCCGATGACCAAGGTGTTCAGCCTTCCCGAGTAAGGGGGTGGTGCCGCGAAGGTCATGTCACCGCCTAAGGGCCTGTCGCTCTGGTGGGTCGTCGCCGGATCCGGGGCGGTAGGCTGCGGACCGTCCCGGCTGCGCTGGGGGTGCGCCTGCCCACCCCGCGGCGTACTACACGCCGGGGCGGGGAATGACCGGGATCCGACGGGGTACACGCGTGATCGTCCGGACGTGAGGAGACGGCGTTGAGCACTGACGGCACGGGCAGACCGCCGCCGTGCGAGACCGGACCACCGGCGCGTCTCACGGTACGTCCGCTGGACGGACGCCGGGGTGTCCGCGCGGCCGGCGAGATCGGCCTGGCCACGCGCACGATATGGAACCGCGTGCTGGAGCAGGCGGTGCGCGAAGGTGAGGGCGTGTACTACCTGGAGCTGTCCGAGGTGACGTTCGTCGACGTCGCGGGCGCCGGAGCGCTCGCGGCCGCGGCCGAGCGGCTGCCGGACGGCGGGCGGTTCGTGGTGCACCGGCCGCCGCCCGCGCTGCGACGGGTCCTGGAGATGTTCTGGCCCGACCTTTCGACGATCGAGGTGTCGATGTCATGAGTACAGCGGCCCATCACGTCGAAACCGGTCAGGACTCATCCGAGCCCTTCGTCCATCCCGCCCTCTTCTACCGGGACGAGCAGCAGTACCTCGACGGGACCGTCTCCTTCGTCCGCGAGGGCCTCGCCGCCGGCGAGCCCGTGGCGGTCGCCGTGCCCGGTGACAACCTGCGGCTGATCCGGGACGCGCTCGGCGACGACGCCACCTCGGTGCACCTGCTGGACATGCGGGAGGCCGGACGCAACCCCGGCCGGATCATCCCCGGCGTGCTGCGCAAGTTCTTCGACGCCCAGCCGGACGGGCGGCGCGTGCGGATCATCGGCGAGCCGATCTGGGCCGGTCGCTCCGCGACCGAGTACCCCGCCTGCGTCCAGCACGAGGCGCTCATCAACGCCGCGTTCCAGGGCCGTACGGCCACGATCCTGTGCCCCTACGACGAGCGGCGGCTGCCGGAGCACGTACTCGCCGACGCCTACGCCACCCACCCCACCGTCATCGCCGCCGGCTCCGGACCGGAGCGGGACAGCGCCGCGTACGCGCCCGAGGAGATCGTCGCCCGCTACAACGAGCCGCTGCCGGCGGCACCGGACGCGCTGGTCTTCCCGTTCGAGGCCGAGACGCTCACCCAGGCCCGGCACACCGCCGCGGACGAGGGGCGCCGGCTCGGACTGACCGGGATGCGGCTGGAGGACCTGGCGCTCGCCACGGCCGAGCTGACCACGAACAGCGTGGTGCACGGCGGCGGCACGGGAGTGCTGCGGGTGTGGGCGGACGACGGGCACGTGGTGTGCGAGGTGCGCGACCGGGGGCGGCTCACCGATCCGCTCGCCGGACGCCGGCCCGTGCCGCGTGAGCAGCGTGGCGGACGCGGGCTGCTGCTGGTCAATCTGATCGCCGACCTGGTGCGCGTCCACACCGGCGACGAGGGCACGACGATCCGCTGCTGGTTCGCGCGCTGAGAACCCCCTGGCCGGGGGCGGTCCCGGCCCGGCTCAGGTCGCCAGCGGGTCCAGCACCAGCGGGGTGATCTTGCCCTCGAGCATGGCGCCCAGGCCCTGTACGGCGCACACGTCCGGCCGTTCGGCGATGTGCACGGGCATGCCCGTCGCCTGACGCAGCATCTGGTCCAGGCCCGGCAGCAGGGCGCTGCCGCCGACCATCATGATCCCCCGGTCGGCGAGGTCGGCGACCAGATCCGGCGGGCAGTTGCGCAGCACCTTGCCGATGCCGTCCAGGACGGCGGTGAGCGGTGTCTGGATGGCCTGCCGCACCGCGGCCGTGTCCACCTTGACGGAACGGGCCAGGCCCGTGGCCACGTCCCGGCCGTGGATCTCCGTGGACTCCGGGCCCTGCGGGGTGAGGCCGTTGCCCGACAGGGCGAGCTGCAAGGGCCGTACGGACTGGCTGGGGAGCATCAGTTCGTGCTGGTGACGCAGGTGCTGCACGATCGCGTGGTCGACCGCGTCACCGCCGACGGGGATCCGCTCGGCCGTCACGATCGAGCCGAGGGACAGCACGGCCACCTGGGTGGCCGCCGCCCCGCACACCATGATCATGGTGGCTTCGGGGCGCTCCACCGGCAGACCGCAGCCGACGGCGGCGGCGATCAGCGTGTCCACCAGCTCCACCCGGCGGGCGCCGAGGCCGACCAGCGTCTCGATCGCGGCGCGCTGGGCGAGCGGATCGGCGTCGTGCGGGGTGCAGGCGGCGGCGCGCAGCCGGGGCTTGCGGCGCAGGTTGCGGCGGATCCGGTCGCCGAGCAGATGCCGGAGCATGCGCTGCGCCATCTCGATGTCCACGACCGTGCCGCCGGAGACGGGCCGGACGACCCGGATGTAGTCCGGGGTCCGCCCGGTCATCTTCTCCGCGAACTCGCCGACCGCGATCAGCGCGCCGGTGCGGGTGTTGACGGCGGCGGCGGAGGGCTGGTCGACGACCAGCCCGGCGCCCTTGACGTACACCCGGGTGCGGGCCGCGCCCAGGTCGACGGCGAAATGGCAGCGGCGCAACTGCTCCAGACTGGCGGTCACGGCAGATCCTCCCGAGTGCGCGGACCAACGGCCCACCGGACGGCGGACCTCACCGCCATCGTGCGCGGCGGCCGGGGTGGGCGCCCTTCGTGGGGGGCCGGGCGGGGGGCCGCTGAATGGGGGGTGCGGGGGGAGTGCGGGTGGGCGCACGAGAGCGGCGCCGGCTCCCTGGGACGGGGAGCCGGCGCCGCGGTCGCTTCGTGACTACGGTCTGCAGCTCGCCGCTCGCACACCGTAAACATCGTCAGGCGCACCGGCCTCATGCGTCCTCATGGGCGACGGTCACCCGTTCCAGGGAACAGCTGATCCCTTGTTCGGTCGGAGATCCCCCGCACCACTCCCAGCTCCGTCAGATCCTGTGGTCTCAGGCGGAGTTGACCGGCCGTGGACTCCACCTCGCCGGGCGGGCGCTTGAGGATCGCGGCGGCGAGCTCCGGGGCGATCACCGAGAAGTAACTGTCGGGCGTGGCCCAGGTGTTGCCGGGCGCGGCCAGGGCGAGCGCGCCACCGGAGCCGCCCTCGCCGATGACGAGCGTGGTGACCGGAGTGCGGGCGGCGGCCACGGCGCCGAACAGCTCGGCGATCGCCGCCCCCGCGCCGTGGCGTTCCGCCTCCGCGTCGTTCGCCGCACCCGGGGTGTCCACCAGCGTCAGCACCGGGATCCCGAGCCGGTCCGCGAGCCGGATCAGCCGTGCGGCGGTCCGGTACCCGGCCGGCCGCGTCGCCGCCCCGGTCTGCGCGGCATAGGCGACGGTACGGCCCTGATGCTCGCCGAAGCCGCACAGCATGCCGCCGGGATCGGTGCCCCCGCAGCGGTCGCCGCTGATCGCGAGCCGGTAGGTGAAGTAGGCGTCCAGGTAGGCGTGCGCGCGGGGACGCTCGGGGGAGCGCGCCCGGCGCACGGCATCCCATCCGGTGGCGGGCAGCTCCGCGCTGCCGAGAGCGGCGGGGACGGGGGCGGGGGCGATGTGCCGGTCCTGGGGGCCGGAGGCGGGGGGTGCGGCCCGGTCCGGGGCGGAGTGTTCGGCCGAGGGCGCGGCCCGGTCCGGGGCGGAGTGGCCCGCCGAGGACGCGGGGCCGGGAGGGCCGGCGGACGGGCCGGTCGTCCGCGCCTCGGTCGTGGCCGCGTCGGTCGGCGGGGCGTCGGTCGTCGGCGCCTCGGTCGTGGCCGCGTCGGTCGTCCGCGCATCGGTCGTGGCCGCCTTGGTCGTGGCCGCGTCGGTCGTCGCCGCCTCGGTCGTCCGCGCATCGGTCGTCCGTGTGTCGGTCTGCGCGTCGGCGGGCCGTCCGGCCGGCTCCTGTGACAGCAGCCGCAGCCAGCGGCCCAGGGTCTTCCGCAGTTCCTCCGGGGGGACCAGTGCGTCCGCGGCGCCCGTCGCCACCTGGGCCTCCGCCGTGTACGCCGTCGGGTCCGCGTCCGGGGGGCGGACCCTCGATCCGGCGAAGCCGACCTGGGCTCCGGGGAGAGCCAGGACGATGTCGGCGCCCGCGCCCAGGGTGGCCCAGCCGCCGCCCGTCGTCGGATCGCGGAGGACCGCGATCTGGGGAAGACCGGCCTCGCGGGTGAGCGCCGACTCGCGGGCCACGCGCTGGAGCTGGGTGAGTGCGAGCATGCCCTCCTGCATACGGCTGCCGCCGGTGGCGACCAGCGGCACCACCGGCAGCCGGTGCTCGCGGGCGTGGGCGTACGCCGCCACGAGACGGTCGCCGGTGCGCTCGCCGAGGGAACCACCCAGGAAGCCGAACTCGAAGGCGATCAGCACCGCCCGGGTGCCCTCGACCCGCCCGGTGCCGCAGACCACGGACTCCTGCTCGCCGGTGCGTTCGGCGGCCCGGGCGCGGGCCCCGTCGTAGCCCGGCCAGGCGAGGGGGCCGCCGGGAGCGGACTCCCGTATGGGGGAGGGGAGTTCGGTGAAGTCGTCGGTGATCAGGGCGAGGATCTCGCGGGCGGAGAGACCGTCAGCCATGGGTCAGCGCCCGCTTCATGATCTTCCCCATGCCGTTGCGGGGGAGCGTGTCGAGGTGGTGGACCACGCGCGGGCGCTTGTGCGGGGCCAGGCGGCGGGCGACATGCTCGGCCAACTCCTCCAGCCCGGGCGGCGACTGCGGATCCGCCGGCACGACCCACGCCACGATCCGCTCGCCCAGATCGGCGTCCGGTTCCCCGGTCACCGCCGCCTCCCGCACCCCCGGGTGTTCCAGCAGCGCGTTCTCGATCTCACCGGCGCCGATCTTGTACCCGCCGCTCTTGATCAGATCCGTGGCCTTGCGGCCGACGATCCGGACGTAGCCGTCGGGCTCGCGCACCGCCATGTCGCCGGTGCGGAACCAGCCGTCGGCGGTGAACGCGCCCGCCGTGGCGTCGGGCCGGTTGAGGTACTCGGTGAACAGGTTCGGTCCGCGCACCTGGATCTCGCCGACCGCCTCCCCGTCGTACGAGGTCACCGGCGAGCCGTCCTCCTCCACCAGCCGCAGCTCCACGCCCGGCAGCGGCACACCCACCGTGCCGGGGCGGGCCTCACCGTCCGCCCGGACGCTGGTGTTCATCAGCGTCTCCGTCATGCCGTACCGCTCGATCACGCGCCGGCCGGTCGCCGCCGCGATCCGCTCGTGGTCGTGCACGGGCAGCGCGGCGGAGCCCGACACCAGCAGCCGGGCGCCGGACAGCGCCTTGGCCAGCTCCGGCTCGGCGGGCAGCGCCTCCGCGATGCGGTGGTACATCGTCGGCACACCGAACAGCATCGTGGCGCCGGAGTTCAGCTCCCGCGCCACGCCCTCGGTGGTGAAGCGGCCGAGGTGGCGCACGGAGCCGCCGCGCCGGAGCGGGCCGAGCACGCCCAGCACCAGCCCGTGCACGTGGAACAGCGGCAGCCCGTGCACGAGGACGTCGTCACCGGTCCACTGCCAGGCGTCGGCGAGCGCGTCCAGGGTGGCGGCGACGGCCCGGCGCGGGATGACGGCGCCCTTGGGCGGGCCGGTGGTGCCGGAGGTGTAGACGATCAGGGCGGGGTCTTCGTCGAGGGCGCGGTCCTCGGGGAGGCGGGGTGACGTGGCGGTCACGTCGACATCGAGGCGGGGCACGTCGCCGAGCGGGGCGGGGAGCTGCGCGCCCGGCGCGGTGAGCAGGAGGCCGGGCGCGCTGTCGGTCAGGATGTGGCCGAGCTCCTTCTCGCCCGACCTGGGGTTCAGCGGCACGACGGGCACACCGGCGAGCAGCCCGGCCGTGACCGCGACGGCCGTCTCCAGCTCCGGTGTGGCCCACACGGCGACTCGCCGAGCTCCCCGCAGGCCGTCCGTCACGGCGGCGGCCGCCGCGCCGAGCTGCCCGTAGGTCAGCGCGCGGTCGCCGAAGCGCAGGGCGGGCCGGTCGGGCGGGCCGTCGGTCAGGGCGGGGAAGAGAGGGGACACGGGTCAGGCTCCTTGGGGTGCGGTGCCGGCCGCCGAGGCGGCACGGCGGCGTGTTCCGACCAGTGTGGCCAGGTCTTTCGCGAGGGGCAGTTCCACCGTGTGGAGATCGCGGTGCTCCAGCCAGTGCAGCCGAGCGTGATCGACCTCCCCGTCCAGCAGCGGGGGCCAGGCGGTGGCCGGGGTGAAGTCGTCGACGACGATCCGCCCACCCGGCCGCAGCAGCCGGTCCGGCTCGGCGGGTCGGTCACCGGCACGTTTGCCGTTGCCGCCCCCGTCGAGCACCAGCAGGTCGTACGGCGCGTGCTCCTCGATCCGTCGCCAGTCACCGGTGATGATCTCGACCTCGGGGACGTCGGCGAACACCTCCGCCGCGATCCGCGCCCGCTCCGGGTCCAGCTCCACGCTGACGAGCCGCACCCCCGCCCGCGCCCCGGAGGCCAGCCAGGCCAGCCCCACCCCGCAGCCCGTGCCGGTCTCCCCGATCGCCTCCTGCGCCCCGGCGGCCAGCGCCTGGAGCAGCCTGCCCTGTTCGGGGCGGCAGGACTTGGCGAAGCCCTGCGCCCGCGCGGCGGCCACGGCACGGGCGACCAGCGGCGGCAGGTGGGTCTCGGAGTCGTATGCGTCCGTTCCTGAGCGCGACATGCCACTGATCCTGCCCGGCTCACGACACCGCCGACACCACCCCCGACTGTGACATGCGACCACCTCACCCGACCTCGAGACGCGGAGTCGTGGTCGAGCGGGCTGTTCCCGTTCCCGGGGGCGTTGTTAGCCTGCGCGTCGGTCGGGTGTTCGTAGGAGGAGGGGGCGTCGTGGCTCGGATTGCGCTGGTTACCTGTCGGCCCGGGGACGAGGTGGCCGAGGACCGGGATCTGCCGGAGCTGGTGCGGGCGCTGGAGGCGGCCGGGGCCGAGGCGTCGGCGGTGGTGTGGGACCACGACGGGGTCGACTGGGGGCGGTTCGATCTCGCCGTCATCCGGTCGACGTGGGACTACAGCTGGCGGGCCGCGGAGTTCACGGCGTGGGCCGAGCGGTGCGGGAAGGCCACGCGGCTGGCCAATCCGGCGGACGTGGTGCGCTGGAACGCCGACAAGCGGTACCTCGGGGAGCTCGCGGCGGCGGGCGTGCCGGTGGTGGAGACCCGGTACATCGCGGCGGGGGATCCGCTCGGCCTTCCCTCGGACGGCGAGTTCGTCGTCAAGCCCACGTCCGGGGCCGGTGCGCGGTTCGCCGCGCGCTACACGCCCGACGAGCACGACACGGCCGTACGGCAGCTGCGGCGGATGCATGCCGAGGGGTTCACGGCGATGGTGCAGCCGTATGTGCGCAGCATCGACACCGCGGGGGAGCGGGCGCTGCAGTTCTTCGGCGGCAGCCTGCTGCACGCCAGCCGCAAGGGCGCGGTGCTGGCGCCCGGCACCGCCTACGACGCGCGCAAGGTGCCCCACCCGGGGCTGACGTCCTGGACCCCGACGGCCGCCGAACTCGCCGTCGCGGAGCGGGCGCTGGCGGCCGTGCCCGGCGCGCCCGAGCTGCTGTACGCACGCGTCGACCTGGTGGACGGTGACGACGGCCGGCCGCGGGTGATGGAGCTGGAACTGGTGGAGCCGAATCTGTTCCTGTCGCTGCACACCGAGTCGGTGCCGCGTGTGGTGGACGCGATCCTCAAGGCCGCCGAGGCGGGCTGACCGCCGTCCGTTGCAGCAGTCCCCAGGTGAATTCGGCGACGACCTCGTGGGGTTCGCCGTGCGCGTCCGGTGCCGTGAAGGCCAGGCCCCAGCGCGTGGGGGCGGAGCCCTGGAGGGGGCGGGCCGGGGCGTAGGCGCGGGCGGCCTCGTCGACCGTGCAGGACCAGGGGGTGAGGTCCTCCACCGTGCGCAGCCGAGGCGGCTCGGCGTGCGGGGCGCGGACCAGCCACTCGTTCCACACGGCGCCCCCGGGAGCGGTCAGCACCTCGAAGCGCAGGTCGGGCCAGAGCGGCAGCGGCCACTGCCAGGCCTCGCAGTCCAGGTCGCCGACCCTGCGCGGGGCGCGGGACTCCGGTTCGCCCAGCACGGAGCGGTAGCGCGAGAGCGCCGACCGGGAGCCCGGTGAGCGGACCATCGCCTGCCATCGTTTGTTGGCCTCGCGCATCTGTGCCAGGGAGACGCCGAGGGCATGACGGGCGTCCTCCACGAGGTCCGGGTTGTGGTCGGCCATGCGGCGCAGCAGGACCAGCTGGAAGTCGAGTCGGGTGAAGGGGCTAGCGGGGTGTTTTCCGGTGGGCACGGGCACCATCGTCGCGCACCGGGAGGCCGCCGGGGCGGCGGCCGTCCGGCAGGAACAGCACCGAGTTGACGTAGCGGGGACCCCGGAGGATCCCGTACGGCAGGACGCGGCGGAGCAGGCCGTGGGTGACGACGTAGGACGCCTCGGCCTGGTGGGCCTCCAGGGGGAAGCGGGACAGCGGGAGCCAGGCGTCGCCGGGCAGGACCCAGCCGTCGTAGCCGAGCAGCGACAGATACGTCACGACCGGGGCCACGGGCTGGATGCGCGACTCCAGTTCGACGAACAGGGCCGGGCGGTCGCGGGCCAGCAGACCCGTCGCCCCGCGCAGCACCGCCGACTCGCTCCCGTCGACGTCGATCTTGATGAAGCCGACGTTCTTCAGGCCGAGTTCGTCCAGCGTGACGCAGGTGACGTCCAGGGCCTGCCCGTGGATGTCCCGGCGGACCAGGGAGGACACGCCCCGGTCGCCGCCGTCGTCCGACGGCAGCCACAGGCGGGCGATGCCCGGGCGGTCGGAGGCGGCGGCGCGGATCACCTGCACGTTCGGCGGGGAGGTGGCGGCGAGCAGCCGGGCCAGGTGCGGGACCGGTTCGACGGTCACCACGCGCCGGGCGCGGCCGGCCAGCCGGCGCGTCCAGGGGCCGTACCAGCCGCCGACGTCCACCGCCGTGTCGCAGTCGGGCGGGCACAGGTCGGCCAGCCGCGCCAGCTCCGGTTCGAAGCGGGGGTAGACCGCGCGGGCCGCGGCGGCGACGAGCCGGGTGGGCAGGAGCGACGCGACGCGGGCCGCGAGGGTGGGACGGGCGGTCATGGGGTGGGTTCCTCTGGGCCGATGAGCGTCATCAGTTCCTCGTGCTCGGCCTCCGAGACCTGCTCACCGGAGGACGGCAGCAGCTGCGGGATGCCGTCGACGATCGGATAGCGGCGGCGCAGCCGCGGGTTGTACAGCGCCTCGCGGTCCCCGGACAGCAGGTGCAGCGGGCCCTTGTCGAGCGGGCAGGCCAGGATCTTCAGCAGCGGGTCGTCGGTTTTCACGGCGGGGTCAGCTCCTTCGCGCCGGTGGGGGAGGGTGGGGCGGCGGTGTCGTGTTTCGGCATGGCGAGGAGCACGGCGACCGCGAGGACGGTGCCCGCGACGCGCAGGGCCAGCCGCAGCGGCTCGTCGGGCAGCTCCTCGCCGAACGACAGGGTGCCGAGCACCGCCGTGTACAGGCAGGTCACGGTCGTGCACACCGGCACGATCAGCGAGGCCCGGCAGCGCTGCAGCGCCGCCTGCGACATCACCAGGCCGAACGCGCCGGTGAACAGCAGGAGATACGGATACGGGGAGCGCAGCAGATCCAGCAGCGCCCCGCCGATGCCGCTGGTCGTCAGATGGCTCGAGACCCCCTTGATGGCGAGGGAGCTCACGCCGTAGAGCAGGCCCACGGCCACGCCGTACTCGACGCCGGTCGTGGGCAGCCGGTGCCGGTGGCGGGCGTTGCGCTCGGCGGAGCTGTACAGCCACACGCCCGCCGCGAGCGACGGCACGCACACCAGCAGGATCAGCGGGTACGGCGCCTCCTGCCCGACCGTGTCCGCGCCGGGTCCGGCCTCGCGCAGCGACAGCACCACCATCAGCAGCGCGAGCAGGATGGCGCCGAGCGCGTACCGCTCCCGCCCGCTGGTCCGCTCGCCGAGCAGCCGCGCCGACAGCAGCACCAGGAGCACCAGGCCGGAGACGAAGATGCCCTGCGCGGCGGCGATCGGCAGCGTCGCGTACACCGCGAGCTGCGCGGCGAAACCGGCGGCGAGGGCCAGTGAGCCGCCGATCCACAGGGGGCTGCCGAGCACCAGCCGCAGCAACCGGGCCGGCTGCCGGATCGTTACTGCGGGCAGCGTGGCGAGCGCCCGCTTCTCCAGGACGAACCCGCCGCTGTACAGGACGTTCGCCAACAGGGCCGCGGCCACTCCCCACCACATGCTCCCCGTCCCCCCTTCACGTCCTTCGCGCGTGCAGCAGCAGGATCGACGCGAGCGGTGGTCTGACACAGGCCAGCCGGTCCAGCGGACGCAGGGGCCGCGGCACGCCGTGGAAGGGCGCGCCCTCCAGCCGTACGACGGTGAAACCGGACGCGGCGACGAACTCCCGCAGCGCGCGGGCGGTGTAGAGCCGCAGATGCCCGACGACCTCCGTGCCCGGCCGCCCGTGGATCCCGCGCAGGCTGACCTCGGAGAACACCGGCTGCACCCCCGCCAGCAGCAGCGCCCGGTTGTACCAGGCGGCGAGATTCGGCGTGGACAGCATCAGATGGCCCCCGGGCCGCAGCACGCGGCGGATCTCGTCCAGCGCCGCGTCGGGGTCCACGAGATGCTCGATCACCTCGCTGAACAGCACCGCGTCGGCCGACGCGTCGGCGAACGGCAGCCCGCCGCCGGTCAGTTCACCGCGCACCGCGTACGGGATGCGGGTACGGGCGCGGGCGAGCGCGTCCTGGGACCAGTCGACGCCGACGATGCGGTGGCCGCGCAGGAAGGGAGCGGCGGTCGCGGCGGCGGTGCCGTCGCCGCAGCCGATGTCGAGCACGGTCCGCGCGCCGCCGCGGTCCGCCGGGCCGAGCGCGCGGGCCAGCATGCGCGCCTGGCGGCGGCTGCGGGCGGGGCCGGAGGCGACGGGGACGGCGGGGTTCTCGTAGAAGTCACGCAGGTCGCGGGGCGCGGGTGCGGTGGCCGTCACTTAAGTCGCCTCCGTGGTGTGCAGATAGTGCTCGAACAGGTCGCGCAGATGGGCGCCGTCGCCGTGGCTGAGCAGCGCGCGGGACCAGCGCAGCGCCAGATGGAGCCGGCCCGCCGCGGAGGCGGTGGTGACGGTGAGGCCGCGCGGCATCCGGGCGGGCGCCGAGAACCACACGGCGTGCGCCCGGCCCGCCTCCTCGCCGAAGTCCAGCGGGTAGGGGACCCGGCCGATGTTGCTGAGCAGGGTGGTCGACGTCCAGGGCGCCGCCGCTCTGCGCAGCGCCCGGGTGAGGGCGGCACGGCAGGCGACCGGCGCCCAGGGCGCGGTGAGCAGGGCGGCACCGTGGCCGAGCTGGGGCCGGGGCAGGGACTTCAGCGCACGCGTCCGCAGGGCGGTCCGGCGCAGCAGCTCCGGCATCTCCGCCGGGTCCAGCTCCTCGGGCGCGAAGGGGACTTCGACGAGCCGGGTGCCGTTGCCGATGGGCATCGTGGCGTCGCGGGGCCGGTCGTCGACCGGCATGGTGATGCGCAGGGGGCGCGGCCTCGCCCCGTGCTCCCTGTTCCAGTGGGCGATCGTCAGCGCCGTGGTCACCATCAACTGGTCGTTGACGGTGTACGGCGCCCCCTGCGGCCGGCGCGGCAGCGGCAGCTCGGTGACGAGCAGCCCGTTCCCCGGTGACGGCTCGGGCGTTCCGCGTGCGACCCGTGCGGGCGGCGCCCAGTTGGAGGGCATGTCCGACGGTCCCTGCGGTGTCTCGGGGGGCCGCACGGGCGGCGCGGCGGCGGAGTTGTCCCGGCCGCCGTACAGCTCGCCGGCGGTCGCGAGCACCCGGAGACAGGCGGGGCCGTCGAGGGCGGTGTGGTTGATGGTGAGGAAGAGGACGGTGCCGCCGGTGCCGCGGGAGCCGACGGTGAGGGCGTCCGAGGGGAGCCGCACACCGCCGCGGCCTCCGCCCACCTCGGCGCCGACCGCGTCGCTCGCCTCGCTGCCCTCCGCCGCGTGGGCGCCCGCCACCACCTCCAGGCGGACCGGCGGGGACGCGGTGAGCGGGGGAGCCTGGGTCAGCGCGCGGGTGCGGGCGTCGCGGAGGGCGTCACGTCCCGGGGGCGGGAAGGTCACCACCTCCACGTCCGGGTCCTCGGTCAGCTCCCATTCGTAGCGGCGCCGGTACCAGGGGCCGGGCGCCTCGCGCATGAGGATGCGCGGGTGCCTGCGCAGCGCCTCCGTGAACGCCTTGCGCAGCCGGGCCTCGTCCAGCGGGCCGGGCAGGTGCACCTCGATGTGCACCGTCTCCGGCTCCTCCTCCTGGAGACAGTGCCGGGCGACCTCGTCGACCACCGGGAAGGGGATGCGCGGGGGTGCGGTCATGCGGAGCCGTCCCTCCCGCTGTCGCCCGGCGTCCGGGGCAGCCGCCGCGTGGGCGGGTCGGAGACGGCGGGCGGCGGCTGTTCGGCGCCGGGCGCGGATCCGCCCGCCGACGAGGCCCCCGGCGGCGGCACGGCACCGGGCGGCACCGAAGCCGAGGGTGACGCGGAAGCCGGTGGTGACCCGGGAGCCGGCGACGACGCGGAAGCCGACGATGGCCCGGAAGCCTGCGGCGCCCCGGAAGCCTGCGGTGACCCCGGAGCCGGCGGTGACGTGCGCGGCGGTTCCGGGGCCGGCCGGAATCCCGGCGGGTGCGGTCCGGCCGCCGGGGCGGGCGCCGGCACCGGAGGCAGTACCGCCGTAGACCCGGGGTCCTGCGCACCCCCGTCCTCCGCACGCCCCTCGCGTCCGCCCAGCTCGCCGATGCTCACCAGAGCCGCGAACAACCCGAGCAGCGCCAGCAGTTGGGCCACGTGCCCGAACGCGCCCTCGCCCGCGCCGACCGGCTCGCCCGCACCGAGCGCCGCCGCGACGCTCGCTCCCGCGAGGGCCGCGAAGGCGACCGGCACCAGCAGAGCAGCCCTGCGCCACGCCACCAGCGCCAGCGCCGGGACCAGCAGCGCCCACCAGCCCGCGACGACCACCCCGATCAGCGTCAGCGCCACCGCGCCCAGCCACAGACCCGGCGCCGGCGGAACCGGCTGCGGCTCGTCGGGGTTCTCGGCCCTGCGGCGCCACAGCACCAGCCCGATCAGCGCCGCGATCCCCACACCGCTGCCGATCAGCGCGGCGTCGTACGTCGTGGCCGGCTCGTAGGACAGCTTCACCGTGCCGCCCGCGCCCGCCGGGATCCGCCAGCCCTGCTGCCAGCCGTCCAGCCGCAGCGGGGTGAGCTCCTCGCCGTTCAGCGTGGCCTTCCAGCCCTCGTTGTAGTTCTCGAACGTCGTCAGGTACGAGGCCGCGCCCGAGCCGACGCTCACCTCCCGGCGGTCGCCCAGCCAGTCCCGTATCCGCAGCTCACGCCCGGACGTCGCCGCTTCCGGCACGGTGCCGCGGGTCAGCGTCACGTCGGTCAGCGCCAGCGGCCCGGCGTCACCGCCCTCGACCCGGTGCGGGCCCGCGGACAGCTCCAGCTGCTCCTCCCCGCGTCCCTCCTGGCACAGCGTCACCTCCACCGGGCGCCGCTCCACCAGGTCCCGGACCGTGCCCTTGACGCTCGTCTCGTACAGCTCGCCGTCGACCGCCAGCACCGGCCCCTTGCCGCACGGCAGGGAGAACTCCCGGTCGCCGGACGGCTGCGGGGTGCGGTACTGCTCGAGCGCCGGGACGTACGCCTCGGTCAGCCCCACCGGCAGCTGGAGGTCCTCGTCGACGACGGGGTTGTGCAGAGTGAGCGGCGCGGTCTGGGTGATGGTGATGTCGAGCCGGTCGGTGGTGATCGGCGGGAAGCGGACGATGCCGTTCTCGTCGACGCCCGCGATGGCCGCGCCGTCCGGGGAGCTGATGTGCACCTCGGCGGCCCGGGTGGACAGGCCGCCCGCCGGGGCCAGCACCACTTCACCGACGGGCTGCTTGCCCTCCCAGCTCAGGTGGATGGTCGGCCGGTCGCCCGCGATCCACGCCGTGGTCAGGTCGCCGTCGGTGAGGTTGCGGGCGGACAGCCCCGCACCCAGCCGGGCCACGGAGTCGGCGGTGGCGACGACCTGGTCCCGCTGCTCGGGCGCCACCTCGTACAGCAGCCGGTCCAGCGCCTCGCCGGGCACGGCCACCGCGTTGGCCCGCACCTCGTAGGTGCCCGCCGTGCCCGTGGTGAACCGGCGGTGCAGCCCGGCCTCGGTGCCGGTGGCGGACAGGCCGGTGGGGTCGGCGGCACGGTGCAGCGAGACGATCTGTGTGGCGGCGGTGGAGCTCTCCGCGTCGGTGGGCAGCCGCAGCAGCCGGGTCACCTGCACGTCGGGCAGGTCGATCTCGGAGAAGCCCGCGCCGGCCAGACCGGCGGTCCGCGCCACCGAGTCGACGATCGTCAGCTTCATCCACCGCGTCCCGCCCTCGGGCGCCTTCACCCGCTGCTTGGTGCCGTTGGCCTGGAGGAAGCTGGTCTCGGAGCCGTTCTCCGTCTCCACCCGCACCTTGGTCGCCGCGGCCCGCACGCTGTTCTGCGGCAGCGGGGTGATGCCGATCGAGTCCGGCATGTCGTAGCGGCCGTCGAAGCCGATTCGCAGCCACTGCCCGTCCGGCGAGCCCGCCGAACCCTCCGCCCACGCGGTGGCCGGGTCGCCGTCGAAGGCGTTCACCGGGTCGAACTGCGGCAGGTGGAACAGCCAGTTGCCGTAGGAGGAGGCCGTCACCGAGCGGGCGCCGCGCAGCTCGGCCACCGTCTGGTGCACCTGGCCCTCGGTCGGCAGGATCTGGTGCGGCGCCTCACCCGCGTCCTGCGCGGCGTCCGGCGCGTTCCGCTCGTCTCGCGTGTAGGTGTACGACGTGTTGGCGTTGACCAGCCCGAACCGGGTGTCCGCGCGCCGCATCCCGTCGCCGATCACCTGCACCGGCGGGGTGCCGAGCCCGGGGTGGTGGTCGCCGGTCAGCACGGCCGGCCGGCCACGCAGCTCGCCCGCCAGCGGCAACAGCGCCTCCGGGCCGCCGGAGACCACGGCGGTGTCCGCGACCGGTGCCAGCGCGGCCTGCCCCGGACGCGGCACGTCCTCGCCGGCCGGACGGTAGATCTCCACCGCCCGCTGCCGCGGATACAGCCCCTCGACCTGCAACGGAGTGTCACCGGCGATCCGTCCGCCGGTCGTCACCGGCCCGAGCCCGGTCACCCGCTCGTACCCGGACTGCTCCAGCGTCCGCTTCACCGTCGTCGTCGGTACGTACCCCAGCTGATCCGGGTCCAGATCATTGCGGACGACCACATAGAACACGCCCGCACGGCTCAGGTAGTCGGCGAGTCCTGGCACCTCGGCGCCCGTCATCAGCGCCTGCTCGACCGCGTCCATCGCCCGCCGGTTGCCCGGCGTGCCGAACGGCACGTAGTCGCGCTGCGCCCAGCGGGACTCGGCGACCACGTCCAGCGGCTGGTCGATGGTCGAGCCCCAGGTGTACACGCCGTGCGCGGTGGCCGGCACGACCAGGGCCCGCGCATCGGGGGAGTACTTCTCCAGCCAGTCGGCCGTGGCCTGCCAGTACTTCGGGATCTCCTGGAACGACCCCGGGCTGAGGAGCGACCCGTTGAGATACGGCCACACCAGCCCGGGAAGAATCAGCACCGCGGCCACCAGCGGCGCGAACCGCCGCCCCCGCACCGGCCGCCCCGCCCCGCGCCGCTCCGCGGCCACGCCCACCAGATGGGCGAGCCCCAGCACGAGCGCCAGCGCGAGCCCCGTCTGGAACTTGTAGATGTTCCGGAACGGCGCCAGCCAGCCGTCCAGCCAGTCCTGCACCACCGAGTGGAACGGCGCCCCGAACGCGCCCCCGTACCCGGCGAGCAGCACCAGCGCCGCCACCAGCACCGTCAGCACCAGCCAGCGCCGCTCCGGCATGTCGCGCCGGGCCAGCCCCGCGAGCCCGAGCCCGGCCGCGAGGGCCGAGCAGACGATCACGACCACCGAGGACGCCACCGCCCAGCCGGCCGGCAGCCACGCCTCACCGAAGTGCAGATACGCCACCCAGTTCCCGGCGCCGCGCAACGCCTCCGTCGCCGCCATGGTGTCGGTGGTCGTCTGCGCGCTCTCGATGTACGGCAGGAAGTTCTCGCCGTAGACGCCCAGCAACAGCAGCGGAATCCACCACCACGCCGTCGCCACGATCACCGCGGGCACCCACCAGGCGATCAGCTTGCGCTGCCGCGGCCCCGGCGGCCGGGACAGCAGATACAGCCCGACCGGCACCAGCGACGCCAGCGTCGACGCGGCATTGACCCCGCCCATGAACGGCACGAGCAGCGCCGACCGCAGGGCGGCGACCCGAGCCGCGTACCGCTCGTCGGCCAACGGCAGCAGCACCCACGGCAGCAGGGCACCGGGCAGCGCGGCAGCCGACGTGGAGCCGACCACGGTCGTGAACACCGGCCACAACGCGTAGGCGACCGCGGCGAGCAGCCGCGAGGCACGGCTCCCCACCCCCAGCCGCTCGGCCAGCCGCAGCGCGCCCCAGAACGCCACCGACACGATCAGTGACATCCACAGCCGCTCGGCCAGCCACACCGGCACCTGCACGAGATCGCACAGCCAGTAGAACGGCAGCATCGGCCACAGATAGCCGACGTACTGGTCGGATATCCCGCCGAACGACCCCCGGTCGTGCCACAACTGCCCCAGGTCGGCGAGGAACTGCCCCGGGTCGACGGTCACACCGAGCTTGGTGTCGAAGGTCTGCCGCCCCGGCTGCACCGCGACGAACAGGACGAACACCACTGCCCAGAACCCCAGCAGCCAGCGCCGCGACCGCGGGCCCTCGGGGGGACCGGAGGCGGTCGCGGTGAGAGGGACGGCTGCCGGAGGGGGAGCCTGGACCGTGGTCGTCATTCGGGACACCGCCGGAGGATGAGGAGGAGGTTCCAGGTGGCGAACTCACGCAGGACCGGCGCCTTGACGACGGCCTCGGTGAGGAAGGGCCAGTAGCGGGAGCGCGCCGAGACGATCCGCACGTCGTCGCGGGCGCGCACCTGCCGCAGCGTGGTGCCGATGTGCACGGGGAAGAGGTTCTCGCCGAGCGTGTGCTTGGCGTCCTTGCCGGTACGCCGCCGGTAGCGGGCGCGGGCCCGCTCGGCGCCGAAGTAGTGCCACGGGGCCCACTCGTGACCGCCCCACGGTGAGAGCCAGTTGGTGAACGACACGTAGATCAGCCCGCCGGGCCGGGTCACCCGGACCAGCTCACTGAGAAAGGTCTGCGGATCGGACACGTGCTCCAGCACATTGGAGGAGAAGGTGACGTCGGCGACCCCGTCGGCCAGCGGCAGTAGATACCCGTCGGCGATGACGGCTCCGTCGGGCGGCTTCTCCCCGAGCTCCCGCGGATCGGGCTCGAAGAGATAGGCGAAGGCCCCCCGCCGCCGGAACTCCTCGGTGAAGTACCCGTTCCCTCCACCGACATCCACGACGACCCGCCCGGCAACGGCCCGGTCGTACGCCTCGACCTGATCGACGGCATCACGGGCGAGCAGCGAGTAACAGCCCTCGGGATCGTCCTGCTCCCGCAGGAAGGCCCGGAAGAGAGCAAGAGACCGCCGAAAAGAAGGGTCCTTGTGAACACGGGCCCGATCAGCGCCCCGATAGGGGCGCGGGGCTGGATCCGTTTGCGGCTTCGCCGCGGGGCGCGACCAGCCACGGACAACCGGCACTCGCGCGACGACCTGACCGAAACGGCGTTGAGGCGTCACGCCCACCCCCGCACCGCTTCCGAAGCAACCGCCCTGAACTGCCGAACCGTCCGATCCCAGCGATAGCGTGCGGCCCGGTCCCGCGCAGCCTTCCCCATCAGCTCCCGCCGATGAGAGGACAAGGCCAACGTGCACCAGGCCGCGGCGAACGACGACTCCCCCCGAGCCAGCACCCCGGTCTCCCCGTCCACCACGGAGTCCCGAAGCCCCGGCACGTCGAACGCGATCGCCGGCGTCTCCCGGGCCGCCGCCTCCGTGACGACCAGCCCCCACCCCTCCACGGCGGACGGATGCAGCAACAGCCACGCCGCACACAGCAGCCGGTGCTTCTCCGCCTCGGACACGTGCCCGGTGAACTCGACGCCCGGACCGGCCATCCGCTCCAGCCGCTCCCGCTCGGGCCCGTCCCCGACGATCACCAGCCGGCCGCCGGTCACGGGCCGTACCCGCTCCCACAAGCGCAGCAGCAGATCGATCCGCTTGTACTCGACCAGCCGTCCCACCGCCAGGAATAGCGGCTCATCGGATCGCCCGGTGAACGGACCCGGCTCCTCGACACCGTTGTGCACAATCCGGATCCGCTCCCGTGCGACGCCGATCCCGCGCAGCGCCTGCGCCGTCGACGGTGAGACGGCGACCATCAGCCCGCTCGGCCGCGCAGCGCCCAGCGCCCAGTGTTCGAGTCTTCGCCCGAGCCGTGCGGCCGGGGCCAGCGGCCCGCCGAAGCGCATGCTCCACAGATCGGTGTGCACGTGGTTGACCAGGCACAGCGTGGGTCCGTGGTGCCACAGCGGGGCCAGGTACGGCATGCCGTTGCACACCTCGACCAGCAGATCGCAGTCGCCGACCTGCCGGGCGAAGGCGGACCGGGCGCGCAGGTAGTGGCCGTAGGTGCCGCCCGCCGACACGACCCGGTAGTCGCGGAAGGCGGCCGGCCCTCCGCACAGCAGGGTCACCTGGTGCCCGAGGCGGGTCAGCCCGTCGGCGAGTCGGTCGACCAGCAGCTCGGAGCCGCCGGCGGAGGGATTCCCCAGGTCGCGGTGGGCGAGGAAGACGATCCGGCGGGGATGCGGGGGGAGCGCCGGAGGGTGCTGCGGCGCGCTGGGGGACGCGGGGCGCAGCTTGGACGGTACGTGCTGGGGCATCGGTGCTCCAACTCGTGTCAGGGTGCGGAACTCAGCGTGGGGTCGGTGAGAACGGTGGGGTGGGTGAATGATGGGGTGGATGAGAACGGTGGGGTGGGTTTCAGACCGGTGAGGGTGGGGTGGGGACACTGTGTGCTCGGGTGGGGATTGGACAGTTTTCGCCCACGCGTTCCCCACGGCTACTCACCGGTGTGACAATTTCCCGCTTTGTTGTAGCTGACGTCACGTCATTTCGTGAGGGTCGGCTGGGGCACATCCGGCATCTCGGGTGTTTCCGGCGTTCCGTCTTCCTTCCGTCCACGTGCCACCAGAACCCCGCCCACGACCGCCAGGACGAATCCCGCCACCGCCGCCCCGATCGGCAACGTCTCGCCGACGAGCCGCAGTTGACCGCTGTCCCGCTCGGCCTGGCGCACCGCTTCCCGCTGCGTCTCGGTCGTGAACGCGATCTTCTCGGCGTCCAGCAGCACCGCCGCGTCCTTCTCCCCGCCCGGTGCGCGCAGCGTGCGCTTGGGGCCGGTCTGGGCGTAGATCACCCGGCCGGTGGCCTGGTCGACGACCAGCTCGATGCCGTGGTTGGAGTACCACTCCTCGGCCAGCACCTGCGGGCGGTCCGGCTGGTCGACGATGCTGCCCGGGACGAGCCGCGTGCCGGCCTTCGTCGGCGGGACGGAGCCGGTGAACCTGTAGCCGGTGTAGCCCTGGACCTTCTCGGTGCCCCGGTAGCGCAGCACGACCGTGTCGCCGAGGGTGTTGTCCCACCACTGGTAGGACCGTTTCTGCACGTCGAAGGGGAATTTCAGATACGCCTCGCCCTCGATGTACGGCTTCTCCTCGCAGCAGTGCACGGGCTTGGTGGTGCTGCGGTCCAGCACCCAGCGGTGGACGTTGACGTCCAGCGCGTCGTGCGGGTCGGCGGCCGGCAGGGACTTGTCCGTGTCGACCGTCGTGATCACGTCCCACACGGCGTTTCCGCTGCGTTCGCTGTCCTCGACGTTGCCGCGGACCCGCTGGGTGACGGTGATCTTCTGGTCGGGGACCGTCTCGATCTTCTCGGTGTCGAAGACGCTGCCGCGACCGGTGTAGACGGCGGTGGTGTCGATGTCGATCGGGTTCACCGCTGCACGCGGTTGCACGTACCACGCCAGCAGGGGCGCCAGCACCAGCAAGAACGTGCCGAGACCCAGTATGACCAGGGAGAAAGGGGAAGCTGTACGGCGCATCCGGGCACTCCAGAGGCTTGGGACGGCGCGACGGGTCAGGCCGGCGCCGTGAGGGAAAGTGCGCATCCGGTATTGGGGCGGGAACCGTAGGCGCCCCTTGACGGAGTGTCAATGTCATGTCGACACTGTGGGCACGACTGGCAGGGATGAGGACACAGGTGCCGGGGGTGGGGAACCTCCCGACAGAGAGGCTGACCCTGCGATGTCCAGACTGCTTGCCGCGGCGCTGACCGTCGCGCTCGGCGCGGCCCTCGCCGTGGGCGCCGCGCTCGGTGTGGTGGCCCTGCTCGAAGCCGGGCCCGACCAGCCGAACACACCCCTGATCACCTACGAGCAAGCCGGTCAGGGGAGCTGAGCCGTGCCGGCGTCCCGAACCCTCACGACCCGCTCGGCCTGGCACGACGTACCGCGCTACCAGGTGCGTCAGTTCGCCGAGATCGCCATGGCCGAGGCGCCCGCGCTGGCCGAGCAGATCATGAGCGAGATCCAGCGCGAGTACCCTCATCTGCCCGTCGTCCTGGACGACTCCGGCGAGCCCATGGCCCTGGTCGGCATCCGCCGCGCCATCGAGGTGTTCGTCCAGCACCTGGAGAACTCCGAGGGCCGGCCGACCGTACCGCCCGGCGTGTTCCAGGAGTTCGGGCGCGGCGAGGGCCTGCACGGGCGGTCGCTGGACTCGCTCCAGGCGATCTACCGGATGGGGGTGCGCCTGGCCTGGCGCTGCTTCGCGGAGATCGGCCAGCGCGTCGACATCCCGCCCCCGGCGATGTACGAACTGGTCGACGCGGGCTACGAGTACCTGGACGGCCTGGTCGACCAGTCCGTACGGGGATACGCCGAGGCCGCCGCCCGCCAGGCGGGCGAACGCCTGCGGCTGCAGCGCAAGCTGATCGAACTGCTGCTCGCCGAGCACCACCGGGGCGATCCGACCGACGCGCTCGCCGAGCGGGCCGCCCGGATCGGCTGGCCCCTGCCGACGAAGGTCGCGGCCGGTGTCCTGCTGCGCCCGGCGCGGGAGGCGATGGCACCGGCGGTCGGGCAGGGCGTCCTGCTCGACATGGAGTACGAGCAGCCCCGCATGGTCGTCCCCGAACCGGACGCCGCGGGCCGCCCCGAGCTGCTGCACCGCGCGCTCACCGGCTGGTCCGGCGCGATCGGCCCGCCCGTGCCGCTGGCCGACGCGGCGAAGTCGCTGCGCTGGGCGGAGGCCGCCGTACGCCTGATGGAGCGGGGTCTGCTGCCGGCCGGGGAGGTGCTGCACTGCACCGAGCACACCGAGGCCCTCGTCCTGCTCCAGCCCGAGGAACTGATCGACGACCTCGCCCTGCGATGCCTCGCCCCGCTGGCCCACTGCGGCCCCACCCACGGGCGCCGCCTCGCGGAAACGCTCCTGGCCTGGCTGGAGACCCGCGGCGGCGCCCCGGAGGTCGCCGCCCGTCTGGGGGTGCACCCGCAGACCGTCCGCTACCGCCTGCGCCAGATCCGCGAATTGTGGGGCGACGAGATCGACGACCCGGACCGCCGCTTCGAACTGGAACTGGTCCTGCGCGCCCAGCGTCTGCGCGGAGCCCTGGGCGAGGTGCGCCGCTGAGAAGGGCCGGGGTGCGCAACGCGTCACGCGTGCCGCGCCCCGGCCCGGAGGGTCAGCGGCGGCCCTGGAAGCGCGTGCGCAGCCGCGGGGAGAGACGGACGGCAGCGAATCCGACGGCGGCCAGGGCGACGGCCACGGTCACCAGCAGGGCGATGCCGCCCGCGCCTGTGTCGGCCAGACCGCCCAGGACGCCGGTCGCGGAGTCGCCGCCCCCGGAACCGCTGCCCGCGCCGTCACCGTTGCCGTCGGTACCCCCGTCACCGTCCGTGCCACCCGTGCCGGCGGAGGCACCCGGGCTGGGAGTGGCGGACGGGTCGCCCTTCTTCGCGACCTCGACCGTGAAGGTGGCGCCGGCGCCGCCGGTGACCTTCGCGGTGATGGTGTACGTGCCCGGGGCGTCACCGGCGACGATCTCCGGGGCGGTGGCGATGCCCTCGGCGTCGGCCGTCACCCGCGCGCCCTCGGCGCCGCCCTTGAACGTGGGACCGCCGTCGAAGCGGCTCGCCTCGATGCGGAAGTCCACCTCCGCGCCCGCGGACGGCTGGCCGTCGTCGGTCACCTGCGCCTTGAGGGCCTCGGGGAACGGCTGGCCCGGCTCGGTCCTCTGGCCGTCGCCCTCGATCACCTTGACCTCGTTGGCCAGGGGCTTCACCCGCAGCGTGAACACCTTCGTCAGCCCCGCGGAGGTGGCGCGCACGGTGAACTCGCCCTGGCGGGAGGTGGTGCTGATGGGCGAGGTCTGGGCGCGGCCCTGCGCGTCGGTGGCGATCGCGACCTTCTTGGTCTCGTAGCTGGGGTCGAAGACGACACCCAGTCCGGCCGGGTCCTCGATCGCGAACGTCACGGAGGCGTCCTCGACCGGCTTGCCGTCCTTGTCCCGGACCGTCACGGCCAGCGGTGCCGACTCGGAGCCGGGGTCGATGGTCTGGTCGTCACCGGAGACCGCGCTCAGCTCCGTGGGGACGGTGCCCTTCCACTGGAGCACCACACGGCCGGGGCCGCCCGGCGCGTTGGGGCCGCCCTCGGCGACGCCGGAGTCGATCGGGTTGTCGGAGGGCGCCCAGAACGGGTCGTCCTTGCCGGGCGCCTTGGTGCGCTCGCCGACCAGCAGCTGCACGTCGCTCACCCGGTCCGGGTCGGCGTAGCTGGAGCCGCCGCCACCACTGCCGGTGAGCCGGTCGTCGTCGGCGGACCCGGCTCCACCGCCGCCGCCCGCGTATCCGGCACCGCCGCCGCCACCGCCGTAGCGGCTGGTCTTCTCGCCGTCGCCGCCCGCGCCGCCCGCCGAGGCGTCGGCCCCCGCTTCACCCTTGCCGCCGCCGGCCCCGCCGACGCCCTTCACGGCGCCCTTGCCACCGCGCTCGCCCTCGGACGCGTCCTGGCCCGCCTCGCCGCCGGCGACACCGGCCTGGCCGGTGCTGACGTTGCTTCCGCCGCCACCGCCGCCACCGGCGATGACGAGCGCCTTGCCGTCGCTCGTGCGGATGGCGCTGCTGTTGCCGCCGCGGTTGGCCCAGCTGCCACCGCCTGCGCCGCCGAGCGCGTCACCGGTACGCGCCGGCCCGCCGACCGCCACGGACAGCGACTCGCCCGGCGTGACGTCGAGCGTGCCCCGGACGAACCCGCCGGCGCCGCCGGAGGCACCGGGGCCGCCGGTTCCGCCCTCGCCCCAGACCCGCACGTCCAGGGCGTCCACGTTCGCCGGGACGGTGAAGGTCGCCTTGGCCCCCGCGGTCGTGGGCGGGACGAACAGGCGGCAGCCGACGAAGCCCTCGGTCGGCGTGCACACCGTGCCCGTGGGCGCGTCGGCGGCCGCGGCCGGCACACTCGCCCAGCCACCCGTCGCGCCCAGCGCGACGAGGGCGACGGTGGCCGCACCGCGTCTGAGACGGGCACGGTGAGGAGACGTGTGCTTCATTCACCACTCCACAGCTCGGAAAGCTCCCCCCAGGGAGCTCATGAAGGTGATCAGACGGCGTCACCCTATCCCCCCGATCACTGGAGCATCAGGCCCCACTCCGGCCACACCTCGGGCCACAGCTCGGACGCACCCATTGCCCGCATCGACGCGCTGTGGCTAGCCTGTGTTCGTCATTCCGATCGTCTGTTGAAATATCGAACACAGGCAAAGACTCACAGGGAGGGGGCCGGCCGTGGGACGCCTCGTACCTGCCGTGACCCGGGCTCTCGACATTCTCGAGCTCTTTCTCGACGGGGACGGCACGCTCTCCGCCCCCGACATCGTGCGCAAGCTGCAGCTGCCGCGCACCACCGTCCACGAGCTGGTGACCACGCTCGCCGCCCGGAAGTACATCGTCCCGGTGGCCGGCCAGCCCGGACGCTACCGGCTCGGTGTACGGCCGTACCAGCTCGGCGCCCGCTACGCCGAGCACCTCGATCTCGCCGCCGAGGGCCAGCAGGTCGCCCGCTCCGTCGCCGAGACCTGCGACGAGACGGTGCACGTGGCGATCCTGGAGGACACCGACGTCATCTACATCGCCAAGGTCGACTCGACCCACGCCGTCCGGATGGTGTCCGCGGCCGGCCGCAGGCTGCCCGCCCACTGCACCTCCGTCGGCAAGATGCTGCTGGCCTCCCTCCCCGAGCAGGAACTCGCCGCCCGCATCCCCGACGGCGCCGAGCTGGCCGCGATGACCCCCAACAGCATCACCGACCCGGCCGCCCTGCGCGAGGCCCTCGCCGAGATCCGCACCCGGGGCATCGCGGTGGAGTCCCGCGAGTCCAACCCGGACGTCTCCTGCGTCGCCGCCCCGGTGCGCGACCGCACCGGACGGGTGGTCGCCGCCCTGTCCATCTCGGTGCCGATGATCCGCTGGAGCGAGGAGCGCCGCGCCGAACTGGAGCAGCTCGCCGCGAAGGGCGCCGCGGAACTGTCCGAACGGCTCGGCCACCGGAGCGCCGCATGACGAACTCCCCGGCGTACGAGGTCGCGGTCCGCGCGGAGGCCACCCTGGGCGAGGGCCCCACCTGGGACCCGGCGACCGGCCGCCTGCTGTGGATCGACATCCTCTCCTCCCGCATCCACACCTACGACCCCGCAACCGGCCACCGCACCCTGCGCCGCACCGAGCAGCACATCGGCGCGGTCAAGCCACGCACCGGCGGCGGTCTGGTCCTCAACCTGCGTGACGGCGTCGGCCTGCTCGACCCCGACGACACCTTCCGCTGGCTGCACCGCGAGGTCGTCCCCGGCCGCCGCGCCAACGACGCCGCCGTCGCCCCCGACGGCACCCTGTGGGCCGGCACCATGCGCTACGACGAGGCGCCCGGCGGCGGCACCCTGTCCCGTATCTCCCCGGACGGCCGGGTCACCACGGTCCTCGACGACGTCACCGTCAGCAACGGCACCGGCTGGAGCCCCGACGGCCGCCTGATGTACTACACCGACACCCCGACCCGCCGCATCGACGTCTTCGACCACGACCCGGCGACCGGCGCCGTCTCCGGCCGCCGCCCCTTCGCCGAGATCGAGGAGGGCGCCGGCTTCCCGGACGGCCTCACCGTCGACGCCGACGGCTGTGTCTGGGTGGCCCTGTGGGACGGCGCCGCGATCCGCCGCTACACCCCCCACGGCACCCTGGCCCGCGTCATCCCCCTCCCCGTCCCCCGCGTCACCGCCTGCGCCTTCGGCGGCCCCGACCTCACCGACCTCTACCTCACCACGGCCCGCGTCGGCCTGCCCGCCCCGCACCCCCTGGCCGGCTCGCTCCTGGTGCTCCCGGGCATCGGCAAGGGCGTCGCGCAGCCCGCGTTCGCCGGGTGACGCCGCCCTAGGGGGTGTCCGCAAAGTCCCGCCTGCCCTGCGACGCCCGGCACGCCCTCTCGCCGCACCGGGCGGACACCCGAGTACAACCAGTACGCGGATGTCCGCCCGGCACTCCCCCAGCCTCCGGCCGGGGGGACCCCCAGAGCACGCACCGGACGCCGCAGGGCCCGCCCTTCGGGCGGACGACGCGACTTTGCGGACACCCCCTAGGCCCCCGTACGGTCCAGCCCCCGCAGCAGGTCCCGCTCGCGCGGTGTCAACGGTGGCTCCGTCGACGGGGGCAGCGGGGATCCGGCGACGGCGGCCAGGACCGCGCTCGGGTGGAACATGCGGGTCGGGGGTGTGCGCATGCTGGTGACGTCCCAGATCGCGGAGGCCGCGGCGTAGGAGCCGGTGGCCGCCTTCATCATGCGCCGGGTGTAGGCCGTCACCACCCGGTCGGCGACGCTCGGCCGCCCCCCGCGCACCTCCGGATACAGCACGTCCTGACCGACCGCCATCGACCACGCCGCGTCCACCGACCGCGCCGCCCCGCGCAGCACCCGCCGGGCCAGACCCGGCGCGGTCGGACCGCTCCGCGCCAGCTCCCGGCCGAGGACCTGCGCGCCGAACGCGGCCACCGTCATGCCCTGCCCGTAGGCCGGGTTGAACGTGCCCAGCGCGTCCCCCAGGACGACGAACCGCTCCGGCCACCGCGGGGCCTTCTCCAGATACCGCCGCACATTGCTGGTGGACCGGCTCAGATGCACGTCCGTGAGCGGTTCCGCGCCGGAGATCAGCCGCCCCACGATGGGGTCCGGCAGGTCGAGCGTGTACCGCAGGAAGCCCTCCGGATCCGCGGGCGGCTCACCGCCCCGGGTGCCGCCGCAGCTCACCATCCACCGGTCGCCCTCGATCGGCATGACCATCGCGCTGCGCCCGGGCCGGGACACGAACGGGTCGGCCTGCACGATCGTCAGCGGGAACCTCTCCGCGCCGTCCGGTATCCGGAACACACGCGTCGCGTTGACCAGACCCGAGTCCACGGTCCGCTCCCGGACACCGGACACCCCGAGCCCGTCCAGCCAGGTGACGACCCGCGTCCCGCGCCCGCTCGCGTCGACGACCAGGTCGGCCTCGATGTCCGTGTCCCCGCCGGGCGCCGCGATCCGCACGCCGGTCACTGCCCGCGCGGAGCCGGTCAGTCTCACCGCCGTAGCCCTGCGCACCTCGACCGAGGTCTGCTCCAGCACCGCCGTCCGCACCGCCCAGTCCACCAGCGCGCGACTGCACGTCAGCATCACCGGCCCCTCGCGCTTCCACCGCCGCAACCAGCCCTCGGGCGTCAGCGCGAGCATTCCGGAGCTGAGGGATATCTCGTGCGCCCCGGCCGCCAGCAGCCGTTTGCGCAGGCTCACCCCCGGCACGAGCTCCTCCATGGCGTCCATGCCGCCGGCCATCAGCAGATGCGCATGGCGCCCCTGCGGCAGGCCCCGGCGGTGCTCCGGGCCCTCGGGCAGCTCGTCGCGGTCCAGCACGATCACCTCGTCCACACCGGCGGTGGACAGGACGGCCGCGGCCAGCATCCCGGCCAGTCCGGCACCGATGACGACAGCTCTACGCGACATGGGGCTCCTCGGGTTCTGCCATGGTTCCGGCCATGGGCGGCGGCACCGCGCCTTCGGGCGCGGCGGGTGCGGGGGGCAGGCGGTCCAGCGCCTGGGCCAGCTCCACCAGCCCGCTCGTGCCCGAGACCTCGGTGGCGTACAGCCGGTAGCTGCGGCCGGTCTCGGGCGGTTGCTCGCGGGCGGCGGCCCGGCGCGCGGCGTCGGCCAGCATGGCCGCCTCCGCCGCCAGACGGGCCTCGTGGGGGGAGCGGCCCGTGCGCAGGGCGGCGTCCCGCACCCGCTCACGGACCCGGTGGTCGAAGTAGGGCGCCAGGGTGAGCAGGGCGTCGTGGATGGACACCTCGCGCCACTGGAGCCGCGCCTGGGGCAGCTGCCACCAGGCGGTGGGGGGTCTGGGGGCGGTGGACACCGACTGCACCAGCGACCACAGCGGACTCAGCCGCCGGTAGTCGCCCAGCCCGCGCCAGTGGGATCTGACCGACGGCACCAGCCGCGGCAGCACGAACCCGACGGAGCACACCAGCGCACCCAGCGAGGCCATCGGCGGGGCGACGTCGGTGGACAGGAAGTCCAGGTCGTGACCCGACCAACGCGCCACGACCGCCGTGTACTTGGTCAGCTGGAACCCCACCACGTCCAGCAGCACGCCCAGCAGGATCAGCCGCAGACCGGTGCGCAGCAGACCGGTGACCTCGCGGCCCCACTTCACGCACACGGCGCACATCGCCAGCATCGCCGCGCTGTGCCCGGCGAGGTACAGCAGGATCATCTCCCGCATGAACGGGGTGTTCGCGTAGTAGGTGTCCAGATCGCGCAGCCGCTCGGTGTCCGCGTCGGCGAGCGCGAACAGCCCGACGATGGCCAGCACCAGCAGCCCGTACGCGGCGATGCTGCGCAGCACCAGGCGCCGCACCAGGACGCGGGGGCCGCCCCGCCAGTTGATCAGCAGAACGAGCACGCTGCAGCTGTACGCGGAGAGCATTCCGTAGGTCAGCGGAGCACCGAAGTTGGGGATGCCGGTGAGCGCGTTGACCGCGGACAGGGTGGGGGGCGCGGCGCACACGAAGACCAGGGCGCCGAGGGCGATCGCCACGCACGTGGACAGGTTCAGCGGATTCCGCACGGCCGTGCGCGGACGGCACAGCAGCACGGCGGACATGCCGAACACGAAGGCGGCCAGGTACACGACGAGACTCATGTCGGCCGACTCCCCTCAGCCGAACGGCGGTTCACCCCGGCCGTGCGCATCATCCGGTGCCCGTCGTCGTGACGCTCGGCACGGGCCCCGCCGGCGAAGCCACGGCCGGATCGGCAGCGGCAGCGGCGTCGGCGAGAGCGGCCGGCACATCGGCGGGACCGGCCGGAGTGGCCTCGGCAGGACCGGTCGGCACACCGGCGGCACCGGCCGGTGCGGCCAGTGCGTCGGCGATTCGGGCCAGGAGGGCCGTTCCCGGCACGCGGTCGGCAAGGCAGCCGGTGCCGTCGGGGTGTGGCGCCTGCCGCCCCGGGGCCGCCTCCTCCCGTGCCGCCGCCGCGATCACCGCGGCCCAGGCCGCCGCCACGGCCCCCTCCGGATCACCCGTCGCGTCGAGCGCGCTCTGGCGGGTCCGCTCGTACAGGGCACGGTCGAAATAGGCGTCCAGGTGGCTCAGCGCGTTGTGGATGCTGGTCTGCCGCCACACGAGCCGGGTGGCGGGAGAGGCGAACCGGGGCCGGGGCAGCCGCAGCGTACGGCGCGTGAGCAGCTCGTCGAGCGCCTGCTCCAGGGGTGCGAGACGCGCGTACGTCCGCCGCGCCTGCCGTACTTCCGTCACCCAGGGGGCGAGCAGCGGGACCAGCACTCCGACGACCGTCAGCAGCGCCCCGAGACCGGCGGCCGCCGGGGAGACGGCGGTGCCGAGCGCCGACCAGTCCCGCCCGGACCAGCGGGCGACCACCGCGGTGAGTTTGGCGACGCTGTAACCGGCGCCGCACAGCGAACCCGTGCCGAGCAGGGTCAGCCCGACCCGCAGCCCGCCCCGCACCCGGCGCGCCCAGCGCAGCGACGACACCGCGGTGACGGTGGCCGCGACGAGATGCGCGACCAGGTACAGCACGATCATCTGGGCGATGAACGGAGTGGTCGCGTAGTAGGTGTCCAGATCGGTACGGCGCTCCACCGGTGCGTCACCGAGGGCGAACGTCACCGCGATGCCGACGACGACACCGGCGTAGGCGAGGATCCAGCGGCGGGCGGTGCGGTGCACCCGGGGCCCGCCGCGCCAGTACACGATGAGGACCTGGGAGGCCGCGCAGTACGCGGTGATCGCCGCGTACGTCAGGGGCGCGGCGAGGTTCGGCGTGCCGCCGAGCCGGTTGACGACGCCGACCGTGGGCGGCGCCCCGAGGAAGAAGCACAGCCCCGCCAGTCCCAGCACCACGCAGATGGCCCGCAGATACGGGTCACGCCGGTGCCGCAGCAGGTCCGGGGCCTTGACCAGCAGGCCGAGCCACAGTGCCCCGCAGCTGAGGTAGTTGATCAGCCCGCTCATCTCTTCGTCCCGCGGTAGTTGAGCGCGGCGCCGATGCGTCCGGCGAGGTCCTGCGGGTCCTCCGGGTCACCGGCCTTTGCCGCGAGCACCGAGTCGGCGGAGGCGTCGAGCCAGGTGCGCAGCCGACGGCCCATCAGCATGCCGAAACGGTCCGCCTCCTGCTCCTCGGCCAGGCTGAAGTCGGTTCGCGCGGCGACGGGCCTGCCCGTGTCGTCCGAACTCCCGGCGGAGGGACGCCGGTTCATGTGCCACACCTCGTGGCACAGAATCACGATCTGGTGCCAGACCGCCGCCCGCTCGTCCACCACGATGTCGTCGTGGTGCTCGCGCTCCAGCCACAGCCCGCTCGCGGTGTGCGGCGGGAACGCCGCCCGGTGGACGACGACTTCACGCCCCCGCCAGGCGCTGACGGACGCGACCAGCGCCTCGAACAGGACCTCGGGGTCGGCCGGGACCGGCACCCGGATGGGGTCGATGAGGGCGTCAGCGAGACGACGCATCTCCTTCCTGGTACGCACCGCTGTCTCCCTGTTCCCCTGGGCGTCGCTCGGTCACCTGTGCAATATGCCAAGTCCGGTGCCGTTCCTGCCACTGTCCCCGCGTGCGGCGTCACTCGGTGACCGCCGCGGTGTCCTCGAGTGCGGCGGCGCGGGCGCGGACCGCCCGGATGTCGTCGGGGCGGCGCAGGGCCCGTGAGACGGCGCCGATCTCCCGGAGCAGATCGGTGGTGTCGCTCGTGCCGTCACCGTCGCTCGGGTCGGGGCGCCTGTCCACGGCGTCCAGGATCGCCACCGCCGCCGCGAGCGCCTTGGCACGCTCCGGGGCGAACCCCAGGGCGAGGGCGGCGTCGTACGACCGCCGGTGCAGGGGCTCGTCGATGCGCCGGACCAGCGGGAGCAGTACGTCCCGGATGAAGGTCTCGCGGCGGGTCAGGCGCAGTTCCGGGCTCGCGCGGAGGAGGAACGGCACCCCGGTGCCGTTGACACTCCTCATCAGCAGGTAGAGCGGACGCAGTTGGTGGTGGGCGAGGCGGATCCACCAGCGTTCGTGGAGGTACTGGCCGGCGTGCGGCAGGATGAAGCCGACCGCGATCGACACGGCGGACAGACACGCCAGCGCGGGTGCCACGTTCAGGTTGAGCCAGTCCAGGTCGTTGCCGGTCCAGCGGGCCACCACGGCGGTGAGTTTCGCGGCGTCGAAGCCCAGGTTCAGGGCGTAGCCGGCGCCCAGGAACTTCAGCCCGCCGCGCAGCCAGGCGTCGAGTCCGTCGGTGCGGATCCAGTTCCAGATCAGCTTCGAGGTGATGAGTGCCGCGGTGGTGTGGGCGAGGAGGTAGAGCAGGATCTCCTCGCGCATGAACGGCGTGTTGGCGTAGTACGTGTCTAGGTCCCGGGTGCGTTCCACGGGGACGTCCGCGAGGGCGAACAGCACCCAGAGCGCGACGATGACGCCGCCGTAGGCCGCGACGACCCAGCGGGTGGTGCGGCGGGTCGAGGCGGAGTGGTCGGACAGCCCGTTGCGCCAGGCGATGATCAGCACCAGGCAGGAGCCGCAGAACGCGGTCAGCAGCGAGTACACCCAGGGCGCGGAGATGTTCGGCACGCCGGTGACGCGGTTGACCCACACGATGGTCGAGGGCGCGACGAAGACGAACACCGCGCAGGCGAGCAGCAGCAGACCGCCGACCGCGCGCAGCAGCGGGTCGGTCCACAGCCGGATGATCGTCGGCAGTTTGATCGCCAGCGCGGCGGCCAGGACGCCGGCCGGGATCCACCAGAAGGATGTGTAGAACTCGCTGAGGAACGAGGCCGGACCCAAGGCCGCGTCCGCGAACTCCATCGCGCCCCTCGCTCTCATGTCCCGCTGTCCTCAGGGACGTTCGAGACTACGCGCCTGGATGTGTCCGCGTCATGCGCGCACGAGTTCTTGTCCGAACCATTGACGTGCCTGCCCTCCCCCCTTACGGTCCCGTTCGAAGTTACGAGCGTCATCCGAAATCTCGAACAATACCAGCGTATAGATGGGGCAGGGCATGGGACGACCTGGCCTGAGTCGCAGGCACCTACTGACCGCGGCCGGCGGCCTCGCGGTCGCCGGCAGTTTCGGATTCGCCGCCCTCGGCACCGGCGCCGACGCACTCGCGTCCAGCGCGAGCACCCGCGTGCGCTACTGGAACCTCTTCAGCGGCGGCGACGGCTACAACATGATCGCGATGCTGGACTCCTTCCGCGAGGACCAACCGAGCATCGACGTGAAGGACTCCACCCTCCAGTGGGGCAACCCGTACTACACCAAACTCGCGATGGCCGCCTCGGGCAACCGCGCCCCCGACCTCGCCGTGATGCACCTCGGCCGGGTCCCCGGCTTCTCCCCGGGACGCCTGCTCGACCCCTGGGACGTGAACCTGCTCGCCGAGTACGGCGTGCACGAACGGGACTTCAACCCCGAGCTGTGGAGGCGCGCCGTCGTCGACGGCAAGCTCTACGCCCTGCCCCTCGACATCCACGTCCAGCTCTGCTTCTACCGCAAGGACGTACTGAAGAAGGCGGGCCTGCTCGGCGACGACGGCCACATGGTCCCGGTGACCTCCACCGACGACTGGTTCGACGTCCTCAAGGAGGCCAGGAAGGCCACCAGGAAGGGACTGCAGACCCTCGGCCTGCACGTCAACGACCTCAACATCCAGTGGTGGATGTTCGTCGCCTTCTACACCCAGCTCGGCGGCACCTGGTTCGACGCGGCCGCCACCGAGGTCACCTTCGACACCGGCAAGGCCACCCAGGTCCTGGAGTTCCTGCGCCGCCACATCACCGACGGCTACGCCATCGCGGGCGCCGCCGACGCCGAACAGTTCGTCAACGGCGCCCCCTTCACCCTGGAGGGCAACTGGTCGGTGCCCGTCTTCGACGGCGCGGAACTCGACTACGGCGCCACCCCGCTGCCACCCGTCTTCGGCAAGCAGGCCACCCACGCCGAGTCCCACGCCTTCGTCCTGCCCCACCAGTCCGGCCGCGGCGGCGCCGCCAACGACGCCGCCCACCGGCTCGCCGCCTACATCGTGCGGCACGCCCAGCAGTGGGCCGGCGGCGGCCACATCCCCGCCTACACCCCCACCCTCACCTCGGCCGCGTACCGGAAGCTCCAGCCGCAGAGCGAGTACGTCTCCGCGATGGACCACCAGGCCACCGAACCCAAGGTGTGGTTCGCGGGCTCCACCGGACTGCTCGCCCAGCGCACCGGTCCCGTCGTGATGGCCTCCACCGCAGGCTCCGCCAAGCCCGAGGCCGCGGCCCGCCGCATCAAGGGCGTCCTCGGTCAACTCCTCGCCATGAAGAACCCGATGGACGGCAGGACCGCAGCAGAGGGAGGTGCGGCATGACCACGACCAGTGCCGAGACCGTCATCGCGACGGCGCCCGCGAAGACCGCCGCCGACACCACCACCGTCCGCCGCAAGCAGGGCTTCCAGCACGGCGTCTGGTTCGTCGCCCCCTTCCTCCTCCTCTTCACCCTCTTCATCATCTGGCCCCTGCTGCGCGGCCTCTACCTCAGCTTCACCGACGCCAACATCTCCGGCGAGGGCGCCCACTTCATCGGCCTCGACAACTACCGCGAGGCCCTCCAGGACGACCTGATGTGGGACTCCCTCGGCCACAGCGCCTACTTCACGCTGCTGGTCGTCCCCTGCATCACCGTCCTCGCCTTCCTCCTCGCGATGCTCGCCCACCACATCGAACGCGCCCCATGGCTGTGGCGGCTCTGCTTCTTCATGCCCTTCCTGCTGCCGTCCACCGTCGCGGCCAACCTGTGGCAGTGGCTGTTCAACCCCGGCACCGGCATGATCAACCACGTCTTCGGCATCGAGACGCCGTGGCTGTCCGACAAGTCGTACGCCATGCTCGCCGTCGTCATCTGCACCCTGTGGTGGACCGTCGGCTTCAGCTTCCTGCTCTACCTCGCCGCCCTCCAGGGCATCCCCGCCCACCTGTACGAGGCGGCCAAGCTGGACGGGGCGGGCGCCTGGCACCGCATGGTCCACATCACCCTGCCGATGCTCCGCAACATCACCGGCCTGGTGCTCACCCTGCAGATCCTCGCCTCGCTCCAGGTCTTCGACCAGGCCGTCGTCATGATGGACTTCGGCCCCGGACCCGAGGACTCCACCCGCACCTTCGTGCAGTTCACCCTCGAAGAGGGCTTCACCGCCTACCGCGTGGGCTACGCGTCCGCGATCTCCGTCATCTTCTTCGTGCTCATCGCGGCCGTCGCCCTCGCGCGGATGTGGCTGCTGCGCAACCGTGAGGAGGCCGGCCGATGACCACCGCCGCACCCCGGATCCGGGTCAGGACCCGCAGGCCCTGGACCCCCAGCCAGATTCTGCTCACCCTGCTCGGGACCGCCGTCTCCGCGGTGATCCTCTCCCCGCTCCTGTGGGCCCTGTTCACCTCCCTGAAATCGGAGACCGAAGCGGTCGAAGTCCCCCCGCACTGGCTGCCCAAGGACTGGACCGGCCAGGCATGGTCGGCCATCTTCGAGACCGGCAACATCACCAACTGGTTCGTGAACTCCGTCGTCGTCTCCGTCTGCGTCACGACCGTCGTCCTGATCGTGTCCGCCCTGGCCGGATACGGATTCGCCCGCACCGAGTTCCGTGGCAAGAACGTCCTCATGGGCATCGTGATGGCGGGCCTGATGATCTCCCCGGCCGTGCTCGGCGTGCCCCTGTTCACCACCGTCCAGCAGATGGGCATGGTCGACACCTACTGGGGCATGATCCTGCCCCAGTGCGCGCCCGCCGCCATGCTCTACATCCTCTACAAGTTCTTCCAGGGCATCCCCCGGGAACTCGAGGAGGCCGCCTTCATCGACGGCGCCGGCCGCTGGCGGGTCTTCTTCACCATCGTCCTGCCGCTGTCCCGCCCCTCCCTCGCGGCGGTCGGCATCTTCACCTTCATCAGCTCCTGGAACAACTTCCTGTGGCCGTACATGGTGACCAACAACCCCGACCTGATGACCATGCCGAACGGCATCGCGACCGTCATGAACTCCTACGGCATCCAGTGGGCCCAGCTCATGGCCGGCGGCCTCATGGCGGGCCTCCCGCTGATCATCGTCTTCGTCTTCTTCCAGCGCCAGATCGTGGCGGGCGTCGCCCACACCGGACTGGCAGGACAGTGACCATGCGCAGAATCCTCACAGCAGCGGCGACGGCGATGCTGGTGGCCCTGCTGCCCCACACGGCCCAGGCCGCACCGAGTTACCCGGACCCCCGCCCCATCACGGGCCAGGAGATCATCCACGACCCCACGGTGATGCGCCTCAAGTCCGGTGGCTACGTGGCGTATTCGACGGGCGGCATCATCGGCGCCCGCCTCTCCGACGACGGCACGCACTGGGACGACGCGGGCAACGCCTTCGCCGAACCGCCGAGCTGGTGGTACGAGTACAACGACACCGGCGACCCCTGGGCCCCCGACCTCACCTACCGCGCCGGCCGCTACTGGCTCTACTACGCGGTCTCCTCCTGGGGCACCAACCACTCCGCGATCGGCGTCGCCACATCGAAGACCGGCCTCCCCGGCACCTGGACCGACCACGGCAAGGTCTTCACCTCCGAGACGACGGACGAGTGGAACGCCATCGACCCGTCGATCATGCAGGCCGACGGCAAGCTGTGGATGAGCTTCGGCTCGTACTGGACCGGCATCCGCATGGTCGAACTGGACCCGGAGACGGGCAAGGCGAAACAGCACGCCACCGTCCACCACCTGGCCACCCGCCCCGACGCCCCCTACGCGGTGGAGGGCCCGGAGATCGTCAGACACGGCCGCCACTACTACCTCTTCGCGTCCTACGACGCGTGCTGCCAGGGCGTGAACTCGACCTACAAGATCAAGGTCGGCAGATCGACGTCCATCAAGGGCCCCTACGTCGACAGCACAGGCAAGCCGATGCTGGAAAGCGGCGGCGACCTGCTCCTGGAGGGCCATGGCCGCTACATCGGCACAGGCGGCCAGTCGACCTTCAAGGACAAGGGTAAGGACTGGCTGGCCTACCACTACTACGACGCAGAAGACGAAGGCACCCCGAAGCTGGGGCTCAACAAGCTGAATTGGTCAAAGAACGGCTGGCCCAACGTCCTTTAGGGGCGCGGGGCTGTATCCGATATGCGGCTCCGCCGCGTGGGCGCGACCAGCCACAAACCACCCGCACTCGGCAACGCATCGAAAGGACCCCATGCGTACCGCTCGCTTCACCCTCGACCCTGCTTTCACCACCGGCAAAGTCAACCCCCGCCTCTTCGGCTCCTTCGTAGAACACCTCGGCCGCTGCGTCTACACCGGCATCTTCGAACCCACCCACCCCACCGCGGACGAAGCCGGCCTCCGCCAGGACGTCCTCGACCTGGTCCGCGAACTCGGCGTCACCGCCATCCGCTACCCCGGCGGCAACTTCGTCTCGGGCTACAAGTGGGAGGACTCGGTCGGACCCGTGGAGGACCGTCCCCGCCGCCTCGACCTCGCCTGGCACTCCACCGAGACGAACCGTTTCGGCCTCTCCGAGTACATCGACTTCCTCAAGAAGCTCGGCCCCGAGGCCGAACCCATGATGGCCGTCAACCTCGGCACCCGGGGCGTCGCCGAGGCCCTGGAACTCCAGGAGTACGCCAACCACCCCGCCGGCACCGCCCTCTCCGACCTCCGTGTGACCCACGGCGACAAGGACCCGTACGGCATCAGGCTCTGGTGCCTGGGCAACGAGATGGACGGCCCGTGGCAGACCGGCCACAAGACCGCCGAGGAATACGGCCGCATCGCCGCCGAGACGGCCCGCGCGATGCGCCAGCAGGACCCCGGCGTGGAACTGGTCGCCTGCGGGTCCTCCGGCCAGTCCATGCCCACCTTCGCCGAGTGGGAGGCGACGGTCCTCGCCGAGACGTACGACCTCGTCGACTACATCTCCCTCCACGCCTATTACGAGCCCCTCGACGGCGACATCGACTCCTTCCTCGCCTCGGCCGTCGACATGGAGTCCTTCATCGAGAACGTCGTCGCCACCTGCGACCACATCGGCGCGCGGCTCAAGTCGAAGAAGAAGATCAACCTCTCCTTCGACGAGTGGAACGTCTGGTACATGTCCCGCTGGCAGGAGCAGGCGACGACCTTCGCGCAGGACGACTGGCCGGAGGCCCCGCCACTGCTGGAGGACAACTACAGCGTCACCGACGCGGTCGTCTTCGGCTCGCTCCTCATCGCCCTGCTGCGGCACGCCGACCGCGTCACCGTCGCGTGCCTCGCGCAGCTCGTCAACGTGATCGCCCCGATCATGACCGAGCCGGGCGGCCCGGCCTGGCGGCAGACGACGTTCTTCCCGTTCGCGCAGGCATCCCGGCACGGCCGCGGGGAGGTCCTCGACGTCCGCGTGGACTCACCGACGTACGAGACGGCCAAGTACGGCGAGACGGACCTGCTGCACGCCACCGCCGTACGCGCCGACGACGGCACGGTCACCGTCTTCGCGGTCAACCGCAGCCGCACCGAGCCGCTGCCCATCGAAGTCGCCCTGAACGGCCTCGATCTGAGCACCGTCGTCGAGCACAGCGCCCTCGCCGACGCCGACCCCGACGCCCGCAACACCCGGGAGAACCCCGAGCGGGTCGTCCCGCACACGGTCGACGGCACCACCGTCGCCGACGGCCGGCTCACCGCCGTACTCGAGCCGCTGTCCTGGAACGTGATCCGGCTCGCCTGAGCGCGCTCACCGGCCGGGGGAGTCCACCGCTTCCACCGGAACTCCTCCGGCCGCCGCGCCCAGCAGCGTCAGCCGTACGTCACCCGGCCCCGCCGGTGTGGTCCCGTCCGACAGGACGGCGAGCGCCAGTGTGTTGGAACCACGTGTGCGGAGGATCCCGTTCGGCAGGGCGAAGGTGTGCTGCGGGCCCACATCGTTGATGTACTGGCCCAGGTTCCAGCCGTTGAGGAAGATCTGCACCCGGTAGGCGCGCTCCCGGTCGTCGTCCAGCACCAGCCCCACCGAGGCATCGAGATCCTTCGGCACCGACAGCTTGAACTCGGTCCGGTACCAGGCCACTCCCTGCCGCCGGTCGGCGCGCGGGAACTCGACGGACTCCCAGTCGCCGTCGTCGCCGTCGTCGTGCCCGGGCAGATGCCAGCCGTGCCGCTCGCCGTACAGCCCGCCGTTGTTCAGCGGCCCCCGCACCCGGTCCGGCTCCCCGGCCCCCCGGATCCGCCAGCTGACCGACGGCGAGGCGCCCTCGAACTCGACGGCCATCAGCCCACGCGCCGCCTTGTACGCGCCCTCGGCCGCCTCGTCGCCCGCACGCTGCATCCGCCGCACCAGCACCGACAGCACATGCGTCCCCGGCTCGCGCAGCCGCTCGGGCACGTCGAAGGTGGCGGTGGCCGTCCAGGTGCCGCGGTCCGCCGTGTCCTCGTCCGGCTCCGGCATGCGGTGGGTGCCCAGCGGCTCCCCGTCCAGCCACGCCATCAGCAGGCCCTGCGTGCCGGTGCTGTAGGACAGCGACACCTGCTCGACGTCCCGCGCGTCCTCGAACCGTCCCCGGTACCAGACGTCGCCGTAGTGGAAGCCGTAGTCGTCCGCGAAGAGCACCGGCCCGCCCTCGGGCACGGGCGTGGAGCTGCGCGACGACGTGCGGTCCGCGGCCGGCCAGTCCGAGTCGTCGAAGTCCGGGTCGGACTCCGGGTTCTCGGTCCGCCGCCGCCAGCCGTCGAGCGCCGGGAGCGTGACGGTCGGCGCGGCCGGCATCAGCCCCTCCAGCACCAGGCTCCCGGTGCGGCCGACCTGGGTGCGCAGCAGCCGTCCGTTCCAGGTGACGGCCGTGACACCGCGCGGCGCCCACACCTCCAGTCCGGTCTCGCCGACGACGTCACCGGTGAGGTGGACGGTCGAGCCGCGCACGGTGGCCGTCCGCAGCAGGGCGGGGCCGTAGACCAGCAGGGAGCCGGACGGGGTCTCGCAGGGCCACAGCCGCAGCGCGGTCGCGTCGTCGGCGAACAGCAGCAGCATGGGCGTGTCGGAGTCCCCGCCCTCCACCAGCACACGGGCCAGCCAGCCCACGCCGAGCGGCACCACGACGTTCAGCCTGCCCTGCTGGTAGGACCAGGCGGGCTCCAGGTCCAGGCGGGTGGTGGTCGGCTGGGTCTCGCAGTCCAGGGCGAGCTGTGCCGTCTCGCCCTTGCGGCCGGTGAACACCACGATGTCCTGCCGCCCGGCGGTCAGACTCACCATGGGCTGCGCGGTCGTGTAGGCCAGCTTGCGCCGCCCGAGCTCCAGGTTGGCCGCGAGCAGTCTGGTGTCCCCGGCCGCCACCGTGACCGGCACCTCGATGCCGGTGTCCGGCAGGGTCGTGGTGACCGGCTCGTCGGCGTCGTTGCGCAGGACGTAGAAGTCGGCGTCGGTGTCCGGGTTGGTCAGGTGGCGCACCGTCAGCCGCTCGTCGTTCACCCGCACCTCCCGCGCCCGGTCGAGCCGGGCGAGCTCGGGCACGGTGCGCAGCAGATGCCCGAGCTGGTGCGTGGCGGCGGCCTTGGACGTCGGGCGGCGCCCCTCGTTCACCGGCGCCCCGTAGTCGTACGACGTGTAGACGCCCGGTCCGGGCAGCCATCCCCACGAGGTGCCGCCGAAGGCCATCCGGACGTCGTGGACGGTGATCCCGTCGGCGAGGTGGGTGAGGGCGGTGCGCCGCAGGGAAGCGGGGCCCTGGTCGGCAAACACCTGGGTGTACCCCTTGCCGCCGGAGCCGGCTCCGCCCCACGCGTCCGGCCGGCCGGTCTCGACGGCCTGCGGCGCCCACAGTCCGTCCAGTGCGCCGCCGCGGTGGAGCACCGGCACGTCGATACGGTCGTCGCGCATCTTGCGGGACAGGTGCTCCTGGTGGGCGGGCCCGCCGTGACCGTCCTCGACCCGATAGAGCAGTACGGTGCCGCCGCCCGCCGTGTAGAGGTGGCGGACGGCGATGGCGTTGACGGCGCTGAGCCACTCGTCGACGTGCCGCAGATACGCCGGGTCGGCGGTCCGCGCGGTGCCGTCGGCGACCGTCAGCCAGCCGGGGAGACCCCCCGCGTCCACATCGGCGCCGATGTACGGCCCCGGATCCAGCACGACGTACAGCCGCTCCTCGGCAGCCGTGCGCAGGAACAGATCGAGGTCACGCACCCCGCTGAAGTCGTACTTCCCCGGCGCGGGGGAGTGGTGGTTCCAGGCGACGGGCACGGTGACGGCGTTGTGCCCGAGCGCACGCAGCTTCTGCAGCACGTCCCGCCACAGGGACGGGCTGGGCAGCCGGAAGAAGTGCACTTCCCCGGACCACAGCACCAGGCGCCGCCCGTCGACCAGCAGCGAGTGCCGGTCGTGGCCGACCCGGTGCCGCCTCCCGTCCGCGCGCGGCGGAGCGGGCGGCGGACCCGTGGGCACGGTGCGGGCCGTGCGCGGGCCGGTCGCCGCCCCGCCGCTGCCGGCCAGCGCGAGACCGAGCGCCGCCGTACCGGCCAGGGCGGTGAAGGTACGCCTGCTGAGCTCCAAGGGAGCGCCTCCTGTTGGGGTGCCACAAGGGGTGCTGGTGGGCCATTGTCTACGAAGGGGCCGCACGCCGTTCACACGGGGACCCGATACGCACCTTTCGCCCGGGGTTGGCGTGTCGGAAGTGAATGGCCGGAGATGGCTCTGTCCGTGGCGCGCACCACTCCATACGATGCGAGCGCTCCCGGCCTTCACAGCGTCTTCATGCCTCCTTCACGAGGGCCGGGAGCGCATGCGTGACTTCACCCCCCACCGATTGGACGGAAACCCATGGCTACGGGCCTGCTCCTGACCGCCGCGGCGGCGTCCGCGCTCCTCACCGCCGCGTTACCCGCGCACAACCCGTCCTCCGGGTTCGAGGACCCGCCCCCGGACAAGATCGTCATCAAGGTCGCCACGGTGAACGGCTCGGGCTGCCCCCAGGGGACGACCGCGGTCGCCGTCTCCGAGGACAACACCGCCTTCACGGTCACCTACAGCGAGTACCTCGCCCAGGCGGGCGGGGACTCGGCCCCGACCGCGTTCCGCAAGAACTGCCAGCTCAGCCTGATCGTCCACGTCCCCCAGGGCTTCACCTACGCCGTGGCCAGCGCCGACTACCGGGGCTTCGCCTCCCTCCAGCCCGGCGCGAAGGGCACGCAGAGAGCGTCGTACTACTTCCAGGGGTCCCCGAACACGGAGTACCGCAGCCATCCCTTCGCGGGCCCCTACGAGAACAACTGGCAGGCCACTGACACCACCGACTGGGCCCAGCTGGTCTGGGCCCCCTGCGGAGTCCAGCGCAACTTCAACATCAACACGGAGCTGCGCGTGAGCGCGGGGTCGGACCCCGACGAGGTCAGTTTCATGACGATGGACTCGACGGACGGGGACATCAGCACGATCTACCACCTGGCGTGGAAGGAGTGCCCGGAGAAGTCCTGACGGTGTGAGAAGGCGGCCCGCGAGCGTCTGCGGGCCGCCCCGGCGTGCGCCGTCGAGCCCACCCGGCTTGCCGGGGTCCGGCAACGGGCTGGTGCGGGGCGCTGCCGTGCCGGGGCCTGACGTGTGTTGCGTGAAGGCAGGTACCTTTCCTGCTCCACCGACCGGCAGCCCGACCGTGGGAGGAACGTTGCCGAGAACGCCCCGCGCCTGGCAGACGACGCTGCCCGTCGTCCTCGGCCTGATCGTGCTGCTGGTCTCCGTCTGGATGTTCGTCATCGTGCCCGTGCGCCAGGCCGAGGAGCGCGCGTACGACACCGCCCGTGTGACCTCCGTACCGGCCACCGTCGAGGCCAGGGTCGACGAGCACCGCTACCGGAGCGTCCGGCACTGGCTGCACGTCACCGAACGCGGCTCGGACACCGAGCGGCGGCTGCGGATGGACGGCACCGGCAGCGAGGCCGTCTACGAGTCCGTGCGCCCCGGCGACCGGGTGACCCTCGCGTACTGGCGTGGCGAAGTCCGCGCCGTGACCTTCGACGGCCGCACGCAGCAGACCCACGCGTCCCCGCGCGGCGACTGGCGGATGCCGCTCGGCATCGGCCTGGGCCTCCTGCCCGCGGGGCTGCTCCTGGTGTGGACCGCGTGGTGGTACCGCCACCGCTTCCCGGCCGCCCCCAGAGGGCGGCACAGCCTGGGCCCCGCCGCGCTGTGGGTGGCCGGCGTCGTGGAGGGCACCTTCGCCTTCTTCGCGAGCGCCGCCGGGGACGGAGTGACCGACGTCCTCCTGGTCGCCGCGTGCGGCATCCCGCCGTCCGCCGCCCTCGGCGCGCTCAGCATGTGGCTGGTGTGGCGGCGGCTCCGCAAGGCGGACGACACCAGCGACATCGTGCCGGCCGTCCCGGCCGCCCGGGTGACGGTACGTGCGACCGTCCACGGCGACGTGCCGTACAGCCGCCCCGGCTACGGCCTCCTCGTGCTGGGCGACGGGCCGCCCGCCGCCACCCCCGACCCCGCCGGCCGCGTCGCCCGCGCGGCCCTGCCGGAGGCGCTCGCCGTGGAGCGGGTACGCGGCTGGCGGCTCGGCGAGGACCCCGACGACTGGCCCGGCATGTACAAGTTCAACGGCATCGTCATCGAGTGCCGCGACGGTGACCAGGAGGTCCTGATCGCCACGCGCAGGCGCGACGCGCCGCTGATCCTCGGAGCGCTGCTCAGCCCCGCAGCCGTGTGAGGACGTCCGTCCAGGCGGTGGGGGAGAGGGCCAGCTGGGGGCCGTCCTCGTCCTTCGAGTCGCGCACGTGGATGGTGGCGGGGCGGGCCGCTACCTCGACGCAGTCGTCGACGCCGCGCCGCCCGCCAAGACCGTCCGGCCGAGATCGATCTCAACGGGGGCAACGGCCACTGAGCGGGGTCGTGTGAACCATTGACGCGCAAGGGGTTCGATTCTACGTTCCCGTCCGATGTAGCGATCGCTGTTCGATATGCCGAACCGAACAGGAGCCCCCATGAGCCGCAAGAGGACCGCACTCCTCGCCCTCCCCGCCGCCGCCCTCCTCGCCCTCGTCCCGAGCACGGCGTCGGCCTACCCCGACCCCGGGCGCGTCACCGGATCCGTCATCACGCACGACCCGTCGATGATCCGCACCTCGTCCGGGCAGTACCTCCTCTACGCGACCGGTGGCGGGATCGCCCACAAGACCTCCGGCGACCGCATCGCCTTCTCCGCCGGTGCCGACGCCTTCTCCTCCCGCCCGAGCTGGTGGCGCACCTACTCGTCCGTCCCCGAGGCGTGGGCGCCGGACATCTCGTACCACGGCGGCAAGTACCTGATGTACTACTCGGTCTCGTCGTTCGGCTCGAACACCTCGGCCATCGGGCTGGCCACCTCCAGCACCGGCCGGCCGGGCAGCTGGAGCGACCACGGCATCGTCTACACCTCCGGCTCCTCCAGCGACTTCAACGCCATCGACCCGAACCTGTTCGTCGACGACGACGGCAAGTGGTGGCTGTCCTTCGGCAGTTGGTGGACCGGCATCAAGATGATCCGGATCGACCCGTCCACCGGCAAGCAGCTGTCCTCCCACACCACCCGCTACTCCCTGGCCTCCCGCCCGACCGGGACGAAGGCCGTCGAAGCACCGTTCATCGTCAAGCGGGGCGGCTACTACTACCTCTTCGCCTCCTACGACACCTGCTGTGCCGGCACCAGCTCCACGTACAAGGTCAAGGTCGGCCGCGCCACCAGCGTCACCGGGCCCTACCGCGACAAGAACGGCGTCTCGATGATGAGCAACGGAGGCACTGCGGTGCTGGAGTCGCACGGCAGCGTCATCGGACCGGGCGGTCAGTCGATCCTCGGGGACGTCGACGGCGACCTGATCGTCTACCACTACTACGACGGCAACGACAACGGCACACCCAAGCTGGGCATCAACCTGCTGAACTGGAGCAGCGGCTGGCCCGTCGCCTACTGACCGACGGCGGCAGCGGCACGCGCCTCAGCCCGCCTGCTGACCCATCCCGGCCGCGTTCGGCCACGTCTGCGCGCCGGGCCAGCCGCTCGCCGGGGCTGGGGAGAGGCCGTTGGTGCCCCGCACCTGCGCGGCCGTCAGACCACCGCGGGCGGGCACGCCGGGCGGGGTGGGACCGGTGGGCGGCGGCATCTGAGCGGGGGACGGGAAGGGGGCCGCGGCGGCCGGCGCGGGCACGGGCTCCGGTACCGGCACGGGAGCCGGAGCCGGTACCGGCTGGGGCGCCGACCGCGGCGCGGGCTGAGCATAGGGCTGCGGCACCCCCTGCATCCCCTGCGACATCCCTTGCTGCATCCCCACCGCGGCCGCCGCGGGCACCGGCGCCCCCGTCGGCACGGATGCTGCCGCCGGCATCGGCATCCCGTCGCCCACGCCCGCCGGTGCGGCGGACGCGGCGGCGGGGAGCGGCATGCCGGTGCCGGCGGCCGGGGCGGCGGCGAGCCCCGGGGCACCGGCACCGGCGGCTTGTGCGGCCAGCCCCCGCATGCCTCCCCCGTTGGTCTCGCTCACCAGGCGGTCCACCGCCGCCGTGCCCGAGCTGTAGCCGGTCCCTGTGCCCGGCTCGGGCACGGCGGCTCCCCTCCTGGACGTCCCGTAGAGCACCTGTTCCAGGCCGGACACCAGGCGACGCACGTCCACCTGGGGGCGCACCACGAGACGCAGGAAGCGACTGGAGGAACCGATCTTGTTGCCGCACTCGCGGACCAGGATCCGGTGCTCGGTGAGCATCCTGTCCCGCACCACGGTGCCCTCGGCGCCCACGGGGAGGCGCACGAAGAGGAAGTTGCCCTGCGAGGGGTAGACCGTCAGACCGGGCAGGGAGGAGAGCTGGCCGGACATGTCCATACGGTCCCGGCGGACCTGGTGGAGGCTCTGGGCGTACTCGGCGCCGTGCTCCTTCAGCATGAACACCACGTGCTCGGCGAAGGAGTTGAGGTTCCACTTGGGCAGCATCGCGCGGATACGGCCCGCCAGCGCCGGGTTGGCGACCAGATAGCCGAACCGTATGCCGTGCAGGCCGAAGTTCTTGCCGAGGCTGCGCAGCACGATGACGTTGGGACGCAGCATCGCCTCCTGCACCACCGACGGCTCGGCCTCCGCGTCGGCGAACTCCAGGAAGCTCTCGTCGATCACCACCAGATCCAGGTCGGCCATCGCGTCCATGAACTGCACGATCGCGTGCTTGTGCAGGAAGCCGCCGTCGGGGTTGTTCGGGTTGCAGATGACCGCGACCCTGGTGCCCCGCGCCCGGATGAACTCGGCGTACTGCGCGAGGTCGAGGGCGAAGCCGCTGGACTCCTGGAGCGGGAACATGTCGACCCGCTTGCCGGTCTCCATGGGCTGGTCGGTCCAGCGGCCGAAGGTGGGGACGGGGACGGCGAGGGACTCCCGCACCATCAGGTGGTCGATCCAGGTGATCAGCTCCGTGGAGCCGTTGCCCATGGCCACGCACTGCGGCGGCAGTTGCAGCAGGCTGCACAGCTCGGCCGTGATGGTGTCGGCGCTGCTCGGGTAGTACGTGATGATGTCCCGCAGCCGTACCGCCATCTCCTCGAACATGGCCGGGGTGGGGAAGTACGGGTTGCAGGGAATGCAGAAGTCCACCGGACCGGCCCCGTCGCTCTCCCGTGCCAGCGCCGCCATCGACGGGCTGTGCGCCGCCGTGGTGCGGAAGAGCGAGGTGACGTTGTCGGCCAAGGGAACCTCCGGGTGCGGCGGACCCGCCGGGGAGGAACGGGCCCGTCATGCGTGGGTGGCCCGCGCGGGGGAGCACGGGCCACCCAGGAGTACGGAGTCGGCCGGGAGACCGTTCAACTCATGTGAGGAAAATGTGACGGCTGCGGCTCACGAGCCGAACGAGTGAACCGTCGTCGTCCGGTAGGTCTCGCCCGGCCGCAGCACGGTCGACGGGAACGTCGGCTGGTTCGGCGAGTCCGGGAAGTGCTGCGTCTCCAGGCACAGCCCGTCACCCTGCCGGTAGACCCGCCCGCCGGTGCCCACGAGGGTGCCGTCGAGGAAGTTGCCGGAGTAGAACTGCAGGCCCGGCTCGTTGGTGCTGATCCGCAGGGAGCGCCCGGAGGACGGGTCGCGCAGGGTCGCGGCGTGCTCCGGACGGCCGGTGATGCCCTTGTCGAGCGCCCAGTTGTGGTCGAACCCCTGCCCGAACAGCACCTGCTCGTGCGCGCTGCGGATGTCCCGGCCGACCGGCTTGGCCCGGCGGAAGTCGAACGGTGTGCCCGCGACCTTCGCCAGCTCGCCCGTGGGGATGAGCCCCTTGTCGACCGGCGTGAACCGCGACGCGGCGATCGACAGCTCGTGGTCGTAGATCGTGCCGCTGCTCTCGCCGGCGAGGTTCCAGTAGACGTGGCTGGTGAGGTTGACGACGGTGGCCTTGTCGGTGGTGGCCTCGTAGTCGATGCGCCAGTCGCCGTCCCGGGTGAGCGTGTACGTCACCTTCGCCCTGAGGGTGCCCGGGTAGCCCATCTCGCCGTCGACGCTGGTGTAGTGCAGGCGCAGCCCGACGTCGGACCCCTCGGCGAACGGCTCGACGTCCCACACCCGCTTGTCGAAGCCCTGCGCACCGCCGTGCAGGCTGTTCTCACCGTCGTTGACGGACAGCTGGTACGCCGTGCCGTCCAGGGTGAAGCGCCCCTTGTCGATGCGGTTGCCGTAGCGGCCGATCAGGGCGCCGAAGTAGGGGCTGGAGGCGACGTAGTCGTCCAGGTTGTCGAAGCCGAGGGAGACGTTGGCATACCGCCCGCGGCGGTCGGGGACCTCCAGCGACTGCACGATGCCGCCGTAGGACAGGACCTTCATGCGGGTCCCGCCGTTCTCCAGCGACCACCGGTACACCTTCGTACCGTCGCCGAGCTTCCCGAAGAGTTCCTTCACCGGCTTCCTGCCTCCAGCGGCGTGTGCGGTGCCGCCCACAGCGGCAGCAGTGAGACCGGCGGCGGCAGCCCCGGCGATGACGGTGCGTCTGCTCAGTTCCATACGGCAGCTCCTAAACGGGGAGTCGGGCAACACCGCTCAAGGGCGCGGGGCAGTGCCGATATGCGGCTCCGCCGCGTGGGCGCGACCAGCCACAACCAGCCCGCAGCCACCCCACGACCGAAGCGACCTGCCCCCTATGAACCGACCTTGCGCTTGTTCCACACGTCGAACCCGACCGCCGCCAGCAGCACCAGTCCCTTGATGACCTGCTGCCAGTCCGTGCCGATCCCGACGAGATTCATACCGTTGTTCAGCACACCCAGGACCAGACCGCCGATGATCGCGCCGAGCACGGTCCCGACCCCGCCGCTCATCGACGCACCGCCGATGAACGAGGCCGCGATCGCCTCCAGCTCGAAGTTCAGGCCGGCCTTGGGAGAGGCCGCGTTGAAGCGGGCGGCGAACACCAGACCCGCCAGGGCCGCGAGCATGCCCATGTTCAGGAAGACCAGGAAGGTCACCTTCTTGTCCCGCACGCCCGAAAGCTTCGCCGCGGGCAGGTTGCCGCCGATGGCGTAGATGTGGCGGCCGATGACGGCGTTGCGCATCACATAGCCGAAGCCGACGAGCAGCACGCCCAGGATCAGCAGCACGATCGGCGTGCCCTTGTAGCTGGCCAGCAGCAGCGTCACCGTGAGGATCGCCGCCCCGAGCGCGACCAGCTTCAGCAGGAACAGCTTGGCCGGCAGCACCTCCAGGGCGAACTCCTGCTGCCGCCGCCGGTCGCGGACCTCCTGGAACACCACGAACGCGATCAGCGCGAAGCCCAGCAGCAACGTGAGGTTGTGGTAGTTGGTCTCCGGCCCGACCTCCGGCAGGAAGCCGTTGGCGACCTTCTGCAGGCCCTTCGGGAACGGGCCGAGGGTCTGGCCCTCCAGGAAGATCTCCGTCAGACCGCGGAAGGTCAGCATGCCCGCGAGGGTCACGATGAACGACGGTATGCCGCCGTACGCGATGAAGAACCCCTGTATCGCGCCCGCGAGGGCGCCCACGGCCAGGCACAGCACGACCGCCACCGGCCACGGCAGGTCGTTCCTGACCATGAACACCGCGGCCATGGACCCGACGAACGCCGTCAGTGAACCCACCGACAGATCGATGTGGCCGGCGATGATGACCAGCATCATGCCGATCGCCAGGATCAGGATGTAGCTGTTCTGCAGCACCAGGTTGGAGACGTTGCGCGGCAGCAGCAGGTCACCGTCGGTCCACACCGCGAACAGCGCCACGATCAGACCGAGCGCGATCAGCATGCCGTACTGCCGCATGTTGCGGCGCATGCCGTCCAGCATCAGCCGGAGCAGGCCGTCGCCGCCGGCCGGCCCGCCCTTCCCGGCCGGCGCGGGGGCCGGTGTCTTGGCGGTCACATCCGTACTCATCGGGATACCTCTTTGTCCTTCGTCATCTGACGCATCAGCGCTTCCTGGGAGGCCTCGGCCCGCGAGAACTCACCGGTGAGCCGCCCGGCGGCCATCGTGTAGATGCGGTCGCACATGCCGAGCAGCTCGGGCAGCTCGGAGGAGATGAAGACGACCGCCTTGCCCTGGGCGGCCAGCTGGTCGATGACCGTGTAGATCTCGTACTTGGCCCCGACATCGATGCCACGCGTCGGCTCGTCGAGGATCAGCACATCGGGACCGGCGAAGATCCACTTGCTGAGGACGACCTTCTGCTGGTTGCCGCCGGACAGCTTGCCCACCGGCTCGAAGACCGTCGGCGCCTTGATGTTCATGGACTTGCGGAAGCCCTCGGCGACCTGCCGCTCCTCGTGCTCGTCCACCACGCCCCGCCTCGCGACCTTCTTCAGGGCGCTGAGCGAGATGTTGCGGTTGATGGTGTCGATGAGGTTCAGCCCGTAGTGCTTGCGGTCCTCGGTGACGTACGCGATCCCGTGCGCGACCGCCTCCGGGACGGTCTTCGTACGGATCTCCTTGCCGTCCTTGAGGACCGTGCCCGCCGCGTGCCGGCCGTAGGTGCGGCCGAAGACGCTCATCGCCAGCTCGGTGCGGCCGGCGCCCATGAGACCCGCGATGCCGACGATCTCCCCGCGCCGCACCGCCAGCGACACGTCGTCGACGACCTTGCGCTGCTGGTCGATCGGGTGGTGCACGGTCCAGCCCCGGATCTCCAGCGCAGGGGCGGCGCCCTCCTCCGGCTGGTGCGGGGTCCGCTCCGGGAAACGGTGCTCCAGGTCGCGGCCCACCATGCCGCTGATGATCCGGTCCTCGGTGGTCTCCGGGGCCTTCACGTCGAGCGTCTCGATGGTCCGCCCGTCGCGCAGGATCGTCACCGAGTCGGCGACCCGGCGGATCTCGTTCAGCTTGTGGGAAATGATGATCGAGGTGATGCCCTGGTCCTTCAACTGCAGGATCAGCTCGAGGAGTTTGCCGCTGTCCTCGTCGTTGAGCGCGGCGGTCGGCTCGTCGAGGATGAGCAGCTTCACCTTCTTGGAGAGGGCCTTCGCGATCTCCACGAGCTGCTGCTTGCCGACGCCGATGTCGGCGACCCGGGTCTCCGGGTGCTCGTCGAGGCCGACGCGGCGCAGCAGTTCGGTGGCGTGCCGGAGTGTCTCGTTCCAGTCGATCAGGCCGCGGGTGGCGTGCTCGTTGCCGAGGAAGATGTTCTCCGCGATGGACAGATACGGCACCAGGGCCAGCTCCTGGTGGATGATCACGATGCCGTGCTGCTCGCTGGCCCTGATGTCCTTGAACCGGCAGACCTCCCCCTCGAAGAGGATCTCCCCCTCGTAGGTGCCGTGCGGGTGGACGCCGGAGAGGACCTTCATCAGGGTCGACTTGCCGGCGCCGTTCTCCCCGCAGATGGCGTGGACCTCGCCCTGCCGGACGGTCAGGCTGACGTCCGACAGCGCCTTGACGCCGGGAAAGGTCTTGACGATCGAGCGCATTTCCAGGACGGGTCCCGCCATGGTCGTGCCTTCCAGTCAGTGGTGAGTCGTCGGTCGATGGCGGGGGCTACTTGAGGTCGCTCTCCTTGATGTAGCCGGAGTCGACGACGACCTTCTGGTAGTTCGCCTTGTCCACCGCGACCGGCTCCAGCAGGTAGGCGGGCACGACCTTGGCACCGTTGTCGTACGTCTTGGTGTCGTTGACCTCGGGCTTCTTGTCGTTCAGCAGCGCGTCGACCATGTTCGAGGCCACCTTGGCGAGTTCGCGGGTGTCCTTGTACACGGTCATCGACTGCTCGTCGGCGATGATCGACTTCACCGAGGCGACCTCGGCGTCCTGGCCGGTGACGACCGGCAGCGGCTTGGCCTTGGAGCCGTAGTCGTCCGACTTCAGCGCCGACAGGATGCCGATGGAGATGCCGTCGTACGGCGAGAGCACCGCGTCGACCCGGTCGGTCTTGTAGGCGGAGGTCAGGATGTCGTCCATGCGCTTCTGCGCGGTGCCGCCGTCCCAGCGCAGGGTGGTGACCTGGTTCAGCTCGGTCTGGCCGGACTTGACGACGAGCTGCTTCTTGTCGATGTAGGGCTGCAGCACCTTCATGGCGCCCTGGAAGAAGTAGCGGGTGTTGTTGTCGTCGTTGGAGCCGGCGAACAGCTCGATGTTGAAGGGGCCCTTCTCGCTGCCGTCCTTCAGGCCCAGCTTGTCGACGATGTAGTCGCCCTGGAGCTCGCCGACCTTCTCGTTGTCGAAGGAGGCGTAGTAGTCGACGTTCTCCGTGCCGAGGATCAGGCGGTCGTAGGAGATCACCGGGATGTCGGCGTCCTTGGCCTGCTGGAGGACGTTGTTCATCGACTTGTTGTCGATCGCGGCGACGATCAGCGCCTTGACGCCCTGCGTGATCAGGTTCTCCACCTGGGAGACCTGCTGGTCCGGGTCGTCCTCGCCGTAGACCAGCTTGGTCTTGTAGCCCTTGGACTCCAGGTCCTTCTTGACGTTGTTGCCGTCGGCGATCCAGCGCTCGGAGGACTTGGTCGGCATCGCGATGCCGATGGTCGCCCCCTCCGAGCTTCCCTCGCCCTCCTCGCTGCCGCCCTCACTGCTCTGGCCGCAGGCGGTCAGCGTGAGGGCGAGGGAGGCGGCGGTGGCTATGGCGGCGAGGGCGGCTCTGCGGTTACGCATGATCATCATCCTTGATGAGAGACCGAGAAGAGGTGTGTGGGATTCTGCGCGGCTGTGAGCGCTTGTGTGAAGTCGAGTTTCCGGAACGTTATGACGAAGTTTCGAACCGGCACAGATCGCCCGGAAGCCGCGAACCGAGCGGCGCCATGTCGCCGTCGGCACCGTGCCGCGCCAGCAGGTCCAGGGCCAGCCGGCCGCGCCGCACCCGCTCCTTCGCGGTCGCCAGGGTCAGCTCGCGCAGATGGTGGCCGTACGGGTAGATGCCGGGTGCCTTGGACAGACCGAACTTCAGATACAGCGGTGCGCCCCGCCGGATGAGCTCGGCGACCTCGTACATCCGCACATAGCCGCCGAGGTCGTCCGGCGCCTCGATGTACATGTCCAGCGGTGCGGCCGAAACTCGCCGTATCTCGGTGAGATGGTCGAGCGTCAGATCGCTGGGCACGTTGATCGAGTCGGCGCCGAGCCGCTCGTACACCGCGTACGCCGCCGGATTGACCGGTCCGACGAGCGCGGAGACCTTCAGGGTGGTGTCGGCCGGGAGCAGTCCCTGCGCCCGTGCCCGGTGCAGCGTCCACAGCACGCCCTCGTCCGCGACGAGCAGGCACTTGACGCCCAGCTCCGTGGCTCGCACGGCGTCCTCGACACAGCCGGCGACCGCGTCGTGGCCACGGGCGCGCAGTCCGGCGCCCCGCGAGTCGGTGCGCGTCGAGCCGCCGATGTCCCAGGTGCCGCGCGGGCCGGTGAACAGGCACAGCTCGATGTCACGTGCGGCCGTGGCCTCCACCATCTCGGTGATCTCCGCGTCCGTCAGCATCCACACGCCGCTGCCCTGGCTGATCCGGTGGATCGGCACGTCCAGACGCGAGGACTCCTTGAGCACGACGGCCAGCGCCTCGGGGCCCTCGCACGAGGGGATCTCGGTGCGCCAGCGGCCACCGCCGGGGAAGACGTGCGGCGAGGCGTCGGCGGGATCGGGGGCGGGCGCGCCCAGGCCGAGCGCGGCGAGCACCTGCTCACCGGGCCTGCGGGGCGCCTTGGCGGAAGGGTCGGTCACAGGGTGTCCTTCGTGGTCGTGTCGTCGATGTGCCGCGTGCGGCGGCGTGCCGTGCAGGCGATGTTCGATATGTCGGACGAGGTTCGCGACGGTGGGTGTACGCCGGTACGGAGACCGTCAGGTCGCCCCCGTACCGGCGTACGGCTAGGGGCGGAGCAGGACCTTGCCGACCTTCGGATCCCCCGACCCCACCAGCTCGATGGCGTACGGGAATTCGGCGAGCGGCAGCTCGTGCGTGACGAGCGGCAGCGGATCGAGGAGCCCGGCCGCGAAGACCCGCACCGTGTGCGCCCAGGCGTCCGGCGGCGCCCCGAAGACGGTGTGCACCTCCAGTTGCCGTACGACGAGGTCCGTGGGGTCGAGTCCGTCGGCGCCGGGCGCGGGGATGCCGGTGAGCACCAGCCGGCCGCCGCGGCGGAGCAGGCCGGCGGCGGTGCGGGCCGCGTCCGCGGAGCCGGCGGTCTCGATCACCACGTCGAAGCCGCCGGGGAGGTCGTCGTCCTTGGTGCGGAAGTGCGTCGCGCCGAACTGGCGGGACAGGGCCTCGCGGTCGCGCCGGGTGCCCACGACGAGCAGTTCCGAGGGCGAGTTCGCCCTGAGGAACTGCACCGCGAACATGCCGAGGGTGCCGGTGCCGACGACCGCGACCCGCTCGCCGGGGCGGGCGTTCGCCTTGAGCGCCGCGGCCGCGATGCAGGCGGCCGGTTCGAGGAGGGCGGCGGCGGTGAGGTCTGCGGCGTCGGGGAGGGGGTGCAGGAGGCGGGCGGGGAGGGTGAGGGTGGGGGCCATGGCGCCCGGCTGGGTGAAACCGGTCTCCTCGTAGCCCGCGCCGCACAGCGTCGTCTCGCCCGCGTGACAGCGGTCGCAGACCTGGCAGTTGCGGAAGCCCTCTCCGACGACCTTGCGGTGGAGAAGGGAGGCGGGGACGCCGGCGCCGACCTGCTCGACGGTGCCGGACCACTCGTGGCCCGGCGTGAGCGGGTAACGGACGTAGCCCTCGGGGCGGTTGCCCTGGTAGACCTCGCGGTCGCTGCCGCAGATGCCGGCCGCGTGCACGCGGACCAGGGCCTCGCCGGGGCCCGGGTCGCGGGGGGTGTGCGGTGCGAGGCGGTGGACGCCGGGGGCCTCGATCAGGACCTGGGAACTCATGTCGTGCCCTTCGGCTTGCGCTGTTCCCAGCCCTCGGCCCACAGGTCGAAGCGGGCCTGCTGCTGCGGGAACTCGGCGGCGGCGTCCACGTCCAGCTCGACACCGAGGCCGGGGGCGTCGGAGAGGTGGAAGCAGCCGTCCTCCGGGTTCACCTGCGGCGCGCCCTTGACGACCTTCTTGATCTCCGCGTCGGCGAAGTCGTTGAAGTGCTCCAGGATCTTGAAGTTCGGGGAGGTGAAGCCGACCTGGAGGGAGGCGGCGGTGAGGACCGAGCCGCCGACGTTGTGGGGTGCGACCAGCATGTAGTGGGTCTCGGCGGTGGCGGCGAGCTTGCGCGTCTCCCAGATGCCGCCGATGTGGCCGACGTCCGGCTGGATGATGTCGACGGCCTGGTTCTCGAACAGCTCGCGGAACTCGATGCGGTCGTGGATGCGTTCACCGGTGGCGATCGGCATGTCGACCTTGGCGGCGACCTTTTCGAGGGCCTTGAGGTTCTCGGGCGGACAGGGCTCCTCCAGCCAGGCCGGGTTGAAGGGGGCGAGCTCGCGGGCGAGGCGTACGGCGGTGGCGGGGGAGAAGCGGCCGTGCATCTCCAGCATCAGCTCGGCCTCGGGGCCGATGGCGTCGCGGACGGCCTCGATGAGGGAGACGGCGTAGAGCGTCTGGTCGTGGTCGAGTTCGAAGTGGCCGGTGCCGAAGGGGTCGATCTTCAGGGCCCGGTAGCCGCGCTCCATCACCTGCTGGGCGGCCTTGTGGTAGGCCTCGGGGGTGCGTTCGGTGGTGTACCAGCCGTTGGCGTACGCCTTGACCTTGTCGGTCACCTTTCCGCCGAGGAGCTGCCACACGGGGACGCCGAGTGCCTTGCCCTTGATGTCCCAGCAGGCCATCTCGACGACCGCGATGCCGGACATCACGATCTCGCCCGCGCGGCCGTAGTCGCCGTACTTCATGCGCTTGACGAGGTCCTCGACGGCGAAGGGGTCGGAGCCGAGAATGTGGTTGACCTCGGCTTCCTTCAGATAGCCGAGGAGGGCGTCGGTGTGGCCGAGCATCCTGGTCTCGCCGACACCCGTGAGTCCCTCGTCGGTGTGCACCTGGACGTAGGTCAGGTTGCGCCACGGCGTTCCGACCACGTGGGTGCTGATTCCGGTGATGCGCACGGTTGTTGCCCCTCTGGGTGTTCGATATTTCGGCACGCGTTCGAAATGCTGGCGTGACAGTAAGGACGGGGTGGTGGGGGTGTCAATGGGTCACGCGCATAACGGTTTCGGCAGTTTCGAAACCATTGAGTCGGGGGTGGGTCCTCACCCCTACGAAACCTTCACAGCAAGGGCTAGGAAGACGACGTGAGCGGAACCTAACCTTCCCGCGTCATGGACTACTGCCACCCGTGCCGACGGCACCTGAACGGCGCCCTTGCCTGTCCTGGGTGTGGGGCGCCTGCGCCGGTTTCGGTTCATCAGCCGGTTCCTGAGTCTGTCGTGCGGATGGAGAGGGGGCAGGATGCCTCGGAGCCGGGGCGGGAGGCTTCGGAGCCGGAGCGGGAGGCTTCGGAGCCGGAGCGGGAGCGCGGGCCGGAACTGGAGCCGGAAGCGCGGGGGTTCAGTCGGCGGGACCGGAAGGCGGCGGCGCATCGGCGTCGGCGGCGGCGGACGTTGATGGTGGCCGCGGGGTTCGTGCTGGCGGCGGGTGGGTTGAGTCTGGCGGAGCTGGGGATCGACGCGCCGGGGTCGTCGCCGAAGCCGGCGGCGGCCGGGGACGAGACGGCGGACGGTGGCGCGACCGAGGTGGAGTCGGAGGAGTCACCTACGGTCGCGGGTGCGGGCGGTGGCTCGTCGAAGGCTCCCTCGGAGGGGGTGTCGGGGTCGCCCTCGGGGTCGGAGTCGCCGGGGGACGAGGAGTCGGAGACGCCGGAGAAGGACGCGCAGTCGGCCGCGCCTACGGCGGTTCCGGAGCCGGCCCCTACGACGACACCGGCGCAGCAGCCGCCGCCGGCCGAGGAGGCGCCGCAGGCGCCGGAGCCGGAACCGACGACGAAGAAGCCGGACGCGAAACCGAAGCCGACGCCGACGGAGACGTGTGACCGCTTCTTGTGGTGGTGCGCGTAGCGGGTGCGGCTTCGGTGGGGGTGCGCGCCTTATGCCTGCGGCGCCACCGCGGCTTCGGTGGGGGCTTGTGCAGCGCCTACGGGTGGTGGGTGGGGCGGGGCCGGGGCGGTGGTGTCCGTCCTCGGTCTGGCGCGGAATCGGTCACTCAGGAAGCGGGGGTGTTGACGCGCCAGCCGCTGCGGGCGGACACCACCGCCCCGTCCCCTCCCCGCCGTACGCGTGCGCGCCAGGCCCAAGGTCCGTCGCGCGTGGCCGCCGATCCCGCGACACATGCCCAGCACCAGCACCGGGCCACCAGGCAACCCCGGCTCAGCCCTCCAGCATCCGCCGCAGCGCATCCCGCAGTGCGATCCGCTCCGGCTCCGACAACCCCGCCAACGGCTCCCGGGCGAACCGCAGTGACTCCTGAAGGCTTCGGACCACTTTTCGCCCTTCTTCTGTGGCTACTGCCAGCTTCACCCTCCGGTCCGCAGGGTCCGGCCGGCGCTCCACCAGCCCCCGGGCCTCCAGGCGGTCCACGATCCCGGTGACGTTCGACGGCTCGCACTTCAGCCGCTGCGCCAGCTTCCGCATGGGCAGCGGCTCCAGCGACAGCAGGCTCAGCAGCCGCGCCTGCGCCCCGGTCAGCGCGTGTCCCGCCGCCGCCGACTCGTACTCCTCGTGGTAGCGGGCCACGACGGAGCCGATGAGGTCGACGACCTCCAGGGTGAGGGGGTCGGGGGTGCGGGATGTGGGCATGGTCTCCAGCCTACCCACTTGCTTGACAGCATGAAATATTCAGGCGCATCGTTGTTTCAGGTACTGAAGTATTTGCGACCAAGAAAGGCGCCCTCATGTCCGACAGCCCCGTACTCCCCACCCGCGGCCGCGAATGGCATCTGCTGAGCCGGCCCGTCGGCTGGCCGAAGCCCGAGGACTTCGCACTCGTCGAGGCCGAGGTTCCCGCGCTCGGTGAGGGTCAGGTGCTGGTGCGGAACGAGTACCTCTCCGTCGACCCGTACATGCGCGGACGCATGAGCGCCGCCAAGTCCTATGTCGCCCCCTTCGAGCTCGGCAAGGTCATGCAGGGCGGTGCCGTCGGCGAGGTCATCGCGTCCGACGCGGAGGGGATCGCGGTCGGCGATCACGTGCTGCACTTCTTCGGGTGGCGCGAGTACGCCGTCGTCGCCGCGAAGAACGCCGTCAAGGTGGACCCCGAGGTCGCACCGCTCTCGGCGTACCTCGGCGTGCTCGGGATGACCGGGCTCACCGCCTACGCGGGGCTGCTGCGTACGGCGTCCTTCAAGGAGGGGGACTCGGTCTTCGTCTCCGGGGCGGCCGGGGCCGTCGGCAGTCAGGTGGGGCAGATCGCGAAGCTGAAAGGCGCCTCGAGGGTCGTGGGGTCGGCCGGGTCCGACGAGAAGGTGAAGCTGCTCGTGGAGGAGTACGGGTTCGACGCCGCCTTCAACTACAAGAACGGGCCGGTGAGCGAGCAGCTGCGGGCTGCTGCTCCCGACGGTGTCGACGTGTACTTCGACAATGTGGGCGGCGAGCACCTGGAGGCCGCGATCGGGGCGCTCAATGAGGGGGGTCGTATTGCTGTCTGCGGAATGATCTCCGTGTACAACAACACCGAGCCTGCTCCCGGGCCCCGGAACCTCGCGCGTCTCATTCAGACGCGGGGACGGATCGAGGGCTTCCTCGTCGGGGATCACTACGACCTTCAGCCGCAGTTCGTGGAAGAGGTCGGGGGCTGGGTGCGGTCCGGTGAGCTGAAGTACCGGGAGACCGTCGTCGAGGGGATCGAGAACAACCTCGAGGCGTTCCTGGGAGTGCTGCGCGGGGACAACACCGGGAAGATGATCGTCAAGCTCTGACCGCTTCCCGGGGTTTTCGGTATGCGGTAAGTTCTTTCCGGAATCGTCGTGATCGTGGGCGCGAGTCACGGCGGACCTAGGAGGAACGCACCGTATGCCCATTCAGCAGTCCGACGTCCTGTACACCGCCGTCGCCACCGCCGAGAACGGCCGGGACGGGCGGGTCGCCACCGACGACGGCAAGCTCGACGTGGTCGTGAACCCGCCGAAGGAGATGGGCGGCAGCGGCACCGGTACCAACCCGGAGCAGCTGTTCGCCGCCGGGTACAGCGCCTGCTTCCAGGGCGCCCTCGGCGTCGTCGCCCGCCAGGAGGGTGCCGACATCTCCGGCTCGACCGTGACCGCCAAGGTCGGCATCGGCAAGAACGACGACGGGTTCGGGATCATCGTGGAGATCGAGGCGAACATTCCTGGCGTGGACGCCGGCGTCGCCCGCTCGCTCGTCGAGAAGGCGCACCAGGTGTGCCCGTACTCCAAGGCCACCCGCGGCAACATCAGCGTGACGCTGGTCTGAGAGGCCGGGTGTGAGGGTCGCTTCCGCGGAGGCGACCCTCATGCGTGGGTGGCCGCTCGGTGGACCGCCCTGACCAGGCGGTCGTTCTCCGGGGCCGCGCCCGGGGGGTGGGGGCAGCGGCGCCTGGTGTAGCCGTAGGCGAGACCGCTGCGGGGGTCCGCGAACGCCTGGGAGCCTGCCGTGCCGCTGTGGCCGAACGTGCCGGCACCGAGGAAGGGATGCCAGGTCTCAGCGGTGGCCTGGAAGCCGAGGGCGTAGGCCCGGTGCGTGCGGGTCACCAGGTCGTGGCCGGTCGCGTGCAGCTGGCCCAGCTCCGCGATCGTGTCCGGTTTCAGCAGCGCCTCGCGCTCACCGGTCTCGCTGATCGCCGCCGCGTACATCCCGGCGAGCCCTCGTGCCGAGGCGACACCGCCCACCGACGCCGGGCCCCGGGCGCGGATCAGCGGATCGTTCGGGAGGGTCGCCAGGTCGGTGGGGGCGGGGGCGTTGCGGTTGTAGGCGATCGCGTGCAGGGCGCCGGGGCCGTCCGGGCGTGCGTCGCGTTCGATCCGCTGGGTGGGGGTGGGCTCCGGCGGGCGCGTGGGGCGGAAGCGGGGCTCGTGGGCCGAGGGCAGGCCCAGGTGGACGTCCAGGGCGTAGGCAGCGCGGACCCGGTCCTCGTAGACCTGCTGGAGCGTGTGGCCCGTGGCGCGGCGCACCACCTCGCCGGCGAGTGCGCCGATCACCAGGGCGTGGTAGCCGAAGGCGGTGCCCGGGCGCCAGAACGGGCGCTGATCGGCCAGGCGCTCGGCGACGGCACGGTCGTCGGCCAGCTCGGCGACGGTGAAACCGGTGTCCGTGCCGACCACGCCCGCACGGTGGGTGAGCAGGTCCCGCAGGGTCAGCGCGCCCTTGCCCTCCGCGGCGAACTCCGGCCAGTAGTAGGTCACTTTGCGGTCCAGCTCCAGGGTGCCGTCCTGCACGAGCACGGCCACCACCAGGAAGGCGGCGCCCTTGGTGGAGCCGTGGACGGCGTAGAGGGTGTCGGGTCCGCTGCCGGCCGACCACAGGTCGACCACTCTCCTGCCGTGCACGTAGGCGCACAACTGGCCCTCGTAGTCCGGCCGTTCTGCCGCCACGAGCGCCGCGAACTCCTCCCGTGCCGCCTCGAAGCCGTCGGCCACGGTGCCATGGATCTCCTGCGTCATCCGCCACCTCCAGGGCTCTGTACACAGCGGTACGGAGGCGAGAGGCCGTTCGACTCACCTATGGTTCTCCCATGCGCGATCTTGGGGTGGGTTTCCGGTATCTGCTGAAGGGGCAGCGGTGGGTGGCCCGGCACGGCAAGCAGTTCGGGTTCGGACTGCTGCCGGGGCTGATCACCCTCGTGCTGTACGCGGCGGCGCTCGTCGCGCTCGCCCTGTGGGGCGTGGACCTCGTTGCCTGGGCGACACCGTTCGCCGACGACTGGTCCAGCCCGTGGCCGGGGCTGTTCCGCGGCTTCCTCACCGCCGTGCTGTTCGCCCTCGGCCTGCTGCTGTCCGTGCTCACCTTCACCGCGGTGACGCTGCTCGTCGGCCAGCCCTTCTACGAGAGTCTCTCGGAGAAGGTCGACGAGGACGTGTCGCCCGACGGTCACGCGCCCGAGTCGGGGCTGCCGCTGTGGCGGGAGCTGTGGATCTCCGGGCGGGACAGCCTGCGGATCGTCCTGCGGGCGCTGCTGTGGGCCGTGCTGCTCTTCGCGCTCGGCTTCATCCCCGTCGTGGGGCAGACGGTCGTTCCGGTGATCGGTTTCTTCGTCACCGGCTTCTTCCTCACCGAGGAACTCACCTCCGTGGCCATGCAGCGGCGCGGGGTCGAGCTGCGGGACCGGCTCGCTCTGCTGAGGGGCCGCAAGACGCTGGTGTGGGGCTTCGGTACGCCGCTGGGGCTGGCCTTCCTCGTCCCGTTCGTCGCCGTCTTCCTGATGCCGGGCGCGGTCGCCGGTGCCACCCTGATGGCGCGCGACCTGCTCGGTGAGGAGATCGCCGGGGACGGGGCCGAGGAGACGGACGAGGAGGGCGTCGCCCCGTGACCGAGGTGCTCGCCGTCGCCGTCATCACCGTTCTGGCCGTCATCGCGCCCGGCGCCGACTTCGCCATGATCGTGCGCAACAGCTACCTCTACGGCCGGCGGACGGGACTGCTCGGCGCGGTCGGTGTCGCCGCCGGCGTCCTCGTGCACGTCACCTACACGATGCTCGGCGTCGGCCTGCTGATCGCCTCCTCCACCTTCCTGTTCACGGTCATCAAGCTGGTCGGCGCGGCCTACCTGGTCTACATCGGCGTCCGCACTTTCCGCACCCGCGGCGAGGTCACCGTCGACCTGGAGAACGGGACCGGTCTGACGCCGCTCGCCGCGCTGCGCACCGGCTTTCTGACCAACGTGCTCAATCCCAAGACGACCCTCTTCGTCGTCTCCACGTTCGCGCAGGTCGTCAGCCCGGGCACACCGGTCGTCCAGCAGGTGGGCTACGGGCTGTTCATGTCGCTGGCCCACCTGCTGTGGTTCGGCGTCGTCGCGGTGTTCTTCTCGCACGACCGCATGCGCACCCTGATGCTGCGCGGCCAGAAGGTCCTCAACAAGGTCATCGGATCCGTCCTGGCCGGCCTGGGCATCAGCCTCGCGTTCGCTCCGTCGCACTAGCGGACGCGGCGACCGTCACGATCGACCGCACCTGCGCGACGATGTCGAGCCGGTTGCGCACGAACTCCGGATCGGTGACCTCGGTCGTGTTCCCGGCGCCGAACTGCAGCACGGGCGTGTGCACATGCCCGCCGGGCAGCGTGGCGCCCAGGCCGAGGCGGTCGCGCAGGAGGGTCGCCCGGTAGGCGATCTCGTTGGAGAGGTAGTCACCGCCGCCGCCCGCGCGGGCCGTCGAGCCGGGCGTGGGCCCGGCGGGGCGGACGACGGGCTCGGTGCCTCCCGCCGGGATCTCCGTCACGCCGGTGTTGTCGTAGACCGGGAAACGTCCGGTGTTCGCGGCCACGATGTCCGCGTACGGCAGGGTGGTCGTCGTCCACTGGGGCTGCGTGGCCGGGTCGGTGACCGGGATCGTCCCGGTGCGGGAGACGTTCTCGTTGTCCGGGAAGCCGCCGCGCCAGGCCCCGTTGGTCCGCTCCACGTCGAAGCGGCCGACCCGGCCCTGGCTGACCGTGGTGAACACATCCACCCGGGGCAGATGCGGCCGCAGCGTCCGCTCCACGGTCCCTTCGGCGAAGTCCCGCCAGCGCACCGGGAACACGGCCGTCTCGATGCGCGCCGGACCGCCGGCGGTCTCGATCACGGTGCCGTCGAGAGCGAGCGCGGTGGCGCCGGACGGGTTCGAGATGCGGATGTCCCGGTCCAGGGTGAACGGGTCGAAGCCGGTGAGCAGGACGCGCCGCAGGCCGTCGCCGTGCGGGTAGCGGATCGTGCTCTGCCCGCGCGAGGTGCGCTCCAGCTCCTCGATCAGCCGGGACCGCTGGTCGTCCGTCAGCCCGAAACGCGGCTCCCAGGTGCGTACTTCACGCGTCATGCCCAGCCGCGCCCAGTACAGCGGCCGGTCGTCGTCCCGGCTGAGATCCCCGCCCGCCGGGCCCCGCCCCTGCGCCCGCGCGACCGCCCGGCGCCACAGCTCCGTCCCCTCCCGTGCGACGACCCGGCGGGCCTGCGCGTAGGACCCCGCCCGGTCCAGCGTCCGGGCGAACTCCGCTGCCACGGAGTCGAATCCGGAGCGTCGCAGGATCTCCTGCGGGGCGGCTCTGTCCAGGCGCTGTTCCTCCACGGTGGGGGAGGGGGCGGCCGGCCGGGCGGCGGCCGCGGTCGTGGGGGCGGTGAGGGAGGTCAGCAGGGCCAGACCGAGGACGCCGATGCCAACGCGTGCAGGTATCAAGGGACTTGGGCCTTCCGTCGCAGTGGGGTACGTGCCGGAGGCCGCAGTATGTCAGTCGCCCGTCTCGCCGAGCAGGGTCAGGAAGTCACGGAAGGCGCCGGGCATGTCCACCGACTCGGGGTCGAGCAGCCACTGGTACTGGAGGCCGTCCAGCAGCGCCACCAGCAGGGGTGCGGCACGCTCGGGGGTCAGGCCGCTCGGGAGGGGGTCGCCGTACTCGGCGCGCAGCACCTCCGCCATGCCGGCGCGGACCTGGACGTAGCGCTCGGTGAAGTACGCGCGGGCCGGGTGCCCCTCGGTGACGCTCTCGCCGAGCAGGGCGGAGAAGGTCTGGATGATGGCGGGGCGCATCGCGTTGTACTCGACCAGCGAGGCCAGCAGGTCCAGCCGGAACTGATGGGCGGGCAGCGCGTCCCAGCGGTCGCGTTCCTCCAGGACGGCGACGAGCAGCGCCTCCTTGGTCGGGAAGTAGTGCAGCAGCCCCTGCTGGGTGAGCCCGACCCGCTCCGCGACCGCCGCCAGGCTCGCCGCCCGGTAACCCCGCTCGGCGATCACCCCCAGGGCGGCCTGCACGATCTCCGCACGCCGCGCCTCGCTCCTGGCCCTGGTCGTCATGTCGTCACCGTACGACATTCCGCAGCAGGCAATGTCACGCGTACATAACAAAACCTACCGTCTCACTGCGGCCAGGTGTGTGAAGGGTTCGTACGGATCCCGGCCACTGACCCGATCGCGGGCCGCGGGCCCAGCGCGGCGATTAACGTCGGTACCCCGGGGGCATCCCATGAGCAGCCCCGGTCCGGGACCCTGACCCCGGGCCGGGGCTCATGGACGCGGCGGCTGCTTCGCCGTGACCGTCCGATACGCGATCTCCGCGAGCCTCGCCTGCCCGTCGACACTGGGGTGGAACCAGTCCCAGCGGCTCAACTGCGCCGTCCCGAAGCGGTACGCGTGCACCGCGCCGCCGTCGTACCGGCACCGCCGGTCCTTCGCGCAGACCTCCGCCAGCACCTCGTTGTAGTCCTCCACCCGCTGGGCCACCGTCTCGCGCCGCGTGGTCGCCGCCGCGTCCAGCGCGTCCGGGTCACCCAGCATCGACGGGCAGATGCCCAGCTTCCACACCTGCTTGCCCAGCGCACTGGTCCGCCCCTGCGACCACAGCCGCTTCAGATCCGGCACGCTCGCCACATACACCTGCGCCTTGGGAAGCGCCTCGCGCAACGTGCGCATCGCCTCCTCGAAGTCGGCGCGGAAGTCGGCCACCGGCGTCATCGCCGAGGTGCTGACCCGGCAGGCGTCGTTGGCCCCGGCCATCACCGCCACCAGCTGCGGATCGCGCCGCACCGCCCGGGCCATCTGCGCCGGCAGATCCGCCATGCGCGCCCCGGTCACCGCGTAGTTCCAGCTCCGCTCGGCCGCCCCCGCCTTCCCCAGCAGCCGCACCGCGAGACTGTCCACCAGCTCGCTGCCGCCCGTCGCCCACGACACCTCCGGACAGTCCGTCAGCACCGCGCACGCGTCGAAGCCCCGCGTGATGGAGTCACCCACCGCCGCCACCGAGGACGGGCTGGTGTCCCACACCGGCGTGGGCCTCGGCGACGGCCTGCCCAGCTTCGCCTCCGTACCCGACGGGGCCGGCGCGTCACCACCGACGGCATCGCACCCCGCGACGCCCAGCACGCCGGCCGTCACCGCGGCGAGAACGGCCCACGAGCGGCGCCTCCGCGTCCCCTGGTCCAATTCCGTCGCCTCCCCGTGCGTCGTGACATCACCGTCCCCCACCCATTAACAACGCACAGGGGTTCCCGCTCGACCGGAGGGAACGTCTCGCACCCGTACAAGCGTCCTGCCGGGTGAATGGTGAAAGTTTCCGGGCACCGGGACCGACGGTACGTCACACTCCTTGCGCCGCCGCAGGGTAGCCTCGCCATCAACGTGGCCTGCCCGGTCACGGCCGTTCCGCCCGTTGTCAAGATGTCCCGCTCAGCCCGGAGGTTCCGGTGACGACACGTGGAGTTCTGTACGTGCACTCCGCGCCGCGCGCGCTGTGCCCGCACGTCGAGTGGGCCGTCGCCGGGGTGCTCGGCACGCGCGTCAGCCTGGACTGGATCCGCCAGCCCGCCGCCCCCGGGACCTGGCGCTCGGAGTTCTCCTGGCAGGGCCAGCCCGGCACCGCCTCCAAACTCGCCTCCGCGCTGCGCGGCTGGCACCTGCTGCGCTTCGAGGTCACCGCCGAGCCGTCCCCCAGCGCCGAGGGCGAGCGCTACAGCTGCACCCCGGACCTCGGCATCTTCCACGCCGTCACCGGCATCCACGGCGACATCCTGATCCCCGAGGACCGCCTGCGCGCAGCCCTGCAGCGCTCCAAGGCCGACGAGACCGACCTGGAAGCAGAAATCGCCAGACTCCTGGGCAAGCCCTGGGACGACGAACTGGAACCCTTCAGATACGCGGGCGAGGGCGCCCCGGTCCGCTGGTTGCACCAGGTTGTGTGAAACCCCCTAGGGGCGCGGGGAACTGCGCGACCAGCCACAACGGCGCAGCACTCGGCCGACAACAGACACCACCAACGGCGATGGCCCGAACTCCACCAAGGAGTCCGGGCCATTCTCAGCTGACGGCGTTCTCACACCGTACGGAACGCCAGCACCACGTTGTGCCCACCGAACCCGAACGAGTCGTTCAGCGCAGCGATCCTGCCCTCGACCGGCAGCTTCCGAGCCTCACCGCGAACAACATCCGCGTTCGCCTCGGCCTCAGGATCGATGTTCTCCACATTGATCGTCGGCGGAGCCACCCGGTGGTACAGCGCCAGCACCGTGGCCACCGACTCCACACCACCGGCACCACCGAGCAGATGCCCGGTCATCGACTTCGTCGCCGACACCGCCATGTGGTCGGCGTCGTCCCCGAACACCTTCCGCAGCGCCTTCAGCTCGGCGATGTCACCGGCCGGCGTCGACGTCGCGTGCGCGTTCACGTGGACGATCTCGGACGGGTCCAGATCCGTCCGGTCCAGCAGGTTCTGCAGGGCGTGCGAGATGCCCCGCCCCTCCGGCTCCGGCTGCACGATGTCGTGGCTGTCGGCGGACACGCCCTGCCCGACCGCCTCCGCGTACACCCGCGCCCCACGCTTCGCCGCGTGCTCCGCGGACTCCAGGACGATGACGCCCGCGCCCTCACCGAGGACGAAGCCGTCACGGGCCACGTCGTAGGGACGCGACGCGCCCTGCGGGTCGTCGTTGTTCTTGGACATCGCCATCATGTTGCCGAACGCGGCGATCGGCAGCGGGTGGATCGCCGCCTCGGTGCCACCCGCGACGACGACATCGGCGCGGCCCGTGCGGATCATCTCGATGGCGTAGCCGATGGCCTCCGCGCCCGACGCGCACGCCGAGACCGGCGTGTGCACGCCCGCGCGGGCGCCCACGAACAGGCCCACGTTGGCCGAGGGGCTGTTCGGCATCAGCATGGGCACGGTGTGCGGGGAGACGCGGCGGACGCCCTTCTCCTTCAGCACGTCGTACTGGTCCAGCAGCGTCGTCACACCGCCGATGCCGGAGGCGATGACCGCGCCCAGCCGGTCGGGGTCGACGCTCGCGTCCTCGCCGGCCTTCGCCTCGAAACCGGCGTCGGCCCACGCCTCCTTCGCCGCGACCAGCGCGAACTGCGCCGAGCGGTCCAGGCGGCGGGCCTGCGGCCGGGGGATGACCTCGGTGGGTTCCACGGCCACCGGGGCCGCGATACGGACCGCCTGCTCGGCGGCCCACTCCTGCTCCAGGGGCTTGACGCCGGAACGTCCGGCGACCAGGCCCTCCCAGGTAGAGGCTGCGTCGCCACCCAGCGGTGTGGTTGCGCCGATACCGGTGACGACCACGGTGCGATTGGTCGAGCTCACGGGAATTCTTTCTCCAACGGATACGAGGATTCGTACGGCGCCACCGCCGGGTGGCGGGGCAGTCAGCCCAGAGGCTTTGATCGGGTGATCAGGCCTGGTGCTTGAGGATGTAGTCGGTCGCGTCGCCGACGGTCTTGAGGTTCTTGACGTCGTCGTCCGGGATCTTGACGTCGAAGCGCTCTTCGGCGGCGACGACGACCTCGACCATGGACAGCGAGTCGACGTCCAGGTCGTCGGTGAAGGACTTGTCCAGCTGGACGTCCTCAACCGGGATGCCGGCGATCTCGTTCACGATCTCCGCGAGACCGGCGACGATCTCTTCCTGAGTGGCGGCCATGATGGCGCTCCTTCGTTGTGATTCCAGAGGGTGTGGCGTTTCCGACCGTGCCGAACCGAATGATCCGGCACGGAGTGCCTAGGGGAGGGTAACGACAGTCGCGGCGTAGACGAGACCCGCCCCGAAGCCGATGACGAGCGCGGTGTCGCCGCTCTTCGCCTCGCCGGTCGCCAGGAGCCGCTCCATCGCGAGCGGGATCGAGGCGGCCGAGGTGTTGCCGGTGGTGCGGATGTCACGGGCGACCGTGACGTGCTCCGGCAGTTTGAGGGTCTTCACCATCGAGTCGATGATCCGCACATTGGCCTGGTGCGGGATGAAGACGTCCAGGTCGTCCGAGGAGATACCGGCCGCGTCCAGCGCCTGCTGGGCGACCTTCGCCATCTCGAACACGGCCCAGCGGAACACCGCCTGGCCCTCCTGCGTGATCGCAGGGAACTTGTCGACCGTGCCGTCGCGGTAGTCCGTCCACGGAACGGTCTGCTTGATGGTGTCGGACTTGTCGCCCTCCGAGCCCCACACGGTCGGGCCGATCGCCGGCTCCTGCGAGGGACCGACGACCACCGCGCCCGCGCCGTCGCCGAACAGGAAGGCCGTCGCCCGGTCCTCCAGGTCGGTCAGGTCGCTGAGCCGCTCCACGCCGATGACCAGGACGTACTCCGCCGAACCCTCGACGATCATGCCCTTGGCGAGGGTCAGGCCGTAGCCGAAGCCCGCGCAGCCCGCCGAGATGTCGAACGCGGCGGCCTTGTCCGTGCCCAGCTTGTCGGCGATCTCGGTGGCGACGGCCGGGGTCTGCTTGAAGTGCGAGACCGTGGAGACGATCACGCCGCCGATCTGCTCGGCGGAGATGCCCGCGTCGGCGAGGGCCTTGCCGGACGCCTCCAGCGACATCGCGGTGACGGTCTCCTCGTCGGACGCCCAGTGCCGGGTCTCGATGCCGGAGCGGGAGCGGATCCACTCGTCGGAGGAGTCGATCGTCTCGAGGATCACCTCGTTCGGCACGACCCGGGTGGGCCGGTAGCCGCCCACGCCGAGGATGCGCGCGTACGGGGCGCCCTTGCTGGGCTTGATCTTCGCCATGCGGGTGGGCTCCTTAAGGCGATCAGGCGGCGTGCTCGGCGATGAGCTCGCGGGCCGCGTCGAGGTCGGCGGGGGTCTTCAGGGCCAGCGTCCTCACGCCGGGCAGCGCACGCTTGGCGAGGCCGGTCAGGGTGCCGCCCGGGCAGACCTCGATCAGGGCGGTGACCCCGAGCTCCTTGAACGTCTCCATGCACAGGTCCCAGCGGACCGGGTTCGCCACCTGGCCGACCAGACGCTGAAGGACCTCGGCGCCCGTCGCGACGGCCTGGCCGTCCTTGTTGGACACGTAGGTGACCTCAGGGTCGCCCGGGGTGAGGTCCGCGGCGGCCTTCGCCAGCGTGTCGACCGCGGGAGCCATGTGGTGCGTGTGGAAGGCGCCGGCGACCTTCAGCGCGACGACCTTGCGCACGCCCTCGGGCTTGTCCGCCTCCAGCGCGGCCAGCTGCTCCTTGGTGCCGGCCGCGACGATCTGGCCCGCGCCGTTGATGTTCGCCGGGGTCAGGCCCAGCCGCTCCAGGTGCGGCACGGTCACCTCGGGGTCGCCGCCGAGCAGCGCCGCCATACCGGTCTCGGTGATCGCGGCGGCGTCGGCCATGGCCAGACCCCGCTTGCGCACCAGGCTCAGCGCGGACTTGTCGTCGAGGACACCCGCGAAGGCGGCGGCGGTGATCTCACCGACGCTGTGACCGGCGACCGCGCCCGGCGCGATGTCGGCGATGTCACCGAGTGCCGAGGCGGACAGCAGTCCGGCGGCGACCAGCAGCGGCTGGGCGACGGCCGTGTCGCGGATCGCGTCCGCGTCGGCCTGCGTGCCGTAGTGGGCGAGGTCGAGGCCGATGACGTCGGACCAGGCGGCGACGCGGTCGGCGGCACCGGGGAGGTCGAGCCATTCAGTCAGGAAGCCGGGCGTCTGGGCGCCCTGGCCGGGAGCGACGAGTACGAGCACTCTCACACTCTCTCTTGGGGACGGCCGAAGCCGCCCGTGAGGACAAGGACGAAGAACACGAAGGGGTTTTGTGGAGCCCCGACAAAAGACTAGAGCTGAAGATCACCGTCGGCCAGACGCCCCAGGATCAGGGCGATGCGCAGTGTGAACGCAGAGCGTACGTCGGAGGGCGACCAGCCGGTGACGTCAGTCACACGTCGGAGCCGGTAGCGAACGGTGTTGGGGTGCACGAACAGCATCCGCGCGGCGCCCTCGAGACTGCTCGCCTGCTCCAGGTAGACGCTGAGCGTCTCCAGCAGCGCCGCCCCGGCCTCCTCCAGCGGTCTGTAGATCTCCTCCACCAACTGCTCGCGGGCGCTGGGGTCTCCGGCGATCGCGCGCTCCGGCAGCAGATCGTCCGCCAGCACCGGGCGCGGCGCGTCCTGCCAGGCGGAACACGCCTTCAGGCCCGCGGCGGCGGCCTGCGCGGAGCGGGTCGCGGCCAGCAGGTCCGGCACCACCGGGCCCGCCACCACCGGGCCGGGCGCGTACGGGCCGATCAGCGACTTGGCGACGGCCAGCGGGTTGTCGCTGCCGCCCGCGATCACCACGAGCCGGTCGCCGAGCACCCCGGTCAGCACCTGGAGCTTGGCGTGCCGGGCGGCCCGCCGGATCGCCTCCACGGTCAGCTCGGAGTCACCGTCGGGCGCCGTGCCCAGCACCACGCACACATGCTCGGGCGAGTTCCAGCCGAGCGCCGCGGCCCGCGACACGGCCCCCTCGTCGGCCTCGCCGCTCAGCACCGCGTTCACGACCAGCGACTCGAGCCGCGCGTCCCAGGCACCGCGTGCCTCGGCGGCCTGCGCGTACACCTGCGCGGTGGCGAACGCGATCTCCCGGGCGTACACGAGCAGCGCCTCGCGCAGCACGCTCTCGTCCCCGGGCGCCGCCACCTCGTCGATGGCGGACTCCATCACCTCGATCGTGGTCCGCACCATCTCCACGGTCTGCCGCAGCGTGATCGCCCTGGTCAGCTCGCGCGGCGCCGTGCCGAAGACGTCGGTGGAGATCGCCTGCGGGGCGTCCGGGCGCCGGAACCACTCGGTGAACGCGGCGATACCGGCCTGCGCGACCAGCCCGATCCAGGAACGGTTCTCCGGTGGCATGGCCCGGTACCAGGGCAGCGTCTCGTCCATCCGCGCGATCGCCTGCGCGGCGAGAGAGCCGGACGACTTCTCCAGCCGCTTCAGGGTCGCGGCATGCGGATGAGCGGACCGTGCGGCGGCATGGGTCTTGCTGGTCTCTGGTTCGGGCACGGGACAAGACTGCCTTATCGGGACGGGCAAACGGATAGCAGGGCTGTGCTTGACGGCTCGGTCGCCTCCCGGCGCGCCCCCTGCGGCTCCCTCGCGGCCGGCGCGTGGGTGACAGCGGGGGTGGGACGGCCCTTGCCCCTTGCTGGTCCGTGGCGGGCGCCGGCGGGGCTACCGTGGGTGCGTGATGGACGTACGGCGTGGTCGTGAGCGGTATCTGGGTGGGGATCCGGGGGCCGGGATCGAGTCCTGGCATGCCTTCTCGTTCGGGCCCCACTACGACCCCGACAATCTGCGGTTCGGGGCGGTGATCGCCTGCAACGAGGAGCGGCTGGCGCCCGGGGCCGGGTTCGACGAGCATCCGCACAGCCACACCGAGATCGTGACGTGGGTGGTGGAGGGCGAGCTGACCCACCGGGACTCCGCGGGGAACGAGAGCGTGGTGCGCGCCGGGGACGTGCAGCGGCTGAGCGCCGCGTCCGGGGTGCGGCACGTGGAGCGCAACGACGGGGCCGGGCCGCTGACGTTCCTGCAGATGTGGCTGGCGCCGCTGGAACCCGGCGGGGAGCCCTTCTACGAGGTCGTCCACGGCATCGCGGACTCCACGCCGTACGCCCTGCCGGAGGCGGGCGCCATGCTCCACGTACGCCGGCTCACGACGGGGGAGCGGACCGCCGTCCCGGACGCCGCGTACGTGTACGCCCACGTCGTACGCGGCGAGGTGACCCTCGACGGCGAGACCCTGACCGCCGGCGACGCGGCCCGCATCACGGACGCCAAGGACGTCGAGGCGGTCGCGGTGACCGCACCGGCCGAACTCCTCCTGTGGGAGATGCAGCCGGCCTCCGAGCCCTAGAGCTCCGCCAGCACCGCGTCCGTGAACGGGGGCCACGCCTCGATCGCCCAGGGCCCGAAGGCGCGGTCCGTCAGGGCCACGCACGCCGCGCCCGCGTCCGGGTCGATCCACAGGAACGTGCCCGACTGGCCGAAGTGACCGAAGGTGCGGGGAGAGGAGGAAGAACCCGTCCAGTGCGGGGACTTGGCGTTGCGGATCTCGAAACCGAGACCCCAGTCGTTGGGGTTCTGGTGGCCGTACCCCGGGAGCACGCCCTTCGTGCCCGGGTACTGCACGGTCATCGCCTCGGCGACCGTGCGGGGGTCCAGCAGGCGCGGCGCCTGCACCTCCGCCGCGAACCGCAGCAGATCCCCGGCCGTCGACACCCCGTCCTTCGCGGGCGAGCCCTCCAGTGACGTGGACGTCATGCCCAGCGGCTCCAGCACCGCCTGCCGCAGATACTCCCCGAACGGGATCTCCGTCGCCTTCGCGACATGGTCCCCCAGCTGCTCGAACCCGGCGTTGGAGTACAGCCGCCGCTCACCCGGCGCGGAGGTGACCCGGTGCTCGTCGAAGGCCAGCCCCGAGGTGTGCGCGAGCAGATGCCGCACCGTGGAGCCCTGCGGTCCCGCCGGCTCGTCCAGCTCGATCGCGCCCTCCTCGTACGCCACCAGCACCGCGTACGCCGCCAGCGGCTTGGTGACCGAGGCCAGCGGGAAGCGCCGGTCGACCGGCCCGTGGGTGCCCAGGACCGTCCCGTCCGCCCGCACGACACCCACCGCGGCGGCGGGAACCGGCCAGTTCTCGATCAACGCGAGGCTCTTCAACGACATGCCGTCGAGCCTAAGCGCTCACAGATACAGCTCCAGCAAGGGGTCGGGCTTCGGCCGGAAACCCAGCGACGCGTACAGCGGCTCCGCCTCCGCGGACGAGGTGAGACGCACCCGCCGCACCCCGCGCTCCCTGAACCACTCGAGAAGCGCCTCCATACAGGCCCGCGCATACCCCCGCCGCCGGGCGACCGGATCGGTCGCCACGCTGAAGACGAAACCCGCCGCGCCGTACGGATCGCGGGCGTTCCCGATCCGGTAGTCGACCGTTCCCGCGACCAGCGCGGCCAGCGCACCCGGCCGCTGCGGATGGTCGACCACGAACGCCGCGAAAACCCCGTCCGCCTCCGCCAGCTTCGCCCGCAGCAGCGGCAGCGACTCGCCGTGCCAGTCGGTGGACGAGCCGGAGCCGGCCATCGAGTCGATCATCACCTGACGCAGCCGCAGCACTTCCTCCGCGTCCCCGGGCACCGCACGCCGTACAAGACTCATGTCCCGCACGGTAGCCACGCCGTGCCCGCCGGGTCCTGCCGATTTCTTACCGCCGTCGCTTGCTTGGAGTGCACTCAAGGGATCTAGCGTTGAGGCCATGACGGTGATGGAGACCACGGGTACCAGGACCGACACCTGCGCAGGACCGCCGGAGCGCGGCAGCCGACGGCCGGACGGCGCGGACAAGTACACGATCAGCGAGGTCGCGGCCCTCACCGGGCTCACGGCGCACACCCTGCGCTGGTACGAGCGCATCGGGCTGATGCCGCACATCGACCGCTCTCACACGGGCCAGCGCCGCTACACCAACCGCGACCTCGACTGGCTCGCCCTGGTCGGCAAGCTCCGCCTGACCGGGATGCCGGTCGCCGACATGGTGCGCTACGCGGAACTGGTGCGCGAGGGCGACCACACGTACCCCGAGCGCTTCGAACTGCTCAAGGCGACCCGCGAGGACGTCCTCGCCCGGATCGCCGAACTCCAGGGCACCCTCGCGGTGCTCGACCGAAAGATCAGCTTCTACGCGGACGCCGGGCAGCCCCTGGCGTCGGAGAGGTCCCGATGACGGACGGCAGGATCAGCAAGGCACACCTCGGCACCGACGGCCCGGAGGTGGGCGTCCAGGGCCTCGGGTGCATGGGCATGAGCTTCGCCTACGGCCCCGTGGACGCGGACGCCTCCCGGGCCACCCTGGAGCGCGCCCTGGAACTCGGCGTCACGCTCTACGACACGGCCGACATGTACGGCGCGGGCGAGAACGAGCGCTTCCTCTCCCCGTTCTTCAAGGCCCACCGCGACGAACTCCTCATCGCCACCAAGTTCGCCCTGTCCCTCGACCCGGACGACCCGACCCGCCGCGTCATCCGCAACGACGAGCCCTACATCCGCCAGGCCGTCGAGGCGAGCCTGAAGCGCCTCGGCGTCGACGTGATCGACCTCTACTACATGCACCGGCGCGATGTGAACGTGCCGATCGAGGAGACCGTCGGCGTCATGGCCGACCTGGTCCGCGAGGGCAAGGTCAAGCAACTGGGCCTGAGCGAGGTCACCGCCGACGAACTGCGCGCCGCCCACGCCGTGCACCCCATCGCCGCGGTGCAGTCGGAGTGGTCGCTGTTCAGCCGCGACATCGAGGCGAGGGTCGTACCGGCCGCCCGCGACCTGGGCGTCACCCTGGTCCCGTACTCCCCGCTGGGCCGCGGCTTCCTGACCGGCTCCTTCACCGACGCCGCCCAGGACCTGACCCCCGACGACTTCCGCCGCCAACAGCCCCGCTACACCGGCGAGAACGCCACGGCCAACGCGGCCCTGCTCGCCCCGCTGCGTGAGATCGCCGAGTCCCATGGCGCGACCCCGGGCCAGATCGCCCTGGCATGGGTCCACCAGCAGTCACAGGTCCACGCCGTCCCGGTCATCCCGATCCCGGGCACCCGCAAGCCGGAAAGGGTGGAGGAGAACACGGCGGCGACACGCATCGACCTCACGAAGGACGAACTGGCCCTCCTGGACCCGATCGCGGCACAGGTGGCAGGCAACCGCTACGCGGACATGACGTTCACCTCTGCAGGCAGGGAGTAGAGCAGACGCTAAAGCTCCGCCAACAACTCCGCCTTCTTGGAAGCAAACTCCTCATCCGTCACCAGCCCCGCCTGATGCAGTTCCCCCAGGTGACGAATCCGTTCAGCAATATCCGCAGGGTCACGCCGCGGCGCGGCCGCAACCGCAGGCACCGGCTCACACGTCCGCACCGCCGCCAACACAGCCGCAGCGAACGGCAGTGACTCATGCACGGGCCCGTACCCCAACCCGAACACCACCGCCGCGGGATCCTGATCGGCCTGCGCCGGGGTCGCCCCCGCGTCCCGGCGCAGCAGCCGCAGATGCCCTTCGAACACCTCCGGCGACCGCCACTCCACCCCGCTCAACTCGCCGACGGCGAACCGCTGGTCCCCGGCCTTCCACTTCGCCGACGACGCCCCCGTCCAGAACCACCGGAAGGACACCGCCGAACCGTCGAAGGACGCCTTCGCGTCATACGCCTTGAACTGCAGCGGAGCCCCCGGCGCCGCCACCAGATGACGCTCGGCCGGCCCGGACTCGGTCAGCGCGGCGCGCAACTCCTCGGCGTAGTACTCCGCGAGCGTCTCGCGCTCACCCGGCAGCACCAGCCGGTACGGATCGCAGCTCTCCTTCAACTGCCCGGCCGCCGCCTCCATCAGCGGATCCGCGCCGGGCCGGGGCTCCATCCGCAGCACCACCGTGCCGCGCCTGCCCGGAGTGAGGGTCACCCCCTCCACGGCCTCCAGCGGAACACGACGCTCCCCGAGTGCCTGGAACAGCTTGGGTGTTCGAATCCCCCGTTCGTAACGGATGAGCACGGAGTCGGACTCGAACTCCCAGGCGGCATGAAATCCGGCCAGTACGTCACCCATGCGGCTCATCGTATGCGGCACGAGCTTCTTCGTCCCCTCCCCGCGCATACCGCAGTTTCTCCGTCTCTACGCGCGTCCGGACGCCGTCGCGCCGGACAAACCCGTCCGGCAGACCCCGTCGTCGTCGGCACAGGCCACCGCGCGGTACGCGCCAACACCGATCTCGGCGAAGTTCCGCAGGCTGTCCGTGTTCGGTTCGAAGTACCCGCTGTGCCCCTTCGCCTCGCGCGCCGACAGCACTCGCGCCCCGAAGCCCGTGGACACCGGGTCGGCGCCGTGGCCCAGCCCGCCGACCTCCAGGTACGGCACGTCCTGGACCCAGTCGTCGGCGTCGCGCATCGCCCACACCTGGGCGGAGGTGTGCAGCTGCGAGGCCCGCTCCACGCGCATGCCGGGGCTGCCCGCGACCGCGATGTCGGCGACCCGGCCCGGCAGTTCGCGGGCGGCGAGTCCGCACACCACGGAGCCGTAGCTGTGGCAGAACAGCGAGACCGGGGACGTGCCGGGCAGTCCGCGCAGCATCGCGTTCAGGCGCACCGCGCCGTCCTTCGCGCGCATCGCCGTGGCGGCGTCCATGCCGAGACCGCTGGGCGCGGTGTAGTCGGCCCACGCGATCACGGCCGTACGGGTGCCGGGGTCGGCCTCGCGTTCGGCCGCGTAGAGGGACTTGGCCATGCCGACGGGCGCCGAGTACTTGCGGTGGGTGCGCTGGAAGGTGAGCAGGTCGGTGTCGACACCGGGGACGACGACCGAGACGCGTTCGGCCTTGCGGAGACTGCCGAAGACCTCGGCGACGCGGCCGGAGCCGGACGGGTCGAAGGCGAGGATGTGGCGGCCGGGGCGCATCAGCGCCTCCAGACGGTCCAGCCGGCGGGCCGCCTGCCGCTGCCCGTCGGGGGTGAGGCGCTCGTCGTGGACGCGTGCGCGTTCGACCGTGCGTGCCTGCCCCAGCGCGATGCGGTTGGCGCGGTAGCGCAGCTCGACGGGGGCGCCGTTCATATTGCCCACGGCGAGCGGATAGCGGCGGGCGAGGGTGGTGCGCTGTCCTTCGGTGAGCGAGGCGAAGAACCGGGCGAGCCGGGCCGGTGCCGCATCGGCGTCCGGCAGCCGGTGCCCCGCTATCCGGCCGCGGTCCCAGGCCTGCAGGGATTTCTCCAGCTCGGTGGCCTCGCGATGGTGGCGCATCGCGGTCCAGCCGGTGGTCGCCAGCATCACGAAGACGACGGCGAGCGCGAGCAGCGCGCGCCAGACGTTGAGGGTCTGCCTCGGGTTCTCCCGCGGAGGAAGGAGCGGCGTTCGGTGCGTGCTCTCGGTGTGCCGGACGGCCTTCGGCGTGGCGGAGCCACGTCGGAGGACGGCCGGTGCAGCGAGAGTGCGTGCCGGGCGTCGCGACGCCGCGGGAGCACCCGAGGCAGGCCCTAGCGGGGTGGTGTCGAAGGAAGTCACTGGGAGGACACACTAGGAGAACGAGAGGGTCTCGCGTTAACCAAGTGACTGGGATCACGTTTCAGTGTGTCGATACGGGGATCAACCCGTACGCCAGTTCCCGGCGAGGGCCGGCCCCACGTGGTCCAGATACGTCGTCATCAGCTCGCGCATGGCCGCGAGGCTGAGGTCGTCACCGGTCGACCACAGCCGTTCGGTGACCCGGATCACCCCGCCGAAGGCGGCGACCAGGATGCGGGGCCGGGGGTCGGCGTCGATGTCGAGGCCCTCGCGGTCGGCGATGATGCGCGCCAGCTCCTCCTCCAGTTCCGTCGCCCGGCGCAGGTGGGCGGCGAAGAGCGGCGGCGTCGACTCGATCACCCGGTAGACCCGCAGGTGCAGTTCGAGGGGGACGAGCTGTTCGACGGTCGCGTTGATGTCGTCCCAGCTGTCCAGCACGGCCCGGCGCAGCGTCTCCAGGGGCGGCTCGCCCGGCGGGCGCCCGCGCACGGCCTCGACGACCTGCGACTCGGCGAGCCGCGGCACGAAGAACGCGACCTCCTCCTTGCTCGCGAAGTAGCGGAAGAAGGTGCGCTGGGAGACGTCGACGGCGGCGGCGATGTCGTCGACGGTCGTCCCCTCGTACCCGCGGGTGGCGAACAGTTCGAGGGCGGCGCGGACCAGGGCGTCCCGGGTGCGCTGCTTCTTGCGCTCCCGCAGACCCGGCCGCGGCAGCCCGCCCACGACGGTCCCGGCCGTCTCCATGGCTCCTCCTCGAACTGTTTCCCCAGTTCAGGCTATACGCGTATGTCGTGTCAGTTACCGACTAGTGAATTGGTTTGTCAACTGTCAGCGGCTGTCATTAGCCTCGAAGCATGACTAGTCAGACCACCATCGACAAGACGGGGCCGGGGGACAGCGCACCAGTCGCCCCGTCGGACGCGACGCCGGGCAAGGGGCTGCGCGGCCACCCCTGGTTCACGCTGATAACCGTCGCCGTGGGGGTCATGATGGTGGCCCTGGACGGCACCATCGTGGCCATCGCGAACCCGGCGATCGGCAAGGACCTGGGCGCCAGCCTGGCCCAGCTGCAGTGGATCACCAACGCGTACTTCCTGGCCCTCGCGGTCTCCCTGATCACCGCGGGCAAGCTCGGTGACCGCTTCGGCCACCGCCAGACCTTCCTCATCGGCGTCGTCGGCTTCGCCGCCGCCTCGGGCGCGATCGGCCTGTCCGACAGCATCGCGCTGGTCGTCACCTTCCGGGTCTTCCAGGGCCTGTTCGGCGCGCTGCTGATGCCCGCCGCGCTCGGTCTGCTGCGGGCCACGTTCCCGGCCGAGAAGCTCAACATGGCGATCGGTATCTGGGGCATGGTCATCGGTGCCTCCACCGCGGGCGGCCCGATCCTCGGCGGTGTCCTCGTCGAGCACGTCAACTGGCAGTCGGTGTTCTTCATCAACGTGCCGGTCGGCATCCTCGCCGTCGCCCTCGGTGCGTGGATCCTGCTCGACCACCGCGCGGAGAACGCGCCGCGCTCCTTCGACGTCCTCGGTATCGCCCTGCTGTCGGCGGCGATGTTCTGCCTGGTCTGGGCGCTGATCAAGGCCCCCGAGTGGGGCTGGGGCGACACCAAGACCTGGGCTTTCATCATCGCCTCGATCGCCGGCTTCGCGCTCTTCGCCGTCTGGGAGAAGAAGGTCGCGGAACCGCTGGTCCCGCTGGCGCTGTTCCGCTCCGTGCCGCTGTCCGCCGGTGTGGTCCTCATGGTCCTCATGGCCATCGCGTTCATGGGCGGCCTGTTCTTCGTCACCTTCTATCTGCAGAACGTGCACGGGATGGGCCCGATCGACGCCGGTCTGCACCTGCTGCCGCTCACCGGCATGATGATCGTCGGCTCGCCGCTCGCCGGCGCGATGATCACGAAGGTGGGCCCGCGCATCCCGCTGGCCGGCGGCATGGCGCTCACCGCGCTCGCCATGTACGGCATGTCCACCCTGGAGACGGACACCGGCAGTGGCGTGATGTCGCTCTGGTTCGCCGTGCTCGGTCTCGGTCTCGCCCCGGTCATGGTCGGCGCCACCGAGGTCATCGTGGGCAACGCGCCCATGGAGCTCTCCGGTGTCGCCGGTGGTCTCCAGCAGGCCGCGATGCAGATCGGCGGCAGCCTCGGTACGGCCGTCCTCGGCGCAGTGATGGCCTCCAAGGTCGACGGCGACCTCGAGGGCAACTGGAAGGAGGCCGGTCTCCCGCCGCTCACCCCCGAGCAGGCCGGCCAGGCCTCCGAAGCCGTCCAGGTCGGCGCGGCGCCGGTTCCCCCGGGCACCCCCGAGGCGATCGCCACGAAGATCACGGACGTCGCCCACGACACCTTCATCTCCGGCATGAGCCTGGCGTCCCTGGTCGCCGCCGGAGTCGCCGCCGTGGCGGTGCTGGTCGCGTTCCTCACCAAGCGGGGTGCGAACGCGGAGGCCGGCGCGGGCGTCGGCCACATCTGACGGACCCTCGGGACCGGGTTCGCCCATCAGGGTGAACCCACGCGGTGATCCCTCCCCCGCGGAGGGCACCGCAGGTCACAGTGGGTCAAGTCCTCCGCAGGGCTGGAGGACAGCGGCTGCGGCGCGCTGCTGGAGGGGGGCAGCGCGCAGGCAGCACCTCTCCTCCTGCCGTGCCCCCGGCGTGAATTCACCGCCGAAGCGGGGGTACCCGCCATGTCAAGAACCCCGAAACACCCCAACCGACTACGGGGATCAGGGAGTTGATGATGGCGAGCTTCGGACACGGCACGCGCAGGCACCCCCGCTCACGTGGCCGGACGTGGTCACGGACCGGGCCGGATCGCGCGACGCTCGGGATCATCGGACTCGTGTGCGCGGTCGCCGGATTCTTCGTCCTGGGGATCATTCTCGGCCCCGTGGCGATGATCTGCGGCTGGCTCGCGATGGGCCGCACGTGGGCGGGTTCGCGCCCGGTGCCGGCCCTGGTCGCCCTCGTCCTGGGCGCCATCGACACACTGCTGGCCATCGTCTGGCTGGCCGGGGCCACCGGTCCGGGCTACGGGATGTTCTGACCGGCAGTGAACACGGAGCGGGCCCCCGGCAGCGACAGCCGGGGGCCCGCCCGGCCCTCGCAGGCGCGCTACTCGACCCGCACCGCGGCCGACTTCAGCTCGGCCACCTCGGCCCTGAGCAGCCGCACCTCCTCGACCAGGGACGCGATCGCCTCCGTCTGCCGTCGCTCCTCGGCGTCGTCCTTCTCGAACCGCGCGATGAACCAGGCGGCGATGTTCGCGGTCACCACACCGAGCAGCGCGATGCCGGACAGCATCAGCCCGACCGCCAGCACGCGGCCCAGACCCGTCGTCGGGGCGTGGTCGCCGTACCCCACGGTCGTCATCGTGGTGAACGACCACCACACCGCGTCGCCCAGGTTCCTGATGTTGCCGTCCGGCGAGTCCCGCTCCACCGACAGTACGGCGAGCGAGCCGAACATCAGCAGCCCGACCACCGACCCGGCGACATACGTCGTGAGCCTGATCTGCGAGGCCAGCCGGGCACGCTGCCCGACCAGCAGCAGCGTGGACACCACCCGCAGCAGCCGCAACGGCTGGATCAGCGGCAGCAGCACCGCGAGCAGGTCGAGCCAGTGCGTGCGCACGAACGACAGCCGGTGCTCGGACAGCCCGAGCCGCACGAGATAGTCGAGCGCGAACGCACCCCACACCACCCACTCCACGGCGGTGCACAGCTCCACCACACCCTTGCTCGCGTCCGGCTGCACGATCGGCACGGCATAGGCAACGGCAAAGGCCAGGGCGAGGCCGAGGAGCGGCCGCTGGGTCCGGTGCTCCCAGCGAACCTGGGCGGTCGATTCCTTCATGCCTGGAATCGTAGGCCGCGTACCACGCGCCCCTCAGGGGCGCGGGGCTGTGCTCGATTTGCGGCTACCGCCGCGTGTGCGCGACCAGCCCCCACGCCCCCGCAGACGACACTCGATCCCTACGCGTCTCCCCCTGCCACCCCGGGATCCGCCGCGGCAACATCCAGCAACTGGTACCGGTCGATGGCTTGCTTCAGCACCGACCGATCGACCTTCCCCTCCTTCGCCAGCTCCGTCAGCACCGCCACCACGATCGACTGCGCGTCGATGTGGAAGAACCGCCGCGCCGCCCCCCGCGTGTCCGCGAAGCCGAAGCCGTCCGCGCCCAGCGACTGGTACGTCCCCGGCACCCAGCGCGCGATCTGGTCCGGCACCGACCGCATCCAGTCGGACACCGCGACCACCGGGCCCTGCGCCCCGCTCAGCTTGCGCGTCACGTACGGCACCCGCTGCTCCTCCTCCGGGTGCAGCAGGTTGTGCTCCTCGCAGGCCACCGCCTCGCGTCGCAGCTCGTTCCAGGAGGTCGCCGACCAGACGTCCGCCTTGACGTTCCACTCCTCGGCGAGGATCTTCTGCGCCTCGATGGCCCACGGAACGGCCACACCGGAGGCCAGGATCTGCGCCGGGGTGGCACCCGCGGTGCCCTCGCTGAAGCGGTACAGGCCCTTGAGGATGCCCTCGACGTCGACGTTCTCCGGCTCGGCCGGGTGCTGGATCGGCTCGTTGTAGACGGTGAGGTAGTAGAAGACGTCCTCGCCGTGCGGGTGCTCCTCGTCGCCCCCGTACATCCGGCGCAGACCGTCCTTCACGATGTGCGCGATCTCGTAGCCGAACGCCGGGTCGTACGCCACGCATCCGGGGTTCGTCGAGGCCAGCAGCTGCGAGTGGCCGTCCGCGTGCTGGAGACCCTCACCGGTCAGCGTCGTACGCCCCGCGGTCGCGCCCAGGACGAAACCGCGCGCCAGCTGGTCGGCCATCTGCCAGAACTGGTCGCCGGTGCGCTGGAAACCGAACATCGAGTAGAAGACGTACACCGGGATGAGCGGTTCGCCGTGGGTCGCGTACGCGGAACCGGCCGCGATCAGTGACGCCGTGCAGCCGGCCTCGGAGATGCCGTCGTGCAGCATCTGCCCGTTCGGCGCCTCCTTGTAGGCGAGCAGCAGATCCCGGTCCACCGCCTCGTACTGCTGGCCGAGCGGGTTGTAGATCTTCGCGCTCGGGAAGAAGGAGTCCATGCCGAAGGTGCGGTACTCGTCCGGCGCGATCAGCACGAAGCGCTTGCCGATCTCCTTGTCCCGCATGAGGTCCTTCAGGAGTCGGACGAAGGCCATGGTCGTGGCGATGGACTGCTGACCGGAGCCCTTCTTCACGGTCGCGTACGTCTTGTCGTCCGGCAGCGCGAGCGGCTTGGAGCGCACCACGCGCGTGGGCACGTAACCGCCGAGCGACTTGCGGCGGTCGTGCATGTACTGGATCTCCTCGCTGTCCCGCCCCGGGTGGTAGTAGGGCGGTACACCGGACTCGAGGTCCTTGTCGGAGATCGGCAGGTGCAGCCGGTCGCGGAAGCGCTTGAGGTCGTCGACCGTCAGCTTCTTCATCTGGTGCGTGGCGTTGCGGCCCTCGAAGTTCGGGCCGAGGGTCCAGCCCTTGATGGTCTTGGCGAGGATGACCGTCGGCTGGCCCTTGTGCTCCACGGCCGCCTTGTACGCCGCGTAGATCTTGCGGTGGTCGTGGCCGCCGCGGCCCAGGTGCAGGATCTGGTCGTCGGTCATGCCCTCGACCATCGCGCGCAGCCGGTGGTCGTCGCCGAAGAAGTGCTCGCGGATGTACGCGCCGGTCTCGGTGGCGTACGTCTGGAACTGGCCGTCGGGCGTGATGTTCATCTTGTTGACCAGGATCCCGTCCCGGTCCTGCGCGAGCAGCGGGTCCCAGGTGCGGTCCCAGATCAGCTTGATCACGTTCCAGCCGGCGCCCCGGAAGACCGATTCCAGCTCCTGGATGATCTTCCCGTTGCCGCGCACCGGGCCGTCGAGGCGCTGCAGGTTGCAGTTGACGACGAAGGTCAGGTTGTCCAGGCCCTCCCGGGCGGCGAGCGTCAGCTGGCCCAGCGACTCCGGCTCGTCCATCTCGCCGTCGCCGAGGAACGCCCACACGTGCGACTTGGAGGTGTCCGCGATGCCCCGCGCGTGCATGTAGCGGTTCATCCGCGCCTGGTAGATCGCGCCGATCGGGCCGAGGCCCATCGAGACGGTCGGGAACTCCCAGAAGTCCGGCATCAGCCGCGGGTGCGGATACGACGACAGGCCGTGGGGCGCCTTCGACTTCTCCTGGCGGAATCCGTCGAGGTGCTGCTCGCTGAGCCGGTCCAGCAGATACGCGCGGGCGTAGATGCCGGGGGAGGCGTGGCCCTGGAAGAAGACCTGGTCGCCGCCGTCGCCCTCGTCCTTGCCACGGAAGAAGTGGTTGAAGCCGACGTCGTACAGCGAGGCGGAGGAGGCGAAGGTGGCGATGTGGCCGCCGACGCCGATGCCCGGGCGCTGCGCCCTGGACACCATCACGGCGGCGTTCCAGCGCGTGGCGTTGAGGATCTTGCGCTCGATCTCCTCGTTGCCCGGGAAGAACGGCTCCGCGCGGGTGGGGATCGTGTTGACGTAGTCCGTGCTGCGCATCTCGGGCACGGCCACGCGCTTCTCACGGGCCCGCTCGATCAGCCGCAGCATCAGATAGCGGGCGCGCTCCCGGCCGCGCTCGTCGACGGCGGCGTCGAGGGAGTCGAGCCACTCCTGCGTCTCCTCGGGGTCGAAGTCAGGAACCTGACTCGGAAGGCCGCCAATGATGATCGGGTTGCGATCGGATGCGGAAGCCACGCTGTTCCTTACCTGTCAGAGGGCCGAAGGACGGCCGCTGCTTCGCTTTTGTCGCCGGACGGGGCCGGGTCTGCGCCGCTCCCATGGTCCACCTCGGGGCCGTAAACGTCATCTCTACTGCCAGGTAACCCGTGGTGAGAGCGGTGTGGGAACGTAGGGGGCGAACTCATTCGAGTCTCGTACCCACAGACGGTTCCCAAACGCCCAAACGGGGCACAAAGGTGTGGTGTATGTCACCGCGGGCCATGATGGTGTGCCTGGAGTTGCGGTGACCCGGCCCCAAACGTCACCGTTTCGGCGGTCTGGACGGCCGGGTACTTGCGCGATCCGTCCCGCCCGTGTGGACTACGGCCAATGCTTCGCGCACGCGCGTGGCTGAGTTATTCCCAAGACATGATCAGGAGGCAACCCGTGAGCGCGACCGCGGACCACGCGGAGGAGCGGACGAACCCTGCCGCCAGGCTGGGGTTCCAGCCCGGGCAGGTGGTCCAGGAGATCGGCTACGACGACGATGTCGACCAGGAGCTCCGCGAGGCCATTGAGGGCGTCATCGAGAGCGACCTTGTCGACGAGGACTACGACGACGTGGCCGACGCCGTTGTGCTGTGGTTCCGTGACGACGACGGCGACCTGACGGATGCGCTGGTGGATGCCACCACGTACATCGAAGAGGGCGGCGCGATCCTGCTCCTCACGCCGAAGACCGGCCGTGCGGGGTATGTGGAGCCGAGCGACATCTCGGAAGCCGCCACCACGGCGGGCCTGACGGCGTCCAAGAGCGTCAGCGTCGGCAAGGACTGGAGCGGCAGCCGGCTGGCCACGCCGAAGGCGGCCAAGTCGAAGCGGTGACCGTTCTCCCCACGTGACTGTTCGGACGGGCCGAGTTCACTCGGCCCGTCCGTCTGCGTTTCCTGATCGCTGCGTAAGGTGTTCATCGTCCGAACGGCCCACCGAAGGGGATGAACACGACGATGGCGATCCAGGTCGGCGAAAAGGCTCCCGACTTCGAGCTCAAGGACAACCACGGCGCGACCGTGAAGCTGTCCGACTTCCGCGGACAGAAGAACGTGGTCCTGCTCTTCTACCCCTTCGCCTTCACCGGCGTGTGCACCGGCGAGCTGTGCGAGCTGCGGGACAACCTGCCGCAGTTCTCCGACCGCGACACCCAGCTCCTCGCGGTCTCCAACGACTCCATCCACACCCTGCGCGTCTTCGCCGAGCAGGAGGGCCTGGAGTACCCCCTGCTGTCGGACTTCTGGCCGCACGGCAGCGTCTCGCGGGCGTACGGCGTCTTCGACGAGGACAAGGGGTGCGCCGTGCGCGGCACCTTCATCATCGACAAGGAGGGCGTCGTGCGCTGGACGGTCGTCAACGGCCTGCCGGACGCCCGCGATCTGAACGAGTACGTGAAGGCGCTCGACACCCTGTAATTCTTCGGCCTGCGGGCCTGCGGGGGCCGGGAACCCATCACTAGGATCGACTCGTTGATCCGACATCCAACGCACTACGGGGCTTCCCGCCCCTGGACACCAATGGAGGACTCGTGGGAGTCAGCCTCAGCAAGGGCGGCAACGTATCGCTGACCAAGGAGGCGCCGGGCCTGACGGCGGTCATCGTCGGACTGGGGTGGGACGTCCGCACCACGACCGGCACCGACTTCGACCTGGACGCCAGCGCGCTGCTGCTGAACAACTCGGGAAAGGTCGCCAGCGACCAGCACTTCATCTTCTTCAACAACCTCAAGAGCCCGGACGGCTCCGTGGAGCACACCGGTGACAACCTCACCGGTGAGGGCGAGGGTGACGACGAGCAGATCAAGGTCAACCTCGCGACGGTCCCGGCCGACGTCGAGAAGATCGTCTTCCCGGTCTCCATCTACGACGCCGAGAACCGCCAGCAGTCCTTCGGCCAGGTGCGCAACGCGTTCATCCGCGTGGTCAACCAGGCCGGCGGCGCGGAGATCGCGCGCTACGACCTGTCGGAGGACGCCTCCACCGAGACCGCCATGGTCTTCGGCGAGCTGTACCGGCACGGCGCGGAGTGGAAGTTCCGCGCCATCGGCCAGGGCTACGCCTCCGGCCTGCGCGGCATCGCGCAGGACTTCGGCGTGAACGTCTGAGGCCACAGCCTCGCAACGTCCGGCGCCGCACGGTTTACGTGCGGCGCCGGACGCGCAGGACCACCTGAGAAAACAGACCCGGGGAGGGACCAGCATGGGCGTCACGCTCGCCAAGGGAGGCAATGTCTCCTTGTCCAAGGCCGCACCCAACCTCACGCAGGTGATGGTCGGGCTCGGCTGGGACGCGCGCTCCACCACCGGAGCCCCCTTCGACCTCGACGCCAGCGCCCTGATGTGCAGCGGCGGCCGGGTCATGGGGGACGAGTGGTTCATCTTCTACAACCAGTTGAAGAGCCCGGACGGCTCGGTGGAGCACACCGGTGACAACCTCACCGGCGAGGGCGACGGCGACGACGAGTCCCTGCTGGTGAACCTGCCCAAGGTGCCGGCGCAGTGCGACAAGATCGTCTTCCCGGTCTCCATCCACATGGCCGACGAGCGCGGCCAGACCTTCGGCCAGGTCAGCAACGCCTTCATCCGCGTGGTCAACCAGGCCGACGGCCAGGAACTCGCCCGCTACGACCTGAGCGAGGACGCCTCCACGGAGACCGCGATGATCTTCGGCGAGCTCTACCGCTACCAGGGCGAGTGGAAGTTCCGTGCCGTCGGGCAGGGGTACGCGTCGGGGCTGCGCGGCATCGCTCTAGACTTCGGAGTCAACGTTTCGTAAAGCCGAGTACGGCAGCGGGGGAGACCCGTGCTTACACGATGGGGTAGCCAGTGGTTCTGAAAACCTTCGGCTGGTCGTTCGCGGTCACCGCGCTCGGCCTGGTCGCAGCGGTCTTCTACGGGGGGTGGACCGCCTTCGGCATCGTGGCGATCCTCTCCATCCTGGAGATCTCGCTGTCCTTCGACAACGCGGTGGTCAACGCCGGGATCCTGAAGAAGATGAATGCCTTCTGGCAGAAGATCTTCCTCACCATCGGCATCCTGATCGCCGTCTTCGGCATGCGGCTGGTCTTCCCCGTCGTCATCGTCGCCGTCAGCGCGTCCCTCGGCCCGATCGAGGCCGTCGACCTCGCCCTGACCGACAAGGACCGCTACCAGGAACTGGTCACCGACGCCCACCCGTCGATCGCCGCGTTCGGTGGCATGTTCCTGCTGATGATCTTCCTCGACTTCATCTTCGAGGACCGTGACATCAAGTGGCTGGGCTGGCTGGAGCGCCCGCTGGCCAAGCTCGGCAAGATCGACATGCTGTCCGTCTGCATCGCGCTGATCATCCTGCTGATCTCCGCGATGACCTTCGGCGCCCACGCCCACCAGCACGGCGGCGCGCACGTCGACAAGGCGGAGACGGTCCTGCTCTCCGGTATCGCGGGTCTGATCACCTACATGATCGTGGGCGGACTCTCCGGCTACTTCGAGGACAAGCTCGAAGAGGAGGAGGAACGCGAGCACGAGGAGGAGGAGAAGGCCGCACGCGAGGGCAAGCCGAAGTCGGCGATCGCCCTGGCCGGCAAGGCCGCGTTCTTCATGTTCCTCTACCTGGAGGTGCTGGACGCGTCGTTCTCCTTCGACGGCGTGATCGGCGCCTTCGCCATCACCAACGACATCGTCCTGATGGCCCTGGGCCTCGGCGTCGGCGCCATGTACGTCCGGTCCCTCACGGTCTACCTGGTCCGCCAGGGCACCCTGGACGAGTACGTCTACCTGGAGCACGGCGCGCACTACGCGATCGGCGCCCTCTCGCTGATCCTGCTCGTCACCATCCAGTACGAGATCCACGAGCTCATCACCGGCTCCATCGGTGTCATCCTGATCGGCTGGTCCTTCTGGTCCTCCGTCCGCCGCAACAGGGCACTGGCGGCGGCCGAGGGAAACGCGGACGCGAAGACTGAGGTCTCCTCCGGGGTGTGACAGCCGCCCTGGTGAGGAACGCTCTCGACGGGGCGGCCACCGAGGACCACTCCTCGCCGGCCGCCCCGTCGGCCGTATGCGGGTTCGACGACTTGGGGCGGGAATGGGTTTCCTCGACGGACTGTGGCGCGGACGCGAGAGCACGTTCGACTCGGGCAACGCGGCCACCAACGCCATCGAACTGACCAAACGGCACGGTCAGGTCTCCCTGACCAAGCAGGGCGCGGCCACCGGCCACCTGCGCATCAACCTCAGCTGGCGGATGCGCACCTCCGACCTCGGCGGCTCCCAGCGCGAGAGCCTGCTGCGCCATCCCTTCAAGGCGCTCAAGCCCCCGGAGGTCGTGGGCCACAGCCAGAGCATGGTCAACGTCGACCTCGACCTCGGCTGCCTGTACGAGCTCCAGGACGGCACGAAGGGCGTGGTCCAGCCGCTCGGGGGCTTCCTCGGCGACGTCAACGCACCGCCGTACGTCAAGCTCAGCGGCGACGACCGCTTCGGCTCGGCCTCCGGCGAGACGATCTACGTCAACCTGGATCACCGCGAGAACATCAAGCGCCTGCTGGTCTTCGCCTACATCTACGACCAGACCCCGGCGTTCGACCGCACGCACGCGGTCGTCACCCTCTACCCGAGCAACGGCCCCCGCATCGAGATCGGCCTCGACGAACGCCAGCCGCAGGCCCGCTCCTGCGCGGTCGTGATGATCGAGAACGTCAAGAACGAGATCATCGTCCGCAGGGAGGTCAAATTCGTCTACGGCTTCCAGGCGGAGATAGACCGGCTTTACGGGTGGGGCCTGCAGTGGGGCCGCGGCTTCAAGACCAAGGTGCAGAGATAGTCCCCGGCTCGGGGCGCCATGTGATCCTGGGCGTAGCCGTCAGCGCCCGATGAATTGCGGGCCCTGGGGCGGCAGGCGGAAGTCCGGGTCGGGGGTGGCGGCGGCAGCCGGTGGATAGCCGTACGCGGGCGGGCTGGTCGGCTGCGGGTAGCCGTACGCCGGCTGCGTGGCAGGGGGCTGCTGGGGATAGCCGTACGCCGGCTGCGGCGGCACCCCCGCCGGTACCTCCGGCGGAAGCGGCGCGGCCACCGGTGCCTGCACCTGCGTGGGCGGCTCAGGAGCCGGCGCCTCCGGAGTCGCGGAAGGCGCCGCAGGCTCCTGCTCGGGCTCGCCCTCCGACTCGTCCACCGATATGCCGAAGTCGGTCGCCAGCCCCTTCAGCCCGTTCGAATAGCCCTCCCCGAGCGCCCGGAACTTCCACCCCTTCCCACGCCGGTAGAGCTCACCGCAGATCAGCGCGGTCTCCTGGCCCGTCTCCGGCTTGACGTCGAAGTACGCCAGCGGTTCCCCGTCCGGGTCCTGCGCGTCGTACAGCAGAATGCGCAGGGCCCGTACGCGGTCGAAGGTGACGCCGTCCGCCGAGGCGACCAGCAGAATCCGGCCGACGCCGGACTCGACACCGGCGAGGTCTGTCTGGATCGTGTCGGTGAGGCCCTCGGCGACCCGCTTCTTGCCGAGCCGCCACACCTTCCCGGAGGGATGCCGGGGCTGGTTGTAGAAGACGAAGTCCTCGTCGGAGCGCACACGACCGTCGGGGCCGAGGAGCAGCGCGGAGGCGTCGACGTCCGGGACTCCCTGCCCGGGCGACCAGCGCAGCACGGCACGTACCGTGGTGGCCTCGAGCGGGACGTTGGACCCCTTCAGCATCGCGTGCGTCATGCGGTCATCCTGCCTTCTCCGTCCTGGTCACGACAATGCGGGGTAGGCGCCCGACACGGTGGGGTTACGTGAAGTTCATGCCCGGTGGGAACCTCGGACATCGATCTCTACGTACTATTACCGGCCACCTTCCGACACTTCACACGGGGAGTTCAATGCGTCATTTCGGGCACATCGCCCCTGAGGTGCGGAAACGTCTCTTCTTCCAGGAGCCCGGCGTCTTCACGCCGGATTCGCCGGCCCGGCTGCTCTCCGTGGCCCTCGGCGCCACCCTCTACAGCCCCGCCACCCGCCCCCGGCTCGCCGACGACATCGTCAAGCAGGCCCGACGCGGTGTGGTCTCAATGGTGCTGTGCCTGGAGGACTCCATCGACGACGCGGACGTGTGCGCGGGCGAGGAGAACCTGGTCCGCCAGTTCACCGACCTCGCCGGGCGTCCCGACGCGGATCTGCCGCTGCTGTTCATCCGGGTGCGCGCCGCCGAGCAGATCCCCGACCTCGTACGGCGCCTCGGGCCGGCCGTCCGGCTGCTGTCCGGATTCGTACTGCCGAAGTTCACCGAGGAACGCGGCATGCCCTTCCTGGAGGCGCTCACCGTTGCCGAGGCGGACGCCGGCAGCCGGCTGTTCGCCATGCCGGTCCTGGAGTCCCCCGAGCTGCTCTACCGCGAGTCACGCGTGGAGACCCTGGAGGGCATCCTGCGCGCGGTCGGCAAGTACCGCGACCGCGTCCTCGCCCTGCGTCTCGGCGTGACCGACTTCTGCTCCTCCTACGGGCTGCGCCGCGGCCCCGACATGACCGCCTACGACGTCCAGATCGTCGCCTCCGTGATCGCCGACGTGGTGAACATGCTGGCGCGCGCCGACGGCACAGGATTCACCGTGACCGGGCCCGTCTGGGAGTACTTCCGGGTCCAGGAGCGCATGTTCAAGCCCTTGCTGCGGCAGAGCCCCTTCCTCGAGGTCCAGGCCGTGGAACTGCGCCAGAAGCTGATCGAACACGCCATGGACGGCCTGCTGCGCGAGATCTCCCTGGACCAGGCCAACGGCCTGCTCGGCAAGACCTGCATCCACCCCTCGCACGTGCTGCCCGTGCACGCACTGTCCGTCGTCAGTCACGAGGAGTTCACCGACGCCCAGGACATCCTGCGGCCGGAACGCGGCGGTGGGGGTGTACTGAGATCGGCGTACACGAACAAGATGAACGAGGTGAAACCGCACCGCGCCTGGGCGGAGCGGACCCTGCTGCGCGCCGAGGTCTTCGGCGTGGCGAACGAGGACATCGGCTTCGTGGAACTGCTCGCCGCCGGTCTGGCGCAGTGACGCGGAGAATGACAGAGAAGACAGAGAAGACAGAGAAGGCCGGGAAAGCACTGTGAACGAGGGGGTGCACCGCGGGGTGCGTCGGGAAACGCGGGCTGACGACGTCTGGTCCGGCAGCTGGGTCGCCGAGCGGCTCGGAGTCGAGCTGGTCGGGGACGAGAACCTGACCGGGCTGCTGGGGCTGGCGCTGCGCCGCAACCCCAAGCGGGCGCACCTGCTGGTGTCCAACGTCCTCGGCAAGCACGTGCCCCAGTCGCCGTCCGTGGTGTACGGCTACGGCGTCCGCCTCGGCCGCCGGGTGCGCGAACTGCTGGGCGACGAGGCGCACCGGGCCGTGGTCCTCGGCTACGCGGAGACCGCGACCGGCCTCGGCCACTCGGTCGCCGACGGCCTGGCCGTCGCCCCCTACCTGCACTCCACCCGCCGCCCCGTGCCCGGCGTCGCCCCGGCGGGCGGCTTCGAGGAGTCCCACTCCCACGCGACGTCCCACCTGCTGCTCCCGGAGGACCCCGCGCTGCTGGCCGGTGAGGGGCCGCTGGTCCTGGTCGACGACGAGTTCTCCACGGGCAACACGGTGCTGAACACCGTGCGCGATCTTCATGAGCGGTATCCGCGGCGGTGGTACGTCGTGGTGGCGCTGGTGGACATGCGGTCGGCGGCGGACGCGCAGCGCCTGGAGGACGTCGCCAGGGAGATCGGCGCCAGGGTGGATCTCGTGGCGGCGGCTTCGGGGACGGTGCGGCTGCCGGAGGGGGTGCTGGAGAAGGGGCAGGCGTTGGTGACGCGGCACGAGGAAGAGGGTGCCGCGAGGGGTTCGTCGTCGGCTGCGGGTGCGTCGTGGCCGGTCGCGCGGTTCCCCGCGCCCCTAGGGGGTTGTCGTCAACACCCTCAAGGTGCGCGGGGCTCTGCTGAATCTGCGGCTACCGCCGCGTGGGCGCGATCAGCCCCCACCGGGCCGCAGTCGCCACACCCCCGCATCACCCCCATCGATCTGCGCTGGCCCCCCGGCCTCCCCGACGGCGGCCGGCACGGCTTCACCCCCGCCCACCGTGCCCGCCTCGAATCCGCCCTCCCCGACATGGCGGCCCGGATCGCCGCCGCCCTCCCCGCCGACGCCCGCCGCGTCCTCGTCCTCGGCTTCGAGGAGCTGATGTACGCCCCCCTCCGGCTCGCCGGCCAACTGGAAGAGCTGCGCCCCTCGGCAGAGACACGCTTCTCCACCACCACCCGCTCACCCGTCCTCGCCGTCGACGACCCGGGTTACGCGATACGCACCCGCCTCGCCTTCCCCGCCCACGACGACCCCGCCGACGGCCCCGGTGAGCGCTACGCCTACAACGTCGCCGGCGCCGGCTTCGACGCCGTCGTCGCGGTCGTCGACTCCGCCGCCGACACACCCGAACTGCACGCGCCCGGCGGCCTTCTGGACCGCCTCGCCGAGCACACCCCGCAGGTCCTCCTCGCGGTCGTACCGTCGTACGTCCCCGAGCCGGTCCCGGCTGCCCCCGAAAGGCCCGCCACCATGCTGCCCGAGCCCCTCCGCGGCCCCGCCTTCTCCTCGTACGCCCCGGAGGAGGTGGGCTGGCTGCTGCAGGACCTCTCGGACGTGACGCTGGAGGCGCCCACCGAGGAGCGTGAGGAGGCCATCCAGAGCGGCGGCGCACACTACGCGGAGTCGCTGCCCGTGGAGTACCAGCCGACCGAGCAGTACCAGCAGCTGTACCACGCGGCCCTGGAGGCCTCGGCGGCCCGTATCGCCCACGCGGTGGGCGTCGTCACCGAGACGGTCCTCGCCGAACGGTCCCCCCGCCCCGTCCTCGTCTCCCTGGCCCGCGCGGGCACCCCGGTCGGCATCCTGATGCGCCGCTGGGCCCAGTACCGGCACGAGCTCGACCTGCCCCACTACGCCGTCTCCATCGTCCGCGGCCGGGGCATCGACGCCAACGCGCTGCGCTGGCTGGCCGAGCACCACGACCCCCGGGACGTCGTCTTCGTCGACGGCTGGACCGGCAAGGGCGCCATCACCCGCGAACTCGCCCAGGCCGTCGAGGCGTTCGAGAAGGCGCACGGCGTCACCGGCTTCGATCCGGAGATCGCGGTGCTGGCCGACCCCGGCTCGTGTGTGCGCACGTACGGCACGCGCGAGGACTTCCTCATTCCCTCCGCCTGCCTCAACTCGACCGTCTCCGGCCTGATCTCACGCACCGTGCTGCGCGCCGACCTGGTCGGTCCGAACGACTTCCACGGCGCGAAGTTCTACCGTGAACTCGCCTCCTCAGACGTCTCGGTGGGTTTCCTGGACGCCGTCTCCGCCCGCTTCCCGGAGGTCACGGACGCCGCCTGCGCCCAGGCGAAGGAGCTGCTCGCCGCCGACCGCACTCCCACGTGGGAGGGCTGGGCGGCGGTGGAACGCATCAGCGAGGAGTACGGCATCCACGACGTCAACCTCGTCAAACCGGGCGTCGGCGAGACCACCCGGGTCCTGCTGCGCAGGGTTCCCTGGAAGGTACTGGCCAGGGCGGGGGCGGGCAGCGACCTCGACCATGTGCGACTGCTGGCCGAACAGCGGGGCGTGCCCGTGGAGGAGGTAGCCGAACTGCCGTACACCTGCGTCGGATTGATCCACCCCCGCTACACGCGGGGCGCGACCGGTGCCGACGGCAAGGCGGTGACCCTCTGATGACCGTCCTCGTCGCCAGCGACCTCGACCGCACGCTGATCTACTCCGCCGCCGCGCTCGCCCTGACCATGCCGGACGCGCGGGCACCCCGGCTGCTGTGCGTGGAGGTCCACGAGAGCAAGCCGCTGTCCTACATGACGGAGACGGCGGCCGGGCTCCTCACCGAACTCGGGGACGCGGCCGTGTTCGTCCCGACGACGACCCGGACCCGCAAGCAGTACCAGCGGATCAACCTCCCCGGGCCGCCGCCGGAGTTCGCGATCTGTGCCAACGGTGGGCATCTGCTGGTGGACGGGGAGACCGACCGGGACTGGCACGCCCGTGTTCTCGCCCGTCTGGCCGACGAGTGCGCGCCGCTGGCCGAGGTGCAGGAGCATCTGCTGCGGACCGCGGATCCGGTGTGGGTGCGCAAGCAGCGTGTCGCCGACGACCTCTTCGCCTACCTCGTCGTCGAGCGTGAGCTGCTGCCGGAGGAGTGGGTGAAGGAGCTGGCGGTGTGGGCGGAGAACCGGGGCTGGACGGTCTCCCTCCAGGGGCGGAAGATCTACGCCGTGCCGGTGCCGCTGACCAAGAGCGCGGCGATGCGGGAGGTGGCCCGGCGTACGGGTGCGGAGCTCACGTTGGCCGCGGGGGACTCGCTCCTCGACGCGGATCTTCTGCTGGCGGCGGATCAGTCGTGGCGGCCGGGGCATGGGGAGCTGGCCGACGCGAACTGGTCGGCGCCGATGGTCAAGGCGCTGCCTGAGAGGGGGGTGCTGGCGGGGGAGCGGATCCTGCGGGAGTTCCTGCACAGGGTGGGAGCACCGCGCTGACGTTGCTGCGGGCCGGGGGTGGGTGACGCTCACCCGCGCCGGCGGGGTGCCGCTGCGCCCGCCCTCCCCCACTCTCGGCTTCGCTCGAGCGGGGGGACCCCCATCGCCCCAGCGGCATGACTGCCCGCAGCTACGCTGGTGTCAGGTGCACGACTGCCCGCAGCTGCGCGGGTGTCAGGTGTTCGCCTGCGGCGGCCCGTGCCCGGGCGGCGGATCGCGCGCAGGATGACGAACGTCAGGACCGCCAGCGCCGCGACCGCGAGGACCACCTTCGAGTAGGCCGACACGATCGTCGTCACCTCGTGCCAGTTGCCGCCCAGCAGATAGCCCGCCAGGACGAAGGCCGTGTTCCAGAGCGCGCTGCCCAGCGTCGTCAGCCCGACGAAGAGCGGGAGCCGCATGCGTTCCACGCCCGCCGGTACCGAGATCAGGGAGCGGAAGACCGGGATCATGCGGCCGAAGAACACCGCCTTCGTGCCGTGGCGCAGGAACCACGCCTCCGTGCGTTCGATGTCCGCCGCCTTGACCAGCGGCAGGCGCGCGGCGAGGGCGACCGTGCGGTCGCGGCCGAGCAGTGCGCCCACGCCGTACAGCGCGAGCGCACCGGTCACCGAGCCGGCCGTGGTCCACAGCAGCACGGAGAGCAAGCCCATCCGCCCGCTGCTCGCGGCGAAGCCCGCCAGCGGCAGGATCACCTCGCTGGGGAGCGGCGGGAAGAGGTTCTCCAGCGCGATGGCGAGCCCGGCGCCGGGGGCGCCGAGGGCGTCCATCATGTCGTTGACCCATGCCGGCCCGGTCTGCGCGTTCGCTGTCATACCGCCGACGCTAGGGAACCGGAGCTGAAGAGAACCTGAGGCCGGGCGTCAGCCGCAGCAGCCTCCGCCGCAGCAGCCGCCTCCGCCGCCCGCGGACGGGGCCGGGGAGGGGGCCGAGGTGGTGCCGCCGACGGCGACCGTGGAGAGGAGTTTGACCGTGTCGTCGTGGCCCGCGGGGCAGGACGCGGGGGCTGAGGACTCGGCCATGGGGCGGCTCAGTTCGAAGGTGTCGCCGCAGGTCCGGCAGCGGTACTCGTAGCGAGGCATGGGCAAAGGTTAACGCCGTCAGTGGGCGCCGGCGCCGCGTTCCTCGCGGATCTGGGCGACCACCTGGGCCACGGTGGCGCGCACCGCTTCCGTCTCGGTAAGGAAGTGCCAGTAGTCGGGGTGTCGGCCCTCCAGACCGGCGACGGCCTGTTCCAGCCGGGCCACGGCGGCGTCCAGGGGGCGGGCGTGGCGCGGGTCGGGGGTGTTGCGGCCGGCCATGGCGAGGCGCTGGGCGTCGCGGATGGCGAAGCGGGTGCGCTCGATCTCCTGGTCGGGGTCCTTCTGCACGGCGTTCAGCCGGCGCAGGCGGTCTCCGGCGGCGGACACGGCCTCGTCGGTGGTGTTCAGCAGCGCCCGCACGGTCGACAGCAGGGCGGTGGCGTCCGCCCAGCGCTGTTCGTCCCGTGCGGTACGGGCCTCGGCGAGCTTGATCTCGGCCTGGCGGACGTTCTCGCCGGCGACGCCGGGGACGCGCTGGAGGTCCTGCCAGCAGGCCACCGTGAAGCGGCGGCGCAGCTCGCTGAGGATCGGCTCGACCTGCTCGGAGCGGGTGGTGAGAGCCTGGGCGCGGGTGCGCAGGGAGACCAGCCGGTGGTCGATCTCGGCGGCCCGCTCCGGCAGCCGCTCGGCCTCCACCCGGACCGCTTCGGCCTCGCGGGTGACGCGTTCGGCCCGCTCCAGGGTCTGCGGTACGCCGTGCTGGCCGGCGCCCTGGTTCAGCTTGGTCAGTTCCGGGGAGAGGGCGGCGAGCCGGGCGGCGAGGTCGTCGGCCTTCAGCCCGGCGCCGCGGGCGGTGTCGAGGGCGTTGGAGGCGGCGAGCAGCGCCTGCCGGGCGCGTTCGACGGCGGGCGCCAGCCGGGCCAGCTGGGTCTCCGCCTTGCCGAGGAGGGGGCCGAGCCCCTCGGCGAAACGGTCCAGGTCCTGCTTCGCCCGGGCGAGCTCGTCCTTGGCGGCGGTCAGCTCGCCGCGGGCCCGGGAGGCGGCCGAGGCGTCGAGGTCGTCGTGGTCGAGGTCGTGGGCGTCGACGGCGCTGATGTAGCGGTGGCTGGCCTCGTCGATGCGCCGGCCGAGCGCCTCGAAGTCGGCGACGGCGCGGCGGGCGGCGGGGGAGTCGTCGACCGCGTTGATCGTCTCGATGGAGATGCGCAGGTCGCGCTGGGCGGTGTCGAGCTCGTAGAACGCGGCCGCCGCGGCGTCCTTGGCGGCCTGGGCCTCGGCCCGCTGGTTCTCGGCCCGCCCGCCGAACCAGCGCCGGGTGCCGCCGCCGGCGAACGCGGCCGGCAGCGCCAGCGCGGCGAGGAGCGGCAGCGCCATCAGCGTGAGGACGTCGCGCACGGCTGGAGGCGGAACAAGTCCGCGCGTGCGGCGCACGCGCGGCGTCGACGGCGAGTACGGCTGCGCTGGTGTCGCCGTCACATCCCTCTCCCGTACTGTCGTTCGCCCTGCCCGGTGTCATTCTCCCACCGGTACAAGACGAACACACGGGTCGGTCAGTTCGCCGTACGGACGGTGAGTTTGCCGTCGCCGGTGCGGGCGGTGACCTCGTGGGAGCTGGAGTCGTCGCGCGGCACGGACACCTGCTCGGCGCCGTCACCGGTGTCGGTGTCCACGCGGTAGGCGGCGCGGGGCAGCTCGATGGTCAGGGAGCCGTCACCGGTGCGGGAGTCCACCAGGTCGGGCACGGCGCCGAGTTCGAGGCGGACCGAGCCGTCGCCGGTCTGTGCGCGCACCGTGCGGGAGGAGACCTCCGCGCGCACCGAACCGTCGCCGGTGCGCAGCTCCAGGGGCCCGGAGGTGTCCGTGACATGGACGGACCCGTCCGTCGTACGGATGCTGAGCGCGTCGCGGAAGCCCCGCGCCCGTACGCTGCCGTCGCCGTCCTCGACCTTCACGGCGATGCCGCGGGGCACCTCGATGCGGTGCTTGGCGGAGCAGTCGGCCACGATGCCGGAGCAGTTCACCCGCAGCGTCAGCCGGTCGTCCTTCATGGACCAGGTGACCTCGGGGTCCTCGCCGACGGCGACGGTGCCCTGGAACCAGCGGGTGACCTCGACCTTCCCCGGCTCCTGATCGTCGGCGGCGACGATGTCGAGTGCGGAGTCGTCGGAGTCGACGGTGAGGGTGCGGCCCTGAAGGCCGAACGCCCGGCGGTCGGGGTCCTTGTCGTCCGCGGCCGAGGCCCCGCAGGCGGTGACGCCCGCGATCAGCAGCACGGAGACCCCGGCGAGTGCCAGCCGGGCGGCGCCGGTGCCGTGGGTGAGGCCGGCGGTGCGGCGGCTTGCGGTGGTGCGGCGGCTTGCGGCGGTACGGGACGTGCGGCTCGTGCGGGCCATGACGAATCTCCCCCTGGGGCGGACGACGGGCGCCTTCCAGCGCTCTTCGACCGTACGGATCCGGGGCCCGGCGGAGGATCCGGGCCGCTCCCGGATCCGGGGTGGGGATAACCCCAGGGAGAGCCGGACGCGGCCCCCCGATACGGGTTTGCCGGACCGTGCCCCGGGCAAGGTAGGCTGTCGACTCGTCCTGGGCACACGAAGTCCGGGCCCGGGTGCGTAGCTCAGGGGTAGAGCGCCTGCCTTACAAGCAGGATGTCGGCGGTTCGAAACCGTCCGCGCCCACACCGGCCGAAGGCCCCCTACGTGAGCACGTAAGGGGCCTTCCGCTGTTACGGCCCGTCCTGTGCCGCGTCCGCTACGGCCCGTCCTGTGCCGCGTCCGCTACGGCCCGTCCTGTGCCGCGTCCGCCGTGTCCTCGTGGGCGTGCTTCAACTGGGAGCGGGCGTGCACCCGGTCTGCGCCGGTGAGTTCGGCCCAGTAGCGGTGGGTGCTGACGAACACCGCGAGTTCGTGCTCGCGGCGGCGGAGCTTGTCCACCTCGGCCTGTTCGTCCTCGGTCCAGCCGGGCGAGGCGGGGCGCTCGATCTTGCGCCAGCCGCCCTCGTCGCTGAAGCCGTCGAGGGGTTCGACCGACCAGGGGAGTCGCTTCAGCAGGGCCGACAGCTCGGCCCGGACCTGATGCAGTTCCTCCTGACCGGCGAGGAGGTCACTCGGAAAGTCATAGGTCGCAGCCACAGCCCAATGATACGCCTGTTCGATTTTGGGTGGCGAGTTACTCGGGGGTCCGGTCCGGGGTTCACCCGATCGTGGATCGGGCGGCCGTCAGGGGCCAGACTGGGGGCATGTGCCGGAGTATCAAGACCCTGCGTCCGCCCGCGTTGCCCGAGGAGGCCACGGAGGAGGAGATCCGTGCCGCCGCGCTGCAGTTCGTGAGGAAGGTGTCCGGCTTCCGGGCGCCGGCCGCCCACAACCGCGAGGTGTTCGACCGGGCCGTGGACGCGATCGCCGAAGCCACCGCCGAACTCCTGGACGGCCTGGAGGTGCGCGGCGCCCCCGCCCGGCAGGCGGGCTAGCCGGCCCCGCGCGGGCGGGCCGGGGCAGTCCCCCGCCCGGCCTTCCCCGTGGCTACGACGCCTCGGACGTCCGTGGGCGCCTGCGCATCAGGAACGCCGCCCCCGCGCCCGCCCCGAACAGCGCGCCCACCGACACCGCCGTCGCGAGCCAGGTCGCGCCCAGCCAGTGGGCGCCGAAGTAGCCGAGGGCCACGCTGTACGCGGCCCAGGTCAGGCCCGCGAGGGCGGACCAGGGCAGGAAGTCGCGGGCGCGGCGGTGGGCGGCGCCCGCGCCGAGGGAGACGACCGAGCGGCCGGCGGGGGCGAAGCGGGCGAGCACGACGAGCGCGCCGCCGCCCCGGGCCAGTGCGGCGCCGAGACGTTCCTGCGCACCGGTCAGGCGCCGGGAGCGGGCTATCGCCCGGTCCAGCCGGGCGCCGCCGCGCCAGGCGAGGCGGTAGGCGACGAGATCGCCCAGGACCGAGGCCGTGGCGGCGCACAGTGTGAGGACCAGGATGTCCGGCACGTCGGTCGCGGTGCCCGCGGCAGCAGCCGTGGCCGCGGTGATCACCAGGACGCCGCTGGGCAGTACGGGCAGGAACACGTCGAGCAGAACCGAGAGGGCCACCACCGCGTAGATCCATGGGCTGCCGATCAGCGACCCGAAACTCTCCACCCGAACTCCCCATGGCTCCCCCGTGGGCCAGACCGTGCCGGCCTGTCGCGGGGGAGCGGCAGAAGGGGCAGGAGTGGCCGATGACAGCCATACAGCGTACGCGTGGCGGGTGACAGAAGGGTCACGGGGGGTTCGCGCGTCGGGTGCCGAAAGTTCAGCGCCCGGTCATCGGAGTCCTGTCACGAGGGCGGGGTACGCCCCGGAATCAGGCGGCGACGGGCGAGTTGTCCGTCCGCCGCTCCTCCTGCGCCGACGTGCGGCGGGCGAGCAGGCGGTCCAGGCCGAAGGCGCCGGAGCCCGTGAAGATCAGCAGGAACATGGCCCAGCAGTACATCGCCGCGCCCTCGCCGTTGTTCTCGATCGGCCACAGCCCCTCGGGCTGGTGGACCTTGAAGTACGCGTAGGCCATCGCCCCGGACGAGATGAACGCGGCGGCGCGGGTGCCGAGGCCGAGCAGCACGAGCGTGCCGCCGACCAACTCGATGACGGCGGCGTACCAGTTGGGCCAGGCCCCGGTCTCGACGGTGCCGCCGTTGCCGTCCACACCGTCGAGCGCGCCGAACAGGGCGACGGCGCCGTGGCAGGCGAACAGCAGGCCGACCACTATGCGGAACAGCCCGAGGGCGTAGGGCTGCGCGCTGTTGAGGCGTTCGGTCATGTGGGGGGTCTCCTTCGGTCAGGCCGGCCCGGGTGGCCGGTCCGGGGGAACACCGGAGTCCCGCCCACGTTAGGGGGACCTAACCTTTACTTGCAAGTTCAAGATTCGCCACGTGCAGGTTCCTGCCACGGCCGGATCCGTCCCGGCCTGGACACCCCTTCAGTACGGCCATGACCCCCTCCCCGTGTTCAGTGCTGTGACCGAACGCACACCCGTCGCTGTCGTCAGCGGCTCAACTCCGTTTCCCGCACGGTCCTCAGCCGCGCCTTCGCGTCCCCCGTCTTTTCCGCGTGCTCCAGGCGCAGCACCGCCGAACGCCCCCGCGTCGTCAGTGTCATGAGCTGATTGCCGAACCAAGGTCCGCCCGTCTTGCGCCACTTGACCGGGGGCCGTCCGCAGTCGCCGTGCCGGGCGAAGAGGCGGCCCAGCAGACGCGCGGGGGCGCTCCAGCCGAAGCGGAAGCCGAGCCGTATCGACAGCGGAATGGAGTTGTGGACGGGCGAACAGGTCAGCTGCACCACCCGCGCCTGCGGCTCGCGGCCCCCGGGCCAGCGCGGCTCGGCGACATACGCGTGGTGGACGTCGCCGGACAGCACGCACACCGTCGCCGGCGCGTCCGGGCCCGCACCGGTCTCGGCGATCAGCTCCGCCAGGTCGGCGAAGGACTCCGGGAAGGCCGACCAGTGCTCCAGGTCCGCCGCCCGCCGCAGTTTCTCGCCCAGCCGCGCCCAGCGCGGGCCCTTGGCGCCGTGGCACAGCACGGAGCTCCACGCCTCGACGTCGTGCACGAGGTGCGGAAGCAGCCAGGGCAGGGACGTGCCGACGAGGAGGTGGTCGTAGGAGCCGCGGCCCTCGCGTGCCTGCGTGCGCAGCCACTCCCACTCGCCCGGGTCGAGCATCGAGCGCTTGCCCTCCTCCAGGACGCGGGCCGCGCGGCTGTCCACCATCAGCAGCCGCACCCGGCCGAAGTCGCGCCGGTAGCTCCAGCGCACGGTGGCGGCGTCCGCCTCGGCGGCGGAGGCGAAGGCGCGCAGCGCGTCGGTGCCGTCGCGGTTCTCGCGCACGGCCGTGAACACCGGGTCGGCGGCCAGCTCGGCGGGGGAGAGGTTGCCCACGTGCTGGTGCACCCAGTAGGACATCAGCCCGCTGAGCACCCGCTCCCGCCACCAGGAGGTGGCGCGCATGTCCTCGACCCAGGACTCGGAGGTGTTCCAGTCGTCGATCACGTCGTGGTCGTCGAAGATCATGCACGTGGGGACGGTGGACAGCAGCCAGCGCACGTGCGGGTCGAGCCAGGACTCGTAGTAGAGGTGGGTGTACTCCTCGTAGTCCGCCACCTGGTCGCCCGGCGGGTCGCTCAGGTCGCGGCGGGCGGCGAGCCAGGCGCGCGTGGCGTCGGAGGTCTCGTCGGCGTACACCTGGTCACCGAGGAGCAGCAGCACGTCGGGCCGTTCGCCGCCCGGGTCGGCGGCGATGCGCGCGGCCAGGGCGTCGAGCGCGTCGGGGCCGACGGGGTCGGGCTCGCCGGCGGGCGGGGAGGCCCAGCGGCAGGATCCGAAGGCGATGCGCGCACCGTCGCCGGGGCCCGGTGTGGCGATGACCGAGGGCGGCAGGGACGGAAACGGCTCCTCGGGCAGCGGCCACACCCGGGTGTCGTCGACGAACACCTCGTACGGCGTGGCCGTGCCCGGGGTCAGGCCGGTCACCGGGACGAGCGCGTAGTGGTGACCGGCGACCTGGAAGGTCGTGGCGCTGCCGCCGCTGCCGTCGGCGCAGCGCACCTCGGCGGTGCCCGGGCGGCTCGTCTCGATCCAGACGGTCGCGGACGAACCGTCGATGTACCTCAGCAGCGGTCCGAGGCGCAAGTCGGCCATGGTGACCCCTTCCTCCGTCGCTGCGTACGGTACGCAGCGACGGAGGCCGACGGGGAGATCCCGGCGACGAGCCGTTTCGCGCGCCCCGCGGTCAGCAGCTCGCGAGGTGGCTCTGCAGGGCGGACTTCTCGGCGGAGTCGACGGACAGGCCGTAGTAGTACTTCACCTGCACCCAGGCGCGGACGTAGATGCAGCGGTACGCCGAGCGCGACGGCATCCAGGTGGCCGGGTCCTGGTCGCCCTTGGCCTGGTTGACGTTGTCGGTGACTGCGATCAGCTGCGGGCGGGTCAGGTCGTTGGCGAAGGACTGGCGGCGGGAGGTGGTCCAGGAGTCGGCACCGGAGTCCCAGGCCTCGGCCAACGGCACCAGGTGGTCGATGTCGACGTCGGAGGCGGCGTACCAGGTGGCGCCGTCGTAGGGGGAGTACCAGCTGCCGCTGGTGGCGGCGCAGGAGGAGTCGGTGACGACGCCCGAGCCGTCGCGCTTGAGGACGGTCTCGCGGGTGTTGCAGGTGCCGCTGACGGTGGTCCAGTGCGGGAAGAGGTCGCGGTTGTAGCCGGTGCGGTCCTCGGTGGCCACGGTGAGGCTGGCGAGATAGCTGCGGGCGGTGGTGGCGCTGACCGGGGTGGGGAGAGCGGCGGAGGCGGTCGGGCCGTTGAACAGCCCGACGGAGGCTATGAGTCCGGTGAGCGCCGCGAGTATGCTCAGGCGTCGACGCGCGTAGAACTTCGGCATGCGAACTCCCTTGTGAGGTGGGGGCGTTGAGGTGCGAGCAGGGGAATGCTCGCCACGCCGCATGACGGGGAGGGGTGTGTCCGGTAAGAAGCTAGTGACGCGTTCATGACACGTCCATGGTTCAGGTGTGGTTCAGCTGTGAAATTTCTCGCGCGGGGGCCGGCGCGGGCCTCGCGTACCATGGAGGGCGCAGAAGGGGAGTAGCTCTTCGCCGGACCGTCGACATACTGCTCAGCTCGCCTGAGCCGGCGCCCGGAGGCGGACCTCGGCAGGACCGGGGTCGGCCAGCGAGACCTTCGGCAAGCAGTGCACGCCCGTGCCGTACGGCAGGGGCACCGAGTGTGCTGCCGTGCCGAGGTGTCCGCGTCATGACCGCACAGCACTCTCGGTGGGGCAGCCCCGACCGATTGAGGAACCGTTGATCAGCCTGACCGTGACGGCCGTCGTCTTCGGCGTCGTCTTCCTCGCCGAACTGCCCGACAAGACCGCGCTCGCCGGACTCGTCCTCGGCACCCGCTACCGCGCCTCCTACGTCTTCGCCGGTGTCGCCGCCGCCTTCGCGCTGCACGTCGCCCTCGCGGTGGCCGCCGGAAGCGTGCTGACGCTGCTGCCGCAGCAGATCGTGCACGCGCTCACCGGTGTGCTGTTCCTGGCCGGTGCGGCGATGCTGCTGCTGAAGAAGGACGAGGACGAGGGGGAGGTGCGCAAGCCGGAGAACCAGAGCTTCTGGAAGGTCTCCGGGGCGGGGTTCATGCTGATCCTCGTCGCCGAGTTCGGTGATCTGACGCAGATCATGACGGCGAACCTCGCCGCCAGGTACGACGACCCGCTCTCGGTGGGCCTCGGCGCGGTGCTGGCGCTGTGGGCGGTGGCCGGGCTGGGCATCGTCGGCGGGAAGGCGCTGATGAAGCGGGTTCCGCTGCGGCTGATCACGCAGATCGCGGCGCTGCTGATGCTGGGGCTCGGGGTGTGGAGCCTGTGGGAGGCGATCGCCGGGTGACGTGCGCTCCGCGGAGGGGCCGGCCGTCGGTCGGCGGAAGCCTGCGTGAACGGTTGGCGAAGCCGGTGGCGCCGGGACCGGATCGTTTTGTACCGTGGATGAACAAAGTGGCTCCCGCCCGTTTTCCCTGACCGGCGGGCGGGGCCGCCTTGTCCCTCCGGGGGAGCGCCGTCGCGTTCCTCCACCTACGCGTTTGGGAGTTGCTGCCGATGTCGGCCACCGCCGTACTCACCGCCCGAGCCCTCCTGCTGGACATGGACGGCACCCTCGTCAACTCCGATGCCGCGGTCGAACGCGTCTGGCGGCGCTGGGCCGAGCGGAACGGGCTCGACGGGGACGAGGTGATGAAGGTCGTGCACGGGCGGCAGGGATACGCCTCGATGGCGCTGCTGCTGCCGGACCGGCCCATGGAGCAGAACTACGCGGACAACGCGCGGATGCTGGCCGAGGAGACCGCCGACACGGAGGGCGTTGTCGAGATTCCGGGGGCGCGGGAGTTTCTCGCGTCGCTGGTGGGGTTGCAGGTGCCGCATGCGTTGGTGACGTCGGCCGATGTCGCGCTGTCCACTGCGCGGATGGCCGCGGCGGGGCTGGAGATGCCCGCGGTGCGGGTGACCGCGGAGTCCGTGGGGGCGAGCAAGCCGGATCCCGAGGGGTTCTTGAAGGGGGCGGCCGAGCTGGGTGTCGATCCGGCCGAGTGCGTGGTGTTCGAGGACTCCGGGGCGGGGATCGCGGCGGGGCGCTCCGCGGGGATGCGGGTGGTCGGTGTCGGGCCTCGGGCCGGGGCGTACGGGCCGGATGTGGTCGTGCGGGATCTGACGCAGGTGCGGGTGGAGGCCGTGGGGGACGGGACCGTTCGGCTCTGCATCGGGGAGTGAGTGCGGAGACTGTGGGGGGCGTCTGAGGACCGCTGCCGGGTGCGGGTCTGATGTGGCTGGTCGCGCCCGCGCGGCGGAGCCGCATAGCGATACAGCCCCACGCCCCTGAGGGGCGCGCCGGTCCGGGCGTTCCTTTAAGGCTCCCTGGTCTCCGACTCCAGCATGGCCCGGGTCTGGGGGCCGTACACGCCCAGCTCCTCCCGGATGCCCCGGGACCACTGGTAGTTCTTCAGGGCGTCCTCGACCCGGCGGTTGAAGTAGCCGTTGATGTCGTCGTTGTAGAGGTAGAGCTGGCGTAGGCGCAGCTGGAGTTCGGTCACCTCGTCGCCGCGGTCGCCGCGGCGGAGGACCGGGGCCGGGGCCGTGCGTTCGCCGTCGTCCGCGTCCTCGGCGGATTCCGCGGGGGCGCTGGTCGTCGGGCCGGCGGGCTCGGTCGTCTTCGACGGGGTCGGGGTCGCGCTGGAGGCGGACGGGGACGGGGATGCCGATGCGCTCGTGCTCGGTGACGCCGAGGCGGACGGGGACGTCGACGGGGAGGCCGAGGGCGCGCTGGTGCTCGGGGCCGGCGACGGCTCGGTCGGTGTGACGTCCGGGACGCTCGCCCTGACCTCGTCCGGCAGGGCCTTGTCCCGGGACGGGGTCTCGTAGGAGAACAGGCCGCTCGCCCAGCCGGCTGCGCCGATCACCGCCACGACGGCTCCCGCGGCCCCGAGCAGCGCCGTACGGCGCAGCCGGCGCGGGGGCGTCGTGAGCGTGTCGTCGTCCGCGGCGGGGCGGGCCTCTCCGCTCGGGGGCGTGGCCTCGAAGAGGTCGAGGTCGTCCGCGTTCGGCCGGCTGGTCGGCGGGGCGAGCGGCGTGGGCAGTACGGAGGTCTCCGGCGGGACGGCACGCAGGGGCATGGTCGCGTCCGCCGGGGTGTCGTCCCTCTGTGCGCCGTCCGGCGTATCGGGCGCCGGGCTGCCGTCCAGCTCGACGTACGGCCGTATCCGTAGCGGATCGAAGTCCTCGGCCGCGGCCGCCTCGGCCGTGCGGGCGTCGCGGAGAGCGTCGGCCGCGCGGGCCGTGCACGTACACGAAGGGGTGTTGTCGCTGTTTCTGGGCGTGCCGCACTCCGGGCACGGGTTCCCCTCGGGCATCTCCACGCGTCGTCCCTCCCCTCGCGAACTCCAGAGATTATGCAGATCTTCTCCACACCATCGGTCGCACGCCCCCGGAATACGAACTTCCGGCAGGACTCAACAGGCCATAACGGGTCACACCGATCACGATGGAGGAGGGAATCGCGAATCTGTGGAGGTCTTCATGGCCGACGACGCGCACGGCGGGACGAGGAAGGTGAGCGACGCGCAGCCCTCACCCGGCGCCGGGCCGCCGGCCGTGCAGGACGCCGACGACCGGGAGCAGGTGTCCGGCAACGTGCTCGTCTCCATCGGCGCCCTGCTGCTCGGTCTGCTGCTCGCCGCCCTCGACCAGACCATCGTGTCCACCGCGCTGCCCACCATCGTCAGCGAACTGGGCGGCCTGGAGCACCTGTCCTGGGTCGTCACCGCGTATCTGCTGGCCTCGACCGCCGCGACACCGCTGTGGGGCAAGCTCGGCGACCAGTACGGGCGCAAGCGGCTGTTCCAGACGGCCATCGTGATCTTCCTGATCGGCTCGGCGCTGTGCGGGGCGGCGCAGGACATGTCCCAGCTGATCGCGTTCCGGGCACTGCAGGGGCTGGGCGGCGGCGGGCTGATCGTGCTGTCGATGGCGATCGTCGGGGATCTCGTGCCGCCGCGTGAACGCGGGCGGTACCAGGGCCTGTTCGGCGCGGTGTTCGGCGCGACCAGTGTGCTCGGGCCGCTGCTCGGCGGGCTGTTCACCGAGCATCTGAGCTGGCGCTGGGTGTTCTACATCAACCTGCCCGTCGGCATCGTCGCGCTCGCCGTGATCGCCACCGTGCTGCACATCCCGCGCCGGGCGACCAAGCACGTCATCGACTACCTCGGCACCTCCCTCATCGCGGCCGTCGCCACCTGCCTGGTGCTGGTCGCCTCCCTCGGCGGCACCACCTGGGCCTGGGGTTCCGTGCAGATCGTCGGGCTCGCGGTGCTGGGCGCCGTCCTCGCCGTCGCCTTCGTCGCGGTGGAGCGGCGGGCCGCCGAACCGGTGCTGCCGCTGAAGCTGTTCCGGATCCGCACCTTCACGCTGTCCGCAGTGATCAGCTTCATCGTCGGCTTCGCGATGTTCGGCGCGATGACCTATCTGCCGACCTTCCTCCAGGTCGTCCAGGGCGTCACCCCGACCATGTCCGGCGTGCACATGCTGCCCATGGTGGCCGGCATGCTGATCGCCTCCACCGGCTCCGGGCAGGTCGTCAGCCGCACCGGCCGCTGGAAGGTGTTCCCGATCGCGGGCACCGCCGTCACCACCCTCGGCCTGCTGCTGCTCCACCAGCTCGACGAGAACAGCCCCACCGGCGAGATGAGCGCCTTCTTCTTCGTCTTCGGCCTCGGTCTCGGCCTGGTGATGCAGGTCCTGGTGCTGATCGTGCAGAACGCCGTCTCCTACCAGGACCTCGGCGTCGCCACCTCCGGCGCGACGTTCTTCCGCTCCATCGGCGCCTCGTTCGGCGTCGCCATCTTCGGCACCATCTTCGCGAACCGGCTCGGCGACGAGCTCGCCGCCGCCTTCCGCGGCGTCCAGCTCCCGCCCGGCGTCTCCCCCCGCGCGCTCGAGGCCGACCCGCGCGGCATCGACGCCCTGCCCGCCGCGCTGCGCCCGGACGCCGTCCACGCCTACGCCACCGCCATCACCGACGTCTTCCTGTACGCCGTCCCCGTCGCCCTCGCCGGTTTCGTGCTGGCCTGGTTCCTCAAGGAGGACCGGCTGCGCGCCTCGGTCACCGCCCCCGACGTCACCGAGACGCTCGCCAGCAACCCCGTCGAGCGGTCGTCGTACGACGAGGTGTGCCGCGCGCTGTCGCTGCTCGGCACCCGCGAGGGGCGCCGCGAGATCTACCGGACGATCACCGCACGCGCGGGCTACGACCTGCTGCCCGCGGCGAGCTGGCTGCTGCTGCGGATCCGCAGGTACGGCTCGGTGGAACCGGCGGTGCTGGCCGAACGCAGCACCATCCCGCTGAACGTCGTGATGGAGGCCGCCCGCCAGGTCGAGGTGCGGCATCTGGCGGCGCGGCAGGGGCTCGACCTGGTCCTGACCGACGAGGGGCGTCAGGTCGCCGAACGGCTGGCGCAGGCCCGGGAGGAGTCCCTGGCCGAGCTGCTCGGCGACTGGTGGGGGCCGGACCGGCCCACCGATCTGGTGCAGCTGGTGCACGAGCTGTCCGGTGAGCTGTGCGGCTCGCGGGGCGAGCGCCCGCACGGCGAGCGCCCGGCGACGCGCGTGGGGTGAGGCAGGTCAGCCGAGCGCCTTGGCGAACCAGTGCTCGGCGTACGGATCGGCGTTGTGCGGCTCCGTCTCCGTGTAGCCGAGCCGGGCGTACAGGGCGCGCGCCTCGACCAGGTCGCCGCGGGTGTCGAGGATCATCCGGGTGGCGCCGCGGGCCCGCGCCGCGTCCTCGGCCGCTCCCACCAGCAGCGCCGCACCGCCCCGGCCGCGCATCCGCTCGTACAGGAACACCCGGGTCAGCTCGGCGGTCGTGCCGTCGGCCGTCAGCCGGATCCCGGCGCTGCCGGCCGGTTCGCCCGCGTACCGCGCGACCAGCAGCAGACCGCTCGGCGGCGCGAGTTCGGCCCCCGTGCTCGCGGCGATCTCGCGCTCCAGCTCCGCCGGATCGGTGCGGCGCCCCTCGTGCAGCAGGTACCAGCGGTCGCTGACCTCCGTGTAGTAGGCCCGCCAGAGCGCGGCGGCGATCGGGGAGTCGTACGGTTCCGGGGCGACGGTCCAGGTCATGCCCGCATTCTGTTTGTGGCCCCGGTTCCGGGCTACCCGTTTTCGCGAACCGGCTCGCGAGGAGTGCCGGTTGGGACGAGAACCCGGAAGGCATACATGTCCACTGGACTGATCATTGCGTTGATCGTGATTGTTGCCGTCCTCGTGGCCGTCGCGGCCGTCGTCACCCTGCGCGCTCGCGGCCCGCGGCACGGCACGAGCCTCAAGCGGCGCTTCGGGCCCGAGTACGACCGGGCCGTCGCGCGCCACGACGGAGACACCAAGGCGGCCGAGCGGGAGCTCGCCGACCGCGTGGAACGCCACGGTTCCCTGCACGAGCGGGAGTTGGAGCCCGCCGAGCGGCAGCGGTTCGAGGCGCGCTGGACGGCCGCGCAGGAGCGGTTCGTCGAGTCACCGCGGGACGCGCTCGCCGAGGCCGACCGGCTGCTCGCCGATCTCGCCGGCGCCCGGGGCTTCCCCGACGGCGGCCACTACGAGGAGCAGCTCGCCGCCCTGTCCGTGCACCACGCCCACCACGTCGACGGCTACCGGCGCGTGCACCGGGTGGCACAGGCGCACGCGAACGGCGCGGCGGACGGTGGCGCCGGCACCGAGGAGATGCGTGAGGCCATGGTCGAGGCCCGCGCCCTGTTCGACGACCTCCTGCGTCCGTCCCGGCACGACGGCGGACGCCACCGCACCGCCCCGGACGGCGAGCACGGCACGCGGCCGGCCCGCGGCTCCCACATGCCGTCGCTGCTGCACCGGCGCCAGACGAAGGAGAGCTGAGCCATGACCGACGCGACCCGGCACCCAGAGAACCCCACCGGCGGTACCGGACGTGCCGACGGCAGCGAGAGCCCGCTGGTCGCGGCGCACCCGCAGCCGGCCGACACCGGAACCGGTACCGGCCCCGACACCACCACCGGCCCCCGCGACACCCGGGCCTGGGAGACCGGCGGCACACCTGGCGCCCGCGACACCCGGACCGGGGAGGCCGCCGGCACGCCCGGCGCCCGCGACACCCGGACCGAGGACACCGCCCGCACGCCCGGCGCCCGTGACACCCGGGCCGGGGACGCCGCCGGCGCCGGGCAGCGGCTGCTCCCGCGCGACGACGGCGACAAGCTCGCCGCGCAGCTCCAGCACGCCGTGGCCGGCTTCGTCGACACCCCGCGCGATGCCGTGCGCGAGGCCGACCAGGTCCTGCAGGAGCTCACCGAGCGCGTCACCCACGCGGTGACCGAGCGGCGCCGCACGCTGCGCCGGTCCTGGCAGTCCGCCGACACCGGCGAGGGCGGGACCACCGCGGCCACCGACACCGAGCAGCTGCGGCTGGCCCTGCGGGACTACCGCGAGCTGGCGGAGAAGCTGCTGCACGTCTGAGCCGCCGGGCGGACACCCCCTAGCCGCCCGCCGCCTCCCGGCGCTCCCGCCACTGCCGTACGACGTCCTCGACGTCGTACGGCTTCTTGCCCAGCGGGGGGCCGGGCGGCGGCTTGAACATCATCTCGCGGATCCTGGCGTTGATCTCCGTGAGGATCTTCCGTGCGATCCGCTCCGAGGGCGCCGCGAGTGCCGCCTCCAGCGCGTCCTCGGCCTCCTTGCGCAGCGCCAGCGCCGGCGGGAGCACGGACAGGCCCTCGCGGGCCATCTTCCGCTTGACCCACCACAGTTCGTCGTAGGTGGCCTCCACGTCGCGCGGCAGCGGCTTGCCCGCCCCCGGCAGCCGGTCGAACTCCCCGCGCGCCTCCGCGTCACGGATCTGCTTGTCGGCGAACGACTCGAAGCTGACGCCGGGTGGCTTTCGCTCGGTCATGGCCCCATTGTGCCGGACGCCGCGCAGCCGGGCGTTTTATCATGCGGCGGGCTCTCGGGCCCTGCCCAGCCCGCCAGGACGTCTCAGGAGGAGCGCACGTGCTCGAACTCACCATGGCCGCCGTGTCCGCGGCGGAAGCGGGTGCCACGGCCGGCATGCACATGGCCGACGCGCCCAGCGAGCCGGGCGCCGTGCTGCGGGTGGGCCGCGACCGGTCGGTGTGCCGGCTGGCCACCCCGGACGACTGGCTGTTCGTCTCCCGGGTCCATCTGGAGTTCCAGTGCGGGCAGGACGGCAGCTGGCACCTGACCTGGCTGCGCGGCTCCCTGCCCGAGCCGTCCTCCGAGGTCCGCCTCACCATCGGCGAGTACGCCACCCCGGTCCCCTACGGCGGCACCGTCGCGCTGCCCCGGGGCGGCAGCGGCGAGGTCGTCATCCAGGACCGCACCGCCCCGCGCAGCGTCAACGTGGGCTTCTACCACGAGGTGTGAGCGCCACGGGGCTCAGGCCAGCACCCTGGCCAGCGCGAACCCGTCGTGGCCCTTGGCGCCGACCGTCTGGACCGCGGTACCGCTGAGCCGTGGATGGCTGCCGATCAGCTCCAGCGCGGCCCGGGTGCCGGCCACGTCCGGATCGGTGTTGTCCGGATCGGCGACCCGGCCGCCGCGCACGACGTTGTCGAGGACGATCAGGCTGCCGGTGCTGGTGAGCTTCAGCGCCCACTCCACGTAGTGCGCGTTGTTGGCCTTGTCGGCGTCGATGAAGACCAGGTCGAACGGCGGCGGGTTCTCGTCGGCCAGCCTCGGCAGCGACTCCAGGGCCGCCCCCACCCGCACCTCGACCAGCTTGTCCAGGCCGGCGCGGGCGAGGTTGCGGGCCGCGACCTCGGCGTGCCGGGGGTCGTACTCCAGGGTGATCAGCCGCCCGTCCGGCGGGAGCGCCCGGCCCAGCCAGATGGTGCTGTAGCCGCCGAGCGTGCCGATCTCCAGGATGTGCCGGGCGCCCTGGACCTGGGCGAGCAGCTGGAGCAGCTTGCCCTGGTTCGGTGCGACGGCGATGGACGGCAGCCCGGCCGCCTCGCTGTCCCGCAGGGCGGCGTCCAGGACCTCGTCGCCCGGTGCGAGGTGGGCGGTGAAGTAGTCGTCCACCTCGTGCCAGAGCCGCGCGTCGCTCATGCACCCGTACCTTTCGTCCGCTGGGTCAGGCGGAGCCGGCGGTCCCGGCCGCCCCGGCTTCCAGTGTCCTCGCCTCCAGCGACGGTGCCGAACCAGGCAGCGGCTTTCCGGCCGATTCCGCCATGCGCCACACCGCGAGACCGCCGATCACGGCCGCGGCCATCATGTAGTAGGCGGGCATCATCATGTCGCCGGTCGCGCCGATCAGCGCGGTGACCACCAGCGGGGTGGTGCCGCCGAACAAGGACACCGAGACGTTGAAGCCGATCGACAGGGAGCCGTAGCGCACCCGGGTCGGGAACAGCGCCGGGAGCGCGGCCGGCATGGCGGCGGTGAAGCACACCAGCAGCAGGCCGAGCGCGCCCATGCCGGCGGCGACCGCGAGCAGCGAGCCGTCGCGGATCAGCAGCAGCGCCGGGACGGACAGCAGCAGGAAGCCCGCGCAGCCGGTGGCGATGACCGGGCGGCGGCCGACGCGGTCCGTCAGCGCGCCGACGAACGGCTGGGCGAGCATCATCAGCGCCATCACGCCGAGCACCACGAGCAGGCCGTGCGTCTCGTCGTAGCCGAGCTCGCTGGTCAGGTAGCTCGGCATGTACGACAGCAGCATGTAGTCGGTGACGTTGAAGACCAGCACCAGGCCCACGCACAGCAGCAGCGCGTTCCACTGGCCGGTGACCATCTCGCGCAGCGGCACCTTCGGGCGGTCCGACTCGGCCTTCTCCACCTCGGCGGCGAAGGCGGGGGTCTCCTCCAGGCGCATGCGCAGATACAGGCCGATGAGGCCCATCGGGCCCGCGATCAGGAACGGGATGCGCCAGCCCCAGGAGAGCAGGTCCTCGGAGGAGAGCAGCGCCGTCATCAGGGTGACCAGGCCCGCGCCCGCGATGTACCCGGCGAGCGTGCCGAACTCCAGCCAGCTGCCGAGGAAGCCGCGCCGCTTGTCGGGGGCGTACTCGGCGATGAAGGTGGACGCGCCGGCGTACTCGCCGCCGGTGGAGAAGCCCTGCACGAGGCGGGCGGCCAGCAGCAGGATCGGGGCGCCGACACCGATCGCGGCGTAGGAGGGGATCAGGCCGATCGCGAAGGTGCCCGCCGCCATCATGATCATGGTGAGGGCGAGGACCTTCTGCCGCCCCACCCGGTCGCCGAGCGGGCCGAAGACCATGCCGCCGAGCGGGCGGACCAGGAAGGCCGCGGCGAAGGCGCCGAACGTCGACAGCAGCTGGGCGGTGGGGTTGCCCGAGGGGAAGAAGACCTTGCCCAGGGTGACCGCGATGTAGCTGTAGACACCGAAGTCGAACCATTCCATCGCGTTGCCCAGGGCGGCAGCCTTCACGGCGCGCCGGACGAGCGCGGGGTCGGTGACGGTGGGGGCCTGGGCGGCGGGATCGGGGGTCTGCGCGGCGACGGACTTGTGCGGGGACACGGGAGCGGCGACGGGGGCGGTCGACAAAACGACGCTCGCCTACCTTTCGACGGGGACAGGGACGGGCTCCGCGCGGCGGCGCTGTCGGGCAGAACCAAGCAAGCGACGATAGGCGCCGCCTGTCCCTGTACGGGTGGTATGCGTGTCGTTGCAGGGTGCATATAAATGGGGGATGTGCAGGCACGCAGCACTCCCGGCGCGCCCGGTCCACCGCGCCCCGACGTGATCCTTCTCGCGCCCCGGACGCGCAACCGAAGTCCCGGCCGTCTATCGTCGACCGGACAAAAGCGCAAAGGACGTCAGGTGAATCGGGGGTGGCCTGCGTCTTGGCTCAGGGGCGGTGCGAACTCATAGGGTTCGCAGAGTGACCTTCCATGCACACAGCGCATGGACCAAGGGGCGGGAGGCCGACGAGGCGTGGCGAATGCGGAGCACAGCGGGCGACCGACGGAGGCTCTCGGGGCGACGGCCGTCGGCGGAACCCAGGCACGGCTGCGCGCGGCGCGCCTCGGACTGTGGCTGGTCGCCGCCGTCCTCGCCGTGCGGCAGGTCGCCGTCGTCCTGAGCACCCCGCGCGGTGAACGGCTCACCGACCTGGAGACCTGGGTCGGACCCGAGGGCGTGCTGCACGTCAGCGGCTCGCTCTACGACTCCACCCGCTTCACCGGCACCCCCTTCGGCGGGCTGGTCCTCAAACCCCTCACGAGATCGGCCGAGCAGGCGCTCGGCTGGGGCTGGACCTTCGGCACGCTGCTGCTGGTCGTCGCGCTCGGACTGGTCGCCGCCCGCGCCCTGCCCCAGCCCGTCGGCCGCCGCACCGCGCTGCTCGCCGCGCCGGTCGCCGTCAGCCTCCTGATGCTGTCGCTGCCGGTGCGCAACGCCCTGTGGCTCGGCCAGACCAGCATCATCCCGGTCCTCCTCGTCCTGCTCGGTTGCTTCGTCGCCCACGGCCAGCGCGTCAGCGGCGCCCTCATCGGCCTCGCCGCCGCCCTGCAGCCCACGCTGCTGCTGTTCGCGCCGCTGCTGTGGTTCACCGGCCGCCGCCAGGCCGCCCTCGCCGGTGGCGTCACCTTCGTCGGCCTCACCGGGCTCGCCTGGGCCGTGATGCCGCACGACTCCTACACCTACTGGGTGCACCACATGGCGGGCGTCGGCCTCGGCGGACGCGCCGACGACCTCGCCAACCAGTCCCTGCACGGCGCCCTGCTCCGCCTCGGCCTCGAAGGCACCGTGGAGATCGGCCTCTTCCTGCTGCTCGGCGCGACCGTCGCCGCGCTGGCTGTCAGACGCGCCGTGCGCTACGCCCGCGACGGCCAGCTGCTGCTCGCGGTCGGCATCACCGGCTGCGCCGTCATCGTCGTCTCCCCGACCGCCTGGCAGCACCAGCTGCTGTGGGTGCTGCTCACCGTCGTCGGACGGGTCGGGCGGCGCGCCTCCGACCGGCCGGTGTGGCCCGTCGCCGTCGTCCTGGTGATGACGCTGCCCGCCAAGATGATGCTGCCGAACATGGCGGTGCTGTACCCGCTGCGCGACAACGTCGTCCTGCTCGCCGCGCTGGCCGCCGCCACGGCCGTACCGTTCCTGTCCCGCACCTCGGAGTACTACCGCTCGCCGATCCCCACGCGGTACGCCGCCCCGGTCCCGGCCCGCTTCTCCTGGATCCCGCTGCTGCCGTTCCTGCGCAGGGTGCTGACCCGCCCGAACCTGCTGCTCGAGCTGCTGCTGATCCGCGTGACGTACGCGGCGTACGCCAAGGTGCGGCTCGCGGCGACCGGCGGCAGCAACTCGGCCGGACGGGCACGCGCGGAGGAGCACGGCCACCAGATCCTCGACCTCGAACGCTTCCTCCACCTCGACATCGAGTACGCGGTCAACCACGCCGTGGTGAAGATCGGCTGGCTGCGGGAGTTCTTCGACTTCTACTACACGTCGTTCCACTTCGTCGTGCCGCTGACCGTCCTCGGCCTGCTGTACTGGCGGCGCCCCGTCGACTACCGCTGGGCCCGCGCGAGCCTCGGCTTCGCCACCCTGCTCGCCCTCGTCGGCTTCTGGCTCTACCCGCTCGCGCCGCCGCGCCTGATGCCGGAGCTCGGCATCATCGACACGGTGCACGGCGTGCAGGACTTCACCCAGCCCGACTACGGCACACTGACGGCCCTCACCAACCAGTACGCGGCGATGCCGTCGCTGCACTTCGGGTGGTCGCTGTGGTGCGGGGTGGTCATCGCGATCGTCGCGCCGAAGGTGTGGATGAAGGCGCTGGGCCTGCTCCACCCCCTGTTCACGGCCGCCGCGATCGTGGCCACCGGCAACCACTGGATCCTGGACGCGGCGGGCGGTGCGGTCGTCGTCGGCGCCGGCTTCGCCCTGACGTACGTGCTGCAGGGGCCGCGCGCCCGGACGGTCACGGCCGCGGCCGAGCTCAGCAGCGAGCGGGCGGTGCCGGAGAAGGACCGTACTCCGAGCTGATCCGGTACTCGCCCGGCGCGGGCACGGTGAGCCGGGTGAACTCGCCCGCGCGGCTCAGACACCCGCCGTCGCTGCGCAGCCAGGGCGAGTAGGCGATCCGCACGGTCACCTCCCCGGGCCGGGACACCCGCAGCACGACCTCGGCACCGGAGGTGCGGACGACGGTGCCGGGGGCGGAGACGAGGGGCACGGCGTCGCGGACCCGGAACACCTGCCAGTGCGCGTCGTGCCACACCGGCAGGAGCCAGTCGGGCCGGGTGCGGCTGTCCCGTATCAGCCGGGCCTCCTCCTCGGCGAACCCGTCGGGCTTGCCGTTCGGCAGGACGACGAACCCGACCGCCCAGCGGTCCAGCCATGCGCGGTAGGTGTGGGCGGAGAAGGACCCGTCGTAGAAGAGCCGGGCCCGTTCCATGTCGAGCTGACGGTTCCAGCCGCGGGCGAGCGGGACGTGCGGGGCGAGCAGCGTCGCCTCGCGGTGGTTGCGGGCGGGCACGACCTCGACACGGGAGCGGTCGGCGCCCAGCCCGTCGAGGGCGCGGACGACGCCGTGGGTGTGCGCGGCCCAGGCGGGCACGGTGGTCGACACGGCGAGGTCGTCTGCGGTCTTCTTGCCGAGCCAGGCGACGGAGAAGACGAGGACGGCGACGAGGAGGGTACGGCGCAGCGGTCGGGTGCGTGGCGTACGCAAGGACGGCTGGGCGAGGAGTGCGGTGAGGAGGACGACGGGGGCGGCGTACTCGGCGAAGCGCTCGATGTTCGTGCCGATGGGGGAGGGGACGAGATACGCGAGGACGGTCCCGGCGGCGTAGACGGCGCCGCTCCACCGGGCGACCGTCCAGGTGCGCGGGGCGAGGGCGGTGATCGCGAGACCGAGGAGGACGGGCGGCCATATCCGGGAGGCGGGCATGAGCTGCTCGCCGCTGAAGGGGAAGAACAGGCTGGTCGTGCCGACGACGGCGGCGGGCGGCAGGGTGAGGACCAGCGCGGAGGCGGTGTGCCGGCGGCCGCTGAGCAGGAACCCGGCGCCGACGACCGCGAGGAACAGCCCGGCGACCGGGGACGCCATGGTGGCGAGGGCGGCGTAGGCGCCGGCGAGGACGAGCCGCGCGCCCCTGACGTCCCGGACGAGATGAAGAGCGGCCGCGAGCCCGAAGGCGACCCCGAGGGCGAAGGTGGTCCGCCCGGAGGCGACGTTGCACCACAGGGCGAGCGAGGCGAGGAGGGCGGGGCCGAGGGGTCTTCGGACCCCGGTACGGCGGACGAGGACGCCGGCGATCCAGGAGGCGGCGATCCCTGAGGCGACGGTGATGGTACGGACACCGAGGGCGGCCATCAAGTACGGCGAGACGAGGCTGTAGTTGGCCGTGTGCATCCCGCCGTACCAGAAGAGGTTGTACGCGGAGTCCCCGTGCCGTTCGGCGAACCCGGCCCAGGCTTCTTGGGCCGCGAGATCGCCGCCGCCGGTGGCGAGGAAGGCCCACCAGACCGCGTAGAGGGGGAGGACGGGGAGGGTGGCGAGGAGAGGAACGCGGTGGCGTCGGAGAAAGCTGCGGAGGGGGTGGTTCCGCTGGAGGGTGTCGGCCGGGTCCGCTTGCTGGGTGGCGAGGGCGAGGTCGGCAGGGGGCACGGTGAGGTAGACGTGGAACGGGGCGCGGGCGTTTACCTGGAGGGCGCTGAAAAGTCACCGTGAAGTACGGCACCGGCGTGGGGTGCTGTCCCGCCTCGTCGTCTACAGCGAGGACTACGAGACTGAGCTGGACGGCTACAACCGCTGAATGATCGTGCCGGTGGCCAGCCCACCCCCCGCGCACATCGTGATCAACGCGAACTCCTTGTCCGCGCGCTCCAGTTCATGAAGCGCCGTAGTGATCAATCGCGCCCCCGTCGCCCCCACCGGGTGGCCCAGCGCGATCGCACCGCCGTTCACGTTCACCTTCTCCAGGTCCTGGTCGAAGACCTGCGCCCAGCTCAGCACCACCGACGCGAACGCCTCGTTGATCTCCACCAGGTCGATGTCCCGGAGGGTCATCCCGGCCCGGCCCAGCACCGCGTTGGTCGCGTCGATCGGGCCGTCCAGGTGGAAGTGGGGGTCTGAGCCGACCAGGGCCTGGGCGACGATCCGTGCCCTCGGCTTCAGCTTCAACGCGCGAGCCATCCGCTTCGACGCCCACAGGATCGCCGCCGCGCCGTCCGAGATCTGGGAGGAGTTGCCCGCCGTGTGCACCGCTGTCGGCATCACCGGCTTCAGGCCCGCCAGCGCCTCCATGGACGTGTCGCGCAGGCCCTCGTCCCGGTCCACGAGGCGCCACATGCCCTGACCGGCGTGCTGCTCCTCCTCCGTCGTCGGGACCTGGACGGCGAAGGTCTCCCGCTTGAAGCGTTCCTCCGCCCAGGCGTGCGCCGCCCGCTCCTGGGAGAGCAGGCCCAGCCGGTCCACGTGCTCACGCGTGAGGCCCCGGTGGCGCGCGATGCGCTCCGCCGCCTCGAACTGGTTCGGAAGGTCGACGTTCCACTCGTCGGGGAAGGGCTTGCCCGGCCCGTGCCTGGAGGCCGATCCCAGGGGCACCCGCGACATCGACTCCACGCCGCACGAGATGCCCACGTCGATCACCCCTGCCGCGATCATGTTCGCGGTCATGTGGGACGCCTGCTGGGAGGACCCGCACTGCGCGTCGACCGTCGTCGCCGCCGTCTCGTACGGCAGGCCCATCGTCAGCCAGGCCGTGCGCGCCGGGTTCATGGACTGCTCGCCGGCGTGGGTGACCGTGCCGCCGACGATCTGTTCCACGCAGTCGGCGGGGATGCCGGTGCGACCCAGGAGCTCGCGGTAGGTCTCGCCCAGGAGGTAGGCGGGGTGGAGGTTGGCGAGCGCGCCGCCGCGCCGGCCGATGGGGGTGCGTACGGCTTCGACGATCACGGGCTCCGCGGCCATGGGGGGTCCTCTCCGCAAACTAGTACCCGGAACTAGTACGCGTTCTAGTTCTGTGGGCAGTCTGCTGACTCGGAGGCCGGTGCCGCAAGGGTCGTGCAGCGGCTGAGGTCGTGATCCGCCCCAGAAAGGCGGGCAATTGGCCGCGGTCCGTCCCTTGCGGGTTGTAGAACTCGTTACTACGGTCCCCCCAGCTCCGTAACTGATGAGCCGTCAAAAACCGACGCTGCTGGAGTGACCATGCCCTGTCCAGCGCTCCCCGACGGGTTCGACTTCACCGACCCCGATGTGCTGCACCGCCGCGTGCCCCTGCCGGAGTTCGCCGAGCTGCGCCGGGCCGAGCCGGTGTGCTGGGTCGCCCAGCCGGCCGGAGTGGCCGGCTTCCGGGACGAGGGGTACTGGGCCGTGACCCGGCACGCCGACGTCAAGTACGTCTCCACGCACCCCGAGCTGTTCTCGTCGTACGAGAACACGGCGATCATCCGCTTCAACGAGGACATCGAGCGCGACGCGATCGACGCGCAGCGGTTCATCATGCTCAACATGGACCCGCCGGAGCACACGCGGGTGCGGCAGATCGTGCAGCGCGGGTTCACTCCCCGGGCGATCCGTGCGCTGGAGGAGCGGTTGCGGGCGCGGGCGGTCGCGATCGTGGAGGGGGCGCGGACGCGCTCAGGGCCGTTCGACTTCGTCACCGAGGTGGCCTGCGAGCTGCCCCTGCAGGCGATCGCCGAGCTGATCGGGGTACCGCAGGAGGACCGGGGCAAGATCTTCGACTGGTCCAACAAGATGATCTCGTACGACGACCCGGAGTACGCCGTCACGGCCGAGATCGGCGCGCAGTCGGCCGCCGAGATCCTCGCGTACGCGATGAACATGGCGGCCGAGCGGAAGCGGTGTCCGGCGCAGGACATCGTCACGCGGCTGGTGGCGGCGGAGGACGAGGGGAACCTCAGCAGCGACGAGTTCGGCTTCTTCGTGCTGCTGCTGGCAGTGGCCGGCAACGAGACGACGCGCAACGCCATCACGCACGGGATGCACGCGCTGCTCACGCACCCGGACCAGTGGGAGCTGTACAAGAGGGAGCGGCCGGCGACCACGGCGGAGGAGATCGTGCGCTGGGCGACGCCGGTGGCCGCCTTCCAGCGCACGGCGACGCAGGACACGGAGCTGGGCGGCAAGACGATCCGCAAGGGCGACCGGGTCGGCCTGTTCTACTCCTCCGCCAACCACGACCCCGAGGTCTTCACCGCCCCGGACGCCTTCGACATCACCCGCGACCCCAACCCCCACCTGGGCTTCGGCGGCGGCGGCCCCCACTACTGCCTCGGCAAGTCCCTGGCCGTCCTGGAGATCGACCTGATCTTCAACGCGATCGCGGACGCGATGCCGGGACTACGCCTCGTCGGTGACCCGCGGCGGTTGCGCTCCGCCTGGATCAACGGCGTCAAGGAACTCCTGGTGAGCGTGTCCTGACGGCACGGCGAAGGCGGCGCCCCCGGGGATCTGGGGGGCGCCGCCTTCGGTATCAGGGGGTGGGGAGCCGGCTCAGTACCAGTTGTTGGCCTGCCAGAACTTCCACGCGTCGCACGGGCTGCCGTAGCGCTCGTTCATGTAGTTCAGGCCCCACTTGATCTGCGTGGCGGGGTTGGTCTTCCAGTCGGAGCCGGCCGAGGCCATCTTCGAGGCGGGGAGCGCCTGGACCAGGCCGTACGCACCGCTGGAGGCGTTGGTGGCGGTCGGGTTCCAGCCGCTCTCGTGCTGGACGATGTTCGAGAAGCACTGGAACTGGGCCGAGTTGCCGATCATCTTCTTCGCGGTCGCCTGGGCCGAGGAGGCCCCGGTCGTCGCGGCGTGCGCGGGAGCCGCGGCGATCAGCGTGCCGCACGTGACGGCGGCGAGGGCGGTACCGGCGAGGGCCTTCTTCGGGGCGGCGAGGGTGCGGAGGAAGGAAGCGGCGGACACAGGCGGCCTTTCGGTCGGAAGCAGGATGGTCGCGGCATGCCGGTGCCGCACGAGTCATGAGTGCGGCGGGGGCATGCGTCGGCGCCGCGGCCCTGGTGGGCACGTCGGCGCCTGGCGACGTCGTCCAGACAAGCAGGCGGCGGAAGTGTCCGCAAAGGTCCCTTTTACTAGCGCTCGTCGCATGAGCGGAGCTCGTCCGCTGCTGTGCCCCACGGGCCCAAGGGCCCTGACTACGAGCCTGCTTCGTACGTGACCCGCGTCATGTGGGGCGCTTCACCTGGGCGGGGTCCGCGAATGTGACCGGCGCCTCGAAGGCGGCGCGCCGGGTGGCTCTGCGTAGTGCCTTCAGCACAGGCGTGCCGAGCGCCAGCGTCAGCGCGACCGTGACCACGGCCCGGCCCAGGTCCCACCCGAGGGACGTCGCCAGGCAGTAGGCGAGGAAGCGGGCCAGGTTGGCGGGCGGCGACGCGTCCGGGTCGAAGGCGATGTTCGAGGCCAGGGCCGACATGAAGGGCCAGCCCGCCATGTTCATCACCGTGCCGTACGCGAAGGCCGCCAGGAAGCCGTACGCCGCGAGCATCCACACCTCCGCGCGGCCCCGCAGACGGTCCGGGCCCGGCAGCAGGCCCGCGCCCATCGTGAACCAGCCCATCGCCAGCATCTGGAACGGCAGCCAGGGCCCCACCCCGCCCGTGAGCAGCGCGGACGCGAACATCGTGAGCGAACCGAGGACGAAGCCGAAACCCGGGCCGAGGACCCTGCCGCTGAGGACCATGAGGAAGAACATCGGCTCCAGGCCCGCCGTGCCCGCACCGATGGGCCGCAGAGCGGCACCCGTGGCGGCGAGGACGCCCAGCATCGCCACCGCCTTCGGCCCGAGGCCCGACTCCGAGATCGTCGCCGCCACCACCGCGACCAGCAGCACCAGCAGACCCGCGAACAGCCACGGCGCGTCCTGGGCGTGCGCGTTGAGGGTGGAGGCGGGCGGGGCGAGGAAGGGCCAGGAGAACCCGGCCACGCCCACCGCGCTCACCAGGGCCAGCGCCGCCAGTGAGCGGGGGCCCAGTCGGATGGCTCGGGCCTGGCGATCGGTCACCGCAGGGCCTCCCGTACCTGGCTCACCGTGAGCCACTGCTGCGGGGCGAGGATCTTGGCGACCTGCGGGGCGAAGGACGGGGACGCGACGACCACCTCCGCCGCCGGACCGTCCGCGATCACCTCGCCCTCGGCGATCAGGACGACCCGGTGCGCGAGCTCCGCGGCCAGCTCCACGTCGTGCGTGGCCAGGACGATCGCGTGACCCTCCGTGGCCAGGCCGCGCAGGAGGGTGACCAGGCGGGCCTTCGCCGCGTAGTCGAGGCCGCGGGTCGGTTCGTCCAGCAGGAGCAGGGGCGGCCGGGCCGTGAGGACGACCGCGAGGGCGAGGGTCAGACGCTGGCCCTCGGACAGATCGCGAGGGTGGGTGTCGTCGGCCACGCCCGGCAGCAGTTCCGACAGCAGCGCGCGGCAGGTGCCCGGCTCGGCGCCCGCGTCCCGGTCGGCGGCGGAGCACTCGGCGGCCACCGTGTCGGCGTACAGCAGATCGCGCGGCTCCTGCGGGACCAGGCCCACGCGGCGCACCAGGTCACGGGGGCGGGTCCGGTGCGGGACCGCGTCTCCGGTGCGGACCGAGCCGGAGGAGGGTGCGACCAGGCCGACCAGCGCGCCGAGCAGGGTCGACTTCCCGGCGCCGTTGCGGCCCATGAGGGCGATCGTCTCGCCGGGAGCGACGGTCAGGTCGATGTGGCGCAGGGCCTGGACGCGGTCGCGGCGGACGGCGAGGGAGCGGACCTCGGCGACGGGGGCGGTGGCGGGGGCGCCGGACGTGCGGCCTGCGAACAGACGCCTGCGGGCGGGAGACCGCGTGGAGGCTGCGGTCTCCTCGCGCGGCTGCTGCCGGTCCGCGAGGCGTTCCCGCAGCGGGGCCGCACGGCGGCGGGCGTCGCGGACCGTCAGCGGCAGCGGGGACCAGCCAGCGAGGCGGCCGAGGTCCACCACCGGCGGGCTCACGGGGGAGACGGCCATGACCTCCGCCGGGGTGCCCAGGAGCGGGGGCTCGCCCGGGGCCGGGAGCAGGGCGACCTGGTCGGCGTACTGGACGACGCGCTCCAGGCGGTGTTCGGCCATGAGGACCGTCGTACCCAGGTCGTGGACGAGGCGCTGGAGGACCGCCAGGACCTCCTCGGCCGCCGCGGGGTCGAGGGCGGACGTCGGCTCGTCCAGGACCAGGACCCGGGGGTGCGGGGTGAGGACCGAGCCGATGGCGACGCGCTGCTGCTGGCCGCCGGACAGCGTGGCGATGGGGCGGTCGCGCAGATCGGCGAGGCCCAGCAGGTCCAGGGTCTCCTCGACGCGGCGGCGCATCACGTCCGGGGCGAGGCCCAACGACTCCATGCCGTAGGCGAGTTCGTCCTCCACCGTGTCCGTCACGAAGTGGGACAGCGGATCCTGGCCCACCGTGCCGACGACATCGGCGAGTTCACGCGGCTTGTGGGTGCGGGTGTCGCGGCCGGCGACCGTGACCCTGCCGTGCAGGGTGCCGCCGGTGAAGTGCGGGACGAGACCGCTGACCGCGCCCAGCACGGTCGACTTGCCGACACCGGACGGGCCGACGAGGAGGACGAGTTCGCCCTCCGGGACCTCGAAGTCGACGTTCCGGACGGTGGGTTCGCTCGCGCCGTCGTACGTCACCGACACGTTCTCGAAGCGGATCACGACGGCTCCTTGCGGGTGTTCCCGGTGTTCCGGGTGTCCTCGGGGGCGGGGGCGACGAAGGCGGGGAGCAGGCCGATCAGGACGGCCGCCGCGGGCCAGAGGGGGAGGGCGGGAGCGACGAGCGGGACCACTCCGGGGTGCAGCGCCGCCGGATCGCGGGCGGCGGCGAGCGCGAGCAGGGCCGCTACGGCCGCACCGGAACCGGCGACCAGCCAGGCGCGTACGTCCCAGCGGTCCGGGCGGTACCGGGTGCGCGGGGAGCGCCGGCCGCCGAGCCACAGACCCGCGAGGGCCGCGGTGAGACCGGCGAGGAGAACGGGGATGCCGTACGTGGCACCCGCGGCCGTGAGCAGCCCGTACGTTCCCGCGCAGACGCCGAGCAGACCGCCGAGCGTGAGGGCGGCGGTGGTACGGCGGACCGCGGGCGGGACCTGGGCGGTGCGGCCGTAACCGCGGGCGTCCATCGCGGCGGCGAGCGCGACGGAACGCTCCAGGGCGCCCTCCAGGACGGGCAGGCCCACGTGCAGCAGGCCCCGGATGCCCTTGTCGGGACGGCCGCGCAGGCGGCGGGCGGCGCGCAGGCGCTGGACGTCGGCGATGAGGTTCGGCGCGAAGGTGAGGGCCACGACGACCGCCACGCCCATCTCGTACAGCGCGCCGGGGAGGGACTTCAGGAGGCGGGAGGGGTTGGCGAGGGCGTTCGCGGCACCGACGCAGATGAGGAGGGTGGCGAGCTTCAGGCCGTCGTAGAGCGCGTACGTGAGGGCCTCGGCGGTGACCCTGCCGCCGAGGCGGATGCCCTGCGCCCAGTCAGGGAGGGGGACTTCGGGGAGGGTGAGGAGCACGTGCGTGCCGGGGATGGGGGAGCCGAGGACGACCGCGAAGAGGAGGCGGATGAGGAGGACGGCGAGGGCGAGCTTGACGAAGGCGCCGTAGGAGCGGGCCCAGGGGGCGTCGGGGCGGCGGGTGGCCACGACGTACGCCGAGACGGTGATGAGGAGGGTGAGGAGGAGGGGGTTGGTGGTGCGGGTGGCTGCGGTGCCGAGGGAGAGGGACCAGAGCCACCAGGCGCCGGGGTGGAGTTGGGTGCGGGTGCGTGGGGGCTGGGCGGGGGTGGGGACGCTTGCCGGCGCTGGCAGGGTGCCGCTGCGCCCACCCGTGCCGCCCCAGCGGCACGACTGCCCGCAGCTGCGTGCGTCAGACATTCCGGTTGCGGCGGCGGGTCTGCCAGAGGGCTGCTGCTCCCAGGAGGGCGACCGCTCCGATTCCGGCGATCAGGCCCAGTGAAGGGCCGCTGTCCGAGGCGGGCTTCTCCTTCGCCGGGGTCTGCTTCGTGTCGCCGCTCGACACCTGCTCCCCGCAGCCCTTCTCCGGGTACCCCGCTATCGCGCACAGCAGCGCGTTGGTGTTGTAGCGGAGGGGCTTGGCGACCGAGGCCAGGGCATCGGCGGTGGTGGCGTCCTCGGAGACCTGTGCGCACGCCGTGCGGTGCGCCGGCGGTCGTTCGCCCGACGGGGCGTCGGCCGCGGTGCCGAAGTCGATGACCAGGGCCACGCGCTTCGTGCCGTCCTTCGCCGGGGTCTTCGCGCAGATCGTGTCGAAGCCGGCGGTGCCTCGTGGCTTCGCCGCGTCCGCGGAGTTCTCGCTGACGGAGAAGCGGAAGCCCTGGACGTCGCCGTCGTAGGGGCGGGTGGTGGACGGGCCCTGCGTGGCGTACGTCCACTGCTCGCCGTCGCGCTCCCAGAACGACCAGTAGCGGTAACCGGCGGCCTGGGCCTGGCCCGCTCCCGCCAGTACGGGCAGGAGCGCGGCCAGGAACAGCGGCAGGGCCCGGCGGATCACGGCTGCTGCCTCTTCCCGCGGCCGCTGATCAGGAAGCCGATGCCGATGCCGGCGATCAGGCACACGCCGACGTACCACCACACCCCGAAACCGGAGTCCGAGTCGGAGTCGGATTCGGAGGCCGAGTCGCCGGCCTTGTCCTTCGTCTGCGCGGAGTCCCCGGAGGGACCCGTCGCCGTCAGCTGCTTCACCAGGTCCGCCCCGCCGAAGTCGCGCGGGTCCGCGCCCGTCGCGTGGGCGGCGAGGATCAGCTGGGAGAAGGCGGCGGGGCCGCTCTGGGCCGCCCAGTCGCCGGAGTTCTTCTCCAGCCAGGCCAGGGACTTCTTCGCCGGTTCGACGGCGCCCTGCGCGGCGAGCGCGACCACCGCGTCCGCGGTGTTGCCGTAGTCGGGCTGCTCTGAGCCGCCGAGCGCGGAGACGAGGTGACCGTCCTTCGCCAGCGCGTCCGTGAGGTGGGCGGCGCCGTTCGCGGCGGCCTGCTCCGGGCTGTCGGCCTTCTTGCAGGAGGCCTTCGCCGTACCCGACGTGCCGGGCTCGACGACCAGACCCTTGCCGAGCGAGCCGAGCACTCCGGCCGCGGTGGCGTCCCCGTTGGCGACGAGCTTGCCCTTCTTGTCGGGCTGGAAGGCGAACGCGCCCGCGCCGTCGCCCTCGCAGGGCAGCGCCAGCTTCAGCAGGGCGTCGTAGGGGGACTTGCCGTTCTTCCTCACCTCGGCCGGCTGCTCGCCGGCGGCGGCGAGCGCGCCGATGACGACGGACGTGGAGTTGGTGTCGCTCGCGCCGCCCGCCGCGTAACCCCAGCCGCCGTCCTTGTTCTGGACGGACTTGAGCCAGTCGACGGCCTTGTCGGTCACCGCGTCGTGGCCGCCGAGCGCGGCGAGAGCCTGGACGGCGGCGCCGGTCTGGTTGGTGTCGACCATCGTCTTCGCGTCGCACGCCTTCGCGGTGTCGGCCCGGTAGGGGGCGAACGAGCCGTCGGCGCACTGCTGGCCGACCAGCCAGTCCACGGCCGCCTTAGGCGGCTCGACACCGGCCGTGTCCTGGGCGAGCAGGGCGAGCGACTGGCGCCAGACGCCGTCGTACTGCGGGTCGCTGTCGCCGTACAGGGCGGAGGGGAGGGCCTTCGACGGCTCGGGGGACGGGGACGAGTCGGCGGCGGCCGGGGTGGCGGCGCCGATCACGGCGACGGCGGCCAGGACCGCTGCGCTGCGGCGGACGTTCATGATCGGCGGGTGCCTCTCTCCCTTTGGTGCCGGTGCAGGGAGCTGGGCGGCAGGGGAGACCCCGGCGGCTCGGCTCCGTATACCTCGACGGTGCCGTGCTCCGGCGGACTGCCGGGCACGTGAGCCGGTCACGATCCGTCCGGGGCATTCCGGCTGACCGTCCCGAGGGACGGCTCACGGTTGCGGGTCAGCGCCGGAATTGCACCGGCTTCCCCCCGTACGGCGTGATGACGACGCCGCCACTTTACCCGCACGTAGGGAGACGGCCGGGTGGGGTGCCTCACCCTCGGCCCTCGCCGGGGTCACACCGCCACGTACGTCACCGGATCGCTGCCCGGCACCGCCTCCGCCTGCCCCAGCTTGACCAGGCGCCGCAGGTGGGACTCGGCCTCCGAGACGGCGATGGTGCGGGAGGAAGGGGGGATCTGCGGCCAGGGGCGGTTCCACGTCATGCGTTCCGCCAGTTGCCAGGGGGTGAGCGGGGTGGTGAGGAGGGCCAGCAGGCCGGCGAGGCGGGCGGCGTGGTGGGCGAGGAGACCGGCGACTCGGGCGGGGGCGTCGGTGAAGGGATGCTGGTGGGCGGGGAGGATCTCGGCGGGGGAGAGGCGGGCGACGCGTTCGAGGGAGTCGAGGTAGTCGCCGAGGGGGTCGGTGGGGGTGGCGTCGTCGGGGTCCTCGTAGAGGCCGATGTGCGGGGTGATGCCGGGGAGCAGGTGGTCGCCGGAGAACAGGCGGCCGCTGCCCGGGAGACCGCCCGGGTGTTCCTCGTCCAGGTGCAGGCAGACGTGGCCGGGGGTGTGGCCCGGGGTCCAGACGGCGCGCAGGCGGCGGCCCGGCAGATCGAGGAGTTCGCCGGGGACGATCTCGCGGTCGGGGAGGGCGGGGGCGAGGCCGGGGAGGGTGCGGCGGCCGGTGGCCGTGCGCAGGGGGGCCACGTGGGTCTCGGGCGCGCCGGCGGCGGTGAGTCTGTCGGCCATGTAGGAGAACCAGCGCTCGGGCGGGGCCTCGCGGGTGCGGCGGACGACGGCGGTGTCCGCCGGGTGCATCGCGATCCAGGCACCGGATGCCTCGCGGACCTTCCCGGACAGACCGTGGTGGTCGGGGTGGTGGTGGGTGACGACCACGCCGTGGATCTCGGTGACCGAGGTGCCGCAGGCGGTCAGGCCCTCGGTCAGGGTGGTCCAGGCGGCCGGGTCGTCCCAGCCGGTGTCGATCAGGACGGGCCCCGCGTCGGTGTCGAGGACGTGGACCAGCGTGTGGCCGAGCGGGTTGTCCGGGATGGGCACCCGGAGCGAACGGACGCCGCCGCCGTGGTCGTACGCCTGCGCCATGGGTACCCCCGTCGTCGCCGGGTTCCGGCCAGGCCACTATAACTAGAACGCGTTTCGACGGTAGCCCCGGACGACTTTCCCCAGCCCTCGCCGCTCCCCGCCCGTGGACTGTGGTGACCGGAACTGGTATCAGTGCCAGTATCTGATGATGCGTCAGAGACGCGGCTCCCGGGGAGGCGGTCGGCCATGACCGAGCTCGTGGAACACGGACAGCTGTTCATCGGCGGGGAGTTGACCGATCCCCTGGGCCGCGAGGTCATCGAGGTGATCTCCCCGCACACCGAGGAGGTCATCGGGCGGGTGCCGCACGCGTCGGCCGCGGATGTGGACCGGGCGGTGGCGGCGGCACGGCGGGCCTTCGACGAAGGGCCCTGGCCGCGGACGAGCCTCGCCGAGCGGATCGAGGTCGTCGGCCGGATCAAGGACGGCATCGCCGCCCGGCACGACGAGATCGCGCGGCTGATCTCGTCCGAGAACGGATCGCCGTACTCCTGGAGCGTGCTCGCGCAGGCGCTCGGCGCGGTGATGGTGTGGGACGCGGCGATCACGGTCGCGCGGGGCTTCGCGCACGAGGAGACGCGGGACGGTGTGCTGGGCCGGATCCTGGTGCGGCGGGAGCCCGTCGGGGTCGTCGCCGCCGTCGTGCCCTGGAACGTCCCGCAGTTCGTGGCCGCCGCGAAGCTCGCGCCCGCGCTGCTCACCGGCTGCACGGTGGTGCTCAAGCCGTCGCCCGAGGCGCCCCTGGACGCCTATCTGCTGGGGGAGATCGCAACGGAGGCCGGGCTGCCCGAGGGCGTGCTGTCGATCCTGCCCGCCGACCGGGAGGTCAGCGAGTATCTGGTCGGGCACCCCGGCGTCGACAAGGTGGCGTTCACCGGTTCGGTCGCGGCGGGCCGGCGCGTGATGGAGGTGGCCGCGCGGAACCTGACCCGGGTGACGCTGGAGCTGGGCGGCAAGTCGGCCGCCGTGGTGCTGCCGGACGCGGAGGTGGAGGCGACGGTCGCCGGGATCGTGCCGGCGGCCTGGATGAACAACGGGCAGGCGTGCGTGGCCCAGACCCGCATCCTGCTGCCCCGGTCCCGCTACGACGAGTTCGCCGACGCCCTCGCGGCCGCCGCGAGCGCGCTGGTCGTCGGCGACCCGCTGGACCCGGCCACGCAGGTGGGCCCGCTGGTGGCCGAGCGGCAGCGGCGGCGCAGCCTCGACTACGTCCGCATCGGCCAGGAGGAGGGCGCCAAGATCCTCACGGGGGGCGGACGCCCGGCCGGCCTGGACCACGGCTGGTACGTGGAGCCGACCCTCTTCGGCGACGTCGACAACAGCATGCGCATCGCCCGCGAGGAGATCTTCGGCCCGGTGATCTGCCTGCTCCCCTACGACGACGAGCCCGACGCGCTGAAGATCGCCAACGACTCGGACTACGGCCTGAGCGGCAGCGTCTGGACGGCCGACACCGAGCACGGCATCGAGATCGCCCGCCAGGTCCGCACCGGCACCTATTCGGTCAACACCTTCAGCCTCGACATGCTCGGCCCGTTCGGCGGCTACAAGAACTCCGGAATCGGCCGGGAGTTCGGCCCCGAGGGCTATGGCGAGTACCTGGAGCACAAGATGATCCATCTGCCGCCGGGAGGGGAGGGCTGAGGATGGGCGCGTCTCCCGCGCGGGCGAATCCGGGCGCCGGGACGGGCGACCGCTGGCACGTGCAGGTCGACCGGGCCGTGTGCATCGGCTCCGCCACCTGCGTCCACCACGCCCCGCGCGCCTTCCGCCTCGACCCCGCCCGCCAGTCCCGTCCCACCGCCGACCGGACCGACGCCGACGAACACATCCTCACCGCGGCCGAGAACTGCCCCGTCGAGGCCATCGTCATCACCCTGCTGGACAGCGGGGAGCCGGTGTTCCCGCCCGAGGAGTAGTGCGGCGGGCGAGGGCCGGCCCGCACCCGTCGGCGGGGGTGCGGGCCGGCCGGGGGTGGGTGGTCAGGAGGCGGTGCAGGCGCTCAGCTGCGGGGGTGTGCTGGTGCCGTTGCGCTGGGCCGTGAAGCCGAACGTCGTCGAAGTGCCGGGCTGCAGGGTGCCGTTGTGGGTGGAGCGGACCGTCATGACGTTCCCGGAGGTGTCCCAGCCTGCCGCGCCGTTCCAGACGGCGACGACCTTCTGCGGAGGTGTCATGGTGACGTTCACGCTCCAGGCACTGATCGGTGAACTGCCCGCCGTGATGGTGACCTTGCCGTTGTAGCCGCTGCCCCAGTCCTCCGCCGTGGTGTAGGTGGCGGTGCAGGTCGCGCCCGGGTTGCCGGGGCCGCCGGGGTCGGTGGAGCCGCCGAGTGCGCTCAGTACGGCGTGGTAGGCGGGCTTCTTGTTGTAGTTGTCGTCGAACAGCAGGGGCGTTCCGCTCGCCCGCCACGAGTACTTGTCCGGGATGCCCCACACCGTGATGCCGGTGCAGCGCGTCACCGCGAGACAGGCCCGCACGACATTGCCGTAGTTCGTCGCCTGGGCCGTGCCCGAGCCCTCGATGTCCAGCTCGGTGATCTGCACCTCGACGCCGAGGTCGGCGAAGCGCTGGAGGTTGGCCCGGTAGTCGGAGGGGACCGGGGAGGCGCTGTTGAAGTGGGACTGGAAGCCCACGCAGTCGATCGGCACGCCCCGCGCCTTGAAGTCCCGGACCATGGCGTAGACGGCATTGCTCTTCGCGTTGACGCCGTCGGTGTTGTAGTCGTTGTAGCAGAGCTTGGCGTCGGGGTCGGCCGCGCGGGCCGTGCGGAACGCCTCCTCGATGAAGCCGTCGCCGAGCTTGTCCTGGAAGGGCGAGCTGCGCCGGGCGCCGCTGCCGCCGTCCTGGAACGCCTCGTTGACCACGTCCCAGGAGTGGATCTTGCCCTTGTAGTGGGTCATGACCTGGGTGATGTGGTGGTTCATCGCCGAGCGGAGTTCCGTGGCGCCGAGGCCCGCGACCCAGCCGGGCAGCTGGGAGTGCCAGACCAGGGTGTGGCCGCGGACCTTCATGCCGCGGCCGAGGGCGTGGTTCACGATCTGGTCGGCCGCGCCGAAGGTGAACGAGTCGCGGGTGCGCTCCACCGCGTCCCACTTCATCTCGTTCTCCGGGGTCACCGAATTGAACTCGGTGTTCAGTGTGGCGGCGTACTGTGCCTCGCCGAGGTGGCTGGCGGCGACCGCGGCGCCGAAGTAGCGGCCCTTCTCGGCCGCCGCCGCGCCCAGGGTGTCGGCCGCGTGGGCCGGGGTCTGGGGGAGGGCGGCGAGGGCGGTGAGGGTGAGCAGGGCGGTGGCGGCGGCGCTCAGGGCGGCCCGTAAGGGTCTGACGGGTAGAGACCTGGAGATCATGTGCATGTCACCTTCTCTCGAAAGTTTCGCTCATGTTTCCGAATGGGTGCACCGACGATACGAAGGGCCGCAGGGGTGGTCAACCGTCCGTGCATGGAGGCATGGAACGGCTTCAGCCAGATTCGGTGGGCGAAACTTTCGCTAGTGACGGGGGTCCGTCAGGTCGATCAACCGGCACACCGTCTCGATGTCGATCCTGACCTGGGCGATGGAGGCGCGCCCCGAGAGCCAGGTGATCAGCGCCGAGTGCCAGGTGTGCTCGATGACGCGGACCGCGGAGAGCTGGTCCGGGGTGGGATCCTCCAGGCCCATCGCGTCCAGGATGATCGCCGTGGTCTGACGCGAGACCTGGTCGACCTCCGGGCTCACGCTGCGGTCGGCGAAGGTCAGCGCGCGCACCATGGCATCGGCCAGATGCGGCTCGCGCTGCAGCGCGCGGAACGCCCGCATCAGGGTCTCCGCGACCCGCTCGGCCGCGGTCTCACCGGCCGGCGGCTTCTTCCGCAGCGTGCCGTGCATGTGCTCCAGCTGGTCCTGCATCGTCGCCACCAGCAGGTGGATCTTGGACGGGAAGTAGCGGTACAGGGTCCCCAGTGCCACCTGGGAGGACTCCGCGACCTCCCGCATCTGCACCGCGTCGAACCCGCCCCGGCTGGCCAGCTGGGCGGTCGCGTGCAGGATGCGGCGCCGGCGCGCCTCCTGCCGCTCGGTGAGCGGCGAGGCCGGAGAGGTCCGTGTGGTGCCGGCTTCGGTCTTTGCCACCTTGTTCCCCTTGCCTGCCCTGCTCGTCCCGCCTGCCTTGCCTGCCTTGCCCGTCCCGCCTGCTGTGCCCGTCTTGCCCCTGCCGGTCCGCGCGGGTGCGGGCCCGCTTCGTGACCGTCGGTGAGGGCGAGTGATCAGACAGCATGGCACGCCGTCCGCCGTGGCGTGAATCACCTGATCCACTGCTCACAGCACCCCTACCTGCCGGTAGATTCGAGGTCTCCGAACGATCAACTCTGAAACTTGTTCTAGATTAGCGTCCCGTCGTAGTCTCGCGGGACAGTGCAGGGAGAAGGGGGCCCAGGGTGACCGCTGAGGCCAGTCAGGCCGGGCCCTTCGAGGGCCGTGCCGCCGACGGCTTGCGACCGCTGCGCATCGCACTCCTCACCTACAAGGGAAACCCGTTCTGCGGCGGGCAGGGCGTCTACGTACGCCATCTCTCCCGTGAACTCGCCCGCCTCGGACACCGCGTCGAGGTCATCGGCGCCCAGCCCTACCCCGTCCTCGACGAGGGCTACGACGGTCTGAGCCTCACCGAGCTGCCCAGCCTCGACCTCTACCGCCAGCCGGACCCCTTCCGCACCCCGAAGCGCGGCGAGTACCGCGACTGGATCGACGCACTCGAGGTCGGCACGATGTGGACCGGCGGCTTCCCCGAGCCGCTCACCTTCTCGCTGCGCGCCCGCCGCCATCTGCGCGCCCGCCGCGGCGACTTCGACGTCGTCCACGACAACCAGACCCTCGGCTACGGTCTGCTCGGCGACATCGGCGCGCCCCTGGTGACCACCATCCACCACCCCATCACCGTCGACCGGCAGCTGGAGCTGGACGCCGCCCAGACCTGGCAGCGGCGGTACTCCGTGCGCCGCTGGTACGCCTTCACCCGGATGCAGAAGCGCGTCGCCCGCCGGCTGCCGTCCGTGCTCACCGTCTCCGGCACCTCCCGCCAGGAGATCGTCGATCACCTCGGCGTACGCCAGGACCGGATCCACGTCGTCCACATCGGCGCCGACACCGACCTGTTCTCGCCGGACGCGTCCGTGCCGGTCGTGCCGGGCCGGATCGTCACGACGTCCAGCGCGGACGTGCCGCTCAAGGGGCTGGTGTTCCTCGTCGAGGCGCTGGCGAAGGTGCGCGTCGAGCACCCCGGCGCCCACCTCGTCGTCGTCGGCAAGCGGCCCGCCGAGGGGCCCGTCGCGCAGGCGATCGAGCGGTACGGGCTGGAGGGCGCCGTCGAGTTCGTCAAGGGCATCTCCGACGCCGAACTGGTCGACCTCGTGCGCTCGGCACAGGTCGCCTGCGTGCCGTCGCTGTACGAGGGCTTCTCGCTGCCCGCCGCCGAGGCCATGGCCACGGGCACGCCGCTGCTCGCCACGACCGGCGGTGCGATCCCGGAGGTCGCCGGACGCGACGGCGAGACCTGCCTGGCCGTACCGCCCGGTGACGCGGGAGCGCTGGCCGCCGGGCTGAACCGGCTGCTGGGCGACGCCGAGTTGAGACGGCGACTGGGCGCGGCGGGCCGTGAGCGGGTGCTACGGCACTTCACGTGGGCGCGTGCCGCGGAGGGCACGGTGGCCCGCTACCGCGAGGCGATCGCCGGCCTGCCTCCCGGCCGCTCCGTGGCCCCGGCCACGGCTCCCACCCGGACGACCACCCCCGTGGAAGTGACCGCCTCTTCTCACCCCGAAAGCAGGGCCACGTGCTGACCGTCGACTTCTCCCGGTTCCCGCTCGCCCCCGGCGACCGTGTCCTGGACCTCGGTTGCGGAGCCGGCCGGCACGCGTTCGAGTGCTACCGGCGCGGTGCGCGCGTCGTGGCGCTGGACCAGAACGCGGACGAGATCCGCGAGGTCGCCAAGTGGTTCGCGGCGATGAAGGAGGCCGGCGAGGCGCCGGAGGGTGCCAGCGCCACCGCCATGGAGGGCGACGCGCTCGCGCTGCCCTTCCCCGACGAGTCCTTCGACGTCGTGATCATCTCCGAGGTGATGGAGCACATCCCGGACGACAAGGGCGTCCTCGCCGAGATGGTCCGCGTCCTCAAGCCGGGCGGCCGGATCGCCGTCACCGTGCCCCGCTACGGCCCCGAGAAGGTGTGCTGGGCGCTGTCCGACGCCTACCACGAGGTCGAGGGCGGCCACATCCGCATCTACAAGGCGGACGAACTGCTGGCGAAGATCCGTGAGGCAGGGCTGAAGCCGTACGGCACGCATCACGCGCACGCGCTGCACTCGCCGTACTGGTGGCTGAAGTGCGCGTTCGGCGTGGACAACGACAAGGCGCTGCCGGTGCGGGCGTACCACAAGCTGCTGGTCTGGGACATCATGAAGAAGCCGCTGGCCACCCGGGTCGCCGAGCAGGCGCTGAACCCGCTCATCGGCAAGAGCTTCGTGGCGTACGCGACCAAGCCGCACCTGCCCCCGGTGGACGCCGCGTGACCACTCCCCGCACGGAACACCTGGTCCTGCCCGGGGTGCTGACCGCCGGGCAGGCCGCCGCGACCGTGCGCGGCATCCTCGGGGTACAGCGGGCGGACGGCGCGATCCCGTGGTTCCGGGGTCACCATCTCGACCCCTGGGACCATGTCGAGGCCGCGATGGCGCTGGACGCGGCCGGTGAGCACGAGGCCGCCGAGCGGGCATACCTGTGGCTGGCCCGGCACCAGCAGCCCGACGGCTCCTGGTTCGCGGCCTACGCCGACGGCGACCCGTGCGACGTCACCGACCGGGGCCGGGAGACCAACTTCGTCGCGTACATCGCCGTGGGGGTGTGGCACCACTACCTCTCCACCGGCGACGACACGTTCCTGGACCGCATGTGGCCCGCCGTGTTCGCGGCGGTGGAGTTCGTCCTGCGGCTCCAGCAGCCCGGCGGGCAGATCGGCTGGCGGCGCGACGACGACGGCACGGCCACGGCGGACGCGCTGCTCACCGGCTCCTCCTCCATCCACCACGCGCTGCGCTGCGCGCTCGCCATCGCCGAGCAGCGCGAGGAGCCGCAGCCGGACTGGGAGTTGGCGGCGGGCGCGCTGCGGCACGCGATACGGCACCACCCGGAGCGGTTCCTGGACAAGGACCGCTACTCCATGGACTGGTACTACCCGGTGCTGGGCGGCGCGCTGACCGGTGCGGAGGCCAAGGCACGCATCGAGGAGGGCTGGGACCGCTTCGTCGTCCCCGGCCTCGGCGTGCGCTGCGTGGTCCCCAACCCGTGGGTGACCGGCGGCGAGTCGGCCGAACTCGCCCTGGCCCTGTGGGCGATGGGCGAGTCCGACCGCGCGCTGGACATACTCCAGTCGATCCAGCACCTACGGGACCCGGAGACCGGCCTGTACTGGACGGGCTACGTCTTCGAGGACGACGCCATCTGGCCGCGAGAGCTGACGACATGGACCGCGGGCTCCCTGCTCCTCGCGGTCGCGGCCCTCGGCGGCCACGAGGCCACGTGCGCGGTCTTCGGCGGCGACCACCTGCCGCGGGGCCTGGACCCGGACTGCTGCACCGAGACCACCTGAGCCCGCGGGGCTCAGTGGCGGCGCCCCAGACCCCCGGGTCGCGCGACCTGCGACCACGCGCGTCCACGCCTCGTCGAAGGTGCTGTGTTCGCTGGGGGGGTGCCCCCGGACCCCCGGGTCACGAGACCAGTCGGCATCGGGGGCTCTGGAGCGGGTTTCCGCCTCGTCCGGGAGTCCGCGGAGCGGGTCAGTGGCGGCGGAGGCGGTTGGCGATGGCGTGGCCGATGAAGAGGTAGACGATGGCTGCCAGGCCGTAGCCGGCGACCACGCGCGCCCACGCCTCGTCGAAGGTGCTGTGTTCGCTGGGGGGTACCCCCAGACCCCCGGGTCACGGGACCAGCTGGTAGGTGGCGCGGGGCCCCGGGGGCTGCCGCCTGGGTTGGGGAGTCCGCGGAGCGGGTCAGTGGCGGCGGAGGCGGTTGGCGATGGCGTGGCCGATGAAGAGGTAGACGATGGCTGCCAGGCCGTAGCCGGCGA
>NZ_JBFAXA010000001.1:385143-798344 GCF_040689265.1 Streptomyces sp. NPDC052012
ACCACGCGCGCCCACGCCTCGTCGAAGGTGAACAGGTCACGGGACCAGCTCGCGAGCCAGTTGGCCGCGTCATGGACGAACTGCACCAGGTCGTTGGCGCGGTTGGCGTCCAACAGGTACATCAGAATCCACAGTCCGAGGATGACGGCCATGATGTCCGCGATCACCGCGACGACCGTCCCTGCGGAGTTGGAACCAGTGCGATATCGAGGGGACATGCTTTCCGTCTGGCCCCGAATGCGCGTTTGAAACCCGTAACAGCCGGGTGTCGCTAGGAGTTGAGCTCCGCCAGCACCCGGAGGGTCGCCGGGTCCGGGGAGAGGACGAGCAGGTCCGTCACCGGGCCCTCGCGCCACGACTCCAGCCGCTCGGCGATGCGTCCCCGGGGGCCGACCAGGGAGATCTCGTCGGCGAAGGCGTCCGGCACGGCCCGCACCGCCTCCTCCCGGCGTCCGGACAGGAACAGTTCCTGCACCCGGCGGGCCTCCTCCTCGTACCCCATGCGGGCCATGAGGTCGGCGTGGAAGTTGCGTGCCGCGTGGCCCATGCCGCCGATGTAGAAGCCGAGCATGGCCTTCACCGGGAGCAGGCCCTCGGCGATGTCGTCGCAGACCCGCACCTGTGCCATGGGGGCGACCGTGAAGCCCTCGGGGAGACCGGCGAGGGCCGGGCCGTAGACCTCGGGGCGGGTGGGGGACCAGTACAGCGGGAGCCAGCCGTCCGCGATGCGGGTCGTCTGCTCGACGTTCCTCGGACCCTCCGCGCCGAGCAGCACCGGCAGGTCGGGGCGCAGCGGGTGAGTGATCGGCTTGAGGGGTTTGCCGAGACCGGTCGCGTCCGGGCCGCGGTAGGGGTGCGCGTGGAAGCGGCCGGCGAGTTCGACGGGGGCCTCGCGGCGCAGCACCTGCCGTACGACATCGACGTACTCGCGGGTCGCGGTCAGTGGCGACGCTGGGAACGGGCGCCCGTACCAGCCCTCGACGACCTGGGGACCTGACAGGCCGAGGCCCAGCATCATGCGCCCGCCGGAGAGGTGGTCGAGGGTGAGGGCGTGCATCGCGGCGGTGGTCGGCGGCCGGGCGGCCATCTGGGCAACCGCCGTGCCCAGCCTGATCCGTGAGGTGTGCGCCGCGATCCAGGTGAGCGGCGTGAACGCGTCCGAACCCCAGGACTCCGCCGTCCACACCGAGTCGTAGCCGAGCCGTTCGGCCTCCCGCGCGAGCGGCAGGTGGTCGGGGGAGGGGCCGCGGCCCCAGTAACCGAGCGCGAGACCGAGCCGCATCGAACCTGCCTCCTGACGGTGTGTCAGTGACGGTGGGCGCGTCGACTGTACGGCAACGGCCCCCCGCCGGGAAGGCGAGGGGCCGTGCGAGCCACGACGATGAGGTCAGCCGCGCTGGATGCCCGAGGTGTCCTGCAGAACGCCGCGACGGCCGTCCTGCGTCTGCGCGACGAGCGCCTGACCGCGCTGCTCGACCGCCAGGTACCAGGTACCGGGGGCGAGTTCGGCGATCGGCGTCGGCGAGCCGTCCTCCGGGAACAGCGGCCGGGGCACCGGCACGGCGAACCAGAACGGCGAGAAGTCACCGGCGGGCTGCTGCGCCGGCTGCCCCTGCTGCGGCTGGCCGCCCGGGAAGGGCTGCTGGCCGGCGGGGCCGGGCTGACCCGGCTGCGGCTGACCGCCGTAGGGGGCCTGCTGCGCACCCGGGTAGCCGTAACCACCGGGCGGCTGGGCGCCGTAGGGCTGCGGGCCGGCAGGGCGGGGGGCCGGGAGCAGGGTGCCCTTGAGGGCGGGGACCAGGGGGGTGGCGATCGCGGCGACGGCCATCACCAGGGTGGCGATGAGGGCGAGGATGAGGCCGGTCCCGGCGCCGATCTCATTGGCGAAGCCGCCGTCGCCGTTGTCGAAGCCGCCGACCGGGTCGAAGATGTTGCCGAGCGCGCTCCACGCGGCGAACACCGTGAAGGCGATACCGAACTGGCCGAGGTCCAGGCCCGCGACCTTGGGCGGCTGCGGCAGACCACGGCTGACGACGATCAGCGCCGCACCGATGACGCCGGCCAGCACGACCCCGAGAACGACCGGCCCGCTGCCCCACAGGCTGGGGATGTCGGCCTCGTCCGAAGCGCCGTCGATCGAGTAGAGGTCGAGGAACGACGCGATGAACAGCAACACCGCTGCTCCGATCACCACGCCGTCGCCTCGAGTGAGGGAGCGGATATTCACTTCAGGTCCTTCGTAGGTCGTCGTCTCGTCATCGGTAGAGGCGTCGCTGTCAAGCGCGGGGGTGGCCCCTCATCGTGGGGACGACACTATCGTCCGCACGATCAGGCTGTCCGCCGGGATCAGGGCCCTGATCGCCTACCCGCGCAGAAAACTCACGATTCCGTCGGAAATCCCCTGCGCCGCTTTCTGCCGCCACGCACCGCTGGTCAGCTGTGCCGCGTCCTTGCTATCGCGCATGTTGCCGCACTCGATGAACACCTTGGGAACCGTTGACAGATTGAGACCGCCCAGGTCCTTACGCGTGACGAGACCGGTGCCGCCGCCCACGTAGTTGGAGGGCGCGCTGCCGGTGGCGCGGACGAAGTTGCCGGCGATGCGCTCGCCGAGGTCGCGGGAGGGGCCGACGATGGCGCGGGTGTCCGCGGCGCCCGCGTTCACGGCGCCGGGGAGGATGACGTGGAACCCGCGGTTGCCCGCGCCGGAACCGTCGGCGTGGATGGACACCACGGCATCGGCCTTCGCCCTGTTGCCGATCCGCGCCCGCTCGTCCACGCACGGGCCGAACGGCCGGTCGGCGTCCTGCGTCAGCTTGACCGTCGCGCCCTGCGCCTCGAGCAGCGCGCGCATCCGGTGGGCGACGTCGAGCGTGAACCTCGCCTCGCTGTAACCGTCGTTGGTGGAGGTCCCGGTGGTGTCGCACTCCTTGCGGTTGGTCCCGATGTCCACCTGCCGGTTGATCTCGGCGGTGTGCCGGAAGTTCCCCGGATTGTGCCCCGGGTCGATGACGACGACCTTGCCCTTGAGCGGGCCGGAGGCCGGCGGCGCGGACGCGGAGGCGGACGGGGAGCCGGAGCCGGCGGAGGCGCTGGGCTTCCGGTCACTGGGCTCGGGCGAGGGCTTCACGGTGGACGGCGCACGCGACGACACGGAAGGCGACGCGTCCGCCGAGGCGCTCGCCTTCGGATCGTCGTCCCCCGACCCGCCGCCGACCACGGCGTACACCGCCCAGCCGAGCAGCGCTCCCGGCACCAGCGCGGCGAGCGCGACGGTCAGCGGTCCCCGCCGGGAACGGCGCGGCTGAGGAGGATCGAAGTCCGGGCCCGTGTACGACACACAGCCACCCTAGGCCCTGTCGTTTGGATCACGCCGCAGACGCGGGATCTGGCACGCACATCTGCCGCGTTGTCGTCGGTCGCCGAAGCTCCGCTTCGACTCCCTCCTCCGCCTTGCAGCTGCACGCACCAGACCCCGCTCACCGGCGCTGATCAGGCACCGCCCCTTCCCTGCGACGTGATCCGAACGACAGGCCCCAGCCGTTCAGATCCCGGCCCCCGTGCGCCTCAGGACCCGGAGGGAGTTCGTGGCCGAGACCTCCGTGAAGGCGCCGGAGGCCAGGGCGCGGAGGTAGATGCGGTAGGGGGCCTGGCCGGTGAACTCGTCGGCCGGGTCGGGGAAGACGTCGTGGATGACCAGCAGGCCGCCGTCCGTCACGTGCGGGGCCCAGCCCTCGTAGTCGGCGGTGGCGTGCTCGTCGGTGTGGCCGCCGTCGATGAAGACCAGGGCCAGGGGCGACGCCCAGAGGGACGCGATCTGCGGGGAGCGGCCGACGAGGGCCACGACGTGGTCCTCCAGGCCCGCCCTGTGCAGGGTGCGGCGGAAGGCGGGGAGGGTGTCCATCACGCCGAGCTCGGGGTCGACCGTCTCGGGGTCGTGGTACTCCCAGCCGGGCTGCTGCTCCTCACTGCCCCGGTGGTGGTCCACGGTCAGCGCGGTGACACCGGCCGCGCGGGCAGCGTCGGCGAGCAGGATCGTGGAGCGGCCGCAGTAGGTGCCGACCTCCAGGAGCGGGAGGCCGAGGCGGCCCGCCTCCCTGGCCGCGGCGTACAGCGCGAGACCCTCGTCCACGGGCATGAAGCCCTTCGCCGCCTCGAACGCGGCGAGGACGTCGGGGGCGGGTGCCGTCGGCATGGGGCGGGCCTCTTCCGGGGGCGTACGTGTGTCCACGGGCGCCATGCTGCCGTATCGGCCGGATGATCACGCCACAGGGGTACCGGTCGGTAACCGGCTCCGGCTCCGGCTCAGGCGGTGACCTTGCCCTCCCGCTGCGACGCGCGCTCCACGTTCGCCTCCTCCTCGCTGCTCGCCCGCAGCTGCCCGCCGGTCTGCGGACGGGTGCCCGGCAGGAACAGGGCGAGGAGCAGGCCCACGGCCACCGCCGCCGTCGCGATCAGGAACGAGACGCGGAAGCCGTGCAGGGACGGCACCTCCACCCCGCCCACCGTGTTCGCCGTACCCGCCAGCACCATGCCGATCACGGCGCTCGACACCGACGTGCCGATGGACCGCATCAGCGTGTTGAGCCCGTTGGCCGCGCCCGTCTCCGACGCCGGGACCGCGGCGATGATCAGCGCGGGCAGGGACGAGTACGCGAGGCCGATACCGGCGCCCAGGACGACCGACGTCACCACGGTCTGCCAGGCGGCGCTCATCAGGCCGAGGCCGCCGCCGTAGCCCACCGCGATGATCAGCAGGCCGAGGATGAGGGTGGTCTTCGGGCCGTAGCGGACCGAGAGGCGGGCGTACACGGGGGCCGTGAACATCATCGTCAGACCGAGCGGCGCCACGCACAGACCGGCGACGACCATCGACTGGCCGAGTCCGTAGCCGGTGGCGGCGGGCAGCTGGAGCAGCTGGGGCAGGACGAGGGAGACCACGAAGAAGGAGACGCCGACCATGATCGACGCGAGGTTGGTGAGGAGGACCTCGCGGCGGGCCGTGGTGCGCAGATCCACCAGAGGGGCCGCGACGCGCAGTTCCATCACGCCCCACAGGAGCAGGACCACCGCCGCCGCGCCGAACAGGCCCAGGGTCGTGGCGGACGTCCAGCCCCAGTCCGCGCCCTTGGTGACGGGCAGCAGGAACAGCACCAGACCGGCGGACAGACCCAGCGCGCCCGGGAGGTCGAAGCGGCCCGCGGCGCGCGTCGGGGGCTCCGGTACGACGAGGAGGATCAGCGTGATCGCGAGGACACCGAGGCCCGCGGCGCCGAAGTAGAGGGCGTGCCAGTCGGCGTGCTGCGCGACCAGTGCGGCGGCGGGCAGGGCGAGGCCGCCGCCGACGCCTATGGAGGAGCTCATCAGGCCCATCGCCGAGCCCAGCCGCTCACGGGGCAGCAGGTCGCGCATCAGGCCGATGCCGAGCGGGATCGCGCCCATCGCGAAGCCCTGGAGCGTCCGGCCGGCGATCATCAGGAGCAGATCGCTGGTGAACGCGCTGACCAGCGCGCCCACCACCATCACGGCGAGGCTGGTGACCAGCATCCGCCGCTTGCCGTACAGGTCGCCGAGCCGCCCCATGATCGGGGTGGCCACCGCACCGGAGAGCAGGGTCGAGGTCAGGACCCAGGTCGCGTCGGCGGGTGAGGTGTCCAGCAGGCGCGGGAGATCCTTGATGACCGGCACCAGCAGGGTCTGCATCACCGCGACCACGATTCCCGCGAAGGCCAGCAGCGGCACCACGGCCCCGCTCACCTCGCGCACGTCGTGGGCGGCACGGTCGGTCGTCGTCAAGGTCATGGAAGCGGGAACCTGTCTGCTCAGGCAACTATTCCGTTGCTTCGGCACTCTAACGAATCCTTGACCTTCCCTTGACGGACGATGCGCGGCGATTGAGACCATGGCGCTCATGCTCGAAGCTCCCGGCACCGCCACCTCGGCCTCCCGACGCAGCACACCGCCCGCCTGGCTGGTGGTGACCCTCGCGTGTGCCGGTCAGTTCCTCGTCGTGCTCGACATCTCCGTGGTCAACGTCGCCCTGCCGTCGATCCGCGCCGGCCTCGGGCTGGACGAGCAGGGCCTGCAGTGGGTGGTCAACGCCTACGCGATCGCCTTCGCCGGGTTCATGCTGCTCGGCGGGCGCGCCGGGGACCTCTACGGGCGCAAGCGGATGTTCCTCGTCGGCCTCGGGCTGTTCACCCTGGCCTCGCTGGCGGGCGGGCTGGCGCAGGAGGGCTGGCAGCTGCTGCTGGCGCGGGCCGTGCAGGGGCTGGGGGCGGCGGTGCTCGCACCCTCCACGCTGACCCTGGTGACCTCCGCGGTGCCGCAGGGCGCGGCGCGGGCGCGGGCGATCGCCACCTGGACGGCCGTCGGCGCGGGCGGCGGCGCGGCCGGCGGGTTCGTCGGTGGGCTGCTGGTGGACACCTTGTCGTGGCGCTGGGTGCTGCTGATCAACGTGCCGGTCGGGGCGGTGGTGCTCGCCGCCGCCGCGGTGGGGCTGGCGGAGAGCAGGGCGGGGGACCGGCGGCGGCTGGACCTGCCCGGGGCGGTCCTGGTGACGGCGGGCCTCGGCACGCTGGCGTACGGCATCTCGCAGACCGAGGCCGAGGGGTGGACGGCGCCCGTCACCGTCGTACCCCTGCTCGCCGGGCTCGCGCTCATCGCGGGGTTCCTGCTCGTCGAGGCGCGGGCGAAGGCGCCGCTCATGCCGCTCGGGCTGCTGCGGCTGAGGCCGGTGGCGTCGGCGAACGTGGCGATGTTCCTCAGCGGGGCCGCCATGTTCTGCATGTGGTACTTCATGACGCTGTACGCGCAGAACGTGCTCGGCTACACCCCGCTGGAAGCCGGGCTCGCCCTGGTGCCGAGCTCGCTCGCCGTGGTGCTGGGCTCCAAACTGGCACCCCGGCTGATGCGCACGGCCGGACCGCGCACGGTGGCGGTGCTCGGCACGCTCGTCGCGACGGCCGGGTTCGGCTGGCAGTCGACGATGACCGCGCACGGCACGTACCTGACCGCGATCATGCTCCCCGGCATCCTGATGATGCTGGGCGCGGGCCTCGCCGGCACCCCGCTCGCCGCCCTCGCCACGTCCGGGGCTCCGCCCGAGGAGGCCGGCCTGGTCTCCGGTCTGGTCAACACCTCCCGCACGATGGGCGGTTCCCTGGGTCTGGCGGTCATGTCCACCCTCGCGGCGGCGCGTACGGGCGAGGCCGGCACCCCGGAAGCCCTGACGGACGGCTACGCCCTGGCCTTCCGCACGGGCGCGGTGGTGCTGGCGGCCGGGGCCGTGCTGATGTGGCTGTGGCTGCCGCGGAAGGCGGGGGCGGCGCACTGACCCGGGGGGCGGAAAAAGTGGGGGAGGCGGGGGCGGGAACGGCACCCTGACAGCCTTCGACGGGGCCCTGCGGCCGATTTCCCGCCCCGCCCGGGGCCCGGTCCGCCGACCGGCCCGCTGGGCGCGCAGACGTCCGGCCGGCGGCTCCACCGCGACCCCAACAAGCCCGTCTGACCTGGGATTTCACCCGCTCCCACCGTACGATCGACCGACGCGGAAGGGAGCCCGGATGGACCGGAACATACGCACCGTCGACGATGTACTCGCCCTCCTGGACGGCCTGTTCGCACCGGAGGCCGACCGCTGGACACAGCGCGGCGCCGACTGGTGGGACGCCTTCTACGCCGACCGCTCCCGCCCGGTCCCCTTCTTCGCGGCGAAACCCGACGAGAACCTCGTGTCCTACGCCGACCGCGGCCTCCTCACCGGCGGCCGGGCCCTCGACCTCGGCTGCGGTCCCGGGCGCAACGCCCTGTTTCTGGCCGCGCGGGGATTCGAGGTGGACGCGGTGGATCTCTCCCCGGCCGCCGTCGAATGGGCCCGGGAGCGGGCCCGCGAGACCGTGGCGCGCGGTGTGCGCTTCCACCGCGGCGACGCCTTCGCCCTCACCGCCACGGAACTCCGCGGCCAGTACGACCTCGTCTACGACTCCGGCTGCTTCCACCACCTGCCGCCGCACCGGCGCATCAGCTACCTCGCGCTGCTGGAGCGGGTGCTCGCACCGGGGGGCTGCTTCGCGCTGACCTGTTTCGCGGCCGGAGGCATGGGCTCGGAGCTGGACGACGCGGAGTTCTACCGGGGCAGGGGCCTGCGAGGCGGACTCGCCTACACCGACGACTCACTGCGGCGGATCTTCTCCGGCCTCACGGAGGTCGAACTGCGGCGGATGGCGCGGCAGGGGGAGGACAGCGCCATGTTCGGGGAGGACTTTCTGTGGACGGGGCTGTTCCGGCGGGGGTGAGCGGCCCTGCTGCCCCCTTTAGCTGACACAGTGTCAGGAGCCTTCACAACTCTTCCAGGCTGGGCTATACAGAGGGGCGCCGTACTGGAACGCGTTCTAGCATGCCGGCGAGTTCCCGCGGCCCCGTGACGACCTCGGTGCGCCCGACGGTGCGGACGGTCGCACCGGGGTCTTCGGCATCGGTCAGCATCCGGCGATCAGGAGTCCCATGCCCATCGACGCAGTCAAGGCGCTCGCCGCCGAACCCCGGACCGGCGAGATCAGCTGGGGAGTCAAGGACGTCCTGCTCTACCACCTCGGCATCGGCGCGGGCACCCCCGCCACCGACCCCGGCGAACTGCGCTACACGCTGGAGTCCCGGCTGCACGTCCTGCCGAGCTTCGCCACCGTCGCGGGCGCCGGCGCACCCGGCGTGATCGGGAGCCTGTCCATGCCCGGCGTCGAGGTCGACCTGGCCCGCGTCCTGCACGGCGGCCAGTCGCTGACCCTGCACCGCCCCCTGCCCGTCGAGGGCACCGCCACCGCCACCCACCGCATCGCCGCCGTGTACGACAAGGGCAAGGCGGCCGTCCTCGTCATGCGCACCGACGTCACCGACGCCGACGGGCCGCTGTGGACCAACGACGCCCAGATCTACGTTCGCGGCGAAGGCGGCTGGGGCGGCGACCGGGGACCGTCCGTGCGGCGCGAGGCACCCGCCGGGGAGCCGGACCGCGTCGTCGAGCGCACCGTCCGCGAGGACCAGGCGCTGCTGTACCGCCTCTCCGGCGACTGGAACCCGCTGCACGCCGACCCCGAGTTCGCCGCGCGGGCCGGGTTCGAGCGGCCCATCCTGCACGGGCTGTGCACCTACGGCATGACGCTCAAGGCCGTCGTCGACACGCTGCTCGGCGGGGACGTCGGCCGCGTCCGCGCCTACGCCACCCGCTTCGCCGGAGTCGTGTACCCCGGCGAGACCCTGCGCATCCGGATGTGGCGCGGGGTGGGCCGCGACGGCGAGGTGCGCGTGGCCGTCAGCGCGGCGGAGCGGGACGACGCGCCCGTGCTCGCCGACACCGTCGTCGCACACTCCTGAACCCGCCCAGCCGAGGGGAGCCCCCGCCATGCGCGCAGCCGTACTCCACGAGACCGGCCAGGACAAGCTCGAGGTCCTCGACGACGTCGAGGCGGTGGGCTTCGGGCCCGGCAAGGTGCGCATCCGGGTGCACGCCACCGGACTGTGCCACTCCGACCTGTCCGCGATGAGCGGGGTGCTGCCGCAGCCGGCGCCGTTCGTGCCGGGGCACGAGGGCGCGGGTGAGGTCGTCGAGGCGGGGGAGGGGGTCACCGGGCTCAAGGCGGGGGACCGGGTCGTGCTCTGCTGGCTGCCCGCCTGCGGGGCCTGCCCGTCCTGCCGGCGCGGGCAGAGCGAGCTGTGCCTGGCCGGGTTCATGAACGCCGGCACCCCCAACTTCCGCCGGCCCGGCGGCGACGTCTTCGGCTTCGCCGGCACCGGCACCTTCGCCGAGGAGGTCGTCGTCGACGCCGGCTGCGCGGTGCCCGTACCGGACGACGTGCCCTTCGACATCGCCGCGCTCATCGGCTGCGGCGTCACCACCGGACTCGGCGCCGCCCTCAACACCGCCGACGTGACCGCCGGTGCGTCGGTGGCCGTCATCGGCTGCGGCGGCGTCGGCATCTCGGCGATCCAGGGCGCCCGGCTGCGCGGCGCCGCCGAGATCGTCGCCGTCGACCCCGTACCCACCCGGCGCGAGGCCGCGCTGCGGTTCGGCGCCACCCGGGCCGTCGCCCCCGACGAACTCGCCGACACCAAGCAGCAGCTCACCGGCGGCGAGGGCTTCGACTACGTCTTCGAGGTCGTCGGCCGCTCCGCCACCGCCCGCACCGCCTACGAGACCACCCGGCGCGGCGGCACCCTCGTCGTGGTCGGCGCGGGCGCCATGGACGACTTCCTGCAACTCAGCATGTTCGAGCTGTTCTTCGACGAGAAGCGCATACTGCCGTCCCTGTACGGCGGCGGCGAGGTCGTGCGCTCCTATGAGCGGACCATCGCCCTGTGGCGGGCCGGCCGCGTCGACCTGGACGGCCTGATCACCCACCGGGTGCCGCTCGCCGACATCAACGAGGCCCTGGACCAGATGCGCACGGGCACCGCGCTGCGCACCTGCGTGGAGCTGTGAGGGCGCCCCGATGTCCTCCACACCGCTGGAAGGCCTCACCGCGGTCGTCACCGGTGCCGGCCGGGGGCTGGGCCGGGCCGAGGCGCTGGAGCTCGCCCGGCTCGGTGCCGCCGTCGTCGTCAACGACCACGGGCAGCCGGGCCGCGACGGCACCGGCGCGGCCTCCGCCGTGCCCGCCGAGGACGTGGCCGCGGAGATCCGGGCCGCGGGCGGCACCGCGCTCGCCCACACCGGGGACGTCGCCGACCACCAACAGGCGGCTGAACTTCTCCAGTTGGCGATCGACACCTTCGGACGGCTCGACGTCCTGGTCAACAACGCGGGCATCCTGCGCGACCGCATGGTCTTCTCCATGACCGAGGACGAGTGGGACGCCGTGATCCGCGTCCACCTCAAGGGACACTTCAACACCACCCGGCACGCCGCCGCCCACTGGAGGGAGCGGTTCAAACGCGGCGGCGGACAGCCGGTGCACGGGCGGATCGTCAACACCTCCTCGGAGGCGTTCCTGGCCGGATCCGCCGGGCAGCCCAACTACGCGGCGGCCAAGGGCGGGATCGTCGGCCTGACCACCTCCACCGCGCACGCCCTCGCCAAGTACGGCGTCACCGCCAACGCCATCTGCCCCCGCGCCCGCACCCGGATGACCGAGGACGTCTTCGCGGACGTGGCTCCGGCGCCCGACGGCCTGGACCCGCTCGCCCCGGAACACGTCGCGCCCTTGGTCGGCTACCTGGCCTCACCCGCCGCCGCGCGCCTCAACGGACAGCTCCTCGTGGTGCACGGCGGCATGGTGGCCATCGTCGAACGGCCGCGGATCGCCGCGCAGTTCGACAGCAAGCAGGCCAGGTTCACCTACGACGAACTGGACACGCTGCTCACTCCGTACTACGAGCGCCGGCCGGGGGACGAGACCTTCGCGGCGGTGGAGGTGCTGGGGCTGCGGCGCGGCTGACCGGCCCGGGACACGAGACGGCCCCCGCCCGTCGTGTGACGGGCGGGGGCCGGTGTGCGGAGCGTGCTGCCGACGTACGTCAGGCAGCGGACTCCGCGTGTTCGTTCTCCTCCACCGGCCTGCGGTGCCGGCCGCGCGGGGTCGTCTCCGCGTCGTGCGTGGAGACCGGGCCCCGGTGCTTGCCGTGCCCGGCGGCGACCTGACCGCTCTCAGTGGTGTGCGCCTGGTTCGTCATGGCGTCGTTCATCGGAAGGAATTCACCCCGTAAACATGATCTTTCCTACAGCCGGGCGAGTGTAACCGGCCCACCACGGCCCGAATCCAGACGGCCACGCCAACCGCCACTACTTCGTTACAAGCCGTCCCAACGGCGCCTGTTGGAGCGGAACGGGACGAGCTGCCGCGGGCTCGGCGGGAGCCGAGTCCTCCGGTTCCGTGGAGACGGGTGCGCTCTTCTCCGGCTTCTCCTCCCGCGCGGGCGCGTTCAGCCCGGCCACCCCGCACGGCACCGCCGCCGTGGCGTACGGCAGCCGCAGCACCCCCTCCTGCGTCCACAGCCCGCTGCCCGTCAACCACCCCTCCGGCGCCGGGAGATGGTGCACGCGCCGCTCGGCCGGCCGCCACACCCCGACCCACGAGCCGAGCGGGCCGTCGATCCGCAGGGCCACCGCACAGCCCTCCGGGGTCAGCACCTGCCCGGGCTGGATCGCGAACGGGGTGACGGCGCAGTCGGGCAGCCGCAGGCACTCCGGGAAGCGCACCGGCAGGGTGCTGCCCAGCACCCCCCAGCCCAGCCGGCCGCTCCCCGGTGACGGCGCGTCCGAGCGGATCAGCAGCAGACCGCTGTCCGGGTCCGCCAGCAGCACCCGGTCGTCGCTCTCGGCGGCGATCTGCAGCAGCGGCGACACCTCACCGCCGCGCTCCAGGTCCACCACGACCGCCTTGGTGCGCCCGCCGGTCTCCCGGTCAAGCGCCAGCATGCGTCCGGCGCGGTCCAGCCACACCCCGCCCGAGCAGCGGCCGGGGATCTCGGCGAGGCGCTCGGGCCCGAAGGCGCCGCCCGCCACCAGCCACAGCGCCGTCGACCCCGCGCCGACGGCCACCGCGTACGCCCGCTCCCCGCACGGCGCGGGCGGCAGCAGTGACAGCCGGGTGTCGCCGTCCGGGCACTCGACCGCCCCGAGCGGCAGCTCCCCGGTGCCCGGACCGGTCGGATACAGCAGGGAGAAGGCGTGCCGCCCGTCCACCAGCCGGTGGACCAGGACCCGCCCGTCGCTCAGCGGCTGCACCTCGGTGCCGGGCTCCTCGGGCTGGTTGCCGGGCAGCGGCACCGCGTACGGCTCGGGACCGTCGAGCGTCCAGCGCTCGGGGAAGAGGGAGTCGCCGGAGCGGGCGAGGCGCGCGGCGTAGGAACCGTCCGCGGTGATGGTGCAGCCGGGTGGCGCAGCCCCGTCCTCGTGTCCCGTCGAAGGCTCGATCGCACAGGCCGTCATCGTTCGGTCACCTCCGGCGACGAACGTAGTTTTCGCACGCACAGACGGGGGATCCACGGGCGCCCGCTTCACACATAAGGGTGTTCCAGGAACGATTCGCCTGAGGAAACGGGGGTGTGTGTGCTGGCCGGGAAGAGGTACCGGCCGAGGGGTCCGCGCCGGTACTGCCGTACGAAACCTCCAGGTAGCCTTGCTCCCGTGCCCCGTCTGTCAGAAGTCATCGCCGCGCTGGAGAACCTGTGGCCCGCCGAGCGGGCCGAGTCCTGGGACGCGGTCGGCACCGTCGTGGGCGACCCCGGCCAGGAGGTCACCCGGGTCCTGTTCGCCGTCGACCCGGTCCAGGAGATCGTCGACGAGGCGGTGAAGCTGGACGCCGACCTGCTGGTCACCCACCACCCGCTCTATCTGCGCGGCACGACGACCGTCGCGGCCTCCCACTTCAAGGGCCGCGTGGTGCACACCCTGATCAAGAACGACATCGCGCTGCACGTCGCCCACACCAACGCCGACACCGCCGACCCGGGCGTCAGCGACGCGCTGGCCGGCGCACTGGACCTGCGGGTCGTACGGCCCCTGGTGCCCGACCCGACCGACCCCGACGGCCGCCGGGGCCTGGGCAGGATCTGCGAGCTGGACCACCCCCTCACCGTCCGCGAACTCGCCGCCCGCGCCGCCGAGCGGCTGCCCGCCACCGCGCAGGGCATCCGCGTCGCCGGCGACCCCGAGGCGGTCGTCCGGACGATCGCGGTCAGCGGCGGCTCCGGCGACAGCCTCTTCGACGACGTGCGCGCCGCCGGTGTGGACGCCTTCCTCACCGCGGACCTGCGCCACCACCCGGCATCCGAGGCCCTCGCCCACAGTCCCCTGGCGCTGTTCGACGCGGCCCACTGGGCCACCGAGTGGCCCTGGTGCGAGCTGGCCGCAGCCCAGCTCGACGAGATCTCCGACCGCAGGGGGTGGGACCTGAGGGTCCATGTCTCCCGGACGGTCACCGACCCCTGGACCGCCCACGCGGCGTCCACCGCCACCACCGATACATCTGGAGCCCCCAACTGAACGCCGCGCCCGCCGACCAGATCCGACTTCTCGACGTCCAGGACCTCGACGTCCGCCTCCAGCAGCTCGCCCACAAGCGGAGGTCGCTGCCCGAGCACGCCGAGATCGAGTCGCTGAACCGGGACCTCACCCAGCTGCGCGACCTGCTCGTCGCCGCGCAGACCGAGGAGAGCGACTGCGCCCGCGAGCAGACCAAGGCCGAACAGGACGTGGACCAGGTGCGCCAGCGCGCCGCCCGCGACCAGAAGCGCCTCGACTCCGGTGCCGTCTCCTCGCCCAAGGACCTGGAGAACCTCCAGCACGAGATCGCCTCCCTCGCCAAGCGGCAGGGCGACCTGGAGGACATCGTCCTGGAGGTGATGGAGCGCCGCGAGTCCGCGCAGGAGCGGGTCGCGGAACTGACCGAGCGGGTCGCCTCCGTCCAGTCCAAGATCGACGACGCGATGGCACGCCGGGACGCGGCGCTCGAGGAGATCGACGGCGAGGCCGCCTCGGTCACCAAGGAGCGCGAGGTCGTCGCCGGGTCCGTCCCCGCGGACCTGCTCAAGCTGTACGAGAAGCTGCGCGAGCAGCAGGGCGGAGTCGGCGCGGCGAAGCTGTACGCCCGCACCTGCCAGGGCTGCCGCCAGGAACTGGCCATCACCGAGCTGAACGAGATCCGCCAGGCCGCGCCGGAGACGGTGGTGCGGTGCGAGAACTGCCGCCGCATCCTGGTGCGCACGGCCGAGTCGGGGCTGTAGGAGCGGTCACCGGTGCGGGAGTTCATCGTCGAGGCGGACGGCGGGTCGCGGGGCAACCCCGGGCCCGCGGGATACGGGGCGGTCGTCGTCGACGCGGCGACGGGCGAGACGCTCGTGGAGACGGCCGAGTACCTCGGCGTCGCCACGAACAACGTCGCCGAGTACCGGGGCCTGCTGGCCGGCCTGCGCGCCGCGCGGGCCCTGGACCCGGAGGCGGTCGTCCACGTCCGCATGGACTCCAAGCTGGTCATCGAGCAGATGGCGGGCCGCTGGAAGATCAAACACCCCGACATGAAGCCGCTGGCGGCACAGGCGGCTCGGGTCTTCCCGCCGGACCGGGTGAGCTGGGAGTGGATCCCCCGCGACCAGAACAAGCGTGCGGACCGCCTGGCCAACGAGGCGATGGACGGCGCGGCACTGGGCACGGTGATCCACCGCGAGCCTGGGTCGCCGGCCGAGGTGTCTCCTGCCGAGGCTTCCGGCGCTGAGGGTTCTCCTGCTGGGGCTTCCGGCGCTGAGGTTTCCCCCTCTGGGGCTTCCCGCGCTGAGGCTTCCCCCGCTCCTCCTGCCGCTTCCTCTTCCTCCGGCACGTCTTCGGCTCGCCCAGCAGCGGCGGGGAGTCCCGGCGGTGGAGCCGCGAAGGCCGACGCCGATGTCCGTGCCGCGCAGGCTGTCGCGTCGCCCGGTGTCGGGTGGGGGCCCGCCGACATGGGGCCGCCCGCCACCTTCGTACTGCTGCGGCACGGGGAGACGCCGCTCACCCCGCAGAAGCGTTTCTCGGGGAGCGGCGGCAGTGATCCCTCCCTCTCCGACATCGGCCGGGAGCAGGCCGAGAAGGTCGCCGCCGCTCTCGCGCGCCGCGGCACCGTCCAGGCGATCGTCGCCTCGCCCCTCGCCCGTACCCGCGAGACCGCCGCCGTCGTGGCCGCCCGCCTCGGTCTGGACGTCACCGTCGACGACGGCCTGCGCGAGACCGACTTCGGCGCCTGGGAGGGCCTCACCTTCGCCGAGGTCCGCGAACGCCACCCCGACGATCTCGACGCCTGGCTGTCCTCCCCCGACGCCGAACCCACCGGCGGCGGCGAGAGCTTCGCGGCCACCGCCACCCGGATCGCCGCCACCCGGGACAAGCTGATCGCGGCGTACGCGGGCCGCACCGTCCTGCTCGTCAGCCACGTCACGCCGATCAAGACCTTCGTACGGCTCGCCCTGGGCGCCCCGCCCGAGGCCCTGTTCCGTATGGAACTGTCGGCGGCCTCCCTGTCGGCGGTCGCGTACTACGCCGACGGCAACGCCAGCGTGCGGCTGTTCAACGACACGTCACATCTGCGCTGAGCCCCGCCGCAGCTCGCGCCAGCCGCTCGATCCGCGCCCAGTCCCCGTCCGCCACCGCATCCGCCGGCAGCATCCAACTCCCGCCGACGCACCCCACGTTGGGCAGCGCGAGATACTCCGGCGCGGTGTCCGGCCCGATCCCCCCGGTCGGGCAGAAGCGGGCCTGCGGCAGCGGACCGGCCAGCGACTTGAGATACGCCGTCCCGCCCGCCGCCTGCGCCGGGAAGAACTTCATCTCCCGCACCCCACGCTCGAGCAGCGCGACGACCTCCGAGGCCGTCGACACCCCCGGCAGGAAGGGAACCCCCGACGCCCGCATCGCCTCCAGCAGCCCGTCCGTCCAGCCCGGACTCACCAGGAACCGCGCCCCGGCGTCCACCGCCTCGGCCACCTGCCCCGGCGTGATCACCGTCCCCGCCCCGACCACCGCGTCCGGCACCTCACCGGCGATCGCCCGCATCGCGTCGAACGCGGCCGGGGTCCGCAGGGTCACCTCGATCGCCGGCAGCCCACCGGCCACCAGCGCCCGCGCCAACGGCACGGCGTCGGCGGCGTCGTCGATCACGACGACGGGCACGATCGGGGCGAGATCCAGCACAGAGGAGGGCAGGGGTGAGGTCATGGCGTCATCCTGCCCCCGTCGACGCGCTCTGTGCAAAGAGCGTTGCATATACTGCAATACGCTTGCTCTCAGTGGACCTCGTCCACCAGCACATCCAGCGTCCACGGCGTCCCGGCCCGCCCCGGCGCCTGCGCCTCCACCACGTACCCGAGGTCCCGCAGCGCCGTCACCAGCTCCCCGGGCCCCTTCGGCGCGGCGCCGGCCGTCAGCAGGCTCCGTACGATCCGCCCCTTGGTCGCCTTGTTGAAGTGGCTGACCACCTTCCGGGTCGGCGCGTGCAGCACCCGCACGGTCGCCGTCCTCACCGCCACCTCGCCCTTCGGCTTCCACGCCGCCGCGTACGCGGACGACCGCAGGTCCAGCACCAGGCCGTTCCCGGCCGCCTCGGGCAGCACGGAGGCCATCGGCGCACGCCAGTGCGCGCCGAGCGCCCCCAGTCCGGGCAGCTTGACGCCCATCGAGCAGCGGTAGGAGGGAATCCGGTCGGTGACCCGGACGGCACCCCACAGCCCGGAGAAGACGAGCAGCTGCCGGGCCGCCCGCCGCTTCGCCGCCGGCTCCAGCGAGGCCAGGTCCAGGGCGTCGTACAGCACCCCGGTGTAGATCTCCCCGGCGGGCCGGGCGCCGGCGGTGCGCAGCCCGGCGTTCTTCGCGACCTCGGCCCGCAGCCCCTCGCTCAGCCCCAGCACGTCCCGCGCCTTGTCCTCGTCACCGGCGCACAGGTCCACCAGCTCGGTGAGCACGGCCTCCCGGGCGTCGTTCAGCCCCGGCAGCGACAGCGACTCGAGCTTCAGCGGGGCACCGCGGCCGGAAGCGGCCTTGCCTTCGGACGGCGGCAGCAGGACAAGCACACGTACTCCTTCGGATAGAGCTCCGGGACAGGGTACGGCGCCCGTCTCAGGCGGCGGCGCTGCGCTCCTGGGTGAGGGCGCGTACGAGGGCGCCGGCGTCGTCGGCGTGGAAGCGCAGGACGCGGACGGGCCGGCGGCGGCCGAGGAAGGTGACGTGGGTGACGGGCTCGTCGAGCTCGATCGTCACGGAGGTCTGGGCGCCGACCGGCAGATTCAGCTCACCCTCGGCCCGCTCGTGCGTGGTGCGCAACTCACGGCGCACGGACGCGATCCGCTCCAGCGGCACCCGTACGTCCACATGACCGGCGCGGCGGACCCGCAGTGAGCCGTCGTACAGCACGTGCGGCCGGACCACGGACGCCGCGTGCATGCCGACGACGATGACGACGCCGTACACGTCCAGGACGAGCACCGCACGCTCCACGGCCGGCCAGTCCCGCAGCAGCACCGACATCGCGACCGTCTCGATCACGCACACGAACGCGAAGCCGAACATCACCGCGCCCTGCCCCCGCGCGTACCCGAAGGCCGTCCCGCCCGCCGTGCCGTGGGTCCGCCGCGCGGCCCAGAGTCCGAGCCCGACGAGCAGCCGCACCTCGTGCCGCACGAGCAGCCACCCCATACGGAGAACCTTCATCCCCGTCCCTCCTGGACGATCCGCAGGGTCCGCCGGATCGCCTCCGCCTGGGCGGGCGCGAAGTCGGCGTAGAAGGCACGCAGGAAACTGCCGTGACCGCCCTCGTGGACGTCCGCCCCCTCCGGCACCAGGCCGGGGGGCACGCACGCGGCCAGCGCCCGGGCCGCCTCCTCGACGCGCGGGTCGTCCGGCTCGGCGTCGGCGAGCGCGTCGAGCAGCGCGTAGGCGGAGGCCGCCCGCTCCACGGCCCCCGGGGCGCGCAGCGCACCGGTGAGCATCCCCAGCAGCCGCTCCCGCTCCTCCTCGGGCGCCGTGGCCTCGATGAACGCGAGCACCTCCCGGTCCTTGACGGCCATGGGCGAGTCGGACAGGTCCCCCATGCCCTGGAACAGCGCGGCGAGCTCCACCGACACGGGCCCCTCCGCACTCACCCCGCCCTCCGACTCCAGCAGCGCCCGCAGCCGGGCCCGCCGCTCCCGGATCGCCGCCTCCTGCCGGGCCAGATCCTCGTCCAGCTCCGTCAGCACCTCGACGAGATCCTTCCCGGCGTCGTCCGCGAGCACGTCCCGCACCTCGGCGAGGCCGAGCCCCAGCTCGGTCAGCCGCCGGATCCGCGCCAGCACCACGGCATGCCGCAAGGTGTAGTCCCGGTACCCGTTGCCCCGCCGCTCCGGCTCGGGCAACAGCCCCAGATGGTGGTAGTGCCGCACAGCCCGCGTGGTGACCCCGACGGCCGCGGCGATCTCTCCGATCCGCATGCCCCCAGTAGAAACGTTGACGCTGCGGCAGGGTCAAGCGCACTCGATCGAGCGAACGGTGCCTGGTCGTCACGGCGAGTGAGCCGCCGGTGCGTGCTCCAGCCTGGCGAGCGACCGAAGGAGAGGCACGCCGACGTGATGACCTACGACCCGATCTCAAGGGTCTGAGGCTCGGGACCTTGGACGGCTGCCCGCAGGACCATGCGGTCCCGGACGGCACTCTCGCTCCCTCGGCGCTGTCAGCTGTGCACCCGTCCGCTCGGCAAGCCGCTCGCGCTGCCGGAACCGTTCGGATTCGAGCTGGCCACCGCCGACTTCCTCTGATCGCGGGAGCCCAGCCGGGCCAGCAGGAAGCCCAGCGGGACGGTGATCAGGGCGGGGGAGTTCATGGGGAACCAGTGGAAGTCCGTGTCGGGGAGGAGGGCGATCGGGCTGCCCGAGGTGGCGGGGGAGAAGGCCAGCAGGACGGTGACGACCGGGAGGGTGCCGTAGACCGCCCAGCGGACGCCGCTCGCGGTGATGCCACGGCCGGACAGGGCGGTCAGCAGCACCGGGGGGAGGACCGACGCCGCGGCGGTGAACGAGAAGATCATCAGGGCCTGCGGATTGCGGCCGTAGGCCTGTGTGGACAGCATCACGGCGAGGACACCGACCGCGGCGATCGCCCACCGGGCGAACCGCACCTCGTGCTTCGCGGAACGGCGGCTGCCGTCGCGCCTGCGCTCGGTGAAGTCCCGCGCCAGCGACGACGCCGAGGCCAGCGTGATGCCGGCGACCGTCGACAGCGTCGTGACGAACACCGCGCACGCCACCATCGCGAACAGCATGCTGTGCCGCGGCCCGCCCGGCTGCGGATCCAGCGCCGAGGTGATCACCAGCAGGGACGAGTTCCCGAGCGGATCGGAGGCGCGCAGGGCCTTGCCGCCCACCAGCGCCGCCGCGCCGAGCCCGATGACGACCACGCACAGGCAGATGACGGCCACCGGACCCACCGCCCAGCCCGCCGTCCGGCGCGCGGAATGCGGCCCCATGGGGTGCAGCCGCATCGTGATGTGCGGCATGAAGGCGGGACCCAGCACGAGCGTGATCAGGAAGCCCACCAGACTGAGCCGCCCCGCGAGATCGTCGCCGAACTGCAGACCCGGAACGGCGTACGCGCCGCCCTGACCGCTGCCGTCGCGCGCCGCGGAGAACAGCGAGAACGGCGAGAAGCCGAACCGGCTCAGGACCATGACCGCGACCACCACGACCACACCGACCAGGATGACCGTCTTGAGGATCTGGATGTACCCGGTGCCGCGCATACCGCCCAGCGCCGAGTAGCAGATCATCATCGCCCCGCACCCGACCGTGCACGCGCCCAAAAGGTCCTCGGGCAGCCCGAACATCGAGACCATGATCTGACCGGCCGCGGTCAACTGCACCACCAGCAGCGGGACGAGGACGACCAGGGTGGCGATGCCGAGCGCACGCCGCACGGAGGGATCCGCCAGGCGCGCCGTGAGGAAGTCGCCGAGGGTGTACACGCCCTTGTGGCGCAGGGGCCGGGCCAGCACCACCATCACCAGCGCCAGCGAGGCGACGCTCGCGCAGGCGAACAGGATGCCGTCGGTGCCGTTGAGCGCGACCGCGCCGGTGGTGCTGATCAGGGTCGCCGCCGACACGTAGTCCCCGGCGACGGCGAGCCCGCCGCCGACCGGCCCGAGCGCCGTGCCGCCCGCGTAGAAGTGCTCGGGGTCGTCCTCGTCGGCCGCCGCGAGCCCGCACAGCAGCAGCGAGACCGCCACGAACGCGAGAAAGACGACGGCGGCCAGGGCCTCGCCGTCGAAGACGTCGCTCATCGTGCCCCCTCGGCGGGGCCGTCCACTCCAGGCATGCCCGTACGCCATCACCCCGCCGACGCCGCCGTACAGAAGCGGAGCGCTCCCGTATGCGGATGCACAGCCGTGGACGCCACGGGTTGTGCAACGGGAACACCCGCCCACCGGCGCCTCACCCGAAGGCCGACCGCCCTGAGGTGGCTGCCGTGGTGCGCGCCCTCGGCGCCAGGGCCGCGCGCAGCGCCGGGGCGAGAGCGCCGCGGATCGCGGACGGGGTGAGGGCGGCGGGGGTGGGGAGCGGGTTGAGGTAGCGGGTGTAGATGAGGCCCCCGAGGATCGTCACGACGGCCGTGGCGCGGGCGGTCGCGTCCCGCCCGCCGAGAAATTCAACAAGACGGGCCAGCAGCTCGCTCTCCAGGTACTCGCGGATCACCTCGGCCGCCTCGTCGCCCTGCGCGGTGAGCTGCCGGAAGTCGGCGTCCTCCCACAGAGCCGTCACGGCGTCGACCAACCGGTCGGGGAGGGTGGCCGGGTCGCCGCCGAGGACGTCGTCCACCGCCAGCGCCTCGGCGCAGTGGACCTGCATCACTTGCGCGAACAGGCCCTTCTTCGAGCCGAAGTGGTACGCGATCAGCGCCGCGTCGACGCCGGCCGCCCCGGCCACCGCACGCAGGGTGGTACGCCGGTAACCACGCTCCAGGAACAACGCACGGGCCGCCGACACGATCGACGCGCGGGTCGGCGGATGGCCGCGAGGACGCCCCCGGGAGCGGGCGGCGGTGGCGGCGACGTTATTCATCAGGCTTGAGCCTCGCCTCTCGCCATCGGCACAGTCAAGGGCGTTCCAGACATCTCACGAGGGGACGCCCCGACACCATGCGCATCGCAGTCTTCGGCGCCAACGGACCGACCGGCCGCCACCTCACCGGTCAGGCGCTCGCCGCCGGCCACGAGGTCGTCGCAGTGACCCGGCGCCCCGGCGCCCTTCCCGAGCGGCCGGGCCTCACCGTGGCCGTCGCCGACGCGACCGACCCCGCGGCCGTCGATGCGGCGATCGCCGGAACGGACGCCGTCCTGTCCGCACTGGGCACCCGCTTCAGCAAGCAGCCCATCACCACGTACTCGGCGAGCGCCACGTCCATCACGCAGGCCATGGCGCACCACGGCATCAAGCGCCTTCTGGCGATCAGCTCCAGCATCGCCGACCCGAACTGGCGGCCCACCGGCGCGCACTTCTTCAACCACGTCCTCGACCCCCTGGTGAACCGCCGTCTTGGCCGCACCCTCCACGAGGACATGCGCCGCATGGAGACCGTGATCCGCCGCACGGACCTCGACTGGACCCTGGTCCGTCCCTCGGGCCTCTTCGAGCACCCCGAGGTCACCGACTACGTGACCGCCGAGACCAGCGCCGACGGCGTCTTCACCGCCCGCACCGACCTCGCGGCGAGCATGCTGCGGGAACTGCAGGAGCGGCGGTACGTGCGCACGGCCATGGGAGTCGTCACCACGGCGGTCAAGCCGAACATCGCCAAGCTGATCTGGAACGAGGGCGTGAAGAAGAAGTGAGCCAGGGAGGGCGTCGGGCGTCCCGTACCATGGTCAGCACGGCAGACGAGCCGGGCGGACGGCCGCGTGGAGTCCCCTCACCGGGGCTCCCCGAGGAACGTCCGGGCTCCACAGGGCAGGGTGGTGGCTAACGGCCACCCGGGGTGACCCGCGGGACAGTGCCACAGAAAGCAGACCGCCGGGGATCTCGGTCCTCGGTAAGGGTGAAACGGTGGTGTAAGAGACCACCAGTGCCCAGGGTGACCTGGGCAGCTAGGTAAACCCCACCCGGAGCAAGGTCAAAAGGAGTCGCTTGGTGACAGGCGGCTCTGCGCGGACGATCGAGGGCTGCCCGCCCGAGTCCGCGGGTAGACCGCACGAGACCGACGGCAACGTCGGTCCTAGATGGATGGCCGTCGCCCGGGGCTCCGCGAGGAACCCCGGGAACAGAACCCGGCGTACAGCCCGACTCGTCTGCCGCTACGCCGCGCCGGGCCTTTCAGGCCTCGGGCAGTGGTGAGGTCGCAGGAGTCGGTGGGGTTTCCGCAGTGGCAGGCCGGGACGCCGGGCCGTGTTTGCGCTGGTGGGTCAGTAGGCCGAGGAAACCGGCGAGGAAGCCGCTGATCAGGCCGGACACGGCGTGGTTGGTGGCGTTCGCCGCGGCGCTGGAGGGGACTCCGACCAGCAGGTAGTTGGCCAGGGCGCTCATCACCGCGCCGACGACGCCTCCGATCGCGCCGCTGATGACGGACGCGCGCACGACTGACGGCCGTGTGGCCGGGGGCCGTGTGGCGGCGGGGGTGCGGCGGGCCGGCGGCGGGCCTTCGATGCCCAGTGAGCGGTCCAGTGCGAGCGGTCCCGGTCCGGCCAGCAGCACGACGAGGAACGCGGCCGTCATCATCAGCGGGAACTCCGCTCCCGCCCCGGCCCCGGCCCCCTGTTGGGGCGTCATGAAGCCGGTGTCCGCGTTGACCAGCGCGATCGCCACGCACAGGTGGACGGTCAGCAGCAGCGCCGTCAGCCGGGACAGGAGACCGAGAACGAGCAGCAGCCCGCCGAGGGTCTCCCCGACCGCCACCGCCCACGCCGTCGTCGTCGGCGCGGGGACCTCCATGCTGCCCAGGAACGCGCCGAACCCGGCCGGCCCGTCGATGAGCTTGTCGATGCCGTGGACCGCCATGACGGCTCCGGCGACGACGCGTACGACACTCGGTGCGGCGGACCGGAAGCGGTGGGCCGGGGCGACGCCGATGACGCGCCGCAGCGTGTCCGACCGGGAATCGGGCATGGCGGAGTCCTCTCGCACAGGTGAGGGGGTGCACGCCGGGAACGGTCCGGCGTATGCGCCACTGTGCGGTGCGCTCGGCCCGGGCGGAATCCCCCGGCTGATCGCAAGTGCTGATGCCGGTGATCCACGGCATGGATGCGATCGGTCATCCGGGCCGGGGGTTCCTGCCACGTCAAGGCGCCGACGGCGCCGGTGCCGCTGTCGGCGCGGGGGAGTGCGGGACGGCCGAACTCGCCGACGCGATGTCGCACACCGTGGCGACGTACACGCCGTACGGCTGTGGGCGGGCCAGAGCAGGGGGTGGTGGGGAGAAGACTGCCCAGGGGGACGGGGCCAGGCGTCGGGCGGTGAGACGGGCGTCCTCCTCGCAGGCGCTGTCCTCCCCGGGCTGCGCGCAGAACGCCGGGTCCGAGGCCGGGCTGGAGCAGTCCGACGGGGGCTCCGTGTCGTACGGGCTCGGCGGGCGGGCCTCGGGCGTCGTGCTGTCGAGGTAGGCCGTCGCCGCGTAGCCCGCCGCGCTCAGTGTCAGGGCCGCGATGAGGAACAGGCGGGTGGCACGGGGTAAATGAGCACGCCCGGACGGGACTTCGGGCTCGGCGGCGTCGTTCATGTGTTCCAGTCTTGCAGTCCGGCCGGCGCTCCCGGGCAGTGACCTCCATGGGCCTCCATGGACCTCCACGCAGGAAAAGCAGGTGCGGCGGTGCTGAACCCCCGGATAAATTCCTCACGTTCGAAAAAAGGGGGGGCCGACGTGGCGAAACTCAATCAGATCATCGCCGTCGAGAAGGGCGTCAAGAGCAAGGCGCTTCAGGACATCACCGCGGCGCACGGCAAGGTGCAGAAGCCCGCGCTGCTGGCCGGGATCTCGCGGACGTACCAGCCCAAGGACGAGGAGGGCGAGCAGCTGCCGCCCGAGTCGACGCGGGTGCAGGTGCAGGCCGAGGACGTGCTGCGGGAGATGTCCGCGTCGCTGACGCGCCTGTTCGACGTGACCGCCACCAAGGACTGGGCGAACTGCACGGCCCGCGCGGACGTCACGGTCGACGGACGGACCGTCGTCGCCGACGTGCCGGTCAGCTACCTGCTCTTCCTGGAGAAGCAGCTCACCGACCTGCACGCCTTCGTCAAGAAGCTCCCGACCCTCGACGCCGCCGAGTCCTGGTCCCTCGACCCGTCCACCGACTGGTGGAAGACGGACCCCGTGCGCACCATCCGTACGAAGAAGGTGCCGCGCAACCACGTCAAGGCCGAGGCGACGGAGAAGCACCCGGCGCAGGTCGAGGTGTACTACGAGGACGTACCCATCGGGTACTGGACGACCGTGAAGTTCTCCGGCGCCCTGCCCGCGCGGCGCGTGAACGAACTGCTGGAGCGGGTCGAGAAGCTCCAGCAGGCCGTGAAGTTCGCCCGTGAGGAGGCCAACGGCACCGAGGTCACCGATCAGCGGGTCGGCGACGCGGTGTTCGGCTACCTGTTCGGCTGAGGCCACGGGCAGCCCCACCATCGCCCCCGCGTGCGAGCGCGGGGGTGCGCAACCAGCGCGGGCCGGATTGAGGACCGGTTCGCGTGCGGAGCGCAAGCTGACACTGAAGTTCAGCCTGAAGACACGCCCACAGCACAAGGGCCGTGTTCAATCTCAGACTCTCGCTCCAGTCTCAGCATCGCCGCCGATCGCCGGATCGACCGAGGACGGACGAACGCCGCCGGATGCGAGTTCGACTCTCGCCTGCACCTCTCACCTGGTGCGGTAGTTCAAAGGAAGAACACGACGGCCTGACGACTGATCCGCCCTCTTAAACGCCGCCGGCGTGCGCAATTGGGTGGCATCCCCAGGGGCCCGGGAGCTGGATACGACTCCCGGGCTCCGCCACGTCCGCAGCCATGTCCGGCGTTCTCGATCAGCCGAGCCCGGGCCGGGGCCCGAGCGACCGCTGCGTGACCTTCTCCAGGTGCCGGGTGAAGGCCTCCCGGGCGTCCGGGGTCAGGGTGCGCAGCGCGACCAGGGCGGTGACCGCGACGTCGCACAGTTCCGACTGGACGTCGTCCCATGTGTGGGTCGTGCCCTTGCGGGGGTTCTGGCCGGTGGCGCCGACGACCGCCTGGGCCACCTCGCCGACCTCCTCCGACAGCTTCAGGATGCGCAGCAGCAGACCCTCCCGGCCGCCGACCGGGCGGTGGGTGTCCAGCCAGGCGTGCAGGTCGTCGATGGAGTCCCAGAGGTCGGGCGCGTGATCGGTCATGCGTGAAGCCTGGCAGACGGCACTGACAGCGTGTGCCGCCCGGGACGTTGACCGCTACTCCTCGAACAACGGCTCCTGCTCGCCCTCCTTCGCCCGCCGCAGCCGCCTGTTCCGCGCCCCGACCACCAGCGCGGTCGCCGCCGCCGTCACCCCGAACGCCGCCGGGAGCATCCAGCTCCGGTCCAGCACATGGCCGAGGGCGTGGTCCAGGGACAGGCGGCCCGCGCCCGTGACGGCGAGTCCGGCCGCGGTCAGGCCGAGGGTCGCGGCGTACTCGTAGCCGCCCTCCTGGTTGAAGAAGCCGTTCGGCGTGTGCACGGCTGCCGCGCCCGCCATCGCGCCGACCGCCGCCGCGCCCGCCGCCGGGGTGGCGAGCCCGAGCGCCAGCAGCGTGCCGCCGCCCGCTTCCGCCAGGCCCGCTGCCGTCGCGCTCGCCTTGCCCGGCGCGTAGCCGACGGTCTCCATGAACTGGCCGGTGCCCTCGAGGCCGTGCCCGCCGAACCAGCCGAACAGTTTCTGTGCGCCGTGCGCCGCCAGCACACCGCCCGCGCCCAGCCGCAGCAGCAGCAGGCCCACATCGCGTCGGTCGTACGAGGGCACGTCACGTCGGTCGCAGAACATCACAGTCGCTCTCCCGGGGCAGGCAGGCAGCCGGAGCACAGGCAGCCGGGGCAGTCGTATCGCCGCGACCGCCCTGCACAGACAGCGGGAGCGGTCGCTTCGCCGCCACCACCGTCGCATCACCGCCCCGGCGCGGCCCGCCGCCGGACGCCGTTCGGGTGGCCCTGGTGGCGGGGGCGGGCGGGCGGTACGACGCTGGCAGGCATGACGATTCAGACCACCCGCCTCAGCGACCCGGCCGTCCGCGCCTTCGTCACCGCCGTGAACAACCACGACCGCGAGGGCTTCATGGCGCTGCTCGCGCCCGGGGCCACCATGGCCGACGACGGCACCGACCGGGACCTCGCCGAGTGGACCGACCGCGAGATCTTCTCCTCGAACGGCCACATGGACGTCGACCGGGAGTCCGACAACGGCCGCACCCTCATCGTCCGCTATCGCAACGACACCTGGGGGGAGATGCGCACCCGCTGGAGCTTCGACGTGGCGGACGACGGCCGGATCACCCGCTTCGAGACCGGGCAGGCCTGAAAGGGCTGAAAGGGCCCGGCGGGCCCTGACACGGCAGCCGTTCCACGCCCCGGTGCGTTCCCGCGGTCCCGCGCGGGTCCACCCCCACCCGGTGGCGTGGAACGGCTGCCGCCTCCCCCCTGGATGTGGCCTGCGGAGGCTCCGTACGAAGCCTCGTGCTCCAAGTGTGAAGCTTTTGTGTAGAGAAGTTGAGCATAAGGCCTTCACCGGCCGCAATGGTGCGGAAATCCAAATTCCGCTTGTGTGGGCCGGGTCGGCCCGCTCAGGGTCGGTGTCCAGCCCTCAGCCACGCCCCACATACGGCATCGTCGTCGCCAGCACCGTGGCGAACTGCACGTTCGCCTCCAGTGGCAGCTCCGCCATGTGCCGCACCGTGCGCGCCACATCGGCGACGTCCATCACCGGCTCCGGCGCGACCTCCCCGCTGGCCTGCAACACCCCCGCCTCCATCGCCTTCGTCATGTCGGTCGCCGCGTTGCCGATGTCGATCTGGCCGACCGCGATCCGGTACGGCCGCCCGTCCAGCGACAGCGACTTGGTCAGGCCGGTCAGCGCGTGCTTGGTGGCGGTGTAGGCGACCGAGCGCGGCCGGGGCGTGTGGGCGGAGATCGAGCCGTTGTTGATGATCCGGCCGCCCTGCGGGTCCTGCTCCTTCATCTGCCGGTACGCCGCCTGCGCGCACAGGAACGCCCCGTTGAGGTTGGTGTCCACCACGTGCCGCCAGGCGTCGTAGGACAGGTCCTCCACGGGCACCCCGCCCGGCCCGAACGTCCCCGCGTTGTTGAACAGCAGGTCCACCCGGCCGAAGCGCTCCACCGTCGCCGTGAACAGCGCCGCCACGTCCACGGGGTTCGAGACGTCCGTGCGCACGGTCAGCGCGGTGCCGTCGGGGACGAGCGCCGCCGTCTCCTCAAGTGTCTCGGTACGGCGGCCCGCCAGGGCCAGTGACCAGCCGGCCCGCAGCAGTTCCACGGCCACCGCCCGGCCGATGCCCGAACCCGCGCCCGTGACGACGCCGATCCGCTGTTCCCGCTGTTCCTCGGTTGCCGTCATGAGTGGCGCCTCTCCTCGGTAGTTCTCGCACTGTTCATGGCTTCGCAGCGTACGTGCGACGCCCGGAACGGAACTCATCATTCCGACGTGCGATGGTCATGTTCGCGCCAATCGCCGGTCGTCCCGCGCCATTCGAATGCTCCCCGCAGCCACCGCACCGGGGAGGAACGGATGACACCCGCACACCACCGGCCCAGCCACCAGCACCCCCAGGCCGGCCCCTGCTTCGGCGCCCCCTTCGGCACCCACGCCCCCGAACTCCGCGCCGCCGCCCGCCACTTGAACCGCCGACGCTTCCTGACCGTGACCGGCGCCGCCGCCGCGCTCGCCTTCTCCGTCGGCCTGCCCGCCGCCGGCGCCGCGAGCGCCGCCGAACTCGACGCCGCCCAGCTCACCGACGACCCCTTCACCCTCGGCGTCGCCTCGGGCGACCCGCACCCCGACTCGGTCCTGCTGTGGACCCGCCTCGCGCCCACCCCGTACCAGGCCGACAGCGGACTGCCCGCTCAGCGCGTCACCGTCGGCTGGGAACTGGCCCTCGACGAGCGGTTCCGGCGCGTCGTCAGACGCGGCACGGCCACCGCCCACCCCGAGTTCCACCACACCGTGCACGTCGAGGCCGGCCACCTCGCCCCCGGCCACGTCTACTACTACCGCTTCCGCGCCGGCCGCTTCATCAGCCCCGTCGGCCGCACCCGCACCGCGCCCGCCGAGCGCGCCCTGTCCTCCGCGCTCACCTTCGCCCTCGCCTCGTGTCAGCGCTACGACCAGGGCTACTACACCGCCTACCGGCACCTGGCCGAGGACGACGTGGACGTCGTCATCCACCTCGGCGACTACCTCTACGAGTACGCCGTCAACTCCTCCGCCGGCGCCCGCGCCTACCCGGCCGGCACCCTGCCCGACCTGTTCAACCACGAGACGGTGACCCTGGAGGACTACCGCCTGCGGTACGCCCTCTACAAGAGCGACCCCGACCTCAGGGCCGCGCACGCCGCGCACCCCTTCGTCGTCACCTGGGACGACCACGAGACCGAGAACAACTACGCCGGCGACACCCCCGAGAACAGCGTCCCGCCGGAGGAGTTCCTGCTCCGGCGCGCCGCCGCCTACCGGGCCTACTGGGAGAACATGCCGCTGCGCCGCCCTCAGCTCCCCGACGGCCCCGACCTTCCGCTCTACCGCCGGCTGCACTGGGGCAGGCTGGCCCAGTTCGACGTCCTCGACACCCGCCAGTACCGCAGCAACCAGGCCTACGGCGACGGCTGGCAGTACCCCGGCCCCGAGTCCGAGGACCCGAGCCGCACGCTCACCGGTGACGCCCAGGAGCGCTGGCTGATCGACGGCTGGCACCGGTCGGACGCGGTGTGGAACGTCGTACCGCAGCAGGTCACCTTCTCCCGGCGGCACAACTCCACCACCCTGCCGTCGAAGGTCTCCATGGACTCCTGGGACGGATACCCGGCCTCACGCGAACGGGTGCTGGCCGGTGCGCAGGCCGCCGGTGTCCGGAACCTGATGGTCCTCACCGGCGACGTGCACGTCCACTACGGCTTCGACATCAAGCGCGACTTCGACGACCCGGACTCGGCGACCCTGGGCACCGAGATCGTCACCACGTCCGTCACCAGTGGCGGCAACGGCTCCGAGAAGCCGGCCAACTGGGACACCTACATGGCCGCCAACCCGCACATGAGGTTCTACAACGGCCGGCGCGGCTACGCGACGGTGTCCCTCGGCCGGGAGCTGGCGCGGGTCGACTACAGGACCGTCCCGCACGTGACCACGCAGGGCGCGCCGCTCACCACCGCTGCGTCCTTCGTCACCGAGGTCGGCGACCAGGGCCTCAAGCCGGCGTGACCACCGGCTCGTCCGCCGAGGACGCGTCCACCGCGTCCTCGCCCGGGTAGCGGACGCCGATGCGGTCCCTGATCGCGTCGAGCGTCCGCATCACCGCGAGCGTGCCGTCGAGCGGCACGAGCGGGGACTCCGTCTCGCCGGCCCGCAGCGCGCGCATCACCTCCGTCGCCTCGTGCCTGAGGCTGGCCCGCGGCCCGTCGGCCGGGTCGGCGGTGAACTCCTCGGCGTCCCGGCCGTCCCGGTGCAGCACGAACCGGTCCGGGAAGAAGAAGCCGTACGGGACGTCGATCCGCCCCTTGGAACCGGTCACCGAGGCGGACGTCGCCGTACCGCCGACGATGGAGCAGTGCACCGAGGCCAGCGCGCCCCCGCCGAAGGAGAGCAGCGCCCCCGTCTGCAGATCCACGCCCTCGTCCGAGAGCTGCGCCCGCGCCACCACGTCCGACGGCTCCCCGAGCAGCAGCTGCGCGAACGACACCGGATACACCCCGAGGTCCAGCAGCGCACCCCCGCCCAACTGCGGGTCCCGCAGCCGGTGCGCGGGCGGGAAGGGACCGGCCAGCCCGAAGTCCGCCTGCACACTGCGCACTTCACCGATCGCCCCGTCGTCGACCAGCGCCTTCAGCCGCCGGATCAGAGGGTTGCAGTACATCCACATCGCCTCCATCAGGAAGCGCCCGTTGCTCCGCGCCAGCGCGACCAGCTCCTGCGCCTCGCGCACGTTCAGCGTGAACGGCTTCTCGCACAGCACGTTCCGCCCGGCCTCCAGGCACAGCCCGGCCGCCACCCGGTGGGCCGTGTGCGGGGTGGCGACGTACACGACGTCGACCTCCTCGTCCCGCGCCAGCGACGCCCAGTCGCCGTACGCACGCGCGATCCCGAACCGCTCGGCGAACGCCTGCGCCGACTCCTGCGAGCGCGACGCCACCGCCACGACCTCCGCGTCCGGAAGATCCACCAGATCAGCCGTGAACGTCGCGGCGATCCCCCCGGTCGCGAGGATTCCCCAGCGCACCTTCTGCCCTGCCATCCGTCCCACCCCTGCTCGTGTCATCGACCACACGTACGAGCTGAGAGCATAGGGACCGGATGATTCGGAAAGGGAGGGGCCACATGCCCGAGGGTGGGGCGTCCACAACGAACTCGACAGCGACACCGGCGACGGCCCAGGGATCCGCGCCGACCGCCACCGCACGCCGCACCGGCCTGCTCGTCACGCTGATCCTGGGCGGACTGACCGCGACACCCCCGCTGGCGATGGACATGTACCTCCCCGCCCTCCCGGAGGTCACCCGGTCCCTGCACGCGCCCGCCGCCACCGTCCAGCTCACCCTCACCGCCTGCCTCGCCGGCATGGCGCTCGGGCAGCTGATCGTCGGCCCGATGAGCGACCGCTGGGGGCGCCGCAGGCCGCTGCTCATCGGCCTCGCCGTGTACGTCGTCGCCACCGCGCTGTGCGCCCTCGCGCCCACCGTCGAACTGCTCGTGGCCTTCCGGCTGGCGCAGGGGCTCGCGGGTGCGGCCGGCATCGTCATCGCCCGGGCCGTGGTCCGTGACCTGTACGACGGCGTGGCCATGGCCCGCTTCTTCTCCACGCTGATGCTGATCTCCGGCGTCGCGCCGATCGTGGCCCCGCTGATCGGCGGGCAGATCCTGCGGGTGACGGACTGGCGGGGCGTGTTCGTCGTCCTCACGGTGGTCGGAGTGCTGCTCGGGGTCGTCGTGTGGGCGAGGCTCCCGGAGACGCTGGCGCCCGCCGCCCGGCACGCCGGTGGGGTCGGGGAGGCCCTCGGCTCGATGCGCCGGCTGCTCGCCGACCGCTCCTTCACCGGTTATCTGCTCAGCGGCGGGTTCGCCTTCGCCGCCCTCTTCGCCTACATCGCCGCGTCCCCGTTCGTCGTCCAGGAGATCCACGGCGCCTCCCCGCAGACCTTCAGTCTGCTGTTCGGGCTCAACTCAGTCGGCCTGGTGATCGTGGGCCAGATCAACGGCAAGGTCCTGGTCGGCCGGGTCCGCCTGGACCGGGTCCTCGCCCTCGGCCTCGCCGTCGTCATCGTCGCCGCGTCCGCGCTGCTGCTGATGTCGCTGGGCGTGTTCGGTGAGGTGGGGCTGGCGCCGGTGGCCGCCGCGCTGTTCGTGCTGATGTCCGCGATGGGCATCACCCTGCCCAACACCCAGGCGCTCGCCCTGATGCGCGTCAAGCACGCCGCGGGCTCCGCGTCCGCGCTGCTCGGCACGTCGTCCTTCCTCATAGGCGCGATCGCCTCCCCGCTGGTCGGGATCGCCGGGGAGGACACCGCCGTCCCCATGGCCGTCGTCCAACTGGCCGCCGCGCTGGTGGCGCTGGCCTGCTTCATGGGACTGTGCCGCCCATGGCAGGGGCGTGCGCACGCGGAGGGCGACGGACGTACCAGCGGAGAGCGCGACGGACGTACCAGCGGAGAGGGCGACGGACGTCCGAGCGCGAAGGGAGCGGACAGCTGAGCGCACCGCGACTGCGCCCCGGCACACCGGAACGCGCCGGCCTCGACCCGGGAGAGCTGCGCCGCCTCGTCGCCGACGTGCGGGCCCTCACCTCCGGGGACCGCCCCTGGGCGGCGGGCGCCGTCGTGGTCGTCGGCCGCGGCCCGGTGATCGCCGTGGAGGAGGCGGCGGGCTGGGCCGTGCGCTACGCGGCGTGGGACGAGCGGACCGGCGCGGCGGTGGAGCTCCCGCCGGCCGAGCGCGTCCCGATGAGCGTCGACACCCCCTTCGACCTGGCCTCCCTGACCAAGCTGTTCACCTCGGTGGCGGCCGTGCAGCAGATCGAGCGGGGCACCCTGGGCATCGACGCACGCGTGGGCGCGTACCTGCCGGACTTCACGGCCGCCGTCCGCCACGGCATCACCGTGCGCCAGTTGCTCACCCACACCTCGGGCCTGCGCCCCGAACTCCCCTTGTACGACTGCGCCGACGACACCGAACGCCTGGACCTGCTCCGCGCGGAGGAACCCACCTCCCCGCCCGGCACGTACGGCTACTCCGACCTGAACATGCTGCTGCTCCAGCACGTCCTGGAACGCATCACCGGCCGCACCCTCGACACCCTGGTCCACGACGGCATCACCCGCCCCCTCGGCATGACGGCGACCGACTTCGGCCCCTGCCCCGGCGCGGCGGCCACGGAGGACCAGCGGCGGCCGTGGGCCAAGGCGGACCGGGGGATGCTGCGGGGCGAGGTGCACGACGAGAACGCCTGGGCGCTGGGCGGCGTCGCGGGTCACGCCGGACTGTTCTCCACGGGCCGCGACCTGGCGGTGTTCTGCCGCACCCTGCTGGCCGGCGGCTCCCACGGCCCCGCCCGCATCCTCGGCCCCGACTTCGTGGACCTCCTGTTCACACCCCCGGGTCTGGGATTCGCCCTGGACCAGCCCTGGTTCATGGGCGAGCTCGCCGGCCACGGAGCGGCAGGGCACACGGGCTTCACGGGAACGTCCCTGATCCTGGACCGCGCCACGGACACCTTCCTGATCCTCCTGGCGAACACGGTCCACCCCCGCCGCAGACCCCCGGACAGCCGCCCGAGGGCCGACGCGGCGACGACCCTCGCCAGGGCGGTCCTCCCCGGCCGGGGCCACGAACGTCCTACGGCGCCGCCGTCCGGGTGAGCACCAGGGACGGCGGCCCGTCCGGATCGGCACGGAACGCCACCGCCTCCCGGCCGTGCGGATAGAGCTGGACGCCGCCGATCCTGCCGAGCCCGCCGTCCTCGATCGCGAGGTAGACGAAGTCACCGGCCGCCCGGTCGTCGAGGAAGTCCCAGCTGCCGTGGAAGTCGGCGGGGCCGGACACCCCGTCGATCGACACATCGGTCGCGGAGAACGAACCGTCGGGATCGAGCCGGATCTCGCCGCCGGTCTCGTCATCGCGGTACACACCGGGCAACGCGTCGGCGTCGACCGAGCCCGCGCACCCCGAGGCGAGAACCGCGGAAGCGGCCAGCACCGCAGCGAGCCACCGTCCACCCGTCCCCTTGCTCATCACCGCGCCAGCGTATCGGTGCACGCAGGCCCCGACAGGCCCCCGTCACCCGCGCTATGCCTGCTGGACCTGGAACGACAGCCGTCCGCAATCGGGGCACACGATGGCCAGGACCGAGGGGTGGGGCCGGGCGGGGTGGGGATGCCGGGTGTGCGCACAGATCCAGCCCAGGTGGCGGCAGGCGCGGCGCACCGCCCGGACGAGCCACGGGACGAGCGCCAGCAGCGCCATCAGCACGATGCTCGTCCTCAGCGCCCACTGGTAGACGTCGTGCAGTGTGCCGCCGGGTCTCAGGGCGTCGATGGCCGGATGGCCGGCGGACACCAGCCAGACGCAGGTCGTGATGACGGCGACCAGGGCCGCATGGCGGACGATCACCCGCCAGCGCCGCCCGGTGCGGCGGCCGGTGATCGCCCTGGCCAACTCGGTCACCGGCATGGCCAGGACCGAGAGGATGTAGAGAACAGCCGACAGTCCGGGTATGCCGAAGACCATCTCTCAGTGCCCTTTCTCATAGACGACGAGAGGCCGGCGCAGCACGAATTCCTTCCATACGGCCGCCAGCAGGTGCCAACCGTTCAGCAGGCGCAGCACGAAGAACGACGGGAAGCTGACGAGTGCCTTTCCGAGCTCCGCGCGTCTGCGGGCGGCGAGCAGGACCGGCACGAGAATCAGTGGCGCGTCGACCACATAGCCGATCAGGAAGAGCGGACTGGCCGCGACGGCGAGGATCGGCAGGATCAGCAGAAAGAAGAGAGACCCGACGATTCCGTCGATGAGCGAGGCCATGGCGAGCCAGAAGAGATAGGGGATTCTGAGAATCCCCCGCCAATGCAGCTGAACGTTCTGCAGAAAAGCATGCGACCACCGCCTGAGCTGCTTGGCCATGAACGCGTAGGTGTGCGGTTCCACGGGATAGCAGACGGCCTGCGGGAAGAAACGGACCTTCCAGCCGAGCTGATACAGCGTCCAGGTGAGGTCCATGTCCTCGGCCATGGTGCGCGTCGACCAGCCGCCGGCGGCACGGAGCGCGTCACTGCGGTACATGGACAGGCAGCCGGAGGCGATCATCGGCCTCCGGTAGAAATCCTGCACCTCCTTGAAACAGGAGAAGGAGAAGAGGTACTCGATGTACCGGCCGCGCTCCCACACCGACCGCACATGCCGTGGCACCACGAAGCCGCAGGCCGCGGCGACTTCGGGATCGTCGAACGCCGCGGAGAGCCTCTCGATGGCGTCCGGGGCCAGGGCGGTGTCCGCGTCGAGAACCATCGTCAGGGAGGTGTCGACATGCCCGTTCAGGGCGAAATTCTGCGCTCCGGCCTTGGTGCCGGTGTTGGTCTCCGGCCGGATGACCTTCACGCCGTAGGAGCGTGCCACTTGGCCGGTGTCGTCGGTCGAGCAGTCGTCGACGACGATGATGCCGGTCGGCTTCAGCGTCTGTGTCTGAAGCGATCGAATGGTGTCACCGACATGGTCCGCTTCGTTGTACGCCGGAACGATGACGGTCACATCCAGCAGGCCATGTGACGTTTTCACAACGTCACGTTAAGGCGGCCTCGCGGGACGCGCATGACGACCGACCGCCATTCGGTGTCAGAGACCGTTCAGCCCTTCATGGAGGGCGTCGACGAGCGTGCCTCTGTCGTCGTCCCCGCCGAGCGTCCAGATCATGACACCGCCCAGCTGCTCCTCCCGGACGAAGGCGGCCTTGTCCTTCACGGCCGTGGCGTCGTCGTACGTCCAGAAACTCCCGCTCTCCGCGTCGTACTTCCATGCGGCCCGGGCGGTGGGGTCGCGGAAGACCCTGCCGGGCTGCCGGGCGATGAACCGGTAGTCCTTCGTCGGTACGGCGGACTCGGCCTCCTGGTACAGCCCGTTGTTCGTCGGGGGGACGCCCTTCCAGCCGTAGCCGTAGAAAGGGACACCCACGACGACCTTCCGCTTCGGAACGCCCGCCTTCACATACGCACGGGCCGCCTCCATGACGCTGATGTGCCGGCTCTCGACGCCCTCGCCCGCGCTGCGCCGGAGGTTGGCGCTGTGGTCGGTCGGCCCGTTGGCGGACCACGGGCCGGCGAAGTCGTACGTCATGACGGTGAGGAAGTCCGCGTACCGGGCGACCTCGGCGGCCTCGATCCTCTCCCGCTTGCGCGGGCTGGGAGGGAGGGCCGCCGACAGCAGGTAGGCGCGTTTCCGCTCGCGGCCCACCTCGTCGAGCTGCCGTCGGAACTCCGCCATCAGAAGGGTGAAGTTGCGGGTGTCCTCCGGGCGGTACCGGTGGCCGTGGGCGTTCGGGTACGCCGGGTACTCCCAGTCGATGTCGATGCCGTCGAAGACCCCGAAGCCGGAGCCCGGCCCGCCCTCGGTGGTCTCCTCACCGGGGAGCTCCGGCAGGTTGCCCTTGATGAACAGCTCCACGCAGGAGGTGACGAGCTTTCTGCGGGAGTCCGCCGTCAGGGCGCTGTCGGAGAAGTGCGCGGACATCAGCGACAGGACGATCTTCAGGTGGGGGTGGCGCTGTTTGAGCTTGCGCAGTTGGTTGAAGTTGCCCTTGAGGCTCTGCTCCGGACGGTCCGCGACGCCGTCCACGGACTCGGCGGCGGTGGCCGGCCGCTGGTAGTCGGCCCAGGCGTCGCTGAGAGGTGTGTGGTTCGCCTCGATGCACACGCCGTCCTCGGTCACCTGGGCGAAGGCGTAGTTGACGACGGTGAGCTTGGCGGCGGCGCGGTCGATGTCCTTGACGTGGAAGCCGCCCCAGACACCCCACCCGGGGAAATACCCGACGCGCTCGCCGACAAGTGCACCGCCGGCGTCGCTGCCACCCGGAGCACCCGGAGCACCCGGAGCGCCCGGAGCGCCGGGAGCGCCGGGAAGGCCGGGAGAGCGCGGAGGGCCCGGAGTCCCCGAGGCGCCGGGAGCACCCGAAGCGCCCGGAGTCCCCGGAGTCCCCGGGGTGCCCGAGGCGCCGGGAGCACCCGGAGCACCCGGAGTCCCCGGGGTGCCCGAGGCGCCCGGTGGCACGGCGGCCACCAGCGCGGCCGACAGACCTGCGGCGATCAGCCCGGCGGTGAACGGCCCGCGCCGTGTGCCTCGCACTCCTGCGCTCATGAAGCTCCCTCGGTCCGGTCCCCTGCGCAAGCCATGGTCCGAAACCCACCGCCCCACCAGCCGCAGCCCCGCCCACACCCCACCCAACCCCGCCGCAATGGCCGCACCCTGCAGGGGCTCCCTTCCGGCCGACCGAGTTCGCCGGGGGGTACCTCTTGACCTACCGAGTCGGGTGGTGGGTGGGCGAGGGGGCGGGGGCTGGGGGCGGAGCTCCCAGGGGCGGTCACCGTAGAATCCCGGGGTGAACGCCGCCGACACCCTCCGCTCCGCCCTCGCCGGCCTCCTCGACGGGCTCCCGCCCCGCCAGGCCGGCCAAGCCGTCGAGCGGCTGATCGCCACCTACCGCGGCGCCACCCCCACCCACGCCCCCATCCTCCGCGACCGCGCCGACGTCGCCGCCTACGCGGCCTACCGCATGCCCGCGACCTTCGAGGCGGTCCACGAGGCCCTGGCGGCGTTCGCGGCAGCGGTCCCGGACTGGACCCCCACCGCCCACACCGACCTCGGCGGCGGCACCGGCGCCGCCGCCTGGGCCGTGACCGCGACCTGGCCCGGCGAGCGCCGCGTCACCGTGCTCGACTGGGCCGAGCCCGCCCTCGCCCTCGGCCGCGAGCTCGCCACCGCCAACCCGGACCTCGGCAAAGCCGAGTGGCATCGCACCCGTATCGGCCCTGCGCTCAGCCTCGACCGCACGGACCTCGTCACCGTCTCCTACGTCCTGAACGAGCTGACCGCCCCCGACCGCGCCGCCCTCGTCGACACCGCCGCCGACGCCGCGCAGGCCGTCGTGATCGTCGAACCCGGCACCCCCGACGGCTACGCCCGCGTCATCGAGGCCCGCGACCGGCTGATCACCGCCGGTTTCCGCATCGCCGCCCCCTGCCCGCACAGCGCCGTCTGCCCCATCGTCCCCGGCACGGACTGGTGCCACTTCTCGGCCAGGGTCAGCCGCTCCTCACTGCACCGTCAGGTCAAGGGCGGCTCGCTCGCCTACGAGGACGAGAAGTTCAGCTACGTCGCCGCCACCCGGCAGCCGGTCACCCCGGCTCCCGCCCGCGTCGTCCGCAAGCCGCAGATCCGCAAGGGTCAGGTCCTGCTCGACCTGTGCGAGACGGACCCCGCCCTGCGCCGCGCCACGGTCACCAAGCGCCACGGCGACCTGTACCGGGCGGCCAGGGACACCACCTGGGGCGCCCCCTGGCCCCCCGCCGATCACTGACGACTCACTCCCGCTCCTCCCGCTCCTCCTGCTCCGCCCGCTTCTCCTGCAGCCTGCGCAGCAACTCCCGCTTCTGGGCCCGCGGATCGAGCCCGCCCCCGATACGGCCGCCGCGCTCACCTCCGCGCAGTGCCCTGCGGCCGAGGTGCTGCCGCGTACCTCCGACCCCGAGCATGTTCCCGGCTCCGCCACGCGCCATGGTGGTCTCCCTTCCTCACCCTCATGCAACGAGACGTATCGTCTCGGCCCGAACACCGACCACTCTCCGGCGAGACGCACCGTCTTGTCAACCTGATAAATTCGACTCCATGGCCACCAACCCGCAGTCCACCCCCGACGCCTCCCGCCGCAGCGAGCGCTCCCGCCGCGCGATCTACGAAGCCGCCCTCGCCCTCGTCGCGGAGGTCGGCTACCCGAAGACCACCATCGAGGGCATCGCCGCCCGCGCCGGAGTGGGGAAGCAGACGATCTACCGGTGGTGGTCGTCCAAGGCCGACGTCCTGCTGGAGGCCTTCCTCGACCTGGGCGAGCAGGCCGCCGAGGCCGCCGGACAGCTGCCGTACGCCATCCCCGACACCGGTGACCTCGCCGCCGACCTCAAGGGCGTCCTGCGCGCCACGGTCGACGAACTCAAGAACCCCGCCTTCGAGGCGCCCTCACGCGCCCTGGCCGCCGAGGGCGTGGTCAACGAGGAACTCGGCCGCCGATTCGTGGCCAAGCTGCTCCTGCCGCAGCTCCAGCTCTACGTCGACCGGCTGCGCTCCGCGCAGGAGGCCGGCCAGGTCCGCCCCGACATCGACCCGCGCATCGCGCTGGAACTCTTCGTCTCCCCGCTCGCCCAGCGCTGGCTCCAGTACACGGGCCCGATCAGCTACGAGTACACCGACACCCTCGTCGACTACGCCCTCCACGGCCTGGCCCCCCGCTGAGGAATGCCCCCCTCGTCCCACCTGCACCGATTGTGGGCTCCGGCCCCCCGATGCGCACGATGGTGCGACCATAGGGCATGCTGGAGCGCACGACGGCGAGGCGAGGGGATAGATGAGCGCGGAGTTCGGCGGCCGGACCGGCCGGCAGGGCAAACTCTCCCAGTGGCTGCGTGGACGCCGCCCGAAGCAGACCGCCGACGACGGCGGCCGTGAGGCCCTGCTGCTCGCCACCGCCGCCGTGGGCCTGCCGCTCGCACCCGCAGCCCACCCCGTCGGATACCGCTGCTCCTGCGACCGCGTCGGCTGTCCCACCCCGGCCCGGCATCCGGTGTCCTTCGCCTGGCAGACCCAGTCGACCACCGACCGCGCCCAGATCGAGCGCTGGGCCCGCCATCAGCCGCAGGCCAACTTCATCACCGCGACCGGCATGGTGCACGACGTCCTCGACGTGCCCCTCGTGGCCGGCCGCGAGGCGCTCACGCGCCTGCTCGACGCCGGTGTGGAGGTCGGCCCGGTCGCCGAGAGCGACGACGGCCGCATGCTGTTCTTCACCCTCACCCGCGGCACCCCCGAGGACGAGGACGAGTGGTGGCCGTGCGAGCTGGACTGCCATCCGGAGACCATGGACGAGCACCCGGGCCTGCGCTGGCACTGCCGCGGCTCCTACGTCCTGGTACCCCCCGCCCGCCTCCCCGGCGACGACGCCCCGTCGGTCCGCTGGCTACGCGGCCCGGAGCACCCGCTCCCCGACCCCCTGACCCTCCTGGAAGTCCTCACCGACTCCTGCGCCCGCCACGCGTCCACTCACCAGGACCCCGCCGGCACGGCCTGGCCCCTGCGTCACCACTGACGGCGAAGTCCGGCCGCAGCCGACTCGAAGGGGCCCCCACCGGGCCTACTCGCCCTTCGCCGACGTAAGCCCCTGAATCCGCCCGAGAATCTCGACCTCGCCCTCCGCCGGATCCAACGCCACCTCGTTCGACACGAACTGCATCGTCAGCGACTGCCGTATCTCCCCGGTGGTCAGCGCCAGCACGTCCTTGTTGGGCGTCGGCACCGACGCCCCCGCCGCGGCCGTCTGCTTCTCGAAGTGACGCGTGGTGAAGAACACCAGGGCGCCCCCGTCCTTCGTCCGCAAGGCCAGCGGCTGGTAGTCACCGTTCGTCATCGGCTCGTCGATGTACTGCGTGACCAGACCGGGCCGCTCCGACTTCTTCTTCCGCAGCGCCCGCCACGCGCTCGTGTGCGGTCCCACCGCGAATGCGTCCCCGCCGTCCTTCAGATACGTCGCGTACCCCTGGCTCAGCTCGCCCGGCGGCACCGCCACGTCCGTGGCGTTCGCGGGGACCGCCTCCGCCCAGCCGTCCTGGTCCGTCTTGAACTCCGGCACGTCGTCCGGGGCGACCAGCGTCAGATACGCCACTTCCCAGGTCTCGTCCAGGCCGCTGCGGGTGAACACCAGCAGCCAGCGCGCCTCGCCGCCCTTGTTGCCGGCCGCGTCGGCGAGGAACCAGCGCGGCCAGCCCGCCTTCTTCGGGATGGTGAACTTCGCGTCGGTGAGCTTCAGCGGCGCGTGCGAGGGATTGCCGTCCGGGTTGTTGGCCTTCCCGGCCGTCAGCCGCGCCTTGTCGATGTCGGCGAGCGCCCCGGTGGTGTGCTCGGCGTCCAGGGAACTGTCGTACGCCTCATCGGCCTTGTTGTAGGCGGTGGTGAACTGCTGGAGCGCCCTCGCGGCCTCCGCGCGGGTGGTGGCCGGGAGCACCTCGCGCTCGCCGTGCACCACCACACAGCCACTGGCGGTCACCGACACGGCGGCCGTCAGCAGCACGCACTTCTCAAGTCTGCGGAGCCTGCGGTGCCTTCGAAGGCCGAGATCCCTGATCATCCGGTTCCTTCACCTTCCCCTTCCCGGAGGCGAACCCTACCGGGGCCGGGTGCGGGGCGGACGAGGGGACCGGTCGTCGCGGGCCGGAAGGCCCACCGCCCGGGGCACGGAGGCAGCACGCGCGATGCTTGAATGCCCCCGTGACTGACTACGACGTGCTGCGCGTCTTCTGCGGGCCTCGCGGCGGCTACGGCAACGAACTCGGCGTCGTCCGCGACGGTTCCGTGCTGCCCGAGCGGAGCGAGCGGCAGGCGTTGGCCGCGAAGCTCGGGTTCAGCGCGACCGTGTTCGTCGACGACCCCGAGCGCGGGGTGATCGACCTCTACACGCCCACGCTGCGGCTGCCGTTCGCCGGACACCCCTGCGTCGGCACGGCCTGGCTGCTCGACGTCCCCGAACTCCTCACGCCCGCCGGGGTGGTGGGGGCCCGGCAGGACGGGGAGTTCTGCTGGATCGAGGCGCGCCCGGAGTGGGCGCCGCCGTACACCCTGCGCCAGTACGCCACCGCCGCCGAGGTGGACGCCCTGCCGGTGCCGCCGAAGGGCGGGCGAAGCGAGAGGGAAGTCCCCCCGGACGAAGTCCGGGGGAGGATCTACGCCTGGGCCTGGGAGGACGAGGCGGCGGGCCGGGTGCGCGCCCGGGCCTTCCCCGGTCGCGACGACGGCATTGACGAGGACGAGGCGACGGGCGCGGCGGCGCTGCTGCTCACCGCCCGGCTGGACCGGGCTCTCAACATCACGCAGGGCGCGGGCTCACAGCTCCTCACGGCACCCCAGCCGCACGGCTGGGTGGAGATCGGCGGGCGGGTCGTCCTGGAGAGGTAGGGCGGCCGGCCGTGCTCACGCCGACAGCGGGAACTCCTCGCCCAGCGCCCGGAAGACCCCGGTGTTCAGCGCGAACGCCGCCTTGCACTCGGCCACGATCCGCTGCTTCTCCAGATCGTCCGCCGGCAGTCCGTCCAGCAGCTCCCGGTACGTGCGCTTGAACGCCGCGGGGTTGGAGATCTCCTCGAACACGTAGAAGCGCACTCCGTCGCCCTTGCGGGCGAAGCCCCACGTCTTCTCGGCCTTGTCGCGGATGATCTGCCCGCCGGACAGGTCGCCGAGGTAGCGCGTGTAGTGGTGGGCGACATAACCGCCGGGCCAGCGCTCGGCGCACTCCCGCACACGGTCCGCGTACGCCCGGGTCGCCGGCAGCGCCGACAGGGACGCCCGCCACGAGGCGCCGCGCAGATGCTCCAGGTCCCGCTCCAGCGAGGCCAGGCGCATCAGCTCCGGCCGGACGAAGGGGCCGGCCACCGGGTCCGACGCCAGCCGGCCGGCGGGCGTCTCCAGTGCCTCGTAGACGAACCACAGCTGCTCGGTGTAGCGCGCGTACGCGTCGACGCCGAGCCGCCCGCCCAGCAGGTCGCTCATGAACGTCGAGGTCTCCGCCTCCACGTGCTGTTCGTGGGACGCGGTGCGGATGAGCGTCGAGAAGGAGTCCATACGACCGATCTTCTGTGGTTAGGCTTACCTAAGTCAATAGGTTTGCCGACGGGCTGTCGGTAAAAGCCTACTCGCGGGCGCACGAAAAGACCCGCCCTCCGAGGAGAGCGGGTCAGGGGGCCGTGGGTGGCGTGGAACGGGGCTCAGGGCAGGGTCAGGATCTCCGCGCCCGTGTCCGTCACCACGAGCGTGTGCTCGAACTGCGCCGTCCGCTTCCGGTCCTTCGTGACGACCGTCCACCCGTCGTCCCACATGTCGTACTCGTGCGTCCCGAGCGTCAGCATCGGCTCGATCGTGAAGGTCATCCCCGGCTGCATGACCGTCGTCGCGTGCGGGCTGTCGTAGTGCGGGATGATCAGACCCGAGTGGAACGAGCTGTTGATGCCGTGCCCCGTGAAGTCCCGCACCACGCCGTAGCCGAAGCGCTTGGCGTACGACTCGATGACCCGGCCGATGATGTTGATCTGGCGGCCCGGCTTGACCGCCTTGATCGCCCGGTTCAGCGCCTCCCGCGTGCGCTCCACCAGCAGCCGGCTCTCCTCGTCCACGTCACCCACCAGGTACGTGGCGTTGTTGTCGCCGTGCACGCCGCCGATGTACGCCGTCACGTCGAGGTTGACGATGTCACCGTCCCGCAGCACGGTGGAGTCCGGGATGCCGTGGCAGATCACCTCGTTGACCGAGGTGCACAGCGACTTCGGGAACCCGCGGTAGCCCAGCGTCGACGGGTAGGCGCCGTGGTCGCACAGGAACTCGTGCGTCACCCGGTCCAGTTCGTCGGTGGTCACCCCCGGCGCGATGTGCTTCGCCGCCTCCGCCATCGCCTGCGCCGCGATCCGCCCGGCGGTCCGCATCGCCTCGATGGTCTCGGGGGTCTGCACCTCCGGCCCGGTGTACGGCGTCGGGGCGGGCTTGCCGACATACTCGGGACGGCGGATGTTTCCGGGGACGGAACGGGTGGGAGACAGCTCCCCTGGGACGAGCAGCGACTGGCCAGACATGCCAGCGAGTCTAAGTCAGCGGCGATGGGGGACCATCTTCGTGGTGAGAGGAGCCGGTCATGCCCCTGTTCAAGAAGCGGACGGTCGGAAAGCCGGGCGAGTGGTACTACTGCCTGGAGCACAAGAAGGTCGAGGAGGGGCCTGACTGCCCCGGCAAGGACCGCTTCGGTCCGTACGCGAGCCGTACGGAGGCGGAACACGCGATGGAGACGGCCCGGGAACGCAATCTCCAGTGGGAGAACGACCCGCGCTGGCACGACGCGCCCGCGGCGGAGCGGGACGACGACTGAGGGGGCTGTTCGCGGGGGGCGGGGGGACTGAGGTCTGGGGGAGGGGGACTGAGGTCTGGGGCCTCGGTTCGGGCCACGGGGGCGGTCTGTGTTCGGCCGGTCAGGTCGTGGGGGTGGACTCGGGTTCGGTCGTGGCCGTGCGTCGCTCGCGCAGCCGGACCGCGTGCTCGTTGGTCCGTGCGTCGTACGTCATCAGCTTCGGCAGGCACAGCGCCAGCAACCCCACCGCGCCCGCGCACAGCAGCCCGCCCGACCACACCGACGCCCGCACCCCGAACCACGCGGCCATGCCGCCCACCCGGACCTGGCCGAGCTGCGGGCCCACGGAGTACGACAGCAGCTCGATGCCGGCGAGTCTGCCGCGCAGCTCGTCGGGGATGGTCTGGTTCCACATGGTGCTGCGGAAGATGCCGCTGACCATGTCGAAGCAGCCGCCGAGGGCCAGGCACAGCAGCACCAGCCACACGTTCCCCGCGAGGCCCGCGGCGGCCATCGCCAGGCCCCAGCCCGCAGCGGCCAGCACCACCATCCGGCCGTGCCGGTGCACGCGTGACGTCCAGCCGCTGGTCAGGCTCACCAGGAGGGAGCCGGCCGGGATCGCCGCGTACATCAGTCCCAGCGACCACTCGGCGTGCAGTTCGTCCGCGAGGAACGGCAGCACGGCGAGCGGCATCGCCAGGAACATCGCCGCGAGGTCGATGGTGTAGGTGCCCAGCAGTTCCTTGCGGTTCCAGGCGTACCGGGCGCCCTCGGTGATCGCCGCCCAGGACGGCTTCGCCGCGGTGTGGGAGGCGGGGGAGGGGGTGAGGCCGACCGCGAGCGCCACCGAGACGGCGAAGGTGGCCAGGTCCGCGGCGTAGGCCCAGCCGAGGCCGGCGAAGGCGACGACGACGCCGGCGAGTGCGGGGCCCGCGATGGCGCCGGCCTGCCAGCGCAGTGCGTTGAGGGAGGCGGCGGCGGGGAGGTGTTCGTGGCGCACGATCCGGGGGGTGAGCGCGTCGAGTGCGGGGCGTTGCACCGCCCAGAGCGCGGAGGAGAGGGCGGCGACGAGGTACAGCGGCCAGACGGCCGGGGTGGGCAGCAGGACGTTGAGCAGCAGCACCGCGCAGAGGACGCCCTGGCCGGCCTCGGTCCACAGGATCAGCTTGCGCTTGTCCCAGGCGTCGGCGAGCGCGCCGCCGTAGAGTCCGAAGACGATCTGCGGCACGAGCTGGACGGCGCCGATGGCCCCTACGGCCGCTGCGGAGCCGGTGAGCTCCTTGATCTGGACGGGGAGCGCGACGAAGGTCAGGAAACTCCCGAAGTTGGTGATCAGCCCCGCTACCCAGACACGTCGGAAGTCCGCGGACTCCCGCCACGGCGCAAGATCCGGAAGCAGCGCGCGCAGCCCGGTGGGCGGGGCGGGAGGGGCATCACTCACAAGGGGCCATGCTCCGGGGCGCCCGCTACCCGGATCAACCGAATTATCCGCGGGTCCGGTGGGGGTGCGCGTGGCATGCCTGCGGCGCCAGTGCGGCTTCGGTGGGGGTGCGCGTAGCGCCTACGGGGGGTGGGTGAGTCGGGGCCGGGGCGGTGGTGTCCGTCCTCGGTCTGGCGCGGAATCGGTCCCTCAAAAGGTGCGAGGCGTTGACGCGCCAGCCGCTGCGGGCGGACACCACCGCCCCGTCCCCTCCCCGCCGCGTGCGGCTGCGGCACGCCCACGGTGCGCGGAGCTCGCCCGCCGCGCGTCTGCGGCCCGCCGTCCTTGCGTAGCTGCGTAGCTGCGGGCAGTCGTGCCGCTGGGGCGATGGGGGAGGGTGGGCGCAGCGGCACCCCGCCAGGGCGGGTGAGCGAGACCTACCCCCGGTCAGCCGCGACGTCGGGTGACTTACCAGCGTGGGGGAGGTGGGGCCGTGAGGAGGTCGGCCAGATGGGACAGGCGGTCGCGGAATCTGCGGCGCCCCCGCCGGGCGACCGGCACCGCGTTCTCGCCGGCAGCCGCACTGACCAGGTGCTGGACCGTGTCCAGGTCCAGCTCGGAGCCCTCGGGCACCGGCAGCGTCTCGTGGGCCAGCACCGGAAGCTCGCCGTCGGCCGGGCCCAGGGACAGCAGGACCGCTCCTGCTCGTCGCGCGTCCGACGCCCGTTCCAGCAGCGCCGCTCCCGGCTCGCCCGGGGAGACCACCAGCACCGTCTCACCCCGCCGCGCCGCCTCCAGGCGCCCGAGGCCCACCGCCAGGTGCGCCGGATCCGAGGGGCGCGCGTCGTGTCGTACCAGAGTCGGCGCCAGTTCCGGCGTACCCGACCACGCCGCCTCGTCCACCAGGTGGGCCGCCAGGTGCCACGGCTCGTAGTCCTGCGTGCCGACCAGCAGGAGCCCGCCCCCGTGCGACACCACCGACCCCCGCAGCGCCCCCGCGAATCTCCGGGTGGCCCCCAGCCACTCCGTCCCGGCGAGCACTTCCCGCAGCAGCGCGACCCGTACCGCATCCATGCGCCGCATCCTGCCCCAAGCGGACCCCGGAGGCCGGGCGTTCGCCCGGGAATCGCCCGACCGGGGACGGGCCGTAGAGTCGGGCCATGACCTCTACCGACAGTGCAAAGCCGCCCGCCAAGGACCCCTGGGACCTGCCCGACGTCTCCGGGCTCGTCGTCGGCGTACTCGGCGGTACCGGCCCGCAGGGCAAGGGCCTCGCCTACCGGCTCGCCAAGGCCGGCCAGAAAGTGATCATCGGTTCCCGTGCCGCCGAGCGCGCGCAGGCCGCCGCCGAGGAGCTGGGGTACGGCATCGAGGGTGCCGACAACGCCGAGTGCGCGCGGCGCAGCGACGTCGTGATCGTCGCCGTGCCGTGGGACGGGCACGGCAAGACGCTGGAGACGCTGCGGGAGGAGCTCGCGGGCAAGCTCGTCGTCGACTGTGTCAATCCGCTCGGGTTCGACAAGAAGGGGGCCTACGCGCTGAAGCCCGAGGAGGGCAGTGCGGCCGAGCAGGCCGCCGCCCTGCTGCCGGAGTCACGGGTCACCGCCGCTTTCCACCACCTGTCGGCCGTGCTGTTGCAGGACCCGGAGATCGAGGAGATCGACACCGACGTGATGGTGCTCGGTGAGGTGCGGGCCGACGTGGAGATCGTGCAGGCGCTGGCCGGGCGTATCCCGGGGATGCGCGGTGTCTTCGCGGGGCGGCTGCGCAACGCGCACCAGGTGGAGGCGCTGGTCGCCAATCTGATCTCGGTCAACCGCCGCTACAAGGCCCACGCCGGGCTCCGCGTCACGGACGTCTGACGGGATGGGGGACACTGGTGGTGACAGATATGACCGTCTGTGTCCCCCGACAGGAGTCCAGCCCCATGCCCCGCCTCGCCGTCTACGCCCTCGTCGTCTGCTTGCTCGCCGTCGCCGCGGCCGTCGTCTCCTTCGTGCAGGGCAGTGTGCTGATGGGGGTCGTCTGGGTGCTGCTGGCGGGGCTGTCGTCCAACATGTGCTGGTACTACCTCAAGCGGGGGCGGGACGCCCGGCGCTCCTCGTCCGTCACGGGGTGACGGTGCAGATCTCGTTGGTCTGCCAGAAGCGGTAGAGCTCGAAGCCGCAGTACGAGTCGATGTCGCTGATGCCGAGGCCGCGCAGGATGGCGTCGACCGCGTCGAAGAACGCGCCGTTCAGGGCCGGCACCCACAGCAGGGCGAAGACGAACAGCAGGCCGAACGGGGCGAACGGCTCCACCTGCCGGCGGATGCCGTGCGACAGCCAGGGCTCGATCACGCCGTAGCCGTCCAGGCCCGGCACCGGCAGGAAGTTCAGGATCGCCGCCGTCACCTGCAGCAGCGCCAGGAAGGCGAGCGCGTACCGGAAGTCCGCGGGTACGCCGTCCAGCGCGTCCAGCCAGAACGGAGCCGTGCACACCGCCGCGAACAGCACGTTCGTCAGCGGGCCCGCCGCCGAGATCAGGCTGTGCCGCCAGCGGCCCCGGATGCGTCCGCGCTCGATGAAGACCGCGCCGCCGGGCAGACCGATCCCGCCCATGATCACGAAGAGCACCGGGAGCACGATGCTCAGCAGGGCGTGCGTGTACTTCACCGGGTTCAGCGTGAGATAGCCCTTCGCGCCGACCGAGATGTCCCCGCTGTGCAGGGCGGTGCGCGCGTGCGCGTACTCGTGCAGGCAGAGGGAGACGATCCAGGCGGCCGTCACGAACAGGAACACGGCGAGTCCGGGCTGCTCCGCGAAACCGGTCCAGGTCGCCCATCCGGTGACCGCCGTGACGGCCAGGATCCCCAGGAAGACGGGGCTGATCCTCCGGTCGCTGTGGCGGGTGGCGGCGGTGGTCATGGGACTCCCTGGACTGTCGGGCACACATGGGACGGGCGGTGGGACTGCCCGACCGTACCGGGCGCACCGGGAAAACGTCTCGCGCGGGCCACCGGTTCCGTCGGAGGGTGGGGGCATGGGGCTGTGGCAGGTGATGTACGAGAGCTGGCAGATGGAGTGCTGCGGCGAGCCGTTCGGGGTCGGCGACGAGGTGCGGTGGCCGCTGCTGCTCGAGGACGCCGACAGCTTCTACGGCGGTGGCTGGCACGATCAGCTGACCAAGGTGAGCGGTCCGGTGGAGGACCTCCCGGACGGCGAGGGCAGCGTGCGGGTGGTGCGGGAGGAGAGCGGGCTGACCGTGGCCCTGGCGGGGGAGCGGGACGCTCTGCGGCCGGGCGAGTGGATACGGGCGGTCGGCCTGCTCTCCGTCGAACGGCACAGCGGTGAATGGCCCGAGGTGACAGGGCGGGTGCGGGCCGTGCAGGTGCTCACGCAGGGCTTCGGGGAGACCGCGCCCGGGTCGCGCACCTTCGAGCCGGTGGCTCGTGAGCGGTCACTGCGGTCGGTGTCCCGCTGCCCGAAGTGGTTCGCCGACCGGGAGAGCACGCTCGCCCCCGACGGCCGGGAGCGACGCCGGGTGGAGCCGGCCGCCGTGGTGACCCTGGAGGTCCCGGGCACGGACTCCTGGCTCTCCCACGCCGTACGCCGGGCCCGTGGCCTCCCGCACGGGGAGACCGGGCCCGGCGCGGAGACCGCGGGGCTGACTCCGGGCGAGCTGACCGCACTGCTCGCGACGCTCAGCACCCTGCGCGAGCCCGTGTGACCGGCCTCGCGGCAGCGGAGACAATGGACCCCGTGCGTTATCGCGTCCTCGGCACCACCCAGGCACTCCGTCCCGACGGCACCGTCGTTCCCGTCGGCGGGGCGCGGCTGCGTGCGCTGCTGACCGTGCTGGCACTGCGGCCGGGGCGCATCGTGCCGGTGCGGGTGCTGGTCGACGAGGTGTGGGACGGCGAGCCGCCGGCCGACGCCACGGGGGCGTTGCAGGCGCTGGTCGGGCGGCTGCGCCGGGCGCTCGGCGCGGACGCGGTCGCCTCCGTCGACGGCGGTTACCGGCTCACCGCCGCGGCCGACGACATCGACCTGCACCGGTTCGAGCGGCTCGCGGGGGAGGGGCTGCGCGCCCTGGCCGACGGTGATCCGGCGAAGGCGGCCGTCGTGCTCGACGACGCCCTCGCGCTGTGGCGGGGTCCCGCGCTCGCCGACCTGCCCGACGCCGGCGCCGAGGCGACGCGCGTCGAGACCCGCAGGCTGGACGCCCTGCGCGCCCGGCACACCGCCGCCCTCGCCCTCGGACAGGCCGAGCAGGCGCTGCCCGAGCTGACCGCCCTGTGCGACACCCACCCGCTCGACGAACCCCTCCAGGCGCTGCGCCTGCGCGCCCTGCGCGACACCGGCCGCACCGCCGAGGCGCTGGCCGCCTACGAGGACGTACGACGGCTCCTCGCGGATCGTCTCGGCTCCGACCCCGGCGCCGAACTGCGCGCGCTGCACGCGGAGTTGCTCGACCCGGCGCCTGCGCGGGCGTCCGCGCCGGAGCCCGCGAGGGACGAACGGCGGCGCGGCAATCTGCGGGCCCGGCTGACCTCCTTCGTCGGCCGCGAGGCCGATATCGAGGCCATCCGCGCCGACCTCTCCGCCGCCCGCCTCGTCACCCTGCTCGGACCGGGCGGCGCCGGCAAGACCCGGCTGTCGCAGGAGGCCGCCGAGACCGTACGGCAGTCCACGCCGGACGGTGTGTGGTTCGCCGAACTCGCCCCCGTCGACGACCCCGAGGCCGTCCCCGAAGCCGTCCTCACCGCCGTCGGTGCCCGCGAGACCGTGCTGTACGGCGCCGGCGCCGAGAGCATGCGGGCCGTCGCCGAGCGGCACGACGACCCCGTGGAGCGCCTCGCCGAACACTGCGGCCGACGCCGCATGCTGCTGATCCTCGACAACTGCGAGCACGTCGTCGACGCCGCCGCCCGCCTCGTCGAGACGCTCCTCGAACGCTGCCCCGGCCTCACCGTCCTCGCCACCAGCCGCGAACCCCTCGGAGTGCTGGGGGAGTCGCTCCGCCCGGTGGAGCCGCTTCCCGAGCCGGTCGCCCTGCGGCTGCTCGCCGAGCGCGGCGCGGCGGCCCGCCCCGGCTTCCGCATCGAGGACGACCCGGAGGCGTGCGCCGAGATCTGCCGCCGGCTCGACGGACTGCCCCTCGCCATCGAACTCGCCGCCGCCCGGCTGCGGATGCTCACCGCGCGCCAGATCGCCGACCGTCTCGACGACCGCTTCCGCCTCCTCACCTCCGGCAGCCGCACCGCCCTGCCCCGCCAGCAGACCCTGCGGGCCGTCGTCGACTGGTCCTGGGACCTGCTCGACGCGGACGAACGCGAGGTGCTGTGCCGTCTGTCGGTCTTCGCGGGCGGCTGCGACCTCGCCGCCGCCGAGGCCGTGTGCGGCCCCGCCGCCCTGGAGGCGCTCGCCTCGCTCGTCGACAAGTCCCTGGTGGTGGCCGCCCCCTCGGGCGACTCGGAGATGCGCTACCGGCTCCTGGAGACCGTCGCCGAGTACGCGGGGGAGCGGCTCGACGAGACGGGCCGGCGTGCCGACGCCGAGCGTGCGCACCTGACGTACTACCGCGAACTCGCCCGCACGACGGACCCGTTGCTGCGCGGACCGCGGCAGCTCACCGCCGTCGAACGCCTGGAGCGGGAGTACGAGAACCTGCGCACCGCCCTGCGGCACGCCCTCGCCCTGCGCGACGAGCAGGAGGCGCTGTGCCTGACGCTGTCGCTCACCTTCTACTGGCAGATGCGCGACCTGAGGATCGACGCCCGCAACTGGTGCCGCGAGGTCATGGCCCTCGGCCCCGACCCGTTCGCCGGACCGGCCCGCCCGGCCGCCCCGGTGTGGCAGCGCAGCACCGACTCCCCGCCCCCGATGACCGGCGAGGTGCTCGCGGAGGCCCGCCGCGGGGTGCACCTGGCGCACCTCGCCTGCATGGACACCGAACTGGACAACTGGCAGACGCCCGAGGCGCAGGGCAGGCTGCGGGTCATCGCCGAGACGTACGAGCCCGGCCTGCCGCAGACCTGTCGCTCGCCCGGTCTGCTGTGGATCTTCTCCCTGATGCTGACCGGCGACATGGACCGGCTGTACCGCGCCCTGGACGCCGCCGTCGACGTCGCCCGCCGCACCCCGGGCTACGAGTGGGAGCTGGCCGGATGTCTGCAGATCCGGGCCAACATGCTGGCCAACCGCTCGGACCGGGCGGGCGACGCCACCCGGGACGCGGACGAGGCCCTGGAGATCTACCGGCGTCTCGACGACGCCTGGGGCACCGCGGAGGCGCTGTCGGCGCGCGGCGAGGCCCACGAGCGCCGCGGCCGGTTCGACCGGGCCGCCGCCGACTACGCGGCCGCGATCGAGCACGCCGAACGCCTCGGTGCCCGCGCCCAGATCGCCGTCCTGTCCGCCCGGCTGGGCAGCGCGCTGCTGGAGGCGGGGGAGGTCGAGCGCGGGGAACGGATGCTGCGGGACGTCATCGCGAGCACCCGCTGCGGCCACAACGAGGCCATGCCCTTCGCCCGGCTGTTCCTGGCCGGCTGGCTCGGCATGACCGGGCGGACCACCGAGGCCCGGGACCAACTGGACAGGCTGCGCGAGGAGTTCAGGATCGCGCACTACGTCGTCTTCGACGCGTTCATCCTCGGCGCCGAGGGCTGGCTGGACGTGTTCGAGGGGCACGACGACAAGGCGCTGGGCACGTTCCGCGAGGCGCTCGAGCGGGCCTTCGATCCGCTGTGCGCCGCCATCGCGCCCCAGATGCGCAGCGCGCATCTGACGGGAGCCGCGATGGCTCTCGCCGGAGTGGACGGCGGACGGCGGGCCCGTGACGCGGCCCGCTGCCTGGGCGCCGCCGACTCCTGGCTGCCGCCCGGGCACGTGGCCGGGAGGGTGGAACGCGCGTGCCGCGAACGTGCCGAGGAGCGGATCAGGGCGGCCCTCGGCGACGACACCTTCGGGACCGCCTGGGCGCAGGGCGCCGGCCTCTCCCCCGAGGAGGCCGTCGCCCTGCTGTGAGCGCCCGCTGCTGTGAGCGCAGCGGCCGTGCGCGTCACTTCTTGGTGCGGAACTTGTGGATTGCGACCGGCGCCATCACCACCGTGAGCGCCACCGACCAGCCCAGCGTCATCCACAGGTCGTGCGCCACCGGGCCGCCCACCATCAGCCCGCGCGCCGCGTCCGCCAGCGAGGACAGCGGGTTGTACTCGGTGAAGTTCTCCAGCCAGCCCGGCATCGACTGGGTCGGCGCGAAGATCGACGAGCCGAACTGAAGCGGCATCAGCACCAGGAAGCCCATCGCCTGCACCGACTGCGCGTTCTTCATGATCACGCCCAGCGTGAGGAAGATCCACATCAGGGCGGAGCCGAACACCACGGACAGCCCCACGGCGGCGAACAGGCCCGCCCAGTTGGTGATGTCGAAGCCGACCAGCACACCGACGATCATGAGGATCGTGGTGGCGATCAGCATGCGCACCAGCTCCACCGCGATCTTCGCGAACAGCACCGAGCCGCGGCCGATCGGCAGCGACCGGAAGCGGTCCATGACGCCGGAGTTGAAGTCCTGGTTGAAGCCGGTGCCCACCCCCTGGGCCATGTTCATGCCCATCATGGCCATCAGGCCGGGCACGATGTACTGCACGTACGCCTCCTGCCCGCCGCCCAGCGCCTGCCCGATCGAGCCGCCGAAGACGTACACGAACAGCAGGGTGAACACGATCGGGAACAGCACGGCGTCGAACATCGACTCCGGGTCCTGCCGGATCCACAGCAGATTCCGGCGCACCAGCGCGCCGGTGTGCCGCAGATGCCCGCGCAGCGGGATCCGCGCGTCCCCGGCGAGGTCGGTCTTGATCGGAGTGACGGTGGTGGCGGTCATACGGCGACCTCCTCGCGGGACTCGGCGGGCACGGTGTCCTGCGGGGCACTGGCGCGGTGGCCGGTGAGCGACAGGAACACCTCGTCCAGGCTGGGCAGTTCGGTGGAGATGGAGGAGAGGGTGATCCCGCGCGCGGTGACGGCGCCGACCACGGCGGTCAGCTGCTCGTCGCTGAGGATCGGGACCAGGACGGCGCCCCGCTCGGCGTCCACGGTCGAGGTGGCCAGACCGGTGAGGCCCAGTTCGTCCAGGGCGGCGGCCAGCGGGCGCAGCTGCAGCGGGTCGGACGGGCGGATCCGCAGCGTGCGGCCACCGACCCTGGCCTTCAGCTCCTCGATGCCACCGTTCGCGATGACCCTTCCCCGGTCCACGACGGTCAGCTCGGAGGCGAGCTGCTCGGCCTCCTCCATGTACTGGGTGGTCAGCAGCACGGTCACCCCGTCCCCGACCAGGCGCTTCACCTCGTCCCACACCTCGTTGCGGGTGCGCGGGTCGAGGCCCGTGGTCGGCTCGTCCAGGAACAGCACGGCCGGGCGGCCGATCATCGAGGCGGCGAGGTCGAGCCGGCGCCGCATGCCGCCGGAGTACGTCCCCGCCGGGCGCTTCGCCGCGTCCGTCAGCGAGAACCGCTCCAGCAGTTCGTCGGCGCGGGCGCGGGCCTCCTTGCGGGGCAGGTCGAGCAGCCGGCCGATGAGATACAGGTTCTCCCAGCCGGGGAGCTTCTCGTCCACGGAGGCGTACTGGCCGGTCAGGCCGATCACCCGGCGCAGCTGCCGGGGCTGCCGTACGACGTCGTAGCCGGCGACGGTCGCCCGGCCGGCGGTGGGGGCGAGGAGGGTGGACAGGATGCGTACGAGGGTGGTCTTGCCGGCGCCGTTCGGTCCGAGCACACCCATCACGGTGCCCTCGCGCACGTCCAGGTCGACGCCGTCCAGCGCCTTGGTCTCGCCGTAGTGCTTGACCAGTCCCTGCACGGTGACGGCGCGTCCGGCGCCGCCGGGGTGTGTGTCGTTTCGCGTCATGGCCAAGACCCTGACAGCCCCCACCGACAAACCCCCGACATCCAACCGACAGCCCGCCCGCACCACCTGCGGTCTCCGCCCCTGGCCCCCCTTCGCCCACCCGCCCGCCCGTCTCGGTCGGTCGGAAAGGGCGGCGGGGGCGGGGTGGTCGCTCAGCGTTACGCTTATGGTTGCTCTGCGTTACATTGCAGTGCCGTCCGGCGTCATCCCTCGCCTAGCCCCAAGGCCTGGGCGTACACGTACGGCAGCCCGCCGACGGGGGAAGATCGGCGGGCTGCCCGGGGTGGTGCCGCAGTGGCTCTAGTGGACGGAGTGTTCCTCCTGCGGGAACGTTCCGCCGACGACGTCCTCGGCGAACGCCTTCGCCGCCCCCGCCATCACCGCACGCAGATCCGCGTACTGCTTCACGAACTTCGGCACCCGCCCCCCGGTGAGCCCGAGCATGTCGGTCCACACCAGCACCTGCGCGTCCGTCTCGGGCCCCGCCCCGATCCCCACCGTGGGGATGTGCAGAATCCGCGTGACCTCGGCCGCCAGCTCCGCCGGCACCAGCTCGAGGACCACCGCGAACGCTCCCGCGTCCTGCACGGCCTTGGCGTCCCGCAGCAGCTGCTGCGCCGCCTCCTCACCGCGCCCCTGCACGCGGTAGCCCATGGCGTTCACCGACTGCGGCGTGAGCCCGATGTGCGCCATCACGGGGATCCCGGACTCCACCAGCAGCTCGATCTGCCGGTGCGACCGCTCACCGCCCTCCAGCTTCACCGCACCGACCCCGGCCTCCTTCACCAGCCGGGTCGCCGAGCGCAGCGCCTGCACCGGCCCCTCCTGGTACGAGCCGAAGGGCAGGTCGCCGACGATCAGGGCGCGCGAGGTGCCCCGTACGACGGCCGCCGAGAGCATGGTCATCTCGTCGAGCGTGACGGGCACGGTGGTGTCGTACCCCAGGTGGCAGTTGCCGGCCGAGTCGCCCACCAGCATGACCGGGATCCCGGCCTCGTCGAACACGGACGCGGTCATCGCGTCGTACGCGGTGAGCATGGGCCACTTCTCGCCCCGCTCCTTGGCGAGGGCGATGTCGCGGACGGTGATACGGCGTGTGCCCTTGCCCCCGTACAGCGCCTTGCTGCCGTCGGAGGATGCTGACTTCGCAGTCTGGGCAGCCGAAAGCTGCGTCATTGCAACGGCTCCTAACACGTCATCTCGAGGCGCCCTGACGGCGTCCCCGGACCACGTCCATGGTGGCACCTCGACCGGACGGAGGCCAGAGGCACCCCTGTGAGTTCATCCCTTGGCAAAGAATTCCGATACGAGACGGTCTCGTATCGAAAATCGTGAGAGTCTGGCCGTATGACTACTCCCGCCGCTCCCGACCGCCGCGTACCCGAGGCCGTGCACCGGCGTCGCTGGGCGATCCTCGGCGTGCTGATGCTGAGTCTGCTGATCGTCGTCCTGGACAACTCGATCCTGAACGTCGCCGTCAAGACGATCTCCACCCCCGCACCCACCGGCCTCGGCGCCACCCAGAGCGAACTCGAATGGGCCATCAACGCCTACACGCTCGTCTTCGCCGGTCTGCTGTTCACCGCCGGTCTGCTCGGGGACCGGCTCGGCCGCAAGAAGGTGCTGCTCGGGGGCCTCGCCGTGTTCGGCATCGGCTCGGCGCTCGCCGCCTTCTCCGGCTCCCCGGCCGAGCTGATCGGCTTCCGCGCGGTGATGGGCCTGGGCGCGGCCTTCGTGATGCCGGCCACCCTGGCCGTGCTGATGAACGTCTTCGAACGCGACGAACAGCCGAAGGCCATCGGCATCTGGGCGGGTGGCGTCGGCCTCGCCATCGCCATCGGCCCGATCACCGGCGGTCTGCTCCTGGACCACTTCTGGTGGGGCTCGGTCTTCCTCGTCAACGTGCCGATCGTGCTCCTCGCCCTCGCCCTGATGCTGTGGCTGGTGCCCGACTCCCGCGATCCGCACCCCGGCCGGATCGACCCGCTCGGCGTCGTGCTGTCCGTGGCCGGCCTGGTCCTGCTGGTCTACGGCATCATCAAGGGCGGCCAGCTGGCCGACTTCACCGACGCCACCGTGCTGTCGACGATCGGCGCCGGTCTCGCCGTACTCGTGGCCTTCGTGGTGTTCGAGAAGCGCAGCGACCATCCGTCCATCGACGTGACGTACTTCCGCAACAAGGTGTTCTCGGCCGCGATCGGCGCCGTCGCCCTGGTGTTCTTCGCCCTCATGGGCGTGACGTTCTTCGCGGTCTTCTACACCCAGAGCGTGCGCGGCTACTCGCCGCTGGAGACGGGCCTGCTGATGCTGCCGCTCGCCGCCGCGCAGATGATCTTCGCGCCGCGCGCCCGGCTGCTGGTGGACCGCTTCGGCGACAAGGCCACCACCACCGCGGGTCTGCTGCTGCTCGCCGCGACACTCGCCGCCTTCGCCGCCCTGGACGCCGACACCCCCATCTGGCTCCTGGAGGTCGTCTTCTTCCTGATGGGCGCCGGGATGGCGCACGTCATGACTCCGGTCAGCGTCGTCATCATGCAGACCCTGCCCCGGGAGAAGGCGGGCTCCGCCTCCGCGCTCAGCAACACCTTCCGCCAGGTCGGGGGCGCCCTCGGGATCGCCGTGCTCGGCTCGGTACTCTCCACGGCGTACCGCACGAGCATCGAGGACGAACTGACCGTGCTGCCGCCCGGCGCCCGCCACGCGGCCGGTGAGTCCATCGAGGCCACGCTGGCCTTCGCGGACCGGCTCGGCGCGCGCGGCGAGGCCCTGGCCGGCTCCGCGAACGACGCGTTCCTGCACGCCATGCACGTCACCGCGCTGTGGGGCGCGGGCGTCGCGCTGATCGGCGCGTTCGTCACCGCCCTGTTCCTGCCCGGCCGGGCGTCCGCGCCCGAAGACGACGAGCATGACGGGGAGTTGGTGAGGACGGCGGACTGACGCACACCGGCCCGGAGAAGGAGACGACGACGTGAGCCTCGCCGACACCGGCACCGACACCGACGCCCGGCCGGACGGCCCCGCACGCGGCCGCCCCCGCAGCGAGGCGGTCGAACGCGCCATCATCGAGGGCGTGATGAAGCTCCTGGAGGAGGGCGTGCCCCTCGCGGAGCTCTCCATCGAACGCATCGCCCGCACCGCCGGCGTCGGCAAGGCCACCATCTACCGCCGCTGGAGCGGCAAGGAGGAACTCTTCGTCGACGTCGTACGTGCCGCCGAGCCCCCGGACCCCGAACTCCCCGGCACCTCCGTGCGCGACGACCTCGTCGTCCTGCTGGAGTCCCTGCGCCGGCGCGGACTTGCGAGCAGAACCTCGGCGATCCTGCACAACGTGCACGCCCAGATGAAGAGCAGCCCGAAGATCTGGGCCGCCTACCACGCCACCGTCATCGTGCCGCGCCGCCGCCTCGGCCTGGAGGTGCTGCGCCGCGGCCAGGAGAACGGCGAACTGCGCACCGACATCGACCTGGAGCTGCTGAACGACATCGTCGTCGGCCCCATCCTCGTGCGCACCGTCATGCGCCCCGACGCGGACCTGCCGGACGACCTCGCCGCCCAGGTCGTCGACACCCTCCTCGAAGGCCTGCGCCCCGCCCGCTGAACCCCCGCATGTGCGCGTTTCGTCACAGACGGAACTCGCGCACCGGCCTTGTACGTCATCGCCCCAGTACGGCCGTCCAGGGACGGCAGGAAAGGAACCGATCATCCCCTAGGGTCTTACGGACACGGGGAGACGGTGTGCACGGCAGGTTGTGAGGCGACGGTATGGCGCAGCAGGCGTACATGACGGAGACGGACAACGGCGGCTCGGGTCACGAGCCTCGGACATCCCGGCTTCAGCGCCTGATCGACGCCCTGACCAGAGGCTGGCGCGGCGACCGCCGCATCTGGCGCCGGGGCCTGGTGCTGGCGGCCTGCGCGGTGATCCTCGCCCTGGTCATGCTGGCCCACGCCCACATCCCCAACGCGGTCGGCAACCTGGGCAGTCTGGTGGAGACGTTCCTGCCCTGGCTGGGCCTGTTCATCCCCCTGCTGCTCCTCCTGGCGCTCTACCGGAAGTCGGCCACGGCGCTGATCGCGACGGTGCTGCCCGCCGTCGTCTGGATGAACCTCTTCGGCGGTCTGCTCACCGACAAGACCACCGGCGGCGGCGACCTCACGGTGGCCACGCACAACGTCAACGCGGAGAACCCCGACCCGTCGGGCACCGCCCGTGAGGTGGCCGCATCCGGCGCCGACGTGCTGGCCCTGGAGGAGCTCAAGGCGTCGGCGGTCCCGGCCTACGAGAAGGCCCTGGAGTCCACGTACCGCTACCACGCCGTCGTGGGCACGGTCGGCCTGTGGAGCAAGTACCCCCTCAGCGACGTCGAGGCCGTCGACATCCGCCTCGGCTGGAAGCGCGCCATGCGGGCCACGGTGACGGCGCCCGCCGGCCAGGTCGCGGTCTACGTCGCCCACCTCCCGTCGGTCCGGGTGAAGCTGGAGGCCGGCTTCACGGCCCGCCAGCGCGACAAGAGCGCCGACGCCCTGGGGGAGGCCATCGCCGACGAGCCGCTGGAGAACGTGGTCCTGCTCGGCGACCTCAACGGCACGATGAACGACCGCGCCCTGAACGCGGTCACCTCCCAGATGCGCTCCACCCAGGGGGCCGTGGGCAGCGGCTTCGGCTTCAGCTGGCCGGCGTCGTTCCCGATGGCGCGGATCGACCAGATCATGGTCAAGGGCGCGGAGCCGGAGAGCTCCTGGACCCTCCCGCAGACCCCGAGCGACCACCTCCCCATCGCGGCCCGTGTGAGGCTGACCACAGGGCAGGACTGAAAACCCCAGGTCACCGCGGTCTGTCCGCCTCCCGGACACCCGTGGGTCACCCGATGGAGAGACGGACCTGCGAGACTTTGTTCAGTCGCTGAACATAAGCATCGAACGCAACGTCCCGAAAGGTCCGCCCCTCCATGCCCCTGGCCCTCCTCGCCCTCGCCGTAGGCGCCTTCGGCATCGGCACCACCGAGTTCGTCATGATGGGCCTGCTCCCCGACGTCGCCGCCGACCTGGGCACCTCCATCCCCAGCGCCGGCCACCTGGTCTCGGCGTACGCGCTCGGCGTGGTCGTGGGCGCACCCCTGCTGGCCGCCGCGACGGCCCGCATCCCGCGCCGCACGGTCCTGATCCTCCTCATGGCCCTCTTCGTGGCGGGCAACGCGCTCTCCGCGCTCGCCCCCGACCACACCTGGCTGCTGGCCGCCCGCTTCCTCAGCGGTCTGCCGCACGGCGCCTTCTTCGGCGTGGGCGCCGTGGTGGCCGCCGACATGGTGACCCCCGACCGCAAGGCCCGCTCGGTCTCCCTGATGTTCCTCGGCCTCACCCTCGCCAACGTGGTGGGCGTCCCCCTGGCCACGCTCATGGGCCAGCACTTCGGCTGGCGGGCCACGTTCCTGGCGGTCTCCGCCATCGGCCTGGCGGCGATCGCGTCCCTGGCCGTCCTGATCCCCGCGGCCGCCACCCCCGCCACCCCGCAGACGGGCCTGCGCGGCGAACTGGCGGCCCTGCGCTCCCTGCCCGTCTGGCTGGCCCTCGGCACGACCGTCGCGGGCTTCGGCGCGCTCTTCGCGGCGTACAGCTACATCACCCCGATGCTGACGGACGCGGCAGGCTACACCGACGGCACCGTCACCCTCCTCCTCGCGCTGTTCGGCGTGGGCGCCACAGCCGGCAACCTCCTGGGCGGCCGCCTGGCCGACCACTCCCTGAGGGCGACCCTCTTCGGCGGCCTGGCGTCCCTCACGCTGGTCCTGACCCTGTTCCCCCTCCTGATGAGCACGCGGGCGACGGCGGCGATCGCGGTGACCCTCCTCGGCACGGCCGCGTTCGTCACGGGCTCCCCCCTCCAGCTGATGGTGATGGAGAAGGCGTCCTCGGCCCCGTCCCTGGCCTCCTCCGCCAACCAGGCGGCCTTCAACCTGGCGAACGCCGGCGGCGCCTGGATCGGCGGCCTGACCCTCTCCGCGGGCCTCGGCACCACGTCCCCGGCACTCGCGGGCGCGGCCCTGGCGGCCCTGGGCATCGGCGTCGCGGCGGCCGCGTACGCGGTGGACCGCAGGGCCGACGCCACACCGGGACGGGTGGTGGCGGCGTACGCGCCGCCGGAGACGACGAGCCGGCCGGACGGTATCCGGGTGCACCGAGAGGGCGAGCGGGCCTAGGTCACCGATGCGGTGGCCCCGGGCTCACCTCCCAGGGCCACCGCCACTCCGTCTCCGCTCACCGTGCGTCGTGGCCGTCCTCGGCGCACAAGTCGGCGCGGCCGTCACTGATCACATGCCGGTGCGCACCGGGGGCGACGTCCGCCGGCCCCCGACGGGCACTCCCGGGGGCCGGCGGAGCCGCGAGCCCGGCCCCTGACAGCGCGGTTCACCACACGACTGGCGTCGCGCAGGCTCGAACGCGCCCTGCCGAGGGCAGGGCGAACGCGAGCTCGGCCCCCGGCGGGGATGCCGAGGGCCGGTGGAGGCGGGAGCTCTGCCCCCGGCGGAGGCCGGCGGGGCCGGGGAGTCGTCAGACCGCCGGAGGTACCTGCTCGCTCCAGCCGTTCGTGATCGGCAGCCGCCGGTCCTTCCCGAACCCCTTCGGGGAGATCTTCGTCCCCGGCGGGTACTGCCGCCGCTTGTACTCCGCCCGGTCCACCATCCGCAGCGTCTTCGCCACCAGCTCGGCGTCGAACCCGGCCGCGACGATCTCGTCCGCCCCCCGGTCCCGGTCCACGTACAGCTCCAGGATCGCGTCCAGCACCGGGTAGTCCGGCAGCGAGTCCGTGTCGACCTGCCCCGGCCGCAGCTCCGCACTCGGCGGCTTCGTGATCGAGTTCTCCGGAATCGGCGGCGTCTGCCCCCGCTCCGCCGCCGCCCGGTTCCGCCACTCGGCCAGCCGGAACACCGACGTCTTGTACACGTCCTTGATGGGCCCGTACGCCCCCACCGAGTCCCCGTACAACGTCGAATAGCCCACCGCCAGCTCCGACTTGTTGCCCGGCGCCAGCACGATGTGACCCTCCTGGTTGGAGATCGCCATCAGCAGCGTGCCCCGCAGCCGCGACTGCAGGTTCTCCTCGGCCAGCCCGGTCAGCCCCAGCGCCCCCATGTACGCGTCGAACATCGGCTCGATCGCAACGGTGCGATAGTTCAGGCCGGTCCGCCGCGCCAGCTCCGCCGCGTCGTCCTTGGAGTGCTCGGAGGAGTACTTCGACGGCATGGACACGCCGTACACGTTCTCCGCGCCCACCGCGTCGCACGCGATCGCCGCGACCAGCGACGAGTCGATGCCCCCGGACAACCCGATCAGCACCGAACGGAACCCGTTCTTCGCGACGTACGCCCGAAGCCCCACGACCAGCGCGGAGTACACCTCTTCGGCGTCGTCGAGCCGCTCCGCGTACCCCCCGGTCCGCTCCGGCTCGTACGCCGGCACCGGCTCCTGCGACAGCACGACCCGGTCGATCCGCAGCCCGTCGTCCACGACCCCCGTCGGCGCGTCCGCCACCGGGACGGCCGCCGGCAGCTCCAGATCCACCACCACGCACGCCTCGGCGAACTGCGGCGCCCGCGCGACGACCTCACCACCCGCGTCCACGACGATCGAGTCCCCGTCGAAGACGAGCTCGTCCTGCCCGCCCATCATCGCGAGGTACGCCGTCGTGCACCCGGCCTCCTGTGCCCGCTTGCGCACCAGCTCCAGACGGGTGTCGTCCTTGTCCCGCTCGTACGGCGAGGCGTTGATCGACAGCAGCAGCCCGGCCTGCGCGGACCGCGCCGCGGGAACCCGCCCCCCGTCCTGCCACAGGTCCTCACAGATGGCGAGGGCGACATCCACGCCCCGCACCCGCACCACCGGCATGGTGTCCCCGGGCACGAAGTACCGGAACTCGTCGAAGACGCCGTAGTTCGGCAGGTGGTGCTTGGCGAAGCTCAGCACCACCTCGCCGCCGTACAGCACGGCGGCGGCGTTCCGCGGCGCGCCCGCCGGCTGCCCGTACTTCGGCTGGGCGGTGGCGCTGCGGTCGAGGTAGCCGACGACCACCGGCAGCTGCCCGAAGCCCTCCTCGGCGAGCCGCGCGGCAAGCGACCGCAGGGCGGCGCGGGAGGCCTCCACGAAGGACGACCTGAGGGCCAGGTCCTCGACGGGGTACCCGGTGAGCGCCATCTCCGGGAACGCCACGAGGTGCGCTCCCTGCTCGGCGGAGTGCCGGGTCCAGCGGACAATCGTTTCCGCGTTGCCGGCGAGGTCACCGACGCGCGTGTCGATCTGATTCAGGGCGAGGCGAAGTTGAGGCACGCGCCCAGTGTAATCGTCAAAGCGACGCGATGTGGAAGAGCGGGCGGCAGATCACACGGCCGCGCACCCACCCGCGGCTCACCGAGCGCGAGCGCCCCGCTCCCGGAGCATCCCGGCCATCAGCTCGATCTCCGACCGCTGCCCCTCCACCATCGTCCGGGCGAGCCGCTTCTCCACCCCGACCTCGCACTTGCTGAGGCACCCCTCGGCCATGTGCACGCCACCCTTGTGGTGGTCGGTCATCAGCCGCAGATAGAAGACCTCGGCCTGCTTGCCGTTCAGCTCGCCGAGCCGCTTCATCTCGGCGTTCGTCGCCATCCCCGGCATCAGCGCCCCGTCAGGGTCCTCGCCGGAGGAGCCCCGGCCGCCCATGCCCATCCAGGTCATCGGCGGATCGGCCGACACCTTCGGCAGCTCCCACAGGTCCAGCCACCCCAGCAGCATGCCCCGCTGGTTGGCCTGCGTCTGCGCGATGTCGTACGCGAGCCGCCGGACCTCCTCGTCCTTCGTCCGGTCCCGCACGATGTACGACATCTCGACGGCCTGCTGATGATGCACGGCCATGTCCCGGGCGAACCCGGCGTCGGCGGACCCGGCGGAAGGGGTGCCGCCGGACTCCTCGCCCCCGGCGACGGCGGCGTAACTGATCGCGCCACCGGCGACCAGCACGACCACCGCGCTCGCCGCGATCAACCCGGACTGCCTCATGAAGCCGGGCTGCCTCACTGAGCCAGCCCGTTGGTGCAGGCCGCCCCCGGCTCGGGCGTCTGCTGCCCCTGCACGAACTTCTCGAGGAACGCGTCGACCGCCGGGTCCTCGGCACCGGTCACCGTCCGCTGGTGCCCCCACGCGGTCAGCATGATCGGGTCCTTCTGACCGTCGACCGGGCTCATCAGCGTGTACGGCGTCTTCTTCACCTTCGCCGCGAGCGCGTCGACGTCCGCCTTGTCGGCCTGGGAGTTGTACGTCACCCACACCGCGCCGTGCTCCAGCGAGTGGACGGCGTTGGTGTTGTTGATCTCCTTGGTGTACACGTCCCCGTTGCAGTTCATCCAGACCGGGTTGTGGTCACCGCCGACCGGGGGTGTCACCGGGTAGCTGACCGACTTGGTGACGTGGTTGCGGGCCAGCGTGCCCTCCCACTTCTTCACGCCGTCCTTGCCGGTGACGAAGCGACCGGAGTTCTTGGAGTCGCTCGCGGCGCTGTCGGAGTCGTCCGACTGGGACCGCACGAGGAACACCCCGCCGACCACGAGACCGGCGACGACCACCACGCTCGCGCCGATGGTGAGGATCCGCCCGCGCCGCTCGCGGGCCTGCTCTGCGCGCCGCATCTCCTCTATGCGTGCCTTGCGTGCCGCGCTGCTCTTCTTGGCGGAGCCCATGGGTGTGCCCTTCGGGTGAGGGGTGGGACGATCGGGTGAGCTGATCGTAATGGGGAAGGTGAGACCAGTCGTAGGGGCGCAGAAATTTGAACCCCGGATGCGCATTACCTACGCTGCCCGGTATGCGGCTGCTGCGCTCCACCGACCTGGCCCTGCGCCTGCTGATGCGCCTCGCCGCGACCACGGACCCGAACCCCACGACCCGTGACATCGCGGCGGCGATGGACGTGCCCTACACCCACGCCGCGAAGGTCGTCGCCGAACTCCAGCACAGGGGCCTGCTCACCGCCCGCCGGGGCAGGGGCGGCGGACTCGCGCTCACCGAGCGGGGCCGCACGGCGTCCGTGGGCGCCGTGGTCCGCGCCTTCGAGGGCGAGGGCGACGTCGTCGACTGCGAGGGCACGACCACCACCGCCCCCTGCCCCCTGAACTCCGCCTGCCGCCTGCGCGGAGCCCTCCGCAACGCCCAGGAGGCCTTCTTCGCCGCCCTGGACCCCCTCACCCTCGAAGACCTGATCAGCACCCCTACGGGCCCGCTCCTGCTGACCATCTCGCGAACGCACACCGCGACGGGAAGCAGCTGACGCCGGCCGACGCCCGCGGGCAGCAGCAAGGGCGACGACCCGTGGCCGTCGCCCCTGGTGAACCCGCGAGGCCTTGCGCGGACCCCGTGCCTACAGCACCGGCAGGTTCTTCCGCAGCTCGAACGCCGTGACCTCCGAGCGGTACTCCTCCCACTCCTGGCGCTTGTTCCGGAGGAAGAAGTCGAAGACGTGTTCGCCGAGGGTCTCGGCGACCAGGTCGCTGCGTTCCATCAGGGTCAGGGCCTCGCCGAGGTTCTGCGGCAGCGGCTCGATGCCGAGCGCGCGGCGTTCCGCGTCGGAGAGGGCCCAGACGTCGTCCTCGGCGCCCGGCGGGAGTTCGTAGCCCTCCTCGATGCCCTTCAGGCCGGCGGCCAGGAGGACGGCGTAGGCCAGGTACGGGTTGGCGCCGGAGTCCAGGGAGCGGACCTCCACCCGGGCCGAGCCCGTCTTGCCGGGCTTGTACATCGGCACCCGGACCAGCGCCGAGCGGTTGTTGTGGCCCCAGCAGATGTACGAGGGGGCCTCGCCGCCCGCGCCCGCCGTGCGCTCCGTGCCGCCCCAGATGCGCTTGTAGGAGTTGACCCACTGGTTGGTGACCGCCGAGATCTCCGCCGCGTGCCGCAGCAGGCCCGCGATGAAGGAACGGCCGACCTTGGAGAGCTGGTACTCGGCGCCCGACTCGTAGAACGCGTTCCGGTCGCCCTCGAAGAGGGAGAGGTGCGTGTGCATGCCCGAGCCCGGGTGCTCGGAGAACGGTTTCGGCATGAACGTCGCCTGCACGCCCTGCTCCAGCGCCACCTGCTTCATCACCAGGCGGAACGTCATGATGTTGTCGGCCGTGGACAGCGCGTCCGCGTAGCGCAGGTCGATCTCCTGCTGGCCCGGCGCGCCCTCGTGGTGGGAGAACTCCACCGAGATGCCCATCGACTCCAGCATGGTGATCGCCTGGCGGCGGAAGTCCATGCCGACGTTCTGCGGGGTGTGGTCGAAGTAGCCGGAGTTGTCGGCCGGGGTCGGGCGGCTGCCGTCGACCGGCTTGTTCTTCAGCAGGAAGAACTCGATCTCCGGGTGGGTGTAGAAGGTGAAGCCCAGGTCGGAGGTGCGGGCGAGGGCGCGCTTGAGGACGTAGCGCGGGTCGGCGAAGGACGGGGAGCCGTCCGGCATCAGGATGTCGCAGAACATCCGGGCCGTGCCGGGGGCCTCGGCGCGCCACGGCAGGATCTGGAACGTCGAGGGGTCCGGCTTGGCGATCATGTCGGACTCGTACACCCGGGCGAAGCCCTCGATGGCGGAGCCGTCGAAGCCGATGCCCTCGTCGAACGCCTGCTCCAGCTCGGCCGGGGCCACGGCCACGGACTTCAGGAAGCCCAGCACGTCCGTGAACCACAGGCGTACGAACCGGATGTCGCGCTCCTCCAAGGTCCGGAGCACGAACTCCTGCTGCTTGTCCATCTTCCGCTTCCCCATCCTTGCCGGTCAGGCCGCCTGTTCTCCCGGGCCACGGGAGGCGGTCGGGCACTCGGGTCATCCCACCACACCAGCATTACGTGTGCGTTGCCGACCGCCCTGTCGCCCATCTTGCCCGTTCATGGCGGCATCCGTAACAGCCGGGTCCGCAACCCGGCCCTCCGCGTCGATCAACCACCCCGCGTTAATTGGAATCTTTGATGCAAGTTTTAATGGGGGCGCAAGCAGCCGAGCAAGTCCGGCGCAGCCGGCTTGTCCAGCCAGAGGAGACCCGATGCTGTCCGAGCAGTCCGCTGCCGTCGTGCGTGCCACGCTTCCCGCCGTCGGCGCGTCCCTGGGGGAGATCACCGAACGGTTCTACGCCGGGATGTTCGCCGCCCGCCCCGAGTTGCTGCGCGACCTGTTCAACCGCGGCAACCAGGCCGCCGGCACCCAGCGCCAGGCCCTCGCGGGATCCATCGCCGCCTTCGCGACCCACCTGCTGGACCACCCCGACCGGCGGCCGGACGCGATGCTCCAGCGCATCGCCCACAAGCACGCCTCCCTCGGCATCGCCCCGGAGCAGTACCAGATCGTCCACGAGCACCTCTTCGCCGCCATCGCGGACGTGCTGGGCGAGGCGGTGACACCGGAGGTCGCGGCCGCCTGGGACGAGGTCTACTGGCTGATGGCGAACGCCCTCGTCGCCATCGAGAAGCGGCTCTACGAGGAGCGCGGCGGGCGGAACTGGCGGACCTGGGAGGTCGTCGAGCGTGTCACCGAGACCGCCGACGTGGTGACCTTCCGGCTCCGCCCGGCCGACGGCGGTCCGGTGCGGGACTTCCGCGCCGGCCAGTACGTCTCCGTCCGGGTCGCTCTCGCCGACGGAGCGCGGCAGATACGGCAGTACAGCCTCTCCGGCGCGCCCGGGCCGGACGAACGGCAGTTCAGCGTCAAGCGGGTGCACGGCGGCTCCGCGCCCGAGGGCGAGGTCTCGCACCACCTGCACGCGTGCGTGCGGGCCGGCGACCTGCTCGAGCTGTCCGAGCCGTACGGCGACCTGGTGCTCGACGCCGACGCCGGCACGCCGCTGCTGCTCGCCTCCGCCGGGATCGGGGTGACCCCGATGACCGCGATGCTGGCGCATCTCGCCGAGAGCGGGCACCGCGCGCCGGTGACCGTCGTGCACGGCGACCGCTCCCCGGCCGATCACGCCCTGCGCACCGACCACGAGGCGTACGCGGCGAAGCTGCCGGACAGCGCCGTGCACTTCTGGTACGAGCAGGACGCCCCGGCCGGTGCGCACACCGGGTACGTCGACCTGGCGCACGTGCCGGTCCCCTCCGGCACGCGGGCGTACCTGTGCGGTCCGCTGCCGTTCATGCGGGCGGTGCGGGAGCAGTTGATCGGCAAGGGGGTCGCGCCGGCCGACATCCACTACGAGGTGTTCGGCCCGGACCTGTGGCTGGCCCAGCAGGCCTGACACGCATCCGTCGATGCGGCGGGGGGCCCAACGCCCCCCGCCGTTCCGGAAGTTGACATTCCACAACTGCGCGGAGCGTTGCCAGCCCCTCCCCGTTCACTCTACTGTCGCCGCCAGAAAGCGCTTTCCCCGGGACTGTCATGCGCACGACATGAAGGTGGTCAGGACATTCCACGACGTTCAAGGACGAAAGACGAGGCAGCGATGAGAAGAAAAGTCGCCCTGCGACTCTCCGCCGCACTGGCCACGGGAGCGCTTGCTGCCGTGGCGGGTGTGACCCTGTCGGCGCCCACCGCGTCCGCGGCGGCCGCCGGCCCCACCGGCTACGCGACCCAGAACGGCGGCACCACCGGCGGTGCGGGCGGGCAGACCGTGCGGGCCACCACGGGAACCCAGATCCACCAGGCCCTGTGCGGCCGGGCCAGCAGCAGCACCCCGATCACGATTCAGGTCGAGGGCACGATCAACCACGGCAACACCACCCAGGTGTCCGGCGGCAGCTGCAGCACCGCCGCCGACAAGATCGAGCTCAAGCAGATCAGCAACGTCACCCTCGTCGGCGTCGGCAGCGGAGCCGTCTTCGACCAACTGGGCATCCACATCCGCGAGTCGAGCAACATCATCATCCAGAACGTGACCGTCAGGAACGTCAAGAAGTCCGGCTCGCCCACCTCCAACGGCGGTGACGCCATCGGCATGGAGAGCGACGTCCGCAACGTCTGGGTCGACCACGTCACCTTGGAGGCGTCGGGCGGCGAGTCGGAGGGCTACGACGGCCTGTTCGACATGAAGGACAACACCCAGTACGTGACCCTGTCCTACAGCCGCCTGCGCAACTCCGGCCGAGGCGGCCTCATCGGCTCCAGCGAGAGCGACGTCTCCAACGGCTTCGTCACCTTCCACCACAACCTCTACGAGAACATCGACTCGCGAGCGCCCCTGCTGCGCGGCGGCATCGCCCACATCTACAACAACCACTACGTGAGCCTGAACGAGTCCGGCATCAACTCCCGCGCCGGCGCCCGCGCCAAGGTGGACAACAACTACTTCGAGGACTCCAAGGACGTCCTCGGCACCTTCTACACCGACGCGGCCGGCTACTGGCAGGTCAGCGGCAACATCTTCGACAACGTGACGTGGTCCGAGCCGGGCGAGGACAACAACCCGGCGGGCCCGAACCCCACGTCGAACACGTCCGTCGGCATTCCGTACGCGTACACCCTCGACGCCGCCGACTGTGTGCCGGGCATCGTGAGCCAGACGGCCGGCGCCGACAAGGGCCTGCGCGTCTCGGACGGCAACTGCACCGCGCAGACGCCGTCGCCCACCCCGACCCCGACCGACCCGACCCCGACGCCCACCGACCCCACGCCGACGCCGACGACCCCGCCCGCCGGGACCAACCTCAGCATCGGCGCCGGTGCCGACGGCACCAGCAAGGCCGCCGGCACGAGCTACGGCAACGTGCGCGACGGCAACATGAACACCTACTGGTCACCGTCCGGCTCGACCGGCTCCGTCTCGGTGAAGTGGGGCACCGCCACCACCGTCTCCAAGATCAACATTCGGGAGGCGGCGGGCACCGAGGGGACGATCCGATCCTGGCGGGTCCTCAACGGCGACACCGGTGCCGTGCTGGCCTCCGGCAGCGGCGCGGGCGTCATCGGCTTCCCGCAGACGTCCCTGAAGAAGGTCACCTTCGAGATCACGAGCGCCGGCGGGACGCCGAAGGTCGCCGAGTTCGAGACCTACGCCGGCTAGCCACGGCACAGGACAGCCCGGCCGGGGGCCGCCGCACTTTCTGCGGACGGCCCCCGGACCCCCCACTTCCGTTCATCCGGCCGCGGGCCCGAACCACCGCGGCAGCCGGTCGAGCAGACTCCGCTGGTCGTCGCCGGCCCAGACGATGTGGCCGTCCGGGCGCAGCAGGACCGCTGGTGCGTCGAGGTCCTCGCCGACGTCGCCGACGTGGTCGACGCGGTCCGTCCAGCCGTCGAGCGAGAGCCGGCCGGTCCGGTCCAGCAGCAGGCCGCGGCCGGTGTGCATCAGACCGTAGAGGCGGCCTCGCCCGAGGGGGATGTCGCGCTGGCGGCGGCCGAGGAGTTCGCCGTCCCCGCCGACGTCGTAGCGGATGTCCAGTGCGGTGATCTTCTCGATCAGGTGGCGGTTCACCTCGTCGAAGTCCATCAGCTCCGTGAGCAGGCGGCGTACCGCCCGGGGGCCCGGCTCGGTGGACACGAGCAGCGACATCGCGCGGGTGGTGTCCAGCACGGCGGCGGCCACCGGGTGGCGTTCGGACTCGTAGGTGTCCAGGAGCCCGGGCGGGGCCCAGCCGTGTACCTCGGCGGCCAGTTTCCAGCCCAGGTTGAAGGCGTCCTGGACGCCGAGGTTGAGTCCCTGGCCGCCGAGCGGCGGATGGATGTGCGCCGCGTCGCCGGCCAGCAGTACCCGGTCGACCCGGTAGCGCTCGGCCTGCCGGGTCGCGTCGCCGAAGCGGGACAGCCAGCGCGGGGAGTGCACGCCGAAGTCGGTGCCCGCGGTCGCCCGCAGCTGCCGCCTGACGTCCTCCAGGGTGGGTGCGGTCGCGCGGTCCTCGCTCACCCCGGCCGCCGGGACGACGACGCGGTACACGCCGTCGCCGAGGGGGCCCAGACCGAAGCGTTGCTGGGTCCTGCGCACCTCGGCGACGACGGCCGTCACCGTCTCCTGCGGTACGGCCACCTCCATCTCGCCGATCAGCGTCTCGTTCCTGCTGGGCTCGCCGGGGAAGCCCACGCCGAGCAGCCTGCGCACCGTGCTGCGGCCGCCGTCGCAGCCGACCAGGTAGCGGGAGCGCAGCCGGGTGCCGTCCGCCAGCTCGGCGGTCACGCCGTCCGCGTCCTGGCTCAGACCGGTCAGCTCGCAGCCGCGCCGTATGTCGGCGCCGAGCCCGGCGGCGTGCTCCTCCAGCAGGCGGTCGGTGATCGTCTGCGGGATGCCGAGGACGTAGCCGTGCGCCGTGTCCAGGCGGTCGGGCCAGGGCTTGTCGATGCCGGCGAAGAAGCCGCCGACCCGGTACTGCTTGCCGTGCGCGAGGAACCGCTCCAGCAGGCCGCGCTGGTCCATGATCTCGATGCTGCGCACGTGCAGCCCGAGCGAGCGGACCACCGGCGTGGGTTCGGTGGCCTTGTCCAGGACGACCACGTGCACGCCGTGCAGGCGCAGCTCGGCGGCGAGCATCAGGCCGGTCGGGCCGGCACCGGTGATGATGACGTCGAACACGGCATTCCCCCATGTTTCAGCGCAGAGTGACGCAGACTGTGGCGTCGGCCGGTCATTCTGCGCGACGGAGGGGGCCTTGCCGCAAGGCCCCCTCCGCGCTGTACGTTGAGAGTGGCGAGGAGTCCGTGACTCCTTGCCTTTGTCATGTGAGCCGTCATTCCGGCGGCTTGCGTCAGGCGTTGCGTGCCGCCAGGGCCGCCAGGAGCTTGTGCAGGGGCTCGGTGGCGCGGCGGCGGTACTCCTGGACCGCCCAGCCATTGCCGTCCGGGTCCTTGAAGTGCATGAACGTCGCGCCGTCGTCCGGGGCGTACTGGACCGGCTCGGAGATCTCCAGGCCACGCGCGGTCAGGTCCGCGTGGGCCGCCTTGATGTCGGCGACGCACAGCTGGAGGCCCTGGTAGGAGCCGGGGGCCGGGGTGGGGCCGGGGGTCATCTCCCAGATGCTGTCGCCCAGCGCGATCGAGCAGCCGGAACCGGGCGGCGTCAGCTGGACGATGCGCATGCCCGGCATGACCTCCTGGTCGATGTCCACGTGAAAGCCGACCTTGTCCCGGTAGAAGTCCCTGGCCCGGTCGATGTCACTGACGGGGAGCGGGATCACTTCGAGGGTCATGTCCATGTGCGCGACTCCTTCGTCGACGTCAGGCGAACCGCCACCTCGTCTGGCTGAACGGCTCTCCCTTACCGAAGCCGAAAACCTGGCGGGGCGCCACCGAAAACACCACCGCGTGTCCCGGGCCGTGGTGGAAGTGCCCGTCCCGCACCTCGAAGTGCCAGAAGCTGCCGTACTTCGCCTCCCACGCGGCGGCCAGCTCGCGCAGCCGGGCGTCGTCCGCGACGCGCACCGCCTCGCCCTCCACCACCAGGTCGTAGCCCTTGTTCCAGGTGCTGGTGCCGGTCGTCAGCACGACGTGCGGGTTCGCCGCCAGATTGCGGGCCTTGCGCTCGTCCGGGCCCGTGCAGAAGTGCAGCGCGCCCTGCGACCAGACGGCCGGGAGCGGGGTCACATGGGGGCGGCCGTCCGGGCGGACCGTGGAGATCCAGAAGAGTTCCGCCTCGGCGAGGAGTGCTTCCGCCCGCGCCCAGGGGACCGCGGTCGCCGTCGGGTCGCTGTAGCGGGAGTCCAGGTGCGTCTCGGGTGTGGTCGTGTCGGTCATCGCGTGCCTCCAAGGTCCGGGTCGGCGTGCGGGTCGGGTCCAGGTGTTCAGACCGTGCACCGCGGGCGGACTCATCGCACGCCGTCCCGGGGCCGGTCAGCGGCGGCTTGGTTAGGCTCAGGGCAGTACGAGCCTGATCCGAGGCAGCGAGGGAGGCCGGGATGACGTCGGCGCCGGGGCGCAGGAGCAGTACCTTCACTCGGCTGCTGCGGCACGGCTTCACCGACCCCTCCGCCGCCGAGCGGCTGCTGGACGGGCCCGAGCTGGCGGCCGTCCGGAGCGATCCCGTGCTGCTGGCCGCGCTCGGCGCCACCGCTGACCCCGATCTGGCGCTGCTCGGCCTGGTGCGGCTGCTGGAGGCGCAGCCCGGACCGACCGACCGGCAGGAGCTGCTGGACACCGTGATCGCGGCGAAGCCGCTGCGGGACCGGCTGCTGGGGGTGCTCGGTGCCTCGGCCGCCCTCGGCGACCATCTCGCCCGGCATGCCGGTGACTGGCGGGCGCTCGTCACGTACGAGCCGAGCGACCTGCACCCCGGCATCGAGGAGTTCGAGCGGGGGCTGGCGGGCGCCACCGACCCCGTGTCGCTGCGGGTCGCCTACCGGCGCTGTCTGCTGTCCATCGCCGCGCGGGACGTCTGCGGCACCACCGAGGTCGCCGAGACCGCCGCCGAGCTCGCCGACCTCGCCACGGCCACGCTGCGGGCGGCTCTCGCCCTCGCCGAGGCCGACGCGCCGGGGGATGCCGGGCTGTGCCGGCTGGCGGTGATCGCCATGGGGAAGTGCGGCGGGCATGAACTGAACTACGTGTCGGACGTCGACGTGGTGTTCGTCGGCGAGCCCGTGGAGGGGGCCGACGAGGGAAAGGCGCTGCGGGCCGCCACCCGGCTCGCCTCGCACATGATGAGGATCTGCTCCGAGACCACCGTCGAGGGCACGATCTGGCCCGTCGACGCGAATCTGCGGCCCGAGGGGCGCAACGGGCCGCTGGTGCGCACCCTGGCGTCCCACCTCGCCTACTACCAGCGCTGGGCCAAGACCTGGGAGTTCCAGGCGCTGCTCAAGGCCCGTCCCGTCGCCGGTGATCTCGCGCTCGGGCAGGAGTACGTCGACGCGCTCCAGCCGCTGGTGTGGCAGGCCGCCGAGCGGGAGAACTTCGTCGGCGACGTGCAGAAGATGCGGCGCCGGGTCGTCGAGAACATCCCCGCGGCGGAGGTCGACCGGCAGCTGAAGCTGGGGCCCGGGGGACTGCGGGACGTCGAGTTCGCCGTGCAGCTGTTGCAGCTGGTGCACGGACGGTCCGACGCGTCGCTGCGGAGCGGGACGACACTCGACGCGTTGAAGGCGCTGGCGTCCGGCGGGTACGTGGGGCGGGCCGATGCCGCGCAGCTGGACGAGGCGTACCGGTTTCTGCGGTCGATGGAGCACCGGATCCAGCTGTACCGGCTGCGGCGGACCCATCTCGTGCCCGAGGACGAGGCCGATCTGCGGCGGCTCGGGCGGTCCCTCGGGTTGCGGACGGACCCGGTGGCGAGTCTGCACCGTGAGTGGCGGCGGCATGCGTCCGTGGTGCGGCGGCTGCACGAGAAGCTGTTCTACCGGCCGCTGCTCGATGCCGTCGCCGCGCTCGCGCCCGGTGAGGCGCGGCTCAGTGCGGAGGCGGCGCGTGAGCGGCTGGTCGCCCTGGGATACGCCGATCCCGCGGCCGCGCTGCGGCATCTGGAGGCGCTGGCGTCCGGGGTGACGCGCAAGGCGGCGATCCAGCGGACCTTGCTGCCGGTGCTGCTGGGGTGGTTCGCGGACTCGGCCGATCCGGATGCGGGGCTGCTGAACTTCCGGAAGGTGTCCGACGCGCTGGGGAAGACGCCCTGGTACCTGCGGCTGCTGCGGGACGAGGGGGCGGCGGCGGAGAATCTGGCCCGGGTGCTGTCGGCCGGGCGGCTCGCGCCCGATCTGCTGATGCGGGCCCCCGAGGCGGTCGCCCTGCTGGGGGACGGGGACGGCGGGGGGCTTCGGCCTCGGCCGCGGGCCCATCTGGAGCAGGAGATCCTCGCGGCCGTGGGGCGGGCCGACGACGCGGTTCAAGGGGTCACCGCCGCTCGTGGGGTGCGGCGGCGTGAGCTGTTCCGTACGGCCGCCACGGACATCGTCGGATCGTACGGGACGGAGTCCCAGCCTGCTGAGGCCGATGCGGGGGCGCTGGTCGAACTGGTGGGGGGAGCGGTGTCCGATCTGACGGCCGCGACGCTCGCCGGGACGTTGCGGGCCGTGGTGCGGGAAGGGTGGGGGGACACGCTGCCCACGCGGTTCGCGATCATCGGCATGGGGCGGTTCGGGGGCCATGAGCTGGGCTACGGGTCCGATGCCGATGTGCTGTTCGTGCATGAGCCGCGCGACGGCGTGGACGAGGGGGAGGCGGCCAGGGCCGCGAACAAGGTCGTCGCCGAGATGCGGCGGCTGTTGCAGCTTCCCAGTGCCGATCCGCCGCTGCTCGTCGATGCCGATCTGCGGCCGGAGGGGAAGTCCGGGCCGCTGGTGCGGACGTTGAAATCGTACGAGGCGTACTACCGGCGGTGGGCGCTGGTGTGGGAGCGGCATGCGCTGCTGCGGGCCGAGTATGTCGCGGGCGACGAGGATCTCGGGCGCAGGTTCGTCGAGATGGTCGATCCGCTGCGGTACCCGGAGGGCGGGCTGGGGGAGGAGGCCGTGCGGGAGATCCGGCGGCTCAAGGCCCGGATGGAGTCCGAGCGGCTGCCGCGGGGGGCCGATCCCAAGCTGCACGCGAAGCTCGGGCCGGGTGGGCTGTCGGACGTGGAGTGGACCGTGCAGCTGGTGCAGCTGCGGCACGGGGCGCGGGTGGAGGGGCTGCGGACGACGCGTACGCGGGAGGCGCTGGCGGCTGCGGCCGCGGCTGGGCTCGTGTCCGAGGACGACGCCGGGGTTCTCGACGAGGCGTGGGTGCTGGCCACGCGGGTGCGGAACGCGGTGATGCTGGTGCGGGGGCGGGCGGGGGACACGTTTCCCACGGATCCGCGGGAGCTGGCGGCCGTGGGGCGGTATCTGGGGTACGGGCCTGGGCGGGCCGGGGACATGCTCGATGCGTACCGGCGTACGGCGCGGCGGGCTCGGGGGGTCGTCGAGGAGCTGTTCTACGCCGATTGAATTGTTCGGCCTGGGCTGAGGTCACCGCGCCTTGCGCGGTCCGTGGGTCGCGGGCCGCGGTGGTACGGCACGGCCCGCCGCAGTCGCGCCCCTCCCTGTGGTGGCAGGTGGGCCTGCGTGGGGACCGGCTAAGCGGCGGGCCGCGCCGTACCACCACGTCCCGCTCCGGTCGTCTCGCGGCTGCGGGGCTCGACTCGTCTGGGGAGGCGGTGGGGCAGCGTGCCGTACCAGAGGGTGGCGAGTGCGTAACCGACGGCCAGGCAGAGGATGCCGCCCACCGCGTCCAGCCAGAAGTGGTTGGCCGTTGCCACGATCACTATCAGGGTCAGCGCCGGGTAGAGCAGGCCGAGCACTTTGACCCAGGGGACGGTGGCCAGGGCGAAGATCGTCAGGCCGCACCAGACCGACCAGCCGATGTGCATCGAGGGCATCGCGGCGTACTGGTTGGACATGTTCTTCAGGTCGCCGGAGGCCATCGAGCCCCAGGTCTCGTGGACCATCACGGTGTCGATGAAGGTGTTGCCGTTCATCAGACGGGGCGGGGCCAAGGGGTAGAGGTAGTAGCCGATCAGGGCGACCGCCGTGGTGGAGAACAGGACCAGGCGGGTCGCCGCGTAGCGGCCGGGGTGGCTGCGGTAGAGCCACACGAGGACACCCAGGGTCACCACGAAGTGCAGGGTGGCGTAGTAGTAGTTCATGCCGACGATGAGCCAAGTCACCGAGTTCACGGCGTGATTGACCGACTCCTCGACGGCGATGCCCAGGTGGTGCTCCAGCTGCCAGATCCAGTCGGCGTTGCTCAGGGCCTCGGCCCGCTGCTCGGGGACGGCGTTGCGGATGAGGGAGTACGTCCAGTAACTCACCGCGATCAGCAGGATCTCGAACCACAGGCGTGGCCTGCGGGGAGTGCGCCTCGGCCTGGGTGATGCGTCCGTGACGGGGTGCGGAACGGCCTTCTGCCGGCCCTCCAGCGTTGTCACGGTCGTGTCACCCATAGGCACAGAGTCTGCCAGAAAGACCCTCCCCCTCAGATCATCCTCTGGTCGGGTCCGACCCGCATGTTCTGCTCGGGGCGGCTCCGCCTCAGGGACGATTCGCGGTGGGGGCCGAGGCGGTCGAACCACGTACGACGAGCTCTGGCATGAACACGAACTCGCTGTGCGGGGCGGGGGTTCCGCCGATCTCCTCGAGGAGGGTGCGGACCGCGGCCTGGCCCATCGCCGGGACCGGCTTGCGGATGGTGGTGAGGGGCGGGTCGGTGAAGGCGATCAGGGGGGAGTCGTCGAAGCCGACGACGGAGATGTCGTCGGGGACTTCGAGGTTCCGTTGGCGGGCCGCTCGTATCGCGCCCAGGGCCATCATGTCGCTGGCGCAGACGATGGCCGTGCAGCTGCGTTCGATCAGGGCCGTGGCGGCTGCCTGGCCGCCCTCCAGGGTGTAGAGGGAGTGCTGGATCAGCTCGGTCTCGATGGTGTCGGTGGACAGGCCCAGTTGGTCCTGCATCGTGCGGACGAAGCCCTCGATCTTGCGCTGCACGGGGACGAAGCGCTTGGGGCCGAGGGCCAGGCCGATGCGGGTGTGGCCCAGGGAGGCGAGGTGGGTCACCGCGAGGGCCATGGCCGCGCGGTCGTCGGGGGAGATGAAGGGGGCCTGGACCTTGGGGGAGAAGCCGTCGACCAGGACGAAGGGGACGCCCTGCGCGCGGAGGCGTTCGTAGCGCTGCATGTCGGCCGTCGTGTCGGCGTGCAGGCCGGAGACGTAGATGATGCCGGCGACGCCGCGGTCCACGAGCATCTCGGTGAGCTCGTCCTCGGTGGAGCCGCCCGGGGTCTGGGTGGCCAGGACGGGGGTGTAGCCCTGGCGGGTCAGGGCCTGGCCGATGACCTGGGCCAGGGCCGGGAAGATGGGGTTCTCCAGCTCCGGGGTGATCAGGCCCACCAGGCCCTCGCTGCGCTGGCGCAGCCGTACCGGGCGCTCGTAGCCCAGGACGTCCAGGGCGGCGAGCACGGACTGGCGGGTGGTGGCGGCGACGCCCGGCTTGCCGTTGAGGACGCGGCTGACGGTCGCCTCGCTCACCCCCGCCTGAGCAGCGATATCGGCAAGCCGTGTGGTCACAGGACTGGACTGTAGCTGGCGTGTCTCCCCTTGCACACCGAACGGACGCCTGGTGCGCGCCGTCGAACGGCCCGCTGCGGGCTGCTGGGTCATCGCGGTCCCTCATGTGGTGGTCGGCGTCCGTTCCGCAACGGATGATTCCCCCGACGGCAACGGATGGCAAGTGCTTGCAGAGTCTTGCACAACTGTCCGACGGCCTGTTGGGAAGCGGAAAATCCCGGTCGCGGAGTGGTCGAGGAGAGGTCACGGCGGGATAACTCTCGCGCCGCCTTGCAAAAGTTTTCAGCAAGGTCTTTCGAATCGCTTACATCGCTGTTACGTTCACCATCGCCCGACGGCCGCAACGGCGCAGTCGGCAAGTCGGCGGGAGCGGCAGACGGGGCCGCCACCTGCGGGCCCTGTCGTCCCATCCCCGCCCTCCGGGCGGACGGCGGGGATGGGACGACAGGGCCCACCCACTCGGGCTTTCACCCTCAAGGAGAACTCATGCGGCGTGGCATAGCGGCCACCGCGCTGGTGGCGTCCCTCGCCCTCGCGGCGACGGCCTGCGGCGGAGACGGCGACAGCGGTGACAAGGCCGGCGGGCCGGTCACCATCACTTGGTGGGACACCTCCAACGCGACCAACGAGGCGCCGACGTACCAGGCCCTGGTCAAGGAGTTCGAGGCCGCCAACAAGGACATCAAGGTCAACTACGTCAACGTCCCCTTCGACCAGGCGCAGAACAAGTTCGACACCGCCGCCGGTTCCAAGGGTGCCCCCGACGTGCTGCGCTCCGAGGTCGGCTGGACCCCCGCCTTCGCCAAGAAGGGCTTCTTCCTGCCGCTGGACGGCACCGAGGCCCTCAAGGAGCAGGACAAGTTCAAGTCCAACCTGCTCGAGCAGGCCAAGTACGAGGGCAAGACCTACGGCGTTCCGTTCACCACGGACACCCTCGCGCTGGTCTACAACAAGGAGCTCTTCGAGAAGGCCGGCGTCGAGGCCCCCAAGACCTGGGACGAGCTGAAGAAGGCCGCCGCCACCATCAAGGAGAAGACCGGCGTCGACGGCTACTGGGGCTCCACCCAGGCCTACTACGCGCAGTCGTTCCTCTACGGCGAGGGCACCGACACCGTCGACGTCGACGCCAAGAAGATCACCGTCAAGTCGCCCGAGGCCAAGAAGGCGTACGGCACCTGGCTGAGCCTGTTCAAGGGCAAGGGCCTGCACAAGGCCGACACCACCGCCGACGCCTACGCCCACATCCAGGACGCGTTCGTCAACGGCAAGGTCGCCGCGATCATCCAGGGCCCGTGGGAGATCACCAACTTCTACAAGGGCTCGGCGTTCAAGGACAAGAACAACCTCGGCATCGCCACCGTCCCGGCCGGCTCCGCCGGCAAGGCGGGCGCCCCGACCGGCGGCCACAACCTGTCGGTCTACGCCGGTTCCACCGAGGACAAGCAGCAGGCCGCGCTGAAGTTCGTGAACTTCATGACCTCGGCCAAGGCGCAGGAGACCATCGCGCTGAAGAACTCCACGCTGCCCACGCGTGACGACGCCTACACCGACCAGGTCAAGGCCGACCCGGGCATCGCGGGCTACCAGACGGTCCTCTCCGCCGCCCAGCCGCGCCCGGCGCTGCCCGAGTACAGCTCGCTGTGGGGTCCGCTCGACGACGAGCTGCCGCAGATCGCCGGTGGCAAGGACTCCCTGGACAAGGGCCTGAGCGACGCGGAGATCGCGATCGCCAAGCTGGTGCCGGACTTCAGCAAGTGACGCCCGGGTGGCCGCCGGACCCCGTCCAGGAGGGGAGGGTCCGGCGGCCACCGGCCGTGCCGTACTCCTTGATCATCCAGAAGGTGCCGAACCATGACAGTCGCCATCGACCGTGCGACCGGCAAGCGCCGCGGTGACCGCGCGCCCCGGCCCGGCCCGGTCAGCCGCATGAAGCGGGGATTCGCCAAGCACTGGTACGCCTACGCCATGATCGCGCCCGTGGCCGTCGTGCTCGGCGTCCTCGTGCTGTATCCCCTGGCGTACGGCTTCTATCTGACGCTCACCGACGCGGACAGCCTCAACTCGGCCCGCACCATCGGCGTCAACGAGATCGAGGCCACCTACAAGTTCATCGGCCTGGACAACTACGCCGACATCCTGTGGGGCGAGACGGCCTACGACCGCTTCTGGTCGCACTTCGTCTGGACGATCGTGTGGACGGCGGCCTGCGTCGCCCTGCACTACGGCATCGGGCTGGGCCTCGCGCTGCTGCTCAACCAGAAGCTGCGCGGGCGCACCCTGTACCGGCTGGTCCTCATCCTGCCGTGGGCCGTGCCGACCTTCGTCACCGTCTTCGGCTGGCGTTTCATGCTCGCCGACGCCGGCATCATCAACTCCGGCCTGGACGCGCTCGGACTGCCGACGCCGCTGTGGCTGGAGGACACCTTCTGGCAGCGGTTCGCCGCGATCATGGTCAACACCTGGTGCGGTGTGCCGTTCATGATGGTCTCGCTGCTCGGCGGACTGCAGTCGATCGACACCACGCTGTACGAGGCGGCCGAGATGGACGGTGCCACCGCCTGGCAGCGGTTCCGGCACGTCACGCTGCCGGGACTGAGGTCGGTCAGCTCCACCGTGGTGCTGCTCGGCATCATCTGGACCTTCAACCAGTTCGCCATCATCTTCCTGCTGTTCGGCAACACCGCCCCGGAGGCGCAGATCCTCGTGACCTGGGCCTACCAGCTGGGCTTCGGACAGCAGCCGCGCGAGTTCGCCGAGTCGGCGGCCTACGGCATGCTGCTGCTGGCCATCCTGGTCGTCTTCACCTCCTTCTACCGCCGCTGGCTGAACCGCAATGAGCAGCAGCTCGCGATCTGAGGCAGGAGTCCCCATGAGCACCACGACCGTCGAGACCGCCGCTCCCGCGGGCCCGCCCGCCGGTGAGAGGACCGCGAAGCGCCCGACGCGGCGGCGCGGCGAGGTCAGCCCGCTGGGACGCCTGACCTCCCACGGCCTGCTGATCGGCGCGAGCCTGATCGCGCTGTTCCCGGTCGCCTGGCTGGTCTTCCTGTCCCTCGGCCCGGACAAGGACGACTATCTGCGCCCCGGTGGCATCTGGGGCAAGATGACGCTGGACAACTACACGTTCGTCCTGCAGAACACCAACTTCTTCGACTGGCTCAAGAGCTCGCTGATCGTCTCCCTCGGGACGACCTTCATCGGCGTCCTCGTCGCCGCCACCACCGGCTACGCGGTCTCCCGCATGCGCTTCCCGGGGTACAAGAAGTTCATGTGGGTGCTGCTGGTCACCCAGATGTTCCCGGTGGCCGTCCTGATGGTGCCGATGTACCAGATCCTGTCGGAGCTGCAGCTCATCGACACCTACCTGGGTCTGATCCTCGTGTACTGCACGACGGCCGTGCCGTACTGCGCCTGGCTGATGAAGGGCTACTTCGACACCATTCCGTTCGAGATCGACGAGGCCGGGCGCGTCGACGGGCTGACCCCCTTCGGCACGTTCGCGCGGCTGATCCTGCCGCTCGCCAAGCCGGGCCTCGCGGTCGCCGCGTTCTACAGCTTCATCACCGCGTTCGGCGAGGTCGCGTTCGCCACGACGTTCATGCTGGACGACGAGAAGTACACGCTCGCCGTCGGTCTGCAGAGCTTCGTCAGCGAGCACGACGCCCAGCGCAACCTCATGGCCGCCACCGCGGTCCTGATCGCGATACCCGTCTCCGCGTTCTTCTACCTCGTGCAGAAGAACCTGGTGGCCGGCCTCACCGCCGGCGGCACGAAGGGGTAAGCGCCGTCAGGGGAGCTGTCGTCGTTCGGCTGCCGCGCCCGTTGTGGCTGGTCGCGCAGTTCCCCGCGCCCCTATCGGGGCGCTGCCCCTCCCCGGACTCGAGACGGTCGCGGTGGCCATCCGACCCCGCTGTCACCGCGGCCGCCTCGTTCGGCCCCCATATGACCGCACTGACGTTACGCAAGGACGACATGAGTCAGCAGCACTCCGCCGCCCCGGCCCCGACCTCCCCGACCGAATCGACGCGCTCCACCGACTCGGCCGTCGCCACCGTCGCCAGGCGCCGCGACTGGTGGCGGGACGCGGTGATCTACCAGGTGTACCCGCGCAGCTTCGCCGACAGCAACGGCGACGGCATGGGCGACCTGGAGGGCATCCGCTCCCGCCTGCCGTACCTGCGCGACCTCGGGGTGGACGCCGTGTGGCTCAGCCCCTTCTACGCCTCGCCGCAGGCCGACGCGGGCTACGACGTCGCCGACTACCGCGCCGTGGACCCCATGTTCGGCACCCTGCTGGACGCGGACGCGCTGATCCGGGACGCCCACGCGCTGGGCCTGAGGATCATCGTCGACCTGGTGCCCAACCACTCCTCCGACCAGCACGAGTGGTTCAAGCGGGCCATCGCCGAGGGCCCCGGTTCGCCGCTGAGGGAGCGCTACCACTTCCGGCCCGGCAAGGGCGAGAACGGCGAACTGCCGCCCAACGACTGGGAGTCGATCTTCGGCGGACCGGCCTGGACCCGGGTCACCGAGCCGGACGGCACGCCCGGCGAGTGGTACCTGCACCTCTTCGCGCCCGAGCAGCCCGACTTCAACTGGGAGCACCCGGCGGTCGGCGACGAGTTCCGCTCCATCCTGCGCTTCTGGCTCGACATGGGCGTCGACGGCTTCCGCATCGATGTCGCACACGGCATGGTGAAGGCGGAGGGCCTGCCCGACCTTGGATCCCATGAGCAACTGAAGCTGCTGGGCAACGATGTCATGCCGTTCTTCGACCAGGACGGGGTGCACGACATCTACCGCCAGTGGCGGCTGATCCTCGACGAGTACAGCGGCGAGCGCATCTTCGTCGCCGAGGCGTGGACGCCGACCGTGGAGCGCACCGCCAACTACGTGCGTCCCGACGAGCTGCACCAGGCGTTCAACTTCCAGTACCTCGGCACCCACTGGGACGCCGCCGAGCTGCGCGAGGTCATCGACCGCACCCTGGACGCCATGCGCCCGGTCGGCGCCCCCGCCACCTGGGTGCTGTCCAACCACGACGTCACCCGGCACGCCACCCGCTTCGCCAACCCGGCGGGGCTCGGCACCCAGATCCGCCTGGCCGGCGACCGCGAGCTGGGGCTGCGCCGGGCGCGGGCGGCGACGCTGCTGATGCTGGCGCTGCCCGGGTCGGCGTACGTCTACCAGGGCGAGGAGCTCGGCCTGCCGGACGTCGTGGACCTGCCGGACGAGGTGCGCCAGGACCCGGCGTACTTCCGCGGCGCGGGCCAGGACGGCTTCCGCGACGGGTGCCGAGTGCCGATCCCGTGGACGCGGGAGGGCTCGTCGTACGGCTTCGGTGACGGCGGCAGCTGGCTGCCGCAGCCGGAGAGCTGGGGCGAGCTGAGCGTGGAGGCGCAGACCGGGGTGCCCGGCTCGACGCTGGAGCTGTACCGGGCCGCGCTCGCCGTGCGCCGGGAGCAGCCCGACCTGGGCGCGGGCGACGCGGTGGAGTGGCTGCGCGCACCCGAGGGTGTTCTCGCCTTCCGGCGCGGGGACTTCGTGTGTGTCGCCAACACCACGGGGGAGTCGGTGACCACGCCGGCGTACGGCCGGGTGCTGCTGTCCAGCGGTGAGGTGGCGGAGACCGGCGGCGAGGCCAAGGTCCCGGCCGACACCACCGTGTGGTGGACGACCGCCTGACGTTCGTCCCGCAACTTTTTGCTTCAAGTTCGTACGGCCCGCTGCCCTTTCGGGTGGCGGGCCTTTAACATCTGCGGTGCCGCAAGTTTGCTGAATGTTTCAGCAAGCATCTTCAAAGCCTTCAACGAAGAAGGAACCCCACACATGGCACGCAGAACCCTCGCCGGGGCGGCCGCACTTGCCGCCGCCTCGCTTGTCATGACCCCGACCGCAGCAGAGGCCTCCCCGCCCGGCTCGAAGGACGTCACCGCCGTCCTGTTCGAGTGGAACTTCGCCTCGGTCGCCCGTGAGTGCACCACCGCCCTCGGTCCCGCCGGCTACGGCTACGTGCAGGTCTCCCCGCCCGCCGAGCACATACAGGGCCCGCAGTGGTGGACCTCGTACCAGCCCGTCAGCTACCGGATCGCGGGCCGCCTCGGTGACCGTACCGCCTTCAAGAACATGGTGGACACGTGTCACTCGGCCGGTGTGAAGGTCGTCGTCGACACCGTCATCAACCACATGGCCGCGGGCAACGGCACCGGCACCGGCGGCTCGTCGTACACGAAGTACAACTACCCCGGCCTGTACTCGTCGTACGACTTCGACAACTGCACCTCGCAGATCACGAACTACCAGGACCGCTGGAACGTCCAGAACTGCGAGCTGGTCGGCCTCGCCGACCTCGACACCGGCGAGGACTACGTCCGCGGAGCCATCGCCCGGTACATGAACGACCTGCTCTCCCTCGGCGTGGACGGCTTCCGCATCGACGCCGCCAAGCACATGCCGGCCGCCGACCTCGCGAACATCAAGTCGCGGCTGAGCAACCCGTCCGTGTACTGGAAGCAGGAGGTCATCCACGGCGCGGGCGAGGCCGTCCAGCCCACCGAGTACACGGGCAACGGCGACGTCCAGGAGTTCCGCTACGCCTACGACCTCAAGCGCGTGTTCAACAACGAGAACCTCGCCTACCTGAAGAACTACGGCGAGGGCTGGGGCTACCTGAACAGCTCCGTCTCGGGCGTCTTCGTCGACAACCACGACACCGAGCGCAACGGCTCCACGCTCAGCTACAAGGACAACGCCACCTACACCCTGGCCAACGTCTTCATGCTGGCCTGGCCCTACGGCGCGCCGGACATCAACTCCGGTTACGAGTTCTCCGACCACGACGCGGGCCCGCCGAACGGCGGTCAGGTCAGCGCCTGCTGGCAAAGTGGCTGGAAGTGCCAGCACGCGTGGCCCGAGATCAAGTCCATGGTCGCCTTCCGCAACGCCACACGCGGCCAGGCGGTGACCAACTGGTGGGACAACGGCGGCGACGCGATCGCCTTCGGTCGTGGCAGCAAGGGCTTCGTGGCCATCAACCACGAGTCCGGCTCGCTGACCCGCACCTACCAGACGTCCCTCCCGGCAGGCACGTACTGCAACGTCCAGAACAACACCACCGTGACGGTGAACGGTTCCGGGCAGCTGACCGCCACCCTGGGCTCGAACACGGCCCTCGCGGTGTACGCGGGCAGGAGCAGTTGCTGAAGCACAACTGTGACGTCCGGCGGCCGGAACCCCGGTCGCCGGGCGCTAGCGTAAGCGCGGGGTAAAGAACTTCCCCCGCGGGAGGAGGAGGCGCGGCGCGATCCGTTTCCACGCGCCGCACGAACGTCCGCGCCGCAGGGGGAGCCATCCACATGGCCTCGAACAACACCACTCAGCGTCCGAGAGGGCGCGTGGCGGGATGCCTGCAGGCGCTGCTGGTCCCGCTGATCCTCTTCGGCATCGCCGCCGCGTGGAACTACTACAAGGACGACGACAACTCGTCCTCCTCGTCGTCCTCTTCCTCGTCCTCGTCGTCCTCCTCGAACGGCGAGTCCACCGAGTGGAAGGCCGGCGACTGCGGCGGCCCGGATCCGGAGGGGTCGGCCGACAGCTACAAGGCGTTCGACTGCGACGACTCCGGGGCCACCTTCAAGGCGCTCAAGATCATGGACGCGAGCATCCTGCCGGACGCCGTCCAGTGCCCGGCGGGCACCGACCTCATCGTCCAGGTGTCCATCACCTTCGGCTCCTCCGACAGCGGCGGCGGCATCCCCTCCAGCACCGTCTGCGGCCGCAACCTGTCCGGCGACCACCCCGGTGACGCGGGCGCCGGCGGGGGCCAGTTGGTGAAGGGCGACTGCATCGACGACACCGCCAAGGAGATCGCGTGCGCCCAGGCCGGCTCCGCTGACTACAAGGTCCTCGGCCTGGTCAAGACGGAGGCGGAGTGCCCCTCGGGCACCACGGACCCGCTGAAGCTGACGCTGGCGCTGGGCCGTCCGTACGACGTGATCTGCGCGACCAAGGCGGCCTGACGGACCGTCGCCCCGCACACTGCGCCGCCGGTGTCCCGCAACGGGAGACCGGCGGCGCTTGTGTGTGCCGGACTCGTCCGCACCTTCCCGAAAGCTCCCGCTGGAAGTCCTTACCGTTACTTTCAGATCTCTTGCTGTAAAGCTTTCAACGGCGATACGGTCACGCCGGCGCCCCGGTGACGTGGCCGTACCGGTCGTTCCGAGGCGTGGGGTCGGACCCGAATGAGCCGTCATCGCAAGGAGTTCACGCCTGTGATACCCAGTTGGCCCGCGCCCCCGGGGCGCCGCATCGCGCACGGCAGACGGGTTGCCGCAGTCACCGTCGCCGCGCTGGCCGCCGCGCTCGTGCAGCCGCTCGCCGCCCGCGCCGACACCCCGCCCCCGCCGCCGTCGGACGCGTCGCTCGCCAAGGCGCCCGCGCGGCACGACCTGACGCGCGAACAGTTCTACTTCGTCCTGCCGGACCGGTTCGCCAACGGCGACACCCGCAACGACCGCGGCGGACTGACCGGTTCGCGGCTCGCCACCGGCTACGACCCCACCGACAAGGGCTTCTACCAGGGCGGCGACCTCAAGGGTCTCACCCAGAAGCTCGACTACATCAAGGGCCTCGGCACCACCGCCATCTGGATGGCCCCGATCTTCAAGAACCAGCCCGTGCAGGGCACCGGCAAGGACGCCTCCGCCGGCTACCACGGCTACTGGATCACCGACTTCACCCAGGTCGACCCGCACTTCGGCACCAACGAGGACCTCGAGACCCTCATCGACAAGGCCCACGACAAGGGCATGAAGGTCTTCTTCGACGTCATCACCAACCACACCGCCGACGTCGTCGACTACGAGGAGAAGTCCTACAGCTATCTCTCCAAGGGCGCCTTCCCGTACCTGACCAAGGACGGCGAGCCCTTCGACGACGCCGACTACGCCGACGGGAAGCGGACGTTCCCGCGCACGGACGCCGGTTCCTTCCCGCGCACGCCCGTCGTCCCGGCCGCCAAGAAGGACATCAAGGTCCCGTCCTGGCTCAACGACCCGACGATGTACCACAACCGGGGCGACTCCACCTGGGCCGGCGAGTCCACCACCTACGGCGACTTCTCCGGCCTGGACGACCTGTGGACCGAGCGTCCCGAGGTCGTCGAGGGCATGGAGAAGATCTACCAGCGCTGGGTGCGGGACTTCGGCATCGACGGCTTCCGGATCGACACCGTGAAGCACGTCAACATGGAGTTCTGGACGCAGTGGGCCACCGCCCTGGACGCCTACGCGGCCAAGAAGGGCCGGGACGACTTCTTCATGTTCGGCGAGGTGTACTCCGCCGACACGAACATCACGTCCCCCTACGTCACTCAGGGCCGCCTGGACTCCACGCTCGACTTCCCCTTCCAGGACGCGGCCCGCCAGTACGCCTCCCAGGGCGGCAGCGCCAAGAAGCTCGCGGCGGTCTTCGGCGACGACTACAAGTACACCTCCGGCCACGCCAACGCGTACGAGCAGGTCACCTTCCTCGGCAACCACGACATGGGCCGCATCGGCACGTTCCTCAAGCAGGACGACCCGAAGGCGTCCGACGCGGAGCTGCTGAAGAAGGACATGCTCGCCAACGAGCTGATGTTCCTCAGCCGCGGCAACCCGGTGATCTACTACGGCGACGAGCAGGGCTTCACCGGCGCCGGCGGCGACAAGGACGCCCGCCAGACCCTGTTCGCCTCGCGGACCGCCGACTACCTCGACGACGACCTGCTCGGCACCGACCGCACCCACGCCGAGGACACCTACGACACCAAGGCGCCGCTCTACCGGCAGATCAGCGCCCTCGCCAAGCTCCGCAAGGCCCACCCGGCGCTCGCCGACGGCATCCAGCAGGAGCGGTACGCCGCCGACGGCGCCGGCGTCTACGCCGTCTCCCGCATCGACGCGCAGACCGGCACCGAGTACGTCGTCGCCTTCAACAACGCGGACGAGCAGAAGAAGGCCACCTTCGCGACCGGCTCGGCGGGCATGACGTTCCGGGGCATCCACGGCACCGAGGCGACCGTGCGGACCGACGCCGACCAGAAGATCACCGTCACCGTCCCGGCCGGCTCGGCGATCGTCCTCAAGGCGGCGGGCCCGCTCGCCGAACCGGCCACCGAGCCGACGGTGACGCTCAAGGCCCCCGAGGCCGGCGCCACCGGCACCGTCGAGCTCACCGCAGACGTCGACGGGGGACAGCTCAACCGGGTCGTCTTCGCCGCCCAGACCGGCAACGGGAAGTGGCAGACCCTCGGCTCCGCCGACCACGCCCCCTACAAGGTCACCCACACCATCGGCAAGGACGTCCCCGCCGGCACCGCCCTGCGCTACAAGGCCGTGGTGCTCGACTCGGCCGGGCGCACGGACAGCGCGACGGCCGCCTCCACCACCGGCACCCCGCCGGCCGAGACCCCGCCCACCGCCTCCTCCCGCGACTACGCGATCGTCCACTACAAGCGCGCCGACGGGAACTACGACGACTGGGGCCTGTACGCCTGGGGCGACCTCGCCGAGGGCGAGGCCACCGAGTGGCCGGACAGCCACCCCTTCACCGGCCGCGACGCCTACGGCGCCTTCGCCTACGTCAAGCTCAAGCCGGGCGCCTCGAACGTCGGCTTCCTGGTGATCGACAAGGACGGCAACAAGGACGTCGCAGCCGACCGCAGCATCGACGTCACCAAGACCGGCGAGGTCTGGATCGAGCAGGGCAAGGAGACCGTCACCACCGAGCGGCCGGACTACCCCGCGCAGGACAAGACCAAAGCCGTCCTGCACTACCACCGCGCCGACGGGAACTACGACGGCTGGGGCCTGCACGTCTGGTCCGGAGCCGCGAACCCCACCGACTGGGCGGACCCGCTGAAGCCGGTGAAGACTGACTCCTATGGCGCGGTCTTCGAGGTGCCGCTCACCGAGGGTGCCACCAGCCTCAGCTACATCATCCACAAGGGCGACGAGAAGGACCTGCCCACCGACCAGGCGCTGGACCTCACGGCCGACGGTCATGAGGTGTGGCTGTTGAGCGGGCAGGAGAAGTACCTGCTGCCGCAGCCCGCCGGCTCCGCGGCCGCCCTCGACCTGACCACCTCCAAGGCGGTCTGGATCGACCGGGACACCGTCGTCTGGAACGGCTCCGACGGCGCCGCCTCCACCCAGCTGCTCGCCTCCCGCACCGGCTCGATCAAGGTGCAGGACGGCACCCTTACGGGCGCCGACGCGCGCTGGCTGCGCCTGACGAGGACCAGCCTCACCGACGCCCAGAAGGCGAAGTTCCCGCACCTGAAGGACGTCACCGCCTGGTCCGTCGACCCACGCGACCGGGACGGCGTGCGCGCGGCCCTGCGCGGCCAGGTCGTCGCCTCCCAGCGCGCCGTCAATGGAGCCGTGCTCGCCGCGACCGGGGTGCAGATCGCCGGCGTCCTGGACGACCTGTACGCCGCTGACGCGACCAAGGCGAAGCTCGGCCCGGTGTTCCGCCACGGCCGCCCCACCCTGTCCGTGTGGGCGCCGACCGCGCAGGACGTCTCGCTGGAGATCGGCGACCGCACGGTCCGCATGCGCCGAGACGACGACACCGGCGTCTGGTCCGTCACCGGCCCCAGCTCCTGGAAGGGCAAGCCCTACCGGTACGCGGTGAAGGTGTGGGCGCCCACCGCCCGCGAGATCGTCACCAACAAGGTCACCGACCCCTACTCGGTCGCCCTGACCACCGACTCCGAGCGCAGCCTCGTCGTCGACCTGGCCGACCGGTCCCTCGAGCCGCGTGACTGGTCGACGTACGACAAGCCGAAGGCCGTGCCGCTGAAGGACGCGCAGATCCAGGAGCTGCACATCCGGGACTTCTCCGTGGAGGACCGCACGGCGAAGGACCGGGGCACCTACCTCGCCTTCACGGACAAGGACAGCGACGGAAGCAAGCACCTGCGGGAGCTGGCGAAGGCCGGCACCTCCTACGTGCACCTGCTGCCCGCGTTCGACATCGCCACCATCCCCGAGAGGAAGTCCGACCAGGCGACCGTCGACTGCGACCTGGCCTCCTACCCGGCCGACTCCGAGAAGCAGCAGGAGTGCGTCGGGAAGATCGCCGCGAAGGACGCCTACAACTGGGGCTACGACCCGTACCACTACACGGTCCCCGAGGGCTCCTACGCCACCGACCCGGACGGCACCGCCCGCACGGTCGAGTTCCGCAAGATGGTCAAGGCGCTCAACGAGGACGGCCTGCGCGTGGTCATGGACGTCGTCTACAACCACACCGCCGCGAGCGGCCAGGCCAAGACCTCGGTCCTGGACCGGATCGTGCCCGGCTACTACCAGCGGCTGCTCGCCGACGGCTCGGTCGCCAACAGCACCTGCTGCGCCAACACGGCCACCGAGAACGCCATGATGGGCAAGCTCGTCGTCGACTCGGTGGTCACCTGGGCCAAGGAGTACAAGGTCGACGGCTTCCGCTTCGACCTCATGGGCCACCACCCCAAGGCCAACATGCTCGCCGTCCGCAAGGCCCTCGACGCCCTCACCCTCGAGAAGGACGGCGTCGACGGCAAGAAGATCATCCTGTACGGCGAGGGCTGGAACTTCGGCGAGATCGCCGACGACGCCCGCTTCGAGCAGGCCACGCAGAAGAACATGGCGGGCACCGGCATCGCCACCTTCTCCGACCGGGCCCGTGACGCCGTGCGCGGCGGCGGACCCTTCGACGAGGACCCCGGCGTGCAGGGCTTCGCCTCCGGCCTGTACACCGACCCCAACTCCTCGAAGAGCAACGGCACCGAGGCCGAGCAGAAGGCCCGCCTGCTGCACTACCAGGACCTGATCAAGGTGGGCCTGAGCGGCAACCTCGCCGACTACACCTTCACCGACACCAGCGGCAAGGAGGTCAAGGGCTCCCAGGTCGACTACAACGGCTCGCCCGCCGGATACGCGGACGCCCCCGGCGACGCCCTCGCCTACGCCGACGCGCACGACAACGAGTCGCTGTTCGACGCACTCGCCTTCAAGCTGCCGAAGGACACTCCGGCCGCGGATCGGGCGCGCATGCAGGTCCTCGCCATGGCCACGGCCACCCTCTCGCAGGGCCCGGCGCTCTCCCAGGCGGGCACCGACCTGCTGCGCTCCAAGTCCCTGGACCGCAACTCCTACGACAGCGGCGACTGGTTCAACGCCATCCACTGGAACTGCGCCGACGGCAACGGTTTCGGCCGCGGACTTCCGCCGGCCGCCGACAACAAGGACAAGTGGCCGTATGCCAAGCCGCTGCTCGGCGTGGTGAAGGTGGGCTGCCCGCAGATCCAGGGCGCCTCGGCCGCGTACCAGGACCTGCTGAAGATCCGTGCCACGGAGACGGCGTTCTCCCTCGACACGGCCGAGCAGGTGCAGTCCCGGCTGTCCTTCCCGCTGTCCGGGAAGGACGAGACACCCGGGGTGATCACCATGAGGCTCGGTGACCTGGTGGTCGTCTTCAATGCCACCCCCGAGGAGCAGAAGCAGCGCGTCGCCGCGCTCGCCGGAGCGGACTACCGTCTGCACCCGGTGCAGGCGGCGGGCGGGGACGCGGTGGTGAAGACCTCCTCCTACGCCGAGGAGACGGGCACCTTCACCGTCCCGGCGCGCACGGTCGCCGTGTTCACCACGGCCGGCTGACCGGTCGGGGAGCTGCGGTTAGGGTGAGCCCTTCTGACCTGGAACAGGAGGGCTCATGCCGCAGATCACCGTCGACTACTCCGAGCGGCTGGCGGACGGGTTCGACCGGCCCGCCTTCGCGCGGGACCTGCACACCGCCGTCGCGGAGATCGCCGCCGCGAGGCCGCCCGCGTGCAAGACGCGCTTCCGGCGCACCGAGGACGTCGTGGTCGGCGGCGACACCGACGGGCACGCCCTCGTCCACGTCCGGATCGGCCTGCTGGCCGGGCGCACGGACGAGACCAAGGCGCGGCTCACCGAGGCCGTGCTCGAACTGCTGCGGCAGTACGTGAAGTCGGCCGGGGACCTGGTGCTGCACGCCTCCGCCGAGGTGTGCGAGCTGGACGCCTCGTACCGGAAGTTCGAGGAGTAGCGGCGCCTTCCTGCGAGCGTTCTAGGACGCCAGGGCGATCAGCCGGGTGGCGAGGTCGGCGAACGGCCCGTCGCCCGGCTCGTCCTTGAGCAGGCTCCGCAGCAGCGTGCTCAGCTCCTCGTCGTGCGCGGCGGCGACGGCCGCGAGTGCCGCGAAGTCGTGCACCAGCTGTGCCTCCAGTTCGCCGCGCGGGATGCGGCGACCGTCCAGCCAGATCAGGGCCGTCGACTCGACGAGCGAGATCCAGGACCGGATGACCAGTTCCAGCCGGGGCGGTGCCTGACCGACCACTCCCATGTGCGCCAGCATCTGGTCGTACGCGGCCTGCCGCACGGAGTCGATCAGCGCGTTGGTGGTGGAGGAGCCGACCGCGGGGCCGCCGCGCATCAGGGCCGAGAAGCCGGGGCCGTGCTCGTCCACGAAGTCGAAGAAGCGGCCCATCACCCGCAGCAGCCGGGCGCCCAGCGGGCCCTCGTGCGGCTCGGCGAACCGGGAGGCCAGATCGTCCGAGGCGCGCTGCAACGCGGCCTCGTAGAGACTGAGTTTTCCGGGGAAGTAGTGGTAGACCAGCGGCCGGGAGATGCCCGCCGCCGACGCTATCTCGTCGATGGAGACGTCATCGGGCGAGCGGCGGCTGAACAGTTCGAGGGCGACGCCGATCAACTGCTGCCGCCGCTCCTCGACTCCCATCCTGCGGCGTACCCCGGTAGTCATGCGAACACCTTACCGATCGATTCCGGACTCGAACGTCCCGGAGCGGCCACCGGTGTTCACACGGTCAGCGCAGTCCGCTGATCGAGTCGCCGTTGTCCAGGGTCGCGGTGAGGTCGGCCTGGGCGCCGCGCCTGGCCTCGGCGGTCAGCAGGCGGCCCCGCGCGGAGGCCTCGATGCCGCCGGTCGCCTTGACGGACTCGGTGCCGCGGCTGCCGGCGGCCAGCAGGTACCAGGCGCCCTTCGAGGACTTCCACAGCACCCCGGCGAGCACGTGTGGCGCACGGGGGCCGCAAGCCGGCACGCTCTCGGCCTGGGCCGCCACCGCGCCGAACCGCCCGCCCGGCGTGTGGAACTGCGCCAGCACCCGCGCCCCGTCGCCCCGCCACGTCTCCGCCCGGGTGCACACCCACGCCGCCTCGTTGCCGGTGTCCGGCAGCGGCTGCCGCGCGTACGCCCAGGCGTTCACGCTGCGCACCCCGGCCGAGTGCAGCGCGCCGAGCGAGCAGGCGTACGGCGCCCAGGTGCGCAGCGCCTCGGCACCGGAGGCCTCGGCCGGCGCGTCGGGCGGCCCGGCCGTCAGATGCGCCGGGACCAGCTCGCCGAGGTCGGTCACCAGCCGGGTGCCGGTGCCGTCCGTCACCTGCAGCACGTTCCACGACGTGCAGCCCGCGGCCCGCAGCGTGGGGCCGGCCAGTGGTGCCGTCACTCCGTCGGTGAGGGCCAGGTCCATCGTCCCCGAGCCCGGCGCGCGCAGGTCACGCTCGCCGGCCTTGCGCACCCAGGGCGCGGTCAGATAGCGCAGGTTGCCGTCGGTCCGGCTCAGCACCACCGCGCTCGCCCCGGCCCGGCCGGCGCCGTCGACGCGGGCGAAGTCGAGGGCGGCACCCTGCGCGTCCTTCTTCGGCTCCGCGTAGCGGGTGATGCGCAGCCCGTCGTGGAGGATCACCACGCGGGAGTCGTCGACCGTCCCCGCGTACAGCAGCTGCGGCGGTCCGGCCGGGCCGCCGGTCGGGGTGCCCGGCGTGGCCGACACCTTCACCTGATCGCCGGGGCGGGCCCACACGGCGAGGGCGCGGCGCAGCAGTGCCCGGTCGCGGGTGAGGTCACCGCGTGCGGGCCACACCGAGAAGTCGGTGCGCGTGGAGGTCTTCCAGGCGGTGGGGGAGACCCGGGTGAGCTTTCCCGGGTCCAGGGCGGCCTGCGCGGCCGGGTTCCGCGCGTACGGCGGGGCGGCGGCACCGTCGGGGCCCCAGCCGTCGCCGGGCAGCGCGAGCAGCATGCCGCAGACGGCGAGGGCGGCACCCGCGGCCAGCGCGACCTTCAGGTGCCGGCGGCGGCGCATCAGGTCGGTGGGGCGGGCCTGCAGCGAGCAGGGGTCGAACTCGCAGGAGTCGAGCAGTCCGTACTCGGCGGGGATCGTGTCCGCCTCGGTCAGCGCGGCGTCGGGGTCGGCGACGCCCGCCTCCGTGAGCACCTTGCGCACGTCACCGTCGCTGAGCCGGTCCAGGCCGCGCAGCGCGTAGGCAGCACGGGCGGGGCCCGACAGCGCGGACAGCCGCTGGTCGAGAGCGAGTTCGTCGGCGCCGCCCGGCCGGGGGAAGAGCTTCAGCCCCCACACCTGGGGCAGCAGCGGCGGCAGCTGCGCCCGCTTGGGCCACGCCTTCCGCCGCAGCGGCAGGCCCGCCTCCAGCGCCGTGCGCACCACCTGGAGGCGGACCAGGGCGTAACCCGGGTCGCTGTCGGGACCCGCCGACTGGGCGGGGATCACCGGTGCGGAGGCCCGGGTGCGGGGCAGCGCGCGCTGGGTCAGGGAGTGCGCGGTCAGCACCCGCCTGCCGCGCCCCAGCGTGGGCGGCAGCACCAGATAGGCGAGCCGGACGAGCCGCGGATAGTGCTCGACGAGCGCGGCCTCGGCCTGCTCGACGTCGACCACGGGACCCGTGGGGGCGGAGGGGGAGGGGGGCGGGGCGACATCCTGTGACTGCACGTTCAGCAGAACGAGCGAATCGGCGGATGGTCACCTGGCCGCGGACGGTCACTCCGTCATCGGGCGCCCGGCTCCACGAGCTCCCGCGCGTACGCGGCCATCGACCGCTGATAGCGCGGCAGATGCGGGGCGAGCGCGCCGAGGACCAGTGACAGCCCCTCGCGGTCCCGGCCCAGGCTCGACAGGCACAACGCGAGGCAGGCGCGTACGGCGTCGTCCAACTCGTCGGAGGGCGCGTCCAGTTCGGGCGTCAGCAACGCCACGCCCTCCTGCGGGCGTCCGACGTTGCGCAGCGAGCTGGCCAACTGGATCTTCGCCCGCCGCGCCTTGTACGGGCCGGCCTTCTCCAGTCCGCCGTCCAGCGCCTCCCGGTACAGCGCCACCGCCTCGGCGGGGTGGCCCGTCGAGTCGAAGGCGCAGGCCCGCTCGAACGGGCCCAGCGGACTGTCCTCGGGCAGCTCCGCCACCAGCGCGTCGATCACGGCCCGGAACGCCGCCGCGTCCTCCTCGGAGCCGGCGTAGTCGTCGAGGGTCGCCCAGGCGGCGGTCACACGTTCTTCCCAGTCCTGATCCATGGGCTCAGACTGGCACGCCTGCCTCCGTCGTGGCACCGGGGTATTGAGCGCTGCGGGCGTCCGGGCCGTATCCACGGGGAGAGCCCTTCGTCGGGGCTCTGCGCGGCATGTCGCCGATGGACCGGAGGACCGGAGGAACTCATGAGGCTGACCCGACCGATGCTCGCGCTGACCGGCGCGGTGGCGGCACTGGCGCTGGCGGGCTGCGGATCCGGTGGCGAGGACGGGCACCAGGGACATGGCGAGGGGCCGGCCACCGCGACCGGCAGTCTCGAGCACCTGGCGGCCGAGGTGAAGTGCAAGCCGAACATGCAGACGGACGCCGACGAGATCCGGCAGGCTCTCTGCGACAACCGCGCTGGCAAGTTCGTCCTCGCCACGTTCGCCACCGATCGCGGCCAGCGCGAGTGGCTCAACGGCGCGAAGGACTACGGGGGCTACTACCTCGTCGGCCGCAAGTGGGTGGCCGTGGGCGAGGAGAAGACCGTCGCGGAGCTGCGGTCCACTCTCGGCGGGACGCTGGAGGAGGGGTCGGAGCACATGAACCCCGGTGGCAGCCACAACCGCGGTGGTCACCACGGCTGATCCCGCGGGCGAGCGAAGAGGAGCCGGCGGTGGGAGATCCCACCGCCGGCTCTCTCACTGCTCCGGGACTACTGGCAGTCCTGGCCGCTGTTGATGCAGTCGACCATCTCGTTCATCAGGTCCTCGTCGAAGAAGTTGATGAAGTCGTTGTGGTCGGTGATCGGCTTGTGCAGCTGGTCCGGGAAGGAGTCGATCGCGTAGGCGTTCTGCACCTGTCCGTTCTCGATCTGCGGGGCCGGGATGTCGTAGACCAGACGGACCTGCAGCTGGGGGATGGCCTGGAAGCCGTTGGAGCAGCTGCCGTCCGCCTCGACGAAGTCGACGTGCGTGCGGTGGTTGGCGCTGTCGATGTTCTGGCCGTCCCAGCAGCTCTGGAAGAAGGACGTCCGCACCACCGAGCTGCCCTCGGGGCAGATCGGGTACTTGTCCGTCACCACGCGGTCCTCGAAGCCGGTGCAGCTCCAGTTCGTGTTGGCGTTGTTGAGGCCGTTCACGAAGGACTTGGCGTCACCGGTGATGATGCGCAGGGCCTGCGGCATCGCCACGACGTCGCTGGTCTTGTTGCCGACGAACTTCAGCTCCGCCTGGGCCGGCTCGACGATCTGGCCGACGTTGCCGTCCTGACCGCCGCCGGGCTGGCCCGCGTCGATGTCGTTCTGGCCGTTCTGCAGACGGATCACCGGCCAGAAGTACGACGACTTGTCGCCCTGGTTCTGGCAGGTCGTCTCGCCGTTCGCCAGGTCCTCGTCGCTCGCGAACGCGTTGTTGGCCTGGTTGCCGACGTAGTCGTGCTGGTGCTGCGCACCGTTGGACACGCCGGGCGCGACGATCACGTTGTCGGAGTTGCGGTTCTCGTTCTCGTTGGTACCGCACTCCGTGGTGAAGCTGCCCGTCGAACCGGTGTCCCCGTTGGCGGGCAGACCGTTGCCGTTCACGCCCTGCGGACCGCCGTTGGGCTGGACGTCCTCGATGTTGACGAAGTCGTCCGCGACGGGGCCGTTGCCGGCCTGACCGCCGTTGCCGCCCTGGTCCTGACCGTTGTCCTGGCCGCCGTCACCCTGGTCCTGACCGTCGTTGTTCTGGTCCTGACCGTCATTCTGGTCCTGGCCGTCGTCGTTCTGGTCCTGACCGCCGTCATTGAGCTCCGGCTGCTCCACCGGGACGCCCTCGCACCGGGCGAACCCGCCGAGGCTGCGCGGCGCCTGACCGCCCGCACGGTTGATGGTGATGCGGATCCGGTCCAGGGTGGCCGCCCGCTTGGACTGAAGCGGTCCGAGGATCGCGTTGCTGACGTAGTCGGCGTCACCCGCCTGAGCCTGGCGGGTGTCGGCGAGCCGCTTGTAGGCGGCGGTGACCTGCTGGTCGAGCCGGGCCAGCTCCGTGGCGACGCCCCTGCGCGCGCTGCGCGGCACCTTCGTCAGCTTCTGGCCGACGTCCGGGCAGTTGATCGTCGCGATCTGCGCCGCGCCGGACCTCGTCCGGTTGTCCGGCCCGTTCTCCTCGTGTGCCGAAGCGTAGAAGTTCGCCCAGATCAGCCCGCCCCCACCGAGCGCTAGGGCCGCCGATGCGGCTATGGCCTTGGTGGCCAGCGGCGTACGGCGTTTTCTTGTGTTGCGTCCCATGGAACTCCTCTGACTTCCTTGCGGGGCATCCCATTGCGGGGCATCGAGGCGCCCGACAGGAGTGAAGCGGCTCCCTTGAGTACGGGAACCGCCTCACGGGTGTTCACCCGTCCCACGAATTGCAGAGAAGTTCGTACGGTTCCGGTGTTTCAACAGGCCCTGGAACACCGGGAGTTGCGGATCACGCACGAGGGGTGAATGTCCGCGTCCGGTTTCATCGGCCGTGGTCGAGATGAGCGAGAACCGCCAGCACGCGCCGGTTGTCGTCGTCCGAGACCGCGAGGCCCAGTTTCGTGAAGATGTTCGCGGTGTGCTTCGCGATCGCCCGTTCCGTCACCAGCAGCCTGGCCGCGATCGCCGCGTTGGACCGCCCCTGCGCCATCAGCTCCAGCACCTCCCGCTCCCGGGGCGTCAGCCGCGCCAGCGGCCGGTCGTCGCCCGACTGCCGCGCCAGCAGCTGCTGGATCACCTGCGGATCCATCGCCGTACCGCCCGCCGCCACCCGTCGTACGGCGTCCACGAACTGCTCCGCGTCGAACACCCGGTCCTTCAGCAGATACCCGACCCCGCCACTGCCGTCGGCCAGCAACTCCCGCGCGTACAGCTGCTCCACGTGCTGGGAGAGCACCAGCACCGGAAGGCCCGGCCGTCTCCGGCGGGCCTCGAGGGCGCACTGCAGCCCCTCGTCGGTGTGCGTGGGCGGCAGCCGTACGTCCACCACGGCCACGTCCGGCTCCAGCTCGGCCAGCGCCCGGGCCAGCTCCGGACCGGACTCCACGGCCGCCGCGATCTCGAAGTCATGGGCCTCGAGGAGCCGGACGAGCCCGTCGCGCAGCAGGAACAGGTCTTCGGCTAGGACAACGCGCAAGGGATCTCCATGGTGACCATGGTGGGACCGCCCGCGGGAGAGCTGACGGCCAGGACGCCGTCGAATGTACCCAGTCGCCGCTCGACCCCGGTCAGCCCCGAGCCGGCCCCGATCACCGCACCGCCCTTGCCGTTGTCGGTGACGGACATCCGCAGATGGCCGTCGCTGTGGTGCAGGTCGACCCAGATCCGGTCGGCGCCCGCGTGCTTCACCGCGTTGGTGAGCACCTCGCTCACCGCGAAGTACGCGGCCGACTCCACCGGCGCCTGAGCCCGCCCGGGCAGCTCCACCGTCACCTCGGTCTCCACCGGCAGCCGCAGCGCCAGCGCCCGCACCGCGTCGCCGAGACCCCGCTCGGCCAGCACCGGCGGATGAATGCCGCGCACCAGCTCCCGCAGCTCGGCCAGTGCCTCCACGGACGACGTGCGGGCCTGCGCGATCAGCTCCTTGGCCTTCGCCGGGTCCTTGTCGAGCAGCATCTCGATGGTCCCGAGATCCATGCCCACGGCCACGAGCCGTGCCTGCGCCCCGTCGTGCAGATCACGCTCGATGCGGCGCAGCTCGGCGGCGGAGGCGTCGACGGCGTCGCGCCGGGTCTCCGTCAACACCCGGACACGTTCGGCGAGTTCCGCCTGGTTGGAGGCGAGGACGGCGCGGGTGAGGCGGAAGTGGGCGTGGAACGCGGGCACGGCGTACCGGTGCGCCACGATGAGCAGGACGGCGGCCAGCGCGCCCGCGCCCAGCGCGGACGTCTGGTCGCTGACCGGCACGAATCCGTACCAGTACGGGCCGTACTCGCCGTACGGGCCGCCCGTCATGGTCCGCCACAGGCCGGCCGCCAACGCGAAGCCCTCCAGCGGGTAGAGCACCAGCACCGCCGGCAGCAGCGCGGTCACGAAGCCCGCCGTCATGTCCACCGGCAGCCACCGCAGATCCCGGCAGGTGGCCGGGTCGCGCAGCATCGCGAACGTGCGCGTCCAAGGATTGGCGTCCTCGGGGACCGGCCGGTAGGCGGGCGGGATGCGCACGCCGCCCCATTCGGCCGCCAGCACCCGCCGCCAGTTCGCGAACGTCCGCACCCCGTTCAGCACGTACGGGGTGGTGACGATGCCGATGCCGAGGGGGATCAGCGCCACGGACACGGCGGTCAGGGTGAGGCACAGCACGGCCAGGGGCAGGGACACGACCGCCAGCACGAGCCCCCGCCAGGCGGCGCGCACCATTCCCCGTGCCCTCGATGCGTCGCCGTCGCTCTTCGTGGTGGTGTTCATGGGCGCCAGTCTGGTCGAGCGGGGGAGCGGCCGTCACTGGGCCGGAGCCCCGCTCACGTGGTGGTGCTACCTACACCTCACCGGCGAGCACCTTCGCCTCCACCTCCGGATCCAGCCCCACCGCGGGGCGGTCCGGCCGCTGCGGGGCGACCCCGCCGATGCCCTGCAGCCACGCCCAGGTGTCGGCGACCGTCTCGTGGACCGGCCGGCAGCGCAGGCCCGTCGCGACCGCCCGCGACACGTCCGCGCAGTGCAGCGCACCGTGCTCCTCGGTGTCCGGCGGAACCCACACCGGCAGCTGGGTCCACGGCTCGATGCCCGCCTGGAGGATCACCTCCGGGTCGGTCCAGCGCAGGTCGGCCTTCTTGCCGGTGACCTCCGCACACGCCTGGAGCAACTCGCCCATCGTGGCGTGGCCTTGGGGAGAGATCAGGTTGTACGGCCCGCTCAGCTCCCGCTCCGCCGCCCCGAGGGTCCACTCGGCGAGATCGCGGGCGTCGACGTACTGCAGCGGCAGCTCACGCGGCCCCGGAGCGAGGACCGGGCCGCCGCGGGCCGTCCGGTTCAGCCACCAGGGCAGCCGGCCGATGTTCTCGTACGGCCCGAGGATCAGCCCGGCCCGCACCAGGACCGAACGGTCCGCTCCGAAGGCGCCCACGGCCGCCAGCTCGCCGCCCCGCTTGTCGCGTGCGTAGTCCGTCCCGTCGGCGTCGGCGAAGGCGCCGTTCACCAGCGGAGCCTGCTCGGTGTACCCGGCGGGCGGCGCCCACGCGTACACCGAGCAGCTCGACACGTACACGTACCGCCCGGCGCGGCCCCGCAGCAGCCGCGCCGTGTCCCGCACCGCCCGCGGCGCGGCCGACCAGGTGTCGACGACGACGTCCCAGTCCCCGGCGGCCTCGTCGAGCGCGGCGAGACCGTCGACCGCGGTGCGGTCGCCGAGCAGCGACCGCACGCCCTTCGGTGCCTCGTGCCGCCCCCGGTGGAAGACGGTCACCTCCCAGCCCCGGCCGAGGGCCGCCTCCACGACGGCCCGTCCCACGAACTCCGTACCACCCAGCATCAGCAGCCTCATGCCGGTGACTCTGCCCGCTGGAGCGGAGGGAGGGAACAGGGATCTGCTGTGGGCAGACCGTCAGCGTCCGGCCGGCGGCACGTACTTGTAGCCGACCCGGCGCACCGTGTGGATGGTGCCCCGGTAGCGCGCCCCGAGCTTGCGGCGCAGCCGGGCGATGTGGACGTCGACGGTGCGGCCGTCGCCGACATGGCCGTAGCCCCACACCGTGCCGACCAGCTGGTCGCGGGTGTGCACCCGGCCCGGATGCGCCACAAGATGCGCGAGCAGCTCGAACTCCAGGTAGGTCAGGTCGAGTTGCCGTCCGTCGACCGCGGCGGTCCGCTGCACGGTGTCGACGCGAATCAGCGGGTCGCCGCCGGTGCCGGTGCTTGAGCCCGTGGCGGTTCCGGTTCCAGTGGCGCTCGGAGTGACGGCCGGCTGAGCGGCGGCGGACAGGACCGGCGGCTGCTGGTCGGCCGGGACGAGCACCAGGTAGCCGACCATCGGCGGCTGCCCCGGCAGGACGGGCAGGGCGTGCTGGGGCGCGGGCAGCCAGGTGGCGCCCGGTGGCAGGAGGTCCGCGACACTCACCGCCTCGTCCGGGCTGACGGCACGCAGCCGGTGCCGCGGGCCGTTCTCGGACGGGGCGGTGACAGGGGAGAGAGGGGCGGGGGACAGGGAACGAGTGGTCGCCATGAGAGGTCAGCTCTTTCGCGCGAGAGGTTCGACGAGGGACGTACGTCGGTGCGCGCGGGCCGAGGACCGCCGGGGTACGGCGTGGAGGGCCGGGTGTTCGGCGTCAGCGGGCCTGCGCGGTGAACGCGCGGCAACACACCCGGTCGAAGTCGTCGTGCTGACGGGAGGGCCAGAAGGGCTCGAGGTCATGGCGACCCGTCGCGAGGTGCTTCTGGAAGCTGGCCATGGCCCCATTGAAGCAGACGCCCGTCCGTCGCAGGAGCCGTCTCTCACCCACTGGACGCCGGGCCCGCCCCGGACCGCCCGGCCCATGCCCCACGAGACGACACGGCCCGCCGACAGCGCGAGGGGCGCCCACCGGCGACGGTGAGCGCCCCTCGGAGCGACTGCGGGCGGGTCAGACCTGGCCGGCCTTCTCCAGCGCGGAGCAGCACGTGTCGACCAGCAGGCGGGTCACCACGTACGGGTCGACGTTGGCGTTGGGGCGGCGGTCCTCGATGTAGCCCTTGCCGTCCTTCTCGACCTGCCACGGGATGCGCACCGAGGCACCGCGGTCGGAGACGCCGTAGGAGAACTTGTCCCACGGGGCGGTCTCGTGCAGACCGGTGAGGCGGTCGTCGATGCCGGCGCCGTAGTTCTTGACGTGGTCCAGCGGCTTGGAGCCCTCGCCGAGCGACTCGCACGCGGTGATGATCGCGTCGTAGGACTCGCGCATCGCCTTGGTGGAGAAGTTGGTGTGCGCGCCGGCGCCGTTCCAGTCGCCCTTGACCGGCTTGGGGTCGAGGGTGGCGGCGATGCCGAAGTCCTCGGCGGTGCGGTAGAGCAGCCAGCGGGCCACCCACAGCTGGTCGGCGACCTCCAGCGGGGCCAGCGGGCCGACCTGGAACTCCCACTGGCCGGGCATGACCTCGGCGTTGATGCCGGACAGGCCGAGGCCCGCCTTGAGGCAGTTGTCCAGGTGGGCCTCGACGACGTCACGGCCGAAGATCTCGTCGGAGCCGACACCGCAGTAGTAGCCGCCCTGCGGGGCCGGGAAGCCGCCCTTGGGGAAGCCCAGCGGGTAGCCGTCCTTGAAGAACGTGTACTCCTGCTCGATGCCGAAGATCGGCTCCTGCGCGGCGAACTTCTCGGCGACCTCGGCCAGCGCGGCACGGGTGTTCGTCTCGTGCGGCGTCATGTCCGTGTTCAGGACCTCGCACAGCACCAGCACGTCGTCGCCGCCGCGGATCGGGTCCGGGCAGACGAAGACCGGCTTGAGCACACAGTCCGAGGCGTGGCCCTTGGCCTGGTTGGTGGACGACCCGTCGAAGCCCCAGATCGGCAGCTCCGCGCCCTTGGCGTCGTCGGAGAGGATCTTCGTCTTGGAACGCAGCTTGGCCGTCGGCTCCGTGCCGTCGATCCAGATGTACTCAGCCTTGAAGCTCACGGTCCACATCCTTCGGGGGTGGGTCTGGCGCATGTGCGGGTGCGGCGGCGCTGCGGCACTGGGGCGCCACGCTCTCGATGCCCCGCAGCCTGTCAACAGGCGATTTCCCGGCCATTGCCCGAATGTGAACCCCGTGTTACCTGGCCCTGCTGTGGCTCACTTCACCTGGTGAGGGCGGCCGGTGCGCGAGTGTCGTACACAGTCGTGCGCGACAGGGGAAGGCCCCGCCGCTCCTGGCCGGGAGCGACGGGGCCTTCGCAGAGGCGGCGGCCGGAGCCGAGGCGTTGCCGACGTACGACGCCCCGCCCCCCGAAACCTGGCCGCCGCCCCGGGGAATTCCTGACGACCCGAGCCTCACCCCACCTTCTCGATGACCGCCCGGCGGATCAGGAACTTGCCGGGCTCGCGGACCTGCTCGAAGGCGGCGTTGTTGAGCAGCACACAGCTGCCCGAGACGGAGGTGACCTCCACCGTGGTGGACTTGTTGTTGTCCAGGTTGGTGACCTTCAGTTTGGTGCCCGCCGGGAACTGGTTGCTGGACGCGGCCGGGGCGCCGCCCTCGCCGGACAGCGTGACCGTCGACCCGTTGCACACCTGCTCACCGGAGGCCGCGGCGCCACCGCCACCGGCCTGCTCGCCACCGGCCTGTTCACCAGCGCCTGCCTGCTCGCCACCGGCCTGCTCGCCGCCGCCGGCCTGTTCACCGCCGGCCTGTCCACCCTGCGCGGGCTGGGACGGCGCGGCCGGCTGCTCGGCCTGGGAGCCCTGAGCCGACTCCCCCACCTCGCACCCGGACGCCTCCTGCTTGCGCTGGATCTCGGCGATGACCGCCTCACGGTTGGCGATCCGCGCCTCGGACTGCGCGTCGGGATTGGCCCGCTGGCCCTCGATGAACTTCTGGTTGTTGCCGAGTGCGGTGGCGAGGCCCTGACAGACGGTCGAGTCCGCCGCCGACTTGGTGGTCGGCGTCTGCGCGGCGTTCGAGGTGGTCGCCATGACGAAGGCACCGCCACCCGCCACCGTCGCCGCACTCACCAGAAGTGCGAGCTTCTTCTTGGGGCCGAGAGTTCTCCTACGCGACATGCGCGCCTCCTGAAGAGGTAGGGGAGCGTACGCCGCTATGTACGAGATACCGAACGGAGTTACTCAGCGGTTGACTCAAGTCGCCGAAGTAACCTGCGTCACAGGCGTGTTACCGGGACAGGGCGTCCCGCACGGCCTCCTCCGTGCGGGCCACGACCGCCGTCCCGTCGTCCGCGGTGATGATCGGCCGCTGGATCAGCTTGGGGTGCGCGGCCAGCGCCGCGATCCACCGGTCGCGCGCACCGGCGTCCCGCGGCCACTCCTTGAGCCCGAGCTCCTTGGCCGCGGCCTCCTGCGTCCGCGTGATGTCCCACGGCTCCAGACCCAGCCGCTCCAGCACGGCCCGGATCTCGTCCTCGCTCGGCACGTCCTCCAGATACCGGCGGACGGTGTAGTCGGCGCCCTCGGCGTCGAGCAGGCTGAGGGCGCTGCGGCACTTGGAACAGGCGGGATTGATCCAGATCTCCATGCCGCACACGGTACGCCGAGGGCCGGGCGCGATCCCGTCACCCCAGCGCGGCCACCCTGTCCCGGTACGTCCGCACCGGCATGGCGTCCTTGTACGGCTCCAGCCGCCGTTCGAAGTCCCGTACGTACTCCACCGCCCGCACCGACCGCATCTCCGCCGCCTGGCCCGCGGCCTCCGCCGCCAGCTGGCAGGCCTGGTCGAGCTCACCGAGGCCGAGCCGGGCGGTGGCGAGCACGACCCGGCAGAACAGGCGGCTGCGCGCGTACCCGGGCGCGCGCAGATGCAGCGAGCGCTCGGCGTGCTGGGCGGCGGCGCGGAACTGCTGAAGGTCGCGGTGGCAGTGCCCGAACTCGTCGGCGAGCTGGGCCTCGTCGAAGAAGCGCGCCCAGTGCGGCACGTCGTCGCCGGGCTTGGCGCTCTCCAGGGCCCGTTCGGCGCGTACCAGCGCGGCCGTGCAGGCCCGCACCTCGCCGAGAACCCCGTGCCCGCGCGCCTCGGCGGCGTGCAGCAGCGCCTGCACCACCGGCGGGACGGAGCTGCCCGCGCCCTGCTGAGCCACCCGCGCCAGCTGCACCGCCTCCCGCCCGTGGCCGAGGTAGACGGCCTGCCGGCTCATGGAGACCAGGACGTAGGCGCCGAAGGCCCGGTCCCCGGCCGCCTGCGCCAGCCGCAGCGACTGCACGAAGTACCGCTGGGCGAGCCCGTGCGCGGCGATGTCGTACGACGTCCAGCCGGCCAGCCGGGTCAGGTCGGCGGTGGCCGCGAACAGCTTGCGGCCGGTCTGCTCGCCGTAGGTGCCGCGCAGCATCGGCTCGCACTCGTGCTCCAGATAGCGGACCAGGGCCTGCCGGGCGTGGCCCCCGCCGTAGGCGTCGTCCAGGGTGCGGAACAGCTCGCCGACCGAGCGCAGCGCGGCGATGTCACCCCCGGTGACCCGCTGGCCGGGGGCGCGTTCGGCAGCCTGGCGGCGGCGGGAGCCGAGGTCGGCCGGGGCGGAGCTGCGGACGGCCGGACGGCCCTGGGCGGGAATGCGCAGGGGCGGCTCGGTGCGGGCCACCCTCTCGTCGGCGCGGCCGATCAGCCAGTCCCGGCTGGGGACCACCAGGCCCGCGGAGGTGAAAGCGATCTTGCGGAGTTCGGCGTGGCTGCCGGAGTCCTTGCGCCACAGGCCGCTGACGATGTCCACGGCCTCCTCGGGCGTCGCGGCGAACTCCAGGCCCGCGTAGACGGGGGTGCAGGAGTCGAGCCCGAGGTCCTGGGCGGTGAGGCGGCGGCCGAGGCGCCGGGTGAACACCTCGGCGATGAGCGCCGGTGTGGTGCCCCGGGGCTGCTGCCCGCGCAGCCAGCGGGTGACGGACGTCTTGTCGTATCTCAGGTCGAGCCCGTGTTCGAGACCGAGCTGGTCCACCCGACGGGCGAGTCCCGCGTTGGAGAACCCCGCTTCTGCGATGAGCGCGGCGAGCTGTCGGTTGGGGGTGCGCTGCGCGGGTCGGTCCGTCATCTGCGGTGCGGTCTCCTGCCTTCCGGCGAAACGATGTGCCCGTATTGCCTGTGAGCAGCCCTTATGGCGCCCCGGACGGCGCGAATGTAGCGGAGAGTAAACACCCGATCGCATTCTTCGAGGGGCATTCATCCGATCGTGTGAGGATTGGCTCCTGAGGCTGACGGAGGCCGTCCGGTCGCACGGACGTACAGTGGCGTGGGTGCGTTTCGTGCCTTACGACCTTCTAGGGAGGCGCTTGCCGTGAGTGAGTTGCGGTTCGTCCGGATGGGTTTCGGTGCCGAGGCCGTCGACTATCGGGTGGCCTGGGACGAGCAGCGCCGGGTGCACGCGGCGCGGTTCGCCGACGAGGTGCCCGACACCGTGATCCTCCTGGAGCACCCCCCCGTCTACACGGCAGGCCGGCGCACCGAGGACAGCGAGCGCCCCCTCGACGGCACCCCCGTCATCGACGTGGACCGCGGCGGCAAGATCACCTGGCACGGCCCCGGCCAGCTGGTCGGCTACCCGATCCAGAAGCTGCCCCGGCCGGTGGACGTGGTGGCCCACGTGCGCCGCCTGGAGGACGCCCTGATCCGCACCTGCGCGGAGTTCGGTCTGGAGACCACCCGGGTCGAGGGCCGCAGCGGGGTCTGGGTCCTCGGTGACCCGGTCGAACAGCGCCCCGCCCTCGGCGGGCTCTCCCTCGACTTCGACCCCCGTCTGCACGACGAGGAGTTCGACCCGCGGCTCAACGGCCCGGAGTACGCCCCGTCCAACGCCGGCCAGCGCCGTGAGGACCGCAAGATCGCCGCGATCGGCATTCGCGTGGCCAAGGGCGTCACGATGCACGGCTTCTCGCTGAACGTGAACCCCGACAACAAGTGGTTCGACAAGATCATCCCGTGCGGGATCCGTGACGCGGGCGTGGCGTCCCTGGCGAGCGAGCTGGGCCGGGACATCACCATCGAGGAGGTCCTGCCGGTGGTCGAGCGGCATCTGCGGGACGTGCTCGAGAACGCCGAACTCAAGCCGAGGGTGATCGAGAAGACGCCGGCATAAAAACGGCCCGCCGGGCGTTGGAGCACGGGGCCAGCACTCACACCGGGCATTCAAATCAACGGGCGTACCCTGAAGGTCGCCGAAGAATCAATCGTTAGGGAGCCGGTCGTGTCCGCAGTCGCACCCGACGGACGCAAGATGCTGCGCCTGGAGGTCCGCAACAGCCAGACCCCCATCGAGCGCAAGCCCGAGTGGATCAAGACCCGGGCGAAAATGGGTCCCGAGTACTCCAAGATGCAGAACCTCGTCAAGAGCGAGGGTCTGCACACGGTCTGCCAGGAAGCCGGCTGTCCGAACATCTACGAGTGCTGGGAGGACCGCGAGGCGACCTTCCTCATCGGCGGCGACCAGTGCACCCGGCGCTGCGACTTCTGCCAGATCGACACCGGCAAGCCCGAGGCGCTCGACCGCGACGAGCCCCGCCGCGTGGGCGAGTCCGTGGTCACCATGGACCTGAACTACGCCACCATCACCGGCGTCGCCCGCGACGACCTGGAGGACGGCGGCGCCTGGCTGTACGCGGAGACGGTGCGCCAGATCCACCGGCAGACGGCGAACCGCGAGGCCGGCCGCACCAAGGTCGAGCTGCTGGCCCCCGACTTCAACGCGGTCCCGGAGCAGCTGGAGGAGGTCTTCTCCGCCCGCCCCGAGGTCTTCGCGCACAACGTCGAGACGGTGCCGCGGATCTTCAAGCGGATCCGCCCCGGCTTCCGTTACGACCGCTCCCTGAAGGTCATCACCGCCGCCCGGGACTACGGCCTGGTCACCAAGTCGAACCTGATCCTCGGCATGGGCGAGACCCGCGAGGAGGTCAGCGAGGCGCTCAAGCAGCTGCACGACGCCGGCTGCGAGCTGGTCACCATCACGCAGTACCTGCGCCCGTCCGTCCGGCACCACCCCGTCGAGCGCTGGGTGAAGCCGCACGAGTTCGTGGAGCTGAAGGAGGAGGCCGAGGAGATCGGCTTCTCCGGCGTGATGTCCGGCCCGCTGGTCCGCTCCTCCTACCGCGCGGGCCGGCTGTACCAGATGGCCATCGAGAAGCGTGGCTCGTACATCGCGGCGCAGGCTGTCTGAATCGGCGTGTGAATTCCCGCACAAGATGCTACTGGCCAGTAATGGCCGAGAGAACGCGGCCCCGGCCGTCCTCGCAGATGAGGGCGCGTGCCGGGGCCGCGCCGGCGTTCGCGGGGCCCCCATCCAGGCTTCATGGGTGTTTGACCGGCCGGTCACGCCCTGGTAACACCAATCAGTGACCCTGGAATCACAGCTCGTGCACCACTGCGTACGTGGCGTACGTGATGTGACCCGCCATCCGGAGCCATGCCGAGGGGGACCTCCACCATGCAGGCCGCGCCTGTTCGCGCCACCGCCATCCCGTCCTTCACCACCGCGCTGCGGGCCGTCGAGTCGCTGCTGATGAGCAGCGGTCAGCGCACCGCCCGCCGCAACGCCTGGACCTCCGTGCTGGAGGACCGCCGTCGCGCCAAGGACCGGGTCGAGGCGCAGCGCGTCCTCGAGCAGTCCCTGTCCGCCCGCCGCTGAGCCCACCGGCGGAGCCACGTAGACTTCGTGGCATGGCGAGGAAGGAAACTGCAGCGGACGCTGCGAACCCCGGGCGACTGAAGCAGATCGCCCTGACCTACAAGATGACCCGCAGGGCCGACAAGAAGATCGGTCTTGTACTCGCGGCTGTCGGAATCGTCACCTTCGGTGTCTTCCTCGCGATCGGTTTCTTGATCGGTCACCCCATTTATCTCGGCATCCTGGGCCTCCTGCTCGCCTTCCTCGCGACGGCGATCGTGTTCGGGCGCCGGGCCGAGCGAGCGGCCTTCGGGCAGATGGAGGGACAGCCGGGCGCCGCCGCGGCCGTGCTCGACAACATCGGGCGCGGCTGGACGACCACCCCCGCCGTGGCGATGAACCGCAACCAGGACGTGGTGCACCGCGCGGTCGGCAAGGCCGGCATCGTGCTGGTCGCCGAGGGCAACCCGAACCGGGTGAAGAGCCTGCTCGCCGCCGAGAAGAAGCGGATGAACCGCATCGTCGCCGACGTCCCGGTGCACGACCTGATCGTGGGCACGGGCGAGGGCCAGGTCGAGCTGAAGAAGCTGCGCACCACCATGGTCAAGCTGCCCCGCGTCCTCACCGGCCCCCAGGTCACCGCGACCAACGACCGGCTGCGCGCCCTGGGCGACCTGATGAGCAACATGCCGCTGCCCAAGGGTCCGATGCCGAAGGGCATGAAGCTGCCGAAGGGCGGACCGAAGACCCGCTGACGTCTCAGGACTCAGGACTTCTCAGGAACGAGGAGGGGCGCCCGGTGTGATCCGGGCGCCCCTCTCTCGTCTGTCTCGACTGCTCATTCGTCCGCTTCCGTCCACGCGGACGTCAGATCCTGACCTCCACCGTGCCCGCCAGCCGGTCGTGCAGGCCGCGGCCGTCGCGGTCCCAGATCAGAGCCGGGATCGCCAGGCACAGCAGCACCGAGCGCAGCAGGGCGCGGCCCGGGTGGACCTGGCCGGTGGCGAGCGTCACGACACGCAGGCCGAACAGGCGCTTGCCGGGGGTGAAGCCGAGCGTGCCGACGGTCAGGACGCTCAGCACCAGGAAGATCAGCAGCGCCCAGTTGCTCGTCGCCTGGCCGTAGCCCTCGGTGATCAGACCGTATGCGATCAAGACGCACAGGGACCAGTCCACCGCCAGCGCCCCGAGCCTGCGGCCCGGCCGGGCGATCGAGCCCGGTCCCGACTCCGGCAGCCCCAGCTGCTCGCCCCGGTGACCGAACTCGGCACCGGCGTCCTCCATGGCCGCGCGCGGGCCGGAGAGCCATGATCCGATTGCTTGCCTGTTGTCCACCCGTCCACGGTACTGCGCCCGGAAATGACCGGGGGACGGCGGGGTGCGTCGGGGCTACCGTGGGAGATGGGCCGGTTAACTTGTGTGAAACAAATGGGTCACGCCCGAGAAATCACCCGTCCCTAGGGTCGAGCACAGCGTGTGCCACCCGCACTGGCCGCACGAACGATCTACCACCCCGGCGGGACGGTCGGGAGTAGGAGGAGCTGGATGTTCCAGAACGCCGACGAGGCCAAGAAGTTCATCGCGGACGAGGACGTCAAGTTCATCGACGTCCGCTTCTGCGACCTCCCGGGCGTGATGCAGCACTTCACGGTGCCTGTAGAGGCGTTCGACCCCGACGAGGAGCTGGCCTTCGACGGATCCTCGATCCGTGGCTTCCAGGCCATCCACGAGTCGGACATGGCGCTGCGCGCGGACCTCTCGACGGCCCGGGTCGACCCGTTCCGCCGCGACAAGACGCTGAACGTCAACTTCTTCATCCACGACCCGATCACGGGCGAGCAGTACTCCCGTGACCCGCGCAACGTGGCGAAGAAGGCCGAGGCCTACCTCGCCTCCACCGGCATCGCCGACACCGCGTACTTCGGCCCGGAGGCCGAGTTCTACGTCTTCGACAGCGTGCGCTTCAAGACCTCCGAGAACGAGTCCTTCTACCACATCGACTCCGAGGCGGGCGCCTGGAACACCGGTGCGCTGGAGGACAACCGCGGCTACAAGGTCCGCTACAAGGGCGGCTACTTCCCGGTCCCGCCGGTCGACCACTTCGCCGACCTGCGCGCCGAGATCTCCCTGGAGCTGGACCGGGCCGGCCTGAAGGTCGAGCGTCAGCACCACGAGGTGGGCACCGCCGGCCAGGCCGAGATCAACTACAAGTTCAACACGCTGCTCGCCGCCGCCGACGACCTGCAGCTCTTCAAGTACATCGTGAAGAACGTCGCCTGGCGCAACGGCAAGACCGCGACCTTCATGCCGAAGCCGATCTTCGGCGACAACGGCTCGGGCATGCACGTCCACCAGTCGCTGTGGAGCAACGGCGACCCGCTGTTCTACGACGAGCAGGGCTACGCCGGCCTGTCGGACACCGCCCGCTACTACATCGGCGGCATCCTCAAGCACGCCCCGTCGCTGCTGGCCTTCACCAACCCGACGGTGAACTCGTACCACCGCCTGGTGCCGGGCTTCGAGGCCCCGGTGAACCTGGTGTACTCGCAGCGCAACCGCTCCGCCGCGATGCGTATCCCGATCACGGGCTCCAACCCGAAGGCCAAGCGCGTCGAGTTCCGTGCGCCCGACTCCTCCGGCAACCCGTACCTGGCCTTCTCGGCCCTGCTGCTCGCGGGCCTGGACGGCATCAAGAACAAGATCGAGCCGGCCGAGCCGATCGACAAGGACCTGTACGAGCTGGCTCCCGAGGAGCACGCCAACGTCCCGCAGGTCCCGACCTCCCTCGGCGCCGTCCTCGACCGCCTCGAGGCCGACCACGAGTTCCTCCTCCAGGGCGACGTCTTCACGTCCGACCTGATCGAGACGTGGATCGACTACAAGCGCACCAACGAGATCGCCCCGCTGCAGCTGCGCCCGCACCCGCACGAGTTCGAGCTCTACTTCGACGTGTAAGCCCGCGTCCCACGGCGCCCCCGTCTCCCGGTCTCCGGGAGACGGGGGCGCCGTGGTGTGTCCGGAACGCTTCCCCCTGTGGGGCGCGTGGGGGGATCATTGGTCTGACACTGTTGTTCGAGGAAGGTCACGGGGATGTCCGAGAGGGACGACGAGGAGCGGGAGTTCGACCTCAAGTGGGCGGACCGGGCCGAGCACAAGGAGCCCTCGGCCCGGGCCCGTATGCTCGCCGCGCGCTGGAAGGACAACCCGCCCGGGCCGGTGCCGTTCCGCGCGGACCCGGAGCACACCTCGTCCGGCCGCCGCTCGTCGTGGGTGTCGACGGCCGTGGTGCTCGGCTGCGTCGCGGCGGTGATCGTCCTGCTCGGCTACGTCAACTTCCGGTCGTACTGATGCGCGGCTGATTCCCGCGACGTGCTGCTCGACGGCCCCGAGCGTCTGGACCGCCCTCGATGCGGGCGTGCGGTCCCTGGCATGGTTCCGGCCTTCCCTGCGCACGGCTTCCACCGCGCTGTCCGAGCCACACCCCGACCGCGCCGTCCGCCGCTTCGCCGTCCGGCTGGCGGCCGGGGACGGGCTGCTCTCGCCCGGCGAGCCGGCGCTCCGTGCCGCCCGGGACGACGACGTCGTCCAGACGCTGTGCGCCGACGCCGCGCTGGCGGCCCTGGCGCAGGGCGGCGCCGGGAACGACGAACCCGCTGCCGCGCCGCCGGACGCGGATGCCGCGCCTCGGGTGGGCGCTCGGGGCGGCGGCGGAGCCACGCCAGGCGCAGGCCGGGGCGGGCGGCCGGCGTCGGTCCCCGCCCCGGCCGCACCGCGGCCTCCTGCGGCTCTCAGCGGTTGTAGCGCATGAACGCGCGCACCATGTGGCACGTCGTGTCCGACGGTGGATGTACGCCGATCAGCTCCGCCGTGCTCCGTATCGTCTCGTTGCGCGCCTGGCTGGGCTGGTAGACGCCGGAGTCGAGCAGGGCGATGGCCAGCCGCATCGCCTTCAGACGGCGGTTGTGCGTGATGTACCACTCCCGCGGGCGGCCCGGTGGCAGCGGCCGCTTCTCCACGGGCGCGCACGGCATCTCGAGCAGGACGGGACGCTTCGCGGTGGACTGGGTGGGCAGGGGCTTCGGCTTGAGTGCGGCAGCGGGCACAGGCATCCTCCTGTCGCGGTCAGGACGGCCCGCCAAAGACCTCGGCGACTTCGGCGCCCGCCCTCGAACACTGCCTCAATTCTACTGCCCGGCACTGACATTCAGGGAGCGCGAGAGTCCTCCAAACTCCCAGGTGAGCAGGGGATTTGTCGCTGTGTCACGCCGGGCTGGTGGGTTGCGTGGGGCGCGATGAAAATTCGAACACGGCGCGCGCTCACGCCGCCCGTGGCACCGTCGGCACCGGGTCCGCGACGTGCATCGAGCCGCCCGCCCCGAGGTCCGTCAGGATCGCCTCCGACGCCCGGTGGGCCGAGTGCAGCGCCCCCTGGACCGTGCTGGTGTCCCGGTGGTCGCCGCACACGTACAGACCCGCCAGCAGGCGTACCGGCCGGCGCAGGTCGTGGGGTGGCCGCATCATCGGGACGGCCTCGGCGGTGTGGTGGACGGCCAGGGTCTCCCAGCGGGCGGTCGACGTGCCGTAGAGCCGGGCCAGATGGAGGCGTACCGCGGTGTCGAGCTGCGGTGCGGGCCGGCCGAGGACCGTCGAGGAGATCAGGGCGCGTCCGGCGGGGGCGCGGGACGGGTCGACGCGGCTGACCACCGTGGTGTGGGCGACCGGACCGCCCCGGTCGGCGTCCAGGAGGAGCGCGGCGCCGGTGCCGGGCGGCTCGTCGGTGGTGTGGTGCACCACCGTCACCGGGTGGGCGTCCGGCACCCGCAGGCCCGGCAGCAGCTCGGCGGCGGCCCGCGCGTCCGTCGCGATCAGCACCGCACGGCACCGGAACTCGCCGTGCTCCGCCGTGGTCACCGACGTCGTCGAGACGGACGTGACCCGCACTCCGGTGTGCACCGTCCCCGGCGGCAGGTTCCGGGCCAGCAGCTCCGGCAGCGCCTCGGCACCGCCCTCCGGCAGGCACAGCCGCCCGCTCGCGAAGGCGCGCAGCGCGAGATCCGCGCACCGGCTGGAGGTGGAGAGATCCGGGTCGCACAGCAGCGCGGCGAGCAGCGGACGCAGAAAGCCGTCGATGGTGCGGGCTGGCAGTCCCCGTGCCACCAGCGCCTCGGCGGCGGTCAACTCCGGCCGGGCCAGCAGCCGTTTCACCGGCGTGCCCGCGAGTTTCGTGAACGCGGCCCCCAGGCGTGCCTGGTCGACCGCCGTGCCGAGCGGCGCACCGGTCCGGCTCCGCGGCAGGGAAACCTGCCACCCCGGCACGGCCGCCGGCCGCCGCGGCGCGGACCCCGGCCGGGGGGCGCTCGCGAGGGCGCGCACCGCATGGAGTGCGCCCCTTGCGCCCCCCGCGCCGGCCGGTACGCCCGCGCGATGGTGCCGTCCGTCGCTGTGCAGCAGGACACCGGGTGCGAAGGGGCGCAGCACGAGCCCTTCGAGGCCCCGGGCCCGCCGCAGTTCCGGATAGGCCGTGGACAGCAGCTGCCCGATTCTGTCGAGCCGGAAGCCGTCGACCTTCTCGGTCGCCATGCGGCCCCCCACCGTGTGGGCGGCCTCCAGGACCGTGACGGTGACTCCTGCGCTGGTCAGTCGTCGCGCCGCGGAGAGTCCGGCGACCCCGGCTCCCACGACGACGACGTCCGCCTGGTACGTGGGCTCAAGCACGTGCCCCTCCTCGAGGTTGCGCGGGCGCTGGAGACGTCATGCCCTCAACACGCCCAAGGAATACCCGAGTTCTGCTCGAGGTTAGGGGCGTGCTCGGCCACCGGGGGTCGCGCATCGACCGGGGCACGGGCGCACGACGGTCGCACGGATGTGCCCGGACGGCCGGCGTGCGGGGCGGGTCACCGACTCGCGGACCGCGCGGGCCCGTCCCCCTTTCACAGCGCCGCCCTGATCGCCCCCTCGATGTCCGGGAACGCGAACCGGAAGCCCGACTCCAGCAGCCGCGCCGGCACCACCCGCGCACTGCCCAGCACGTCCCCCGCCATCTCGCCCAGCACCGTACGCAGCACCGGCGCCGGCACCGTGAACACCGCCGGCCGGCGCAGCACCCGGGCCATCGCCTCCGTGATCTCACGATTGGTCAGCGGCTGAGGGGCGGTCAGATTGAACGGCCCGGACAGACCGCCGCTGTCCAGCAGATGCCGCAGCGCGGCCACCTCGTCGTGCAGGGCGATGAACGACCAGTACTGCCCCCCGCTGCCCAGCCGCCCGCCCAGTCCGGCCCGGAACAGCGGGAACAGCCGCCCCCAGGCCCCGCCCCCGCGCGCCACCACCAGCCCGGTCCGGGCGAACACCGTCCGCACGCCCGCCTGAACCGCCGGCGCCGCCGCGGCCTCCCACTCCACGCACACCCGCGGCAGAAAGCCCTCCCCGGGCGGCGCGCTCTCGTCGACGACCCGGTCACCGGTCTCGCCGTAGTAGCCGATCGCACTGCCGCTGACGAACACCCGCGGCCGTACGTCCTCGGCCAGCCCGGCGACGGCCTCGGCGAGCGCGGCCGTGCCCCGCACCCGGCTCGCCCGGATCCGCGCCTTGTACTCGGGCGTCCACCGCCGGTCGCCCACCCCCGCCCCCGCCAGATTGACCACGGCGTCGCACCCGGCCAGCGCCTGCGCGTCCACCGCACCCCGTTCGGGATCCCACCGGATCTCGTCCGCCGCCCGGGGCGCACCCCGCACCAGGCGCACCACCTCGTGCCCGTCCGCCGTCAGGGACCGGACCAGGGCGCTGCCGATGAGACCGGACCCGCCGGCCACCGCGATTCGGGAACGTTCCATGGCCCCCATCCTGCCCCGCGCCCCGCGAAAGGCACGCGCGGAACCGGCGGCGGCCCGACGTACAGTGACCCTCATGTCCGAGCCGCTCATACGCACCGCACGCCCCGACGACGAGGCGGAACTGGCCCGACTCGACCGCGACAGCTGGTCGCCGCTGCACGCGGTCACCCCGCGGCCCCGGCCGCCGTACGAGCCCTTCTTCGGTGAGCACGCCCGGCCGGGCGACCATCTCGTCGCCGAGTACCACGGCCGAGTCGTCGGCTACGTCCGGCTCGGTTTCCCCACGCCGCTCGCGTCCAACGCGCACGTCCGGCAGATCCGCGGCCTCGCCGTGGCCGAGGAGGCCCGCGGCCAGGGCGTCGGGCGGGCGCTGGTGCGGGCCGCCGTGGCCGACGCCCGGGAGCGCGGCTTCCGCCGCATCACCCTGCGCGTCCTCGGCCACAACACGCCCGCCCGCGCGCTGTACGAGTCCGAGGGGTTCGTCGTGGAGGGCGTCCAGCCGGAGGAGTTCTGCCTGGAGGGCACGTACGTCGACGACGTGCTGATGGGGCAGTCACTGCTCTAGACGGCTCGGGACACGCTCCGGACGCTCCGCGCGGCGGTCTACGACGTGACCAGCTCGCCCGTGTCCACCGGCGCCGTCGCCTGCGCCGCCCGCTTCGCGTCGTCCGCCACCTCGGCCGCCGTCAGCACATAACCGGTCTCCGTGTCCGACGTGGAGCGGGCGAACACCACGCCGAACACCCGGCCGTCGGTGGTCAGCAGCGGCCCGCCGGAGTTGCCGGGGCGGACGGTGGAGCGGATCGAGTAGATCTCGCGGGTCACCGACCGGTCGTTGTAGATGTTCTGGCCCCTGGCCTGCACCCGGCTCGCGACCGTGGCCGCCTGCAGATTCAGGTCGCCGTCCTGCGGATAGCCCGCGACCACCGCCGAGTCGCCCCGGCCCGCGTCCTGGTCGAACCGCAGCACCGGTGCCCGGAGTTCGGGCACGTACAGCACCGCCACGTCCTTCTGCGGGTCGAACAGCACCACCCGCGCCTCGTACGTCCGGCCCACCCCGCCGACCCGCACCGTCGGCTCGTCGATGCCGGCCACCACATGGGCGTTGGTCATCACATGCTCTCGCGCGTACACGAAGCCGCTGCCCTCGCGGCCCTGGGTACCCGCGACGCCCTCGACCTTCACCGTGCTGCGCTGCGCCGCCCTGGTCGCCGCCGCGGTCACGCTGTCCCCGGAGGGCGCGGCGACCTCGGCGGTCGACTCGCTCTCGAACGGGTTGAACACCTGCGGGAAGCCCGCCTCGGTCAGCGCCGAGGTGGCCCGCGAGAACCATCCCGGGGTGGTGTCCGGCATCGCGTCCTGCACGGCGCCGAGCAGCCGCGAGTCCCGGATCGCCGAGGTGATCAACGGCGAGGAGGAGGCGCCCAGCACCGACGCGGCCACCCACGCCACGATCAGCACGGCCACCGAGTTGGCCACCGCCCCGCCGATCCCGTCCGCCACCCGCAGCGGGCCCCTGTCCAGCTCCCGCCGCAGCCGCAGCGCGAGGCGCCCGGCCAGCTCGTGGCCCACCGCCGCCGGCAGCAGCACCGTGACCACGGCCGTCACCGTCGCCTTCGTCGTACCCGGTGTCACCAGGTCCATCACCCACGGCAGGATCCACACGCCGACGACGGCACCGCCCACGAAACCGGCCAGCGACACGCAGCCGGCCAGCAGTCCGCGCCGGTAGCCGGACGCCGCGTAGGCCACGACGACCAGCGACAGCAGGATGTCGAGCAGATCCACGCACGCCGCCTTTCTCTCGGGCCGGCTCATCCGTGCGGGAGCGGCCTTACGGGCCCTCTCATACGTGGCGGAGCGGCCCGGTGATCAGCCACGCGCGCGGGCGGCCGCCGAGATGGCGGCCACGCGCGCGTGCATACGGGAAAACGCCGCGGACCCGGACGATAGTTCCACCGGATGGCAGAACACGCATCGCGGGCGGAGCGGATCGGACCGACAGTGATCCCATGCGCCTCATCAGAAAATCAAAGGGGATACGAAAAAGCCGCGCCTCCCGGATATCCGGCGGGCCCGGCATCCTGCGCCTGCCGCGGCCCGTCGCTGTGACCCTCGGCTGTCTGCCGGGCATCGCCGCCGCCGTCGCCCTCGTGCTGTGCTCCTACGGCGTCGAAGGGGCCGCCGAGCAGTCGGCCAGCGCCATAAGACCCACCGCGCCCGCCAACGCCGCGCCACGCCCGCACATCGTGCCCCGCTCGGTCTGGCTCGACAGCGCGCGACCCAAGCAGCCTCCCCCGCGCTACGACGACGAGGTCGTCGCCGTCTTCGTCCACCACACCGACTCGCCCAACGGCTACGACTGCGCCGACGCGCCCCGCATCATCCGCTCCCTGTACGAGGGGCAGACCGTCGGCCGGCACTGGGACGACCTCGGCTACAACTTCGTCGTCGACAAGTGCGGCACCATCTACGAGGGCCGCGCCGGCGGCGTCGACCGGCCCGTCACCGGGGCGCACACCCTGGGCTTCAACCACCGCACCACCGGCATCGCCGCCCTCGGTACCTTCACCGCAGGGGTGCCTGTGCCGGACGAGATGCTCCGGTCGATCGCCGCGGTGGCCGCCTGGAAACTCGGCGCGTCCGGCATCGACCCGCGCGGCAAGGTGCGGTTGGTCTCCAGCAACGGCGGCAGCCGGTACGCGGCCGGCACCACCGCCACGATGCCCGCCCTCGCGGGCCACACCGACGGTTTCATGACCGACTGCCCGGGCGCCGCGCTGCGCGCCCGCCTGCCGGAACTCAGAACGCTTGCCGCCCGTATCCAGGGCCGGCACGACTCCGCACAGGCCGCCCACAGAGGCGTCGAGCCAGGAGCCGCCGCCCAGCCGTCGCGCAGGGACGTCACGGCAGCAGACCGCACGGCGGGCCGATGAGCACCGGCGACGACCTACGTCCCCGGATACCCGGCCGGGTGGCCGACCGGGTATCCGGCCGCATGGACGCCCTGCGCGGCACGTGGACGGCGCTGTGCGCCGCAGCGGCCGTCGTCCTGGGCCCGGCGGCCCGCACGGCGTCCACCCTCACGCAGGCCAACGCGGCGCCGCGCCACCAGGCGCTCGGGCAGGACGGGGAGAAAGCCGCGCTGTGAAGCGGTCGTTCAGCCGCGGAACCTCGACCAGAGCCGGGGATAGCGCTCGGCGAGCTGCGCCTCGTTCTCGAAGTCGATCGGCGTCCCCTCGGGTTCCGCCGGTCCGGGTGGCAGGTCCAGATCCGGTGCCACGGTGCCGGTCAGCTGCTCGTACGCCTCGTCCGCCGCGTAGCCGAGCTCCTCGCCGTCGCCGTCGATCTCCTCGTCGAAGTCGTCGAGCAACTCGGCGAGCATGTCCGGGTCGTTGTGCAGCGCGCCCTCGAAGACCTCGCGGCCCTGGCCGATCAGCCAGCAGCGGAAGAAGTCGAACGCGTCGTCGCTGGCGCCGTCGAGGAGCACCCAGGCGGCGCCCCACAGGTCCCAGGTGTAGGCGCGGTGATAACGGGACTCGAAGTGACGGGCGAAGTCCAGGACCGACTCCGGGTCCAGCTGCACCAGCCGTTCCACGAGCAGATCGGCCTGCTCCTCCGGGTCACCCCCGGCATCCTCGCGGGCGGTGTCGATCAGCTCCCAGAACTCCGTCTCGTCCATCACGGCTCCAGCATCGGCCCTGGGGACGGGGGTCGCACCCGGAGTGCGGGGATCGGATTGCGGGAATGCGCGGAGGAGGCTCACCGCGGCCGGTACAGCTCCGCGAGCCGGGCCGCCTCCGCCGCGAAGCGCTCCCGCAGGGTCTCGGGTGCCAGCACCTCCACCTCCGCACCGAGCGCGGTGAGCTGCGTGTGGGCGACCTCCTCGGACTCCACCGGCAGCGTCAGCGTCACCCAGCCGTCGCCGTCCGGCTCGCCGGCCGCCGCCAGCGCCTCCCGGGCGGACAGCGAGTCCACGGCGTGCGGCAGCCGCCGTGCGCCCTGCTCCGACAGCCGCACCACGACCTGCGCGCGCAGGATCGAGCGCGCGAACTGCTCCGCCCGCTCCTCCCAGAACGCGGGCAGATCGAAGTCCTCCTCGCGCTCGAAGCGCTCCTCGCCCGCGTCGACGGCCGTGAAACGGTCGATGCGGTACACACGGAAGGACTCCCGCCCGGCCACCCGCGCGCACAGGTACCAGACGCCCGCTTTGAGCACGAGCCCGTACGGCTCCAGCTCCCGGCGCACCTCGTGCTCGCCGCGCCGGTACTGGGCGGTGATCCGCCGGTCGTCCCACACCGCGTCCGCCACGGCGGGCAGCAGCTCGGGGGTCTTCGGCTCGCGGAACCAGTTCGGGGCGTCCAGATGAAACCGCTGCGCGGCGGTCCTGGAGGCGTCCCGTACGGAGGGGAGGAGCGCGGCCGACACCTTCAGCCGGGCCGCCGAGGCCGCGTCCTCCAGCCCCATCTCGCGGAGCGCACCCGGCACACCGGAGAGGAACAGCGCCTCCGCCTCGCTGCGGGCCAGCCCCGTCAGCCGCGTCCGGTACCCGCCGACCAGGCGGTATCCGCCGGCCCGCCCCCGGTCCGCGTACACCGGAACCCCGGCCTCGGACAGCGCCTGCGCGTCCCGGGTCACCGTCCGCTCGGAGACCTCCAGCTCCCGCGCGAGTTCGGCGGCGGTCATGGAGGCCCGGTTCTGGAGCAGCAACACCATCTTGATGAGCCGAGCAGCACGCATACGCTCATGATGCCGGTCGGCTGCCCCACCTCGGCCCTGAACGGGCCTCGTCCTCGAACGCCGGACGGGCTGAGTCGCCCGTCCGGCGCCTTGATGTCCGAACCCGCCGACTACAGGCCGTACTTCTCGCGCGCTTCCTTCACGGCCGTCGCCTTCACCTCACCGCGCCGCGCCAGCTGCGCCAGCGACGCGACCACGATGGACTCCGCGTCGACGCCGAAGTGGCGACGGGCCGCCTCACGGGTGTCCGACAGGCCGAAGCCGTCCGCACCCAGCGAGGACCAGTCCTGCTCGACCCACTGTGCGATCTGGTCCGGCACCTGCCGCATGTAGTCGGACACCGCCAGCACGGGCCCTTCCGCCCCCGCCAGCGCCTGCCGCACGAACGGCACCCGCTCCTCACCCCGCAGCAGCGCCTCGTCCGCCTCCAGCGCGTCCCGCCGCAGCTCGCTCCACGACGTGGCCGACCAGACGTCCGCCGCCACGCCCCACTCCTCCGCCAGCATCCGCTGCGCGGCCAGCGCCCAGTGGATCGCCGTACCGGAGCCGAGCAGCTGGATCCGCGGCGCGTTCGCCGGCACCGTCACGCCCGCCGACTCCGCCGTGTTGAAGCGGTACAGGCCCTTGACGATGCCCTCGTCGATCCCGGCCACCGCCGGCTTCGCCGGCTGCGGCAGCGGCTCGTTGTAGACGGTCAGGTAGTAGAAGACGTTCGGGTCCTCACCCGGCGCCGCCTCGCCGTACATCCGGCGCAGACCGTCCTTGACGATCGTGGCGACCTCGTACGCGAACGCGGGGTCGTACGTCAGCGCCGCCGGGTTCGTCGCCGCGATGACGGGGGAGTGGCCGTCCGCGTGCTGCAGACCCTCACCCGTGAGCGTCGTCCGGCCGGCCGTCGCGCCGACCAGGAAGCCGCGGCCCAGCTGGTCGCCGAGCTGCCACATCTGGTCGGCCGTGCGCTGCCAGCCGAACATCGAGTAGAAGATGTAGAACGGGATCATCGCCTCACCGTGCGTCGCGTACGACGTCGACGCGGCGATGAAGTCGGCCATCGAACCGGCCTCGGTGATCCCCTCGTTGAGGATCTGGCCGTTCTTGGCCTCCTTGTAGTACATCAGCTGGTCACGGTCGACCGGCTCGTACGTCTGCCCCTTGGGCGAGTAGATGCCGAGCGAGGGGAACAGCGACTCCATACCGAAGGTGCGCGCCTCGTCCGGCACGATCGGCACCCAGCGCTTGCCGGTCTCCTTGTCGCGCACCAGGTCCTTGACCAGACGCACGAACGCCATGGTCGTGGCCACGTTCTGCGAGCCGGAGCCCTTGTCGAACGCGGTGAACGCCTTGTCGGCCGGGGCCGGCAGCGGCGCGACCGGGTGGACGCGGCGGGCCGGGGCCGGACCGCCGAGGGCGGCGCGGCGCTCCTGGAGGTAGCGCACCTCGGGGGAGTCGGCACCGGGGTGGCCGTAGGGCACGACCCCGTCGACGAAGTCGCTGTCCTTGATCGGCAGACCGAGGCGGTCGCGCATCGCCTTGAACTCGTCCACCGTCAGCTTCTTCATCTGGTGGTTGGCGTTCTTCGAGGCGAAGCCCTCACCGAGGGTGTGGCCCTTGACCGTCTGGGCCAGGATCACGGTCGGCGCGCCCTTGTGGGCGAGCGCCGCCTTGTACGCGGCGTAGACCTTGCGTGCCTCGTGGCCGCCGCGCGAGACGTGGAAGCACTCGAGGATCTTGTCGTCGCTCAGCAGCTTCGCCATCTCGGCGAGCGCCGGGTCCTTGCCGAAGAAGTCCTCGCGGATGTAGGCGGCGCTGCGCGTCTGGTACGTCTGGATCTGCGCGTCGGGTACCTCGCGCAGCCGGCGTACCAGCGCGCCGGTGGTGTCGAGCTGGAACAGCTCGTCCCAGGCGGTGCCCCACAGCGTCTTGACCACGTTCCAGCCGGCGCCGCGGAACTGGGCCTCCAGCTCCTGCACGATCTTGAAGTTGGCGCGGACCGGGCCGTCGAGGCGCTGCAGGTTGCAGTTGATGACGAAGGTGAGGTTGTCCAGCTCCTCGCGGGCGGCGAGCGCGAGGGCCGCCGTCGACTCGGGCTCGTCCATCTCGCCGTCGCCGAGGAACGCCCACACGTGGGAGCCGGAGGTGTCCTTGATGCCGCGGTTGGTCAGGTAGCGGTTGAAGCGCGCCTGGTAGATCGCGGAGAGCGGGCCGAGGCCCATGGAGACGGTGGGGAACTCCCACAGCCAGGGCAGGCGCCGCGGGTGCGGGTACGACGGCAGACCGTTGCCGCCCGCCTCACGGCGGAAGTTGTCCAGGTGCTGCTCGTTCAGGCGGCCGTCGAGGAAGGCGCGGGCGTAGATGCCGGGGGAGGCGTGGCCCTGGATGTAGAGCTGGTCGCCCGAGCCGTCGGTCTCCTTGCCGCGGAAGAAGTGGTTGAAGCCGGTCTCGTAGAGCCAGGCCGCGGAGGCGAAGGTGGCGATGTGGCCGCCGACGCCGTATTTGCTGCCGCGGGTCACCATGGCCGCCGCGTTCCAGCGGTTCCAGGCGGTGATCCGGGACTCCATCTCCTCGTCGCCGTCCACTGCGGGCTCGGCGGCGGTGGGGATGGTGTTGACGTAGTCGGTCTCGAGGAGCTTCGGCAGCGCGATGCCGGCGCCCTCGGCGCGCTCCAGCGTGCGCCGCATCAGGTATGCGGCACGGTGCGGGCCGGCCGCCTTGGCGACCGCGTCCAGCGAGGCCTGCCATTCGGCGGTCTCCTCCGGGTCGCGGTCCGGGAGCTGGTCGAGCTCGCTCGGCTGGATGGCGTTGGGGTCGGTCATGTCGCCGCCTTCCTCAGTCGAAGGGGGTTCCCTCATCGGTAAGGGTTCAGGGGTGCCCTTGGTCTTTGGCAGGACAGGGCTGGTGGGCTCGGGTGCAAGCCCGTCGGCGACTGTAACTCCCTGATCGATGATCGATCAAAGGGTTGAGGGTCAAAATCTCTTGATCACGAGAAAGTCGGCACGCGGTGCCTTCGCCGGTGGCACCGGGTGACGCTCTGGGGAAGGGTTTTCGCAGGTCGCGGCGCCGTCTGAGCAGTGGCCCGCTCACTCGGCCGCCCTCGCCTCCGCCGGTGCCTCAGGGTCCTCCGGGTCCTCCGGCCGCTTCTCCCGCCCGCCGGGATGACGGTGCGGCCATGTCAGGAACACGCCGCAGGCCAGCAGCGACCAGCCGGCCAGCACCAGGAACGGGAAGGCGTGCTGATGGCCGGGGAAGTACACCGCCGTGTGCTGGGCGTTCACCGAGGCGCCCGGAGGCAGCCAGCGGCCGATCGCGCCCAGCGCGGAGGGCAGCAGCGGCCAGGACACCGCGCCGCCCGAGGACGGATTGCCCACCAGCACCATCAGACCCCAGGTGGGCAGCATCGCCCAGCGGCCGATCAGGGTGTTGAACATCGTGAAGACCATGCCGCTGGTGAACATCGTCAGCGCCAGGATCAGCCACGACTCCACGAACGGCAGGTCCAGCGTCCCCAGCAGCCAGTCCACGGCGGCGGCGATCGCGAACCCGCCCAGCAGCGCGTACGCCGCCGTGAACGCGATCCGCTCCAGCGGGTTCAGCGCCCGTGCGTGCACGCTCAGCTGGATCGAACCGACGAAACCGATGATCACGGCCGCGAGGGAGATGTAGAAGATCGCCAGCCCGCGCGGATCGCCCGGTTGAAGAGGCTTGATGTCCCGGACCGTGACCGTCGTGCCCGTCTTCTCACCGACCTCCCGCGCCGCCTCGGACAGCACCTTGGCCACGGAGGCGCCGGAGGCGCCCGAGACGTCGAGGGTGACGGTACGGCCGAGGTCGCGCACCTCGAAGATGCCGAAGATCTCCTGTTCCTCGATGGCCAGACGGGCCTCGGCCGCGGTGTCGTAGGGGCGCACCTTCACCGAGGCGTTCAGGGCCCCCTCCATGCCGTCCAGGAAGGCCCGGGCGCGGGCCTGTTCGTAGGGGCCGACGACCGCCGCGGGGATGGAGCGGGGCGTGGGATTCGCCATCGTGTACGTGTAGGACCAGGCGAAGAGGCCCGCCGCCGCGCCGAGGATCAGCACCAGCACCGTCGCCGGCAGGAAGGGGGAGTCCTTGACGCGCGGCATGTCGGGCATGCCGGTCACATTAGGGCATACGGGCCGGTCAGGCGCGGGGGGCGCAGCCGAGGACGTGGGCCTTGACCAGCTCGGCGATGCGGGGGTCCCGGCGCTTGAAGGCCGCGACCAGTTCCTCGTGCTCCTCCGCGTACGACTGCTGGACCGTGCCCAGCCAGCGGATGGACAGCGCGGTGAACACCTCGATGCCCAGGCCCTCCCAGGTGTGCAGCAGCACGGAGTTGTTCGCGGCGCGGACCAGTTCCCGGTGGAAGCCGACCGTGTGGCGCACCTGGGCCGTGCCGTCGGCGGCCCGGTCCGCTTCGTAGAGCGCGGCGACGTGCGGCTCCAGCGCCGAGCAGTCCTCCGCGAGGCGGGCCGCCGCGAGCTCGGCGGCGATGGCCTCCAGGCCGGCCCGGACGGGGTAGCTCTCCTCCAGGTCGGCGGCGGTCAGATTGCGGACGCGTACGCCCTTGTTCGGGGCGGACTCGATCAGGCGCAGGGACTCCAGCTCCCGCAGGGCCTCCCGGACCGGGGTCTGACTGACCTCCAGCTCGGTCGCGATCCGCCGCTCCACGATGCGCTCGCCCGGCTGCCAGCGCCCGCTGATGATCCCTTCCAGGATGTGCTCGCGGATCTGTTCGCGCAGCGAGTGGATGACGGGCGCGGTCATGGGGGCTCCTTAGGGAGGGCTTTGACGTTTAGACAATACGGCGGGTTCGCTCCGCGGGTAGGGGCGGTGGGGGTGCTTTCGTGCAGGTGAGACGAGACTTACACGGGGTGTGTGGGGCGCCTGGGAGCTCGGTTGGTTCCGTTGTCGGGCGGCTGCGGGTGCGTTGTGGCTCGTCGCGCAGTTCCCCGCGCCCCTCAAGAACAGGTCGGTGCCCCCGCCCGGAACTTCCAGGCGGGGGCACCTTGGCCTGACTACCGCTGAGCGGTGTTACGACAGGCCGAGCTCGACCTCGAACTCGCCTGCCTCCAGGATGGCCTTGACCGCCGTCAGGTAGCGGGCCGCGTCGGCGCCGTCGACCAGGCGGTGGTCGTAGGAGAGGGTCAGGTACGTCATGTCGCGGACGCCGATGACCGGGCCGTCCTCGGTGTCGATGACCGCCGGGCGCTTGACCGTGGCGCCGATGCCGAGGATCGCGACCTGACCCGGCGGCACGATGATCGTGTCGAACAGCGCGCCGCGCGAACCGGTGTTGGAGATGGTGAAGGTCGCGCCGGACAGCTCGTCCGGGGTGATCTTGTTGCCGCGGACCTTGCCCGCCAGCTCCGCCGTGGCCTTGGCGATACCGGCGAGGTTGAGGTCGCCGGCGTTCTTGATGACCGGGGTCATCAGGCCCTTCTCGGAGTCCACCGCGATACCGATGTTCTCGGTGTCGAAGTAGGTGATGGTCCCCTCGGCCTCGTTGATCTTGGCGTTGATGGCCGGGTGGGCCTTCAGCGCCTGGGCCGCCGCCTTGACGAAGAACGGCATCGGGGAGAGCTTGACGCCCTCACGCGCCGCGAACGCGTCCTTGGCGCGGGCGCGCAGCTTCATCAGGCGGGTGACGTCGACCTCGACGACCGAGGACAGCTGGGCCTGCTCGTGCAGGGCCTTGACCATGTTGTCGCCGATGACCTTGCGGATCCGCGGCATCTTCACGGTCTGGCCGCGCAGCGGGGACGCCTCGAGCACCGGGGCCTTCTTGGCGGCAGGGCCCCCGGCAGTCACAGCCGCGGCCGGGGCCGGGACAGCGGCGGCGGCCTTCGCGGCCTCGGCGGCGGCGAGGACGTCCTGCTTGCGGATCCGGCCGCCGACGCCCGTGCCCTTGACGGTGGACAGGTCGACGCCGTTCTCGGCGGCGAGCTTGCGCACCAGCGGGGTGACGTAGGCGCCCTCGTCGGTCGGCTGGGCGGCGGCAGGCGCGGCCGGTGCCGGGGTGACCGGGGCGGGAGCGGCAGGCGCCGGGGCGGCCTGCTGCGGGGCCGGGGCCGGGGCAGGGGCGGCCGGGGCCTGCGGAGCCGGGGCGGCCGGAGCAGCGGGGGCCGGGGCGGCCTGCTGCGGAGCCGGGGCGGGCTCGGGCTGCGCCGGGGCCGGAGCGGGCTCCGGCTGGGCCGGGGCGGCAGCCGGAGCGGCACCCGCCTCGCCGATGACGGCGAGCTTGGCGCCGACCTCGGCGGTCTCGTCCTCGCCGACCACGATCTCCAGCAGGGTGCCGGAGGCGGGGGCGGGGATCTCGGTGTCGACCTTGTCCGTCGACACCTCGAGCAGCGGCTCGTCGGCCTCGACGGTGTCACCGACCGACTTCAGCCAGCGGGTGACGGTGCCCTCGGTGACGGACTCGCCCAGCGCGGGCAGGACCACGTCCGTGCCCTGGGCGGAGCCGCCGCCGGCCGCAGCCTCGGCGGTGGGTGCCGGGGCGGGGGCGGCCTGCTCGGTGGACGGCTGGGCCTGCGGCTGCGGCTCGGGAGCCGGTGGGGCGGCCTGCTCGGCGGCCGGGGCCTGCTCGGCCGCCGGGGCGCCGGAACCGTCGTCGATCAGGGCCAGCTCGGCGCCGACCTCGACCGTCTCGTCCTCGGCGACCTTGATGGAGGACAGCACGCCGGAGGCGGGGGCCGGGATCTCGGTGTCGACCTTGTCGGTGGACACCTCGAGCAGCGGCTCGTCGGCCTCGACGCGCTCGCCCTCGGCCTTCAGCCAGCGGGTGACAGTGCCCTCGGTGACGCTCTCACCGAGCGCCGGAAGGGTTACGGAAACCGCCATGGTTTCGGTTGCTCCTTTAAAAGTGCGGAAGTCTGTGTCGTCGCGCCCGAATGACGGAAGGCGTCAGTCGTGGGAGTGCAGCGGCTTGCCCGCCAGCGCCAGGTGGGCCTCGCCGAGCGCCTCGTTCTGCGTCGGGTGGGCGTGGACGAGCTGGGCCACCTCGGCCGGCAGCGCCTCCCAGTTGTAGATCAGCTGGGCCTCGCCGACCTGCTCGCCCATACGGTCGCCGACCATGTGGACGCCGACCACCGCACCGTCCTTGACCTGGACGAGCTTGATCTCGCCCGCGGTCTTGAGGATCTTGCTCTTGCCGTTGCCCGCGAGGTTGTACTTCAGAGCGACGACCTTGTCCGCGCCGTAGATCTCCTTGGCCTTGGCCTCGGTGATGCCGACGGAGGCGACCTCCGGGTGGCAGTACGTCACCCGCGGGACGCCGTCGTAGTCGATCGGAACGACCTTGAGACCGGCCAGACGCTCCGCCACCAGGATGCCCTCGGCGAAGCCGACGTGCGCGAGCTGGAGGGTCGGGACCAGGTCACCGACGGCGGAGATGGTCGGGACGTTGGTGCGCATGTACTCGTCGACGAGGACGTAGCCGCGGTCCATGGCGACCCCGGCCTCCTCGTAGCCCAGGCCCTGCGAGACCGGGCCGCGGCCGACGGCCACGAGCAGGACCTCGGCCTCGAACTCCTTGCCGTCGGCCAGGGTGACCTTGACACCGTCCTGGGTGTACTCGGCCTTCTGGAAGAAGGTGCCCAGGTTGAACTTGATGCCGCGCTTGCGGAAGGCCCGCTCCAGCAGCTTGGAGGAGTTCTCGTCCTCGACCGGGACGAGGTGCTTCAGACCCTCGATGATCGTGACGTCCGAGCCGAAGGACTTCCACGCGGAGGCGAACTCGACGCCGATGACACCGCCGCCGAGGACGATCGCGGACTTCGGCACGCGGTCCAGGACCAGGGCGTGGTCGGAGGAGATGATGCGGTTGCCGTCGATCTCCAGGCCCGGCAGCGACTTCGGCACGGAGCCGGTCGCCAGCAGGATGTGGCGGCCCTGGATCCGCTGACCGTTCACATCGACGGACGTGGGCGAGGACAGCCGGCCCTCGCCCTCGATGTAGGTCACCTTGCGGGAGGCGATGAGCCCCTGCAGACCCTTGTACAGGCCCGAGATCACGTCGTCCTTGTACTTGTGGACGGCCGGTACGTCGATGCCCTCGAAGCTGGCCTTCACACCGAACTGCTCGCTCTCGCGGGCCTGGTCGGCGATCTCGCCCGCGTGCAGCAGGGCCTTGGTGGGGATGCATCCTCGGTGCAGGCAGGTGCCGCCGACCTTGTCCTTCTCGATCAGGGCGACGTCCAGGCCCAGCTGCGCCCCGCGCAGGGCCGCGGCGTATCCACCGCTGCCACCGCCGAGGATCACTAGGTCGAAAACGGTGCTGGCGTCGTTCGCCACGTCACGTCCTCCATGCATGTGCGCCACGCCGGTCTCCAGTGACCGGTCGGCGGCTGGTGTCCGGCCGCTCTTTGCTTTCGGCCCTTCGGTGGGGCCCTGTCCTGCCGAGCCCCATCTTCGCACTTGTCCCGCCCGTACGAGACGCGGGGCCGTGGTGTGAGACACCCCACGTGACCGGGAGAGGGGAGCCGACCGACCTCACAGGGGCGCGGGGCTGTATCGATATGCGGCTCCGCCGCGTGGGCGCGACCAGCCCCCACAGACCCGCAGCCGCCCACGACGCAACCCAACGGAGTGAGCAGGCGCCGGGTCCTCGCCCTACCCGCACACGAGGCCCCGGCGCCCAGAAGACAACTCAGCCCAGATCCCCCGCAGCCGTAAGTTCCGCGAGGCGAACCAGCGTCCGCACCCCGGACCCGGTCCCACCCTTCGGCGTGTACCCGAAGGGCCCGCCCTCGTTGAACGCAGGCCCGGCGATGTCCAGGTGCGCCCAGGTGATCCCCTCACCCACGAACTCCCGCAGGAACAGACCGGCGACCAGCCCGCCGCCCATCCGCTCACCCATGTTGGCGATGTCGGCCGTGGGCGAGTCCATCCCCTTGCGCAGGTGCTCCGGCAGCGGCATCGGCCACGCCGGCTCACCGACCTCCTCCGCCGCCTCGTGCACCGCGGAGCGGAACGCGTCGTCGTTCGCCATGATCCCGAACGTCCGGTTGCCCAGCGCCAGCACCATCGCCCCGGTCAGCGTCGCCACGTCCACGATCGCGTCCGGCTTCTCCTGGGACGCCGCCCACAGCGCGTCGGCGAGCACCAGCCGTCCCTCCGCGTCGGTGTTGAGCACCTCCACGGTCTTGCCGCTGTACATGCGCAGCACGTCACCCGGACGGGTCGCCGAACCGGAGGGCATGTTCTCGGCCAGCGCCAGCCAGCCGGTGACGTTGACCTCGAGACCCAGCCGTGCGGCGGCGACGACCGCGGCGAAGACCGCCGCCGCACCGCTCATGTCGCACTTCATCGTCTCGTTGTGCCCGGCCGGCTTCAGCGAGATGCCGCCCGAGTCGTAGGTGATGCCCTTGCCGACGAACGCGAGGTGCTTCTTCGCCTTGGACGAGGTGTACGACAGCTTCACCAGGCGCGGCCCGGACGCGGACCCGGCGCCGACGCCGAGGATGCCGCCGTAGCCGCCCTTGGTCAGGGCCTTCTCGTCGAGCACCTGCACCTTGATGCCGTGCTCCTTCGCCGCGGCCGCGGCGACCGCGGCGAACGCCTCGGGGTTCAGGTCGTTCGGCGGGGTGTTGATCAGGTCGCGGGCGCGGTTGAGCTCCTCGGCGACGGCGGTGGCCCGCTCGACGGCGGCCTTGTGCGCGCGGTCACGGGGCTTGCCGCCGAGGATCGCGGCCTCGGCGAGCGGCGCCTTGCCGTTCCTGCCGTTCTTCGCGTCCTTGCCGTTCTCCTTGTAGGTGTCGAAGGAGTACGCCCCGAGCAGCACGCCCTCCGCGACGGCGCCGACATCACCGGCGTCGCCCAGCGGCAGCGCGAACGCGGCCTTCTTGGAGCCGGCGAGGGCACGGGCGGCGACACCGGCGGCCTTGCGCAGCGCCTCGGCGTCGTAGGCGGCGTCCTTCTCGGGCTGGGCACCCAGGCCCACCGCCACCACGACCGGCGCCTTGAAGCCGGCCGGCGCGGGGAGCTTCGTCACCTCGCCCTCGGCACCGGACGCGCCGAGAGTCTCCAGGACGCCGGCGAGCTTGCCGTCGTACGCCTTGTCCACGGCCTCGGCGCCGGGTGCGACGACCGGGCCCGCGGACCCGGTGCCCTTGGCGACACCGATCACGATCGCGTCGGCCCGCAGGCCGGGCGCCGCGGCGGTGCTGAGAGTGAGAGCAGTCACGGTGGTGAAATCTCGCTTCCGATGTGAAGTTGCTGTGGCCGAAAGGTGTGGGTCGACCGGGCCCGGCGGGCCGACCCCGGTCTGCGACCTGGGGGGTGCGGTCTCGGCGGGGCCTTCCCCGGTGCGGCGAACACTCGGGACGAGACTACGCGCGTATGTGCGTTCGCTCATTCATGTGGGGTTCACTCAGCGCTGAGCGGAAGCGGGAACCGGGCGGTTCAGTTCAGTGACGCCACGACCAGCGCCGTCGTCGCCGCGGTCTCCGCGAGCCCGCCGAAGACGTCGCCGGTGACGCCGCCGAAGCGCCGTACGCAGTGCCGCAGCAGCAGTTCGGCCGCGGCGACGGACAGGGCCACGGCGAGGAGCATCCGCACGGCGCCGTCCGGTCCGAGCAGGCCGCCTGCCGCCGCCGACGCACCGGTCACCGCGAGGCCGACGGCCGCCGCGCCCACGGCGGGGACGGCGCCGGCGACCGCCGCCCCCAGTCCCTCCGGACGCGCGGCCGGAACCCCGGTGCGGGCCGCCAGCGTGAGGGCGAGCCGGGCCGCGGTCGCGGCGACGACGGCGGCGAGCACACCCCGGGCGGGGGAGTCGTCGTACGCCGTGGTCAAGGCGGCCACCTGGGCCAGCAGGGCGAGAACGAGGGTCACCACGCCGAACGGCCCGATGTCCGACTGCTTCATGATCCGCAGGGCGTCCTCGGCGGGTTTGCCGCTGCCGAGCCCGTCCGCGGTGTCGGCCAGCCCGTCGAGGTGCAGCGAGCGGGTCAGGACGGCCGGTACGGCGACGGTGGCCACGGCGGCGAGCAGCGGACCCGAACCGAGCAGGAGCAGCAGGAACCCGGCGGCGGCGGCCACCGCACCGACGACGAACCCGGCCAGCGGGGCGCACAGCATCCCGGCGCGTGCGGCCGGGCGGTCCCAGCGGGTCACCCTGACCGGGAGCACGGTGAGGGTGCCGAAGGCGAAGCGCAGTCCGTCGGCCGGGCGGGGCTTGGAGGGGGCGGGCACCGGCGCAGATTACCCGGCGGTCAGCAGGGCACCGGCGACGGCCGTGGATAAAGTGCGCATATGGGACAGTGGTGGGAGCGGAACATCATCGAGCCGGGCAAACTGCCGCTGCTCCTCGCTCTCACGGCCTTCGTCCTCACCTTCGTGATCACCCGGATCATCACCCGCATGATCCGGGCCGGGAAGGGGCCCTTCGGCAACGTCAAGGCCGGTGAGCTGCACATTCACCACGTCGTGCCCGGGGTGGTCCTCACCGTCATCGGCGGCTTCTGCGCGGTGGCGGGCGGGCGGCACGGCTTCGGGTCGGCGCTCGCCGCGGTGGTCTTCGGTATCGGTGCGGGGCTCGTACTGGACGAGTTCGCGCTGATCCTCCATCTCGACGACGTGTACTGGACCGAGGCCGGCCGCAAGAGCGTCGAGGTGGTTGTCCTGACCGCCGCGCTGGGCTTGCTGCTGCTGGCGGGCTTCCTGCCGTTCGGCGTCAACGACCTCGATGCGGATGAGCAGCAGAACCGTGCCGTGGTTGCCGCGAACGTCGCGGTCAACTTCCTCTTCTCGCTGATCGCGCTCAGCAAGGGCAAGACACGGATCGCCATCTTCGGCGTGATCGTCCCCGTCGTCGCCCTGATCGGCTCGCTGCGGCTGGCCCGCCCCGCCTCACCGTGGGCGAAACGCTTCTACCGGCGCCGTCCGCGGGCCCGGGCCAAGAGCATCCTGCGGGCCTATCGCCACGACCGCCGCTGGTCCGGCCCGCGCCGCGCCATCCAGGATCTGATCGGCGGCAGGCCCGACCCGAACCCGCCGCGCCCCCTCGAACGCCGGTGAGGCGGCGGGCCGCCGCGGCTAGCCGGACTGCTCGGCCGACGAGGCGTGCTGCTCCTGCGCCTCCCCTGCGCCACCTCCACCTGTTCCGGCGCCACCCTCACCTGTCCCGGCGCCACCCTCACCTGTGTAGCCCGGCTTCTCCCGCTCCTCGGGACGCTCCGGCAGCTCCGCCGCCAGTGCCGCCGCCGCCTGGACCAGGGGGAGGGCCAGGAGACCGCCGACGCCCTCGCCCACCTTCACGTCGTGGGCCAGGAGCGGCTCCAGCGCCATCCGGTCCAGTGCCTTCGCCTGGCCCGGCTCGCCGCTGTCGTGCGCGGCCAGCCACCAGTCCGGCGCGCGGAACGCGATCCGCTGGCCCACCAGCGCGCACGCCGCCGTGACCACCCCGTCCAGCACGACCGGCAGCTTGCGCACCGCGGCCTGCAGCAGGAAGCCCGTCATCGCGGCGAGGTCCGCCCCGCCCACCGTCGCCAGCAACTGCAACTGGTCGCCGAGCACCGGCCGGGCCCGTCGCAGCGCGTCCCGGATCGCCGCGCACTTGCGCATCCACGCCAGGTCGTCGATCGCCAGCCCGCCGCGCCCGGTGACCACCGACGCGTCCGTCCCGCACAACGCCGCCACCAGCACGCCCGCAGCGGTCGTCCCGCCCACGCTGACATCGCCGAGCACCACCAGATCCGTACCGGAGTCGGCCTCCTCGTCGGCCACCGCGACCCCCGCGCGGAACGCCGCCTCGGCCTCCTCCGCACTCAGCGCGTCCTCGACGTCGATCCGCCCGCTGCCGCGCCGCACCCGGTGCCGCACGACGTCCTCCGGAAGCGACCCCGGGTCGCAGTCCAGGGCCATGTCGACCACCCGCACCGGCACGCCCAGCCGCCGGGCCAGCACCGACACCGGACGGCCGCCCTCCAGCACCTCCCGCACCAGCTGCGCCGCACTGCCCGCGGCCCGCGCCGAGACGCCCAGCTCGGCGATCCGGTGGTCCCCGGCGAACAGCACGACCCGCGGCCGTTCGATCGGCCGCACCGGCGCCGCGGCCTGCGCCGCCGCCAGCCACTCACCCAGGTCGTCGAGGCGGCCCAGCGATCCGGGCGGCACGATCCGGCGCTCCCGGTGCGCCTCCGCGTCACGGCGCACCCCGCCGTCCGGACGCTCGATCAGATCGTTGAAGTCGTCGAGATTAAGCGAGCTCATTCGCCGAACAGTACCGGCCCCGATCGAACACGACCGCCCCCCGTCACCTCCGCGCCAGGGCGCTCACCGCCACCACGCCACCACCGCGCCGTTGCACCGCCCATCGCCATCCCCTACGTAACGTTTTGCTCGGGATTGTCGTACGCCCGTCCCGCACGCCCTCTCGCCCGGGAGCCGCCATGACCGCACCGCCGCCGCCCGCCGCACGCGCCCTGCCCGACGTGCCCATGGCCCCCATGGCCCCCAAGGCCCCGGTGGCGCCCGCGGGCCCCCCGGCATCCGTGGCCCCCGCGGCGCCCGTGGCGCACCCCCACGTCTCCACCCGGGTGCACGAGCCGCGCCGCGAGGACTGCCCGTGGTGCGGGTCCGCCCGGCTGCGCAACCGGCTGCGCACCGGCGACCTGCGGCAGCACCGGCCGGGCCTGTTCACCGTCGACGAGTGCCGGGACTGCGGCCACACCTTCCAGAACCCCCGCCTCACCGCCGAGGGCCTCGCCTTCTACCAGCGGGCCGTGCCCGGAGCCCCCCGGGACCCCGCCACCGAGGGCGTCCTCGCGCTGCGCGCCGCCCGCCACCGCCGCCGCGCCGCCGCCCGCGCGATGCTCCGCTTCGGCGAACCCGAGAGCTGGCTGGACGTCGGCACCGGCCACGCCCGCTTCCCGGAGACCGCCCGCGAGTTCTTCCCGTACACCGCCTTCGACGGCACCGACCTCACCGCCCGCGTCGAACGGGCCCGCACCCTCGGCCGGATCGAGGAGGCCCACCGAGGGGCGCTGACCGACCCCCGGATCCGCGCCCGCGTGGCCGGCCGCTACGACATCGTCAGCCTGCTGCACCACCTGGAACACACCACCGACCCCCGCGCGGAACTCCTCGCGGCCCTCGACGCGCTGCGCCCCGGCGGGCACCTGCTGATCGAGACCCTCGACCCGCGCTGCGTGTTCGCGGCCCTGCTCGGCCGCTGGTGGCTGCCCTACGACCAGCCCCGCCGGCTGCATCTGCTGCCCCTGCGCAACCTCCGTACCGAACTGGAGGAGCACGGCTGCGCGATCGTCACCGCCGGGCACCGCGCCGCGCACGTCCCGCACGACCTGGCCGGTGCCGCAGCCCTCGCCCTCTCCCACGCCCTGCCCGCCCCGGACACCCCCTGGCGCGCCATCCCGCCCACCCCCGGCCGGCAGCACCTGCGGACGGCGCTGCTGCACGCGGGGATCCCGCTGGTCGCCGCCGCAGCGGTGGCCGACCTGGGCCTCGCGCCCGTGCTGCGGCACACCCCGTTCGCCAACGCCTACCGGATCATCGCCAGAAAGCCCCGGGCGACCGCCCGCTGACGGATCCTCACCCGCGCAGCACGACCGCCTGCCCCGCCACGACCAGCAGCACCTGCTCGCACTCCTGCGCGAACGCCGCGTTCAGCCGCCCCAGTTCGTCCCGGTAGCGGCGGCCGGACGCGGTGGCCGGCACGATCCCCGAACCCACCTCGTTGGACACGGCGACCACCGTCCGCCGGGTCTCGCGCACCGCCTCCGTCAGCTCCCGCACCCGCTCCCTGAGCGTCCGCTCCCCGCCGTCCGCCCACTCCGCGTCGTCCCACGCCCCGACCGAGTCCATCGCGTCGGTCAGCCACAGCGACAGACAGTCGATCAGCAGCGGAGGACCGTCGTCCTTCAGCAGGGGCACCAGATCGCAGGTCTCCACGGTCCGCCACGACCCCGGCCGCCGCTCCTGGTGCGCCGACACTCGCGCCGCCCACTCGGTGTCCCCGTTGCGCGACCCGCCGGTCGCCACGTACAGCACCTCCGGGAACGACTCCAGCCGGCGCTCTGCCTCCACCGACTTGCCCGAGCGCGCGCCGCCCAGCACCAGCGTCCGCCGCGGCACATCGGGCACGTCCTCGTACGCGCCCACCTGGAGCGTCGTCCCGTCCGGCACGGCGCGCGTCCCGGCCGCCGCGAGCCGGCGCCGCAACTCCGCGCCCGGCGGCACGTCGTGGTCGAGGTGGACGGCGACGACATCCGTCGTCGGCCCCACCGCGCCCACCTCCCGCAGCCTCGCCAGCGCGTCCGGCCGCCCCACCACGTCCAGCAGCACCATGTCGTACGGCTCGGCCGGCTCCTCCAGCCCGGCCGGCGCCCCGCCCGGCGGCAGATACAGCAGGCGCTGCCCGTCCGGCCCGGTCACCGCGTACCCGGTGCCGGGCGCGTCCAGCGCCACCGCCCGCACCCGATGCCCCGTCAGCAGGGCCAACTCCCGCCCGTCCGGCACCCGTCCGGGCTGCGGCAGCCCGGCCGGCACCTCGACCGCGGGCCCGTCGTGCGGATGCGACAGCAGCACCTGCCGCACCCCGCTCAGCGAATGCCCGGCACGCGCGGCGGCGAAGGCGGCACCCGGCGTCAGGTCCAGCAGCAGCGCCCCGTCCACCAGCACTGCGGTCGCCGCCCGCGCATCGGGCCCGAGCGCGGACGCGCAGACAGCGCAGGGACAGTCGGGGCGGGGGAGTCCCGCGGGGGCACCGGTACCGAGCAGAGTAAGTTCCACGTCCCGATTTTCCCGTGTCCCCACAGCTCCTGCGCGTCCGACTAGGCTCTGGGCAGCAGCCGGATCAAGATCCGGCTGCTGCTGTGCAGTGTGCTCACACCCATGGGAGGCGTACATGGCGGCATGGACGTGGCGGTTCGAGAAGGCCGACGGGACGCAGGTCGAGCCCGCGGTGCCGCCGGAGGAGTTTCCCACGCAGGGGGACGCCGAGTCCTGGATCGGGGAGAACTGGAAGGCCCTGCTGGAGGGCGGCGCCGACCAGGTGCGGCTGCTGGAGGACACCACCGAGATCTACGGACCGATGAGCCTGCACGCCGACGAGGCGTGACCCGTCGGGGCGGGGGCGGATCCGGCCCTCGCCCCCGGCCCGGGGCCTCAGCCGCGCACGCCGCACAGGTGCAGCAGCGCCGCCACCCCGCGATACGGGTCCGTGCGTCCGGCCCGCTCCTCGACCGCGAGGAGCGTCTCCAGGTCGTCCGGGACACGGCAGCCGTCGGCCGCCGTGTCCGTGAAGACCCGTATCCCGTACCAGGTGTGCAGCGGCGCCCCGATCCCCGCGAGCGTCGCCGTCAGGTTCTTCAGCCGGTCGGCGCGCACGTCGAGCCCGAGCCGGTTGGTGTAGGCGGTCGTGTCGAAGGCGGCCAGCGCGCCCGCCCAGTCGCCGGACAGTCCCGGCCGCATCGCCAGCGCGTCGCCGTTGCGCACCAGCAGCGACAGCAGCCCGCCCGGGGCGAGCATCCGGGCCAGCCCCGCAACCAGCGGGTCCGGCTCCTCGACGTACATCAGCACGCCGTGGCACAGCACCACGTCGAAGCTGCCCGGCAGGAAGTGCACACCGGTGTCCCGGCCGTCCCCCTCGATGATCCGCATCCGCTCCCGGATGCCCTCCGGCTCCCGCGCGAGGGACTCCCGCGCGGCCGCGATCATCGTCGCGTCTCGTTCCAGACCGGTCACCTGGTGACCGGCCCGGGCCAGCCGCAGCGCCTGCGTGCCCTGGCCCATGCCCACGTCCAGCACCCGCAGCCGCCGCCCGACCGGGAAGCGCCCCGCTATCTGCTCGTCCAGCTGGCGGGCCACCAGCTCCTGCCGGACGACGTCCCGCAGAGCACCGAGCCCGCTCAGCCAGGCCTCGGCCGCGCCGCCGGCGAACGGCGTCGTGCTCAGGGCCGCTCCCCGCGCTTGACCTGGGGCTTGGGCAGCCGCAGCCGGCGCATCTGCAGCGAACGCATCAGCGCGTACGCCACCGCGCCACGGCGGTTGTCGTCGGGGAAGCGCGCCGCCAGCTGCTTCTTCAGCCGGAAGCCGGTGACGATCGAGTCGAGCACGATCATCACGATCACCACGAGCCACAGCAGCAGCGCGATGTTCTGCAGCGCCGGCATCTGGATCATGCTGAGCACGAGGATGACCACGGCCATCGGCAGGAAGTACTCGGCGATGTTGAACCGCGAGTCGACGAAGTCACGCGCGAACCGGCGCACCGGGCCCTTGTCACGGGCGGGCAGATACCGCTCGTCGCCGCTGGCCAGCGCCTGACGCTGCCGCTCCAGCGCGGCTCGCCGCTCCTCACGCTGCCGCTTGGCGGCCTCCTTGCGCGTCATCGACGTATTGGCCACGCTGCGGCGCTGGGACTGCGCCACGCTCCGCTTGGGCGTGGGGCGGCCCTTCGGGGCCTCGGGGTGACGGGTCTGCTTGGAGTCGGTCACCGTCGCCTTGTCGGCGGTCGGGGCCTTCTCTTCCTTGGCACGGCTACGGAACACAAAACCCAAGGGTACGGGGTGCCCGGGGTTGGACCCCAGCCCCGCGGGGAACGATCCGGCAACACCAGTCGTCTGTAAGGGGACAGAGGGGACGTTGTGTACGTCTCCGGGTGAGCCCCAGGCCGACCCCGGGGATCACCTACTCCCTACGCCGGATCGGGAGGATGCTCAGTCGTCCTTGGGGATGAGCGCATCCGTCCCCGGACAGTGCGGTAATGGAGTCAGGGCCCGTACTGTGGGTTCTGTCGCAGGTGCTGGAGCTGAAGTCCGTCAGAAGGGGGCGCGCGAAGCCCATGAGCGGTGTCATGAAGCGTATGGGGATGATCTTCCGCGCGAAGGCGAACAAGGCCCTTGACCGGGCCGAGGACCCGCGCGAGACCCTCGATTACTCGTATCAGAAGCAGCTGGAGCTGCTCCAGAAGGTCCGCCGCGGTGTCGCCGACGTGGCGACCAGCCGCAAGCGGCTGGAACTCCAGCTCAACCAGCTCCAGTCGCAGTCGTCCAAGCTGGAGGACCAGGGCCGCAAGGCGCTCGCGCTCGGCCGCGAGGACCTCGCCCGCGAGGCGCTCTCCCGCCGCGCGGCCCTCCAGCAGCAGGTCACCGACCTGGAGACCCAGCACGCGACCCTCCAGGGCGAGGAGGAGAAGCTCACCCTCGCGGCCCAGCGCCTCCAGGCCAAGGTGGACGCCTTCCGCACGAAGAAGGAGACCATCAAGGCCACCTACACCGCCGCCCAGGCGCAGACCCGGATCGGCGAGGCCTTCTCCGGCATCTCCGAGGAGATGGGCGACGTGGGGCTGGCCATCCAGCGGGCCGAGGACAAGACCGCGCAGCTCCAGGCGCGGGCCGGCGCGATCGACGAACTGCTCGCCTCCGGCGCCCTCGACGACCCCTCCGGCATGCACAAGGACGACATCCAGGCCGAGCTGGACCGCCTCTCCGGTGGTACGGATGTGGAGCTGGAGCTCCAGCGCATGAAGGCGGAGCTGGCCGGTGGCAGCACGGGTGGCCAGCAGGCCATCGAGGGCGGCAACGGACAGCAGCAGGCCCAGCAGCAGCCGCAGGACACCCCGCGCTTCGACAAGCAGTAGCCCACGCCCACGCCGAGGAGGCGACGTGATCGTACGGATCATGGGGGAGGGGCAGGTGGCTCTGTCCGAGAGCCGCCTCGCCGAGCTGAACAAACTCGACGAGGAACTCCTCGCCGAGATGAACAACGGCGACGGCCCCGGCTTCCGCGCCACACTCCAGGCACTGCTCGCCAAGGTCCGCGAACTGGGCGAACCCCTGCCGGACGACTCCCTGGAACCCTCCGACCTCATCCTCCCGTCGCCGGACGCGACGCTGGAGGAGGTCCGGGACATGCTGCGCGACGACGGTCTGATCCCGGGTACCTGAGGAGTGCAGGTCAGTGGGATCCAGCCCGCCCGGCGTGCGGGGACGAGGCCGGTTCGGGGCCTGCGGGGGTCGGGGGCGTAGCCCCCGGCTACCGTAAGTGCCCGTGACCACGTTCCAGCGGGCCAAGAGCTACGCCAAGGCTCATCCTCTGGCCCTGGACGCCGCGCTGGCGACCGGCGTCCTGCTCTGCATGGTCGCCGGCTCCTTCGTCGACCCGCACAACCCCGACGGCGTCACCTGGGGCCTGCGCACCCCCGACCCTCTCAGCCTCGTCCTGATGACCCTCGGCGCCGCGGCCCTCGTCTTCCGCCGCCGAGCCCCCCGCACCGTCCTCGCCCTCGCCTGCGCCTTCTCCCTCGCGGAGTCCGTCACCGGCGACCCCCGCGCCCCCGTCGCCATGTGCGCCGTGCTCGCGCTGTACACCGTCGCCTCCACCACCGACCGCCCCACCACCTGGCGCGTCGGCCTGCTCACCATGACCGTCCTCACCGGCACCGCGATGGCCGCGGGCCCACTGCCCTGGTACGCCCAGGAGAACCTGGCGATCTTCGCCTGGACCGGCATCGGCGCCACCGCGGGCGACGCCGTGCGCAGCCGCCGTGCCTTCGTCCAGGCGATCCGCGAGCGGGCCGAGCGGGCCGAGCGCACCCGCGAGGAGGAGGCCCGCCGCCGCGTCGCGGAGGAGCGCCTGCGCATCGCCCGCGACCTGCACGACGTCGTCGCCCACCACATCGCCCTGGTCAACGTGCAGGCCGGAGTCGCCGCCCATGTGATGGACAAGCGGCCCGACCAGGCCAAGGAGGCGCTGTCCCACGTCCGCGAGGCCAGCCGTTCCGCGCTCGACGAACTGCGCGCCACGGTCGGCCTGCTGCGCCAGTCCGGCGACCCCGAGGCCCCCACCGAGCCCGCACCCGGCCTCGACCGGCTCGATGAACTCGCCGGCACCTTCCGCAGCGCCGGACTGCGCGTCGAGGTCGCCCGCGCCGACCAGGACACCGACCTGCCCGCCGCCGTCGACCTCGCCGCCTACCGGATCATCCAGGAGGCCCTCACCAACGTGCAGAAGCACGCGGGGCCCGACGCCAGGGCCGAGGTCAGCGTCGTCCGGGTGGGACCCCACATCGAGATCACCGTGCTCGACGACGGCACCGGCGACGACCAGGAGCCCACCCCCGGCGGCGGCCACGGACTGCTCGGCATGCGCGAGCGCGTCACCGCCCTGCGCGGCACCCTCACCACCGGTCCCCGCTACGGCGGCGGTTTCCGGGTCCATGCGATCCTGCCCGTCGAGACCCGTACGTCCGCCGCGTCCGCCGACGCCGCGGAACGCCCGTGACCCGCGCCCCGGGGGAGCCCGTATGACGATCCGTGTCCTGCTCGCCGACGACCAGGCACTGCTGCGCAGCGCCTTCCGGGTGCTCGTCGACTCCGAGCCGGACATGGAGGTCGTCGGCGAGGCGTCCGACGGCGCCGAGGCGGTGCGCCTCGCCCGCGAGCAGCGCGCCGACGTCGTCCTCATGGACATCCGGATGCCCGGCACCGACGGCCTCGCCGCGACGCGCATGATCGGCGCCGACCCGGAACTCGCCGGGGTCCGCGTGGTGATACTGACGACGTTCGAGGTCGACGACTACGTGGTGCAGTCGCTGCGCGCCGGCGCCTCCGGCTTCCTCGGCAAGGGCTCCGAGCCCGAGGAACTGCTGAACGCCATCCGGATCGCCGCCGAGGGCGAGGCCCTGCTGTCCCCGGCCGCCACCAAGGGCCTGATCGCCCGCTTCCTCGCCCAGGAGGGCACCGGCGACGGCGAAGGCCACGACCCGGCCCGCGCCGAACGTCTCGCCGCGCTCACCGTGCGGGAGCGCGAGGTGCTGGTCCAGGTCGCCGGCGGCCACTCCAACGACGAGATCGCCGAACGCCTCGAGGTCAGCCCGCTCACCGTGAAGACGCACGTCAACCGGGCCATGGCCAAGCTGGGCGCCCGCGACCGCGCCCAGCTGGTGGTGATCGCCTACGAATCGGGCCTGGTCCGTCCAAGGGTGGACTGAGCTCCTGCGGGCCGTACTGCGGGCGGAGTAGGCGCCGCACGAGGAATGGCACCTCAAGGCTACGGATCGGCCCTCCCGCATGGCCCAGGGTGTAGAGCGGGCGCCCGGCTGCGCCCTCACGTGCATGCGTACGTCTGCCGCTCACAGAAGAGAGACCCTGACCCATGTCCTGGCTGTCAAGATTCAGCCTCGCGCAACGGGCCCTGATCGGACTGATGTCGATCGTCGCGCTCGTCTTCGGGGCGATCGCGATACCCCAGCTCAAGCAGCAGCTGCTGCCCACCATCGAACTGCCCATGGTCTCCGTGGTCGCGCCGTACCAGGGCGCCTCCCCGGACGTCGTGGAGAAGCAGGTCGTCGAGCCCATCGAGGACAACCTGGAGGCCGTCGACGGCCTCACCGGTGTCACCTCCACCGCCAGCGAGGGCAACGCCGTGATCATGGCGTCCTTCGACTACGGCAACGACACCAAGCAGCTCGTCGCCGATGTCCAGCAGGCCGTCAACCGGGCCCGCGTCCAGCTGCCGGAGGACGTCGACCCGCAGGTCGTCGCCGGTTCGACGGACGACATCCCGACCGTGGTCCTCGCCGTCACCTCCGACAAGGACCAGCAGGCGCTCGCCGACCAGCTCGACCGGACGGTCGTCCCGGCGCTGGAGGACATCGACGGCGTCGGCCAGGTCACGGTGGACGGCGTACGGGACCTGCAGGTCAACGTCACCCCGGACCCGGCGAAGCTGGCGAAGGCCGGCCTGACCCCGCAGTCGCTGGTCACGGCTCTCCAGGCGGGCGGCGCGACCGTCCCGGCGGGCTCCTTCGACGAGGACGGCGCCAACCGCACCGTCCAGGTGGGCGGCGGCTTCACCTCGCTGAAGCAGATCCAGGACCTGATGGTCGCCGGCGAGCCCGGCAAGGGCGAGCCGGTCCGGCTCGGTGACGTGGCCACGGTGAAGCAGGAGGAGGCCCGCGCCGACTCCCTGACCCGCACCAACGGCAGGCCGAGCCTCGCCGTGATGGCCACCATGGACCACGACGGCAGCGCCGTCGCGATCTCCGAGGCCGTCGAGGACAAGCTGCCCGAGCTGCGCAAGGACCTCGGCGACGACGCGAGCCTCACCGTGGTCAGCGACCAGGGCCCGGCCGTGTCCAAGGCCATCGAGGGCCTGACCACCGAGGGTGCGCTCGGTCTGCTCTTCGCCGTGCTGGTCATCCTCGTGTTCCTGGCGTCGGTCCGCTCGACGCTGGTCACCGCGGTGTCCATCCCGCTGTCCGTGGTGCTCGCGCTGATCGTGCTGTGGACGCGTGACCTGTCGCTCAACATGCTGACGCTGGGCGCGCTGACCATCGCCATCGGCCGCGTCGTGGACGACTCCATCGTCGTCCTGGAGAACATCAAGCGGCACCTCGGCTACGGCGAGGAGCGCCGCGCGGCCATCCTGAACGCGGTGCGCGAGGTCGCCGGCGCGGTGACCTCCTCGACGCTCACCACGGTCGCCGTCTTCCTGCCGATCGGCCTCGTCGGCGGCATGGTCGGCGAGCTGTTCGGCTCGTTCAGCCTCACCGTCACCGCGGCGCTGCTGGCGTCCCTGCTGGTGTCGCTGACGGTCGTGCCGGTCCTGTCGTACTGGTTCCTGCGCGCCCCCAAGGGCACCCCGGAGGACGCCGAGGAGGCCCGCAGGATCGCCGAGGAGAAGGAGGCGAAGAGCCGCCTCCAGCGCATCTACGTCCCCGTGCTGCGCTTCGCCACCCGGCGCCGGCTGACCAGCGTGGCCATCGCGGTCGTCGTGCTGATCGGCACCTTCGCCATGGCGCCGCTGCTGAAGACCAACTTCTTCGACCAGGGCGAGCAGCGCGTCCTCACCGTCCGGCAGGAGCTGAAGCCCGGCACCAGCCTGGCGGCGACCGACGCACAGGCGAAGAAGGTCGAGCGGCTGCTCACGGACACCGAGGGCGTCAAGGACTACCAGGTGACCGTCGGCTCGTCGGGCTGGATGGCGGCCTTCGGCGGCGGTACGGACACCAACCAGGCGACCTACCAGGTGATGCTGGAGGACTCCGCGTCCTTCGAGGACGTCCAGGACCACCTGGAGGACGGCCTGGGCAAGCTCGACGGCATCGGCACCACCACCATCGCCGCCGGTGACGGCTTCGGCAGCCAGGACCTGAGCGTGATCGTCAAGGCGGCCGACGCACAGGTGCTGCGCAAGGCGGCCGATCAGGTCCAGGAGGCGGTGGCCGCCCTGGACGACGTCACCGACGTCACCAGCGACCTGGCGCAGAGCGTGCCGCGCATCTCGGTGAAGGCCAACGACAAGGCCGCCGCGGCCGGCTTCGACGACCAGACCCTCGGCGCGGCCGTCGCCCAGGCGGTCCGGGGCACCCCGGCCGGCAAGGCGATCCTGGACGACACCGAGCGCGACGTCGTCATCACCTCGGCCAAGCCGGCCACCACCCTGGCGCAGCTGAAGAACCTGAACCTGGGCAAGGCGAAGCTGGGCGACATCGCGACCGTCGAGCTGGTGGACGGCCCGGTGTCGATGACCCGCATCGACGGCCAGCGCGCGGCGACCATCACCGCCAAGCCGACCGGTGACAACACCGGCGCGGTGAGCGCGGAACTCCAGTCGAAGATCAACGCGCTGACGCTGCCCGCGGGTGCGACGGCGGAGATCGGCGGTGTGTCCGAGGACCAGGAGGAGGCGTTCGGCAGCCTGGGCCTGGCGATGCTGGCGGCTATCGCGATCGTCTTCATGCTGCTGGTCGGCACGTTCCGCTCGCTCGCCCAGCCGCTGATCCTGCTGGTGTCCATCCCGTTCGCGGCGACCGGCGCGATCGGTCTGCTGGTCGCGACGGGCACCCCGATGGGCGTCCCGGCGATGATCGGCATGCTGATGCTGATCGGCATCGTGGTCACCAACGCGATCGTGCTGATCGACCTGATCAACCAGTACCGCCGGCAGGGCTACGGCGTCGTCGAGGCCGTCGTGGAGGGTGGCCGGCACCGGCTGCGGCCGATCCTGATGACGGCCCTGGCGACGATCTTCGCCCTGCTCCCGATGGCGCTCGGCATCACCGGCGAGGGCGGCTTCATCGCCCAGCCGCTGGCCGTGGTCGTGATCGGCGGCCTGGTCACGTCGACCCTGCTGACCCTGCTCCTCGTCCCGACGCTCTACGCGATGCTGGAACTCCGCAAGGAGCGGCGCGCGAAGAAGCGGGCGGCGAAGAAGGGGAAGACGGCGGTGGAGTCGGCTCCTGCCACGGACGACGACCCGCAGCCGGCGCAGGTCTGACGCTCCGAGACGGCCGAGGCCCCGTCCGCCACCGAAGGTGGTCGGACGGGGCCTCGGGCCGTGAAACACCCTGAACGGGCGGGTGGGTGGGGAGGGAACCGGCTAGGGAAGCGCCAGCATCCGCTCCAGCGCCAGCTTGGCGAACGCCTCCGTCTCCTTGTCGACCTCGATCCGGTTGACCAGGTTGCCCTCGGCGAGCGACTCCAGCGCCCACACCAGGTGCGGCAGGTCGATGCGGTTCATGGTCGAGCAGAAGCAGACCGTCTTGTCGAGGAAGACGACCTCCTTGCCCTCCGGCGCGAACCGGTTCGCGAGCCGGCGTACCAGGTTCAGCTCGGTCCCGATGGCCCACTTGGAGCCGGCCGGGGCGGCCTCCAGCGTCTTGATGATGTACTCGGTCGACCCGACGTAGTCCGCCGCGGCCACGACCTCGTGCTTGCACTCGGGGTGCACGAGGACGTTCACACCCGGGATGCGCTCACGCACGTCGTTCACGGAGTCGAGGCTGAACCGGCCGTGCACCGAGCAGTGGCCGCGCCACAGGATCATCTTCGCGGCCCGCAGCTCGTCCGCGGTCAGCCCGCCGTTCGGCTTGTGCGGGTTGTAGACGACGCAGTCCTCCAGCGACATCCCCATGTCCCGCACGGCGGTGTTGCGACCGAGGTGCTGGTCGGGCAGGAAGAGGACCTTCTCACCCTGCTCGAACGCCCAGTCCAGCGCCCGCTTGGCGTTGGACGACGTGCAGATGGTGCCGCCGTGCTTGCCGGTGAACGCCTTGATGTCGGCGGAGGAGTTCATGTACGACACCGGCACGACCTGCTCGGCTATGCCGGCCTCGGTCAGCACGTCCCAGCACTCGGCGACCTGCTCGGCCGTCGCCATGTCGGCCATCGAGCAGCCGGCCGCGAGGTCGGGCAGGACCACCTTCTGGTCGTCGGACGTCAGGATGTCCGCCGACTCCGCCATGAAGTGCACACCGCAGAACACGATGTACTCGGCCTGCGGGCGCGCGGCCGCGTCCCGGGCCAGCTTGAAGGAGTCGCCCGTGACGTCGGCGAACTGGATGACCTCGTCGCGCTGGTAGTGGTGGCCGAGCACGAAGACCTTGTCCCCGAGCTTCTCCTTCGCCCTGCGGGCGCGCTCCACCAGGTCCGGGTCGGACGGCGAGGGCAGGTCGCCGGGACACTCCACACCGCGCTCGCTCCTCGGGTCGGCCTCACGGCCGAGGAGCAGCAGGGCGAGGGGCGTCGGCTGTACGTCGAGCTCCTGGGTCTGGGCGGTGGTCACGACACGCACCCTTTCTGTTCTGCGGCTCGCCGGGTCCGTCAGGACCGGACCGGCGGGACAAGCGGGACACCTTTCCGACTTTTCGTCGGATTGACGCTATCTATCATAACTGGTTCACGTCACTTTGACGATGGCCATAGCGTCCATGTGACGTGAATCCCGAACGGCCGCGATTCATTCCCGGAAGGTCCACTAGGGACGTTTTCCGCTTGCGCAGGCGTGTGCGAGCATGAAGCAGGAGCCGAACAACGCGAGCCCCGGCCCGGAATGAATCCGCGGCCCCGCCGGTTGCAACCGTCGGCAAGCAGTCTCCGTACAACCCGGGAGAGATGTAGATGTCCGTATCGGACGAGACCACCACCGTCACCGACGGCATCATCCTGACCGACGCCGCCGCGGCCAAGGTCAAGGCCCTGCTCGACCAGGAAGGCCGTGACGACCTCGCGCTGCGTGTCGCCGTTCAGCCCGGTGGCTGCTCCGGCCTGCGTTACCAGCTGTTCTTCGACGAGCGCTCGCTCGACGGTGACGTGGTGAAGGACTTCGGCGGTGTGAAGGTCGTCACCGACCGGATGAGCGCCCCGTACCTGGGCGGTGCCACCATCGACTTCGTCGACACCATCGAGAAGCAGGGCTTCACGATCGACAACCCGAACGCCACCGGCTCCTGCGCCTGCGGCGACTCCTTCAGCTGAGCCCGGAGTCCTCGCAAGCCCCGAGCACGACGAAGGCGGCGGCCCCCTCCGACAGGGCCGCCGCCTTCGGGCATGTCCCGGTGCTAGCGGGTCTGGGTCGGCGGGGCCGGCAGCCGGGCGCCGTCCTTGTGCAGCGGGACCGGCTCGCCGTCCGCGTCGACGACCTCGCGGTCACCGAGCGGCGCGTCGAGCTGCACCGTCTTCTGGTACTGCTTGGCGATCATGATGCAGACCTTGCCCGGCCACGGGGTCTCGGTCACGGTGACCTTCACCCGGTCCCCGCTCTCGTCGGCCCGCACGTCGTAGTCGGCGCACACCCCGCCCGAGAAGACCACGGTCAGCTCACCGCCCTCGGCGGTGTACCCCTGCACGTCCACGTCCCGGGTGGACGGGGCCGAGGTCGGCTCGTCACCGGGCTTGCTGGGCGCCACGGACGGCTGCCCGGGCCGCTCGGGCTGCTCGATGTACTTCGGCTCCACCGCCGGATGCGTCACGGTGAGGGTGTCCGTCGCGCCCTTGGGCCGCACCTCGAACAGCCAGGACGGCACAAGCGCCTGCCGCCCGTCCACGGCGTGCGCGGCCAGCCCGAACACCGCCTTCTCCACGGTCAGCGTGTCCTTCTGCTCCTGCTTCGGCAGCGTGGTCGCCCCCTCGCACGGATCCGGCCGGCCGCCCGCCTCGTCCAGCGGCACGGGGCTGGCGCAGCCCCCGATGCCCGCCCGGGAGTCGGCGCGCGGCGCCGCGTTCATCAGCTCCAGCGCCCGGTCGGCGCTCACCACCGGGTAGGTGTCACCCTTCACCGGCTCCGCGAGCCGTCCGCTGCCGCCGACGACCTCGCCCTTGGCGCCGACGACGATCCCGGTCGCCCAGCCGTGCGTCGGCAGCCCGCCGATCTCGGGCTGGGCGTTCACCATCCGGTTGGCACCCAGGACCTGACTCGCGTCGATCTTCGCGTCGTCCTGGCCCACGGCCTTCAGCACGGGCGCGGCAGCCTTCTTCGCGGCGGCCTCGCTCACCACGGGGTCACCGCCGGCAGGGGGCGTCTTGCACACGTCGCCCTTGCAGTTGTCGGTGCCCGGGGTGTACCGGCTGAACGTCCAGGAACCGGGGGCCGCCTTGTCCACCCGCAGCGTGGGCCCGGAGCCGTCCTTCCCGCCGATCCGCCAGCTCTGCCCCTCGGCCACCGGATCCCCGTCCAGGCCGAGCGCCTTCGCCAACTCGGTGACCTGCGCCTCGGTGACCTGACCGCGCGTGCGGTACACCGGCGCGGAGCCGGGACCCTCGGGAAGGGTCCCGTCGGCGCGGTAGACGGCGCCGTACGGATCGGGTTCACCGGGCGCGATCCCGGGCGCCGCGTCCTCGGAGTAGCCGTCCAGCGTCAGCGGCGGGGGAGTGGCGTCCCCGTTGGCTCCGGGGGTGCCGTCCGACCCGGAACCACCGGACAGGCTCGTGGCGAGATACGCCCCACCCCCGCCGACGAGCAGCACGGCGGCGGCGACGGAGGCGATGAGCGCGGAGGTGCGCCGCCGGGGGGACGGCTCAGTCCCTGGCTCAGGCTCGGGCCCCGGTTCGACGGCCCCGTCCCCCTCGGCGCCGGCCTCGGCCTCGGTCTCACTCTCGGCCCTGGTCTCCGCCTCGGCCTCGGCCTCGGTCTCGGCCTCCGCAGGCTCCTTCTGCGACGCCTCGGCCTCGGCGGAGCTCGGTTCCTCACTGCCCGAAGCTCCCCCGGTGCCGCGCACGCTGCCGTCGGCCCTTGCCTCGGCGTCGTCGTTCTCGGGTCGCTCGGTGTTCACCGCATCGCTCCTTCGGCTGCACAGCTGTCCCGGTAGACCCTTGCCCGGTCGTACCCGGACCGCTGGTGGGTCGTATCCCGCATCCCCTTTACGGGGGACAGCGATGGGACGCAGCGGGGGAGCGCGCGGTTCCCCTGGAGCGCGGAGGGAGCGAGCGCGGATCTGTCAGTCGCCGTACTCCGACATCGCGTCCAGCAGCCGGGCCGACGACGACGGCACGCTCACACCGTGGATCAGGGACGGGGACACCGGCCGTGCCGCGGTCCGCTCCGGCGCGGCCCAGTGGGGAACCATCCGGGCGCAGTCGCCGCGCAGCGACGCCAGGTCGCCTTCGAGGTCGGCCGGGTCGGGCGTGTGAACCTTGAGCTTCGTCATGTTCGCACCGTACGCACGTCGAAGGTCACGAAGAAAGATCTACTATCGGGTAGTTTTGGCTGCTTCTACGGGCCGTCCCCACCCGGTAGCGTGAAGTGTCAAACCGCCTCCCTCAGGAGAGTCCACGCCGTGCGCATCGCAGTCACCGGCTCCATCGCCACCGACCACCTCATGACCTTCCCCGGGCGCTTCGCCGACCAGTTCGTCGCGGACCAGCTGCACACGGTCTCGCTGTCGTTCCTGGTCGACAACCTCGACGTGCGCCGCGGCGGCGTGGGGGCGAACATCGCCTTCGGGATGGGACAGCTCGGGACCCGCCCGATCCTGGTCGGCGCGGCCGGCTTCGACTTCGACGAATACCGGGCCTGGCTGGAGCGGCACGGCGTCGACACCGACTCCGTGCGGATCTCCGACACGCTGCACACGGCCCGCTTCGTGTGCACCACGGACGCCGACCACAACCAGATCGGCTCCTTCTACACGGGCGCGATGAGCGAGGCCCGCCTGATCGAGCTGAAGACCGTCGCCGACCGGGTGGGCGGCCTCGACCTGGTCTCCATCGGCGCCGACGACCCGGAGGCGATGCTCCGGCACACCGAGGAGTGCCGCTCGCGGGGTATCCCGTTCGCCGCGGACTTCTCCCAGCAGATCGCCCGGATGAACGGCGAGGAGATCCGGATACTGCTGGACGGGGCGACCTACCTCTTCTCCAACGAGTACGAGAAGGGGCTCATCGAGAGCAAGACCGGCTGGAGCGACGCGGAGATCCTGGACCGGGTGGGGCACCGGGTCACGACGCTCGGGGCTCGGGGTGTCCGTATCGAGCGGGCCGGTGAGGACCCGATCGAGGTCGGCTGCCCGGACGAGGAGCGCAAGGCGGATCCGACGGGGGTCGGGGACGCCTTCCGGGCGGGATTCCTGTCGGGACTGGTCTGGGGCGTCTCGCTGGAGCGGGCGGCGCAGGTGGGGTGCATGCTCGCCACGCTGGTCATCGAGACGGTCGGTACGCAGGAGTATCAGCTGAGGCGGGGGCACTTCATGGAGCGCTTCACGAAGGCGTACGGGGACGAGGCCGCGGAAGAGGTCCGGGGGCATCTGAGGTAGTTCGCCGGGTGCGGGTGTGTGGGGGCTGGTCGCGCCCACGCGGCGGAGCCGCACATCGACACAGCCCCGCGCCCCCGGGATGAGTCAGCTGATCCGGCGGACCACGTAAGCCGTTCCTCGGTCTGCCGGCTCCTCGCCCACGTACTCCTGCTCCCTCATCTCGCACCATGCCGGGATGTCCAGGCGGGCCGCCTCGTCGTCGGAGAGGACGCGGACCAGGCCGCCCATCGGCACGTCACCGATCACCTTGGCCAGTTCGATGACCGGGATCGGGCAGCGCCTGCCGAGGGCGTCGACCACGAGGACGTCCTCCTCGACGGTCGCCGGAGCCGGCGTCGGTGCGCCCAGCTTCTCCCGTACGTCCGCCACCACGCCCGGCAGCACGGACAGGAAGCGCTCCACGTCTTCCTCCTGCGTACCCGGCGGCAGCGACACGCGGACATTGCCCTCGCTGAGGACGCCCATCGCCTTCAGCACATGGCTCGGCATCAGGGTGCTGCTCGTGCAGGACGAGCCGGACGAGACGGAGAAGCCGCTCCGGTCCAGCTCGTGCAGGACTGTCTCTCCGTCGACATAGAGACAGGAGAACGTGACGATGCCGGGCAGGCGGCGCTCCGGATCGCCCACCACCTCCACGTCCGGTACGAGCTGGGGCACCCGGGTCCGGATCCGTTCCGTCAGCTCCCGCAGGCGGGCCGCCTCCTGGACCGCCTCCGCCCGTACCGCCCGCAGGGACGCCACCGCGGCCACGATCGCCGGGATGTTCTCGAAACCGGGCGCCCGGCCCGACTCCCGCTCGTCGGCCGGTCCCTGCGGTGCGAAGCGCACGCCCTTGCGCACGACGAGGAGCCCTACGCCGGACGGCCCGCCCCACTTGTGGGCACTCGCCGTGAGCAGCGACCAGTCGCCCTCCACCGGCCCCCACCCCAGTGACTGCGCCGCGTCCACCAGCAGCGGCACCCCGGCCGCCCGGCACACCTCGGCCACCTCGGCGACCGGCTGCACGGTCCCCACCTCGTGGTTTGCCGACTGCAGACACGCCAGCGCGGTGTCCGGCCGCAGCGCCTCGGCGTAACCCGAAGGGACCACCGCCCCCTCCCGGTTCACCGCCACCTCGGTGACCGAGCCTCCGCCGGCCTGGTGAACTTCCCCCGCATGGAGCACCGAAGAGTGTTCGACCGCGGACACGATCAGGTGGCGCCCCACCCGCCGCCGCCCGGCCAGTGCCCCCGCGATCCCGGAGTGCACGGCCGCCGTCCCCGACGCCGTGAACACCACCTCGTCCGCCCGGCACCCCACCGCCTCGGCAGCCGCCTCCCGCGCCGCATCCAGCAGCATCCGGGCCCTGCGCCCCTCCCGGTACAACCGCGCAGGATCGGCCCACCCTTCATCGAGGGAAGCCATCAGCGCCTGCCGCGCAACGGGATGGAGAGGAACGCCGGAAGCGGCATCGAAGTAGCCCATACCCCAACGTTAGAACTCCGGCAACGGCAGCCGACCCAGGGGCGCGGGGAACTGCGCGACCAGCCCCCACGAACCCGCACCCGCCAATTCAGCTAACCCACGGAGTGACTAGGCACCCCTCCTGGCGAAGCCCAGAATGGCGTCGGCTAGGGTTTGGTCCGCATAAACATCCAAACCCCTGCCCGTCGCAGGGCGGCGACCGACCAGCGAGAAGGCCAGGCCGCAGCCGATCCGCGCGGGCGAGACTCTCGGGAAGGCGCTACGTGAGTCCCAACGGCTCCGACCGCTCGCCGCGGCGCCCGATGCGGCGGAAGCTGCTGCAGGCACTGACCGCGGGCCTGGTCCTGGCGACCGCCACCGGTTGCACATGGGAGGACTTCCCCCGCCTTGGTATGCCCACCCCGACCACGGAAGAGGCTCCGCGGATCCTCTCCCTGTGGCAGGGATCCTGGGCTGCCGCGCTCGCCGTCGGCGTGCTGGTGTGGGGCCTGATCCTGTGGAGTGCTTTCTTCCACCGGCGCAGCCGCACCAAGGTCGAAGTTCCTCCGCAGACCCGGTACAACATGCCCATCGAGGCGCTGTACACGGTGGTTCCGCTCATCATCGTCTCGGTGCTGTTCTACTTCACCGCCCGTGACGAATCCGAGCTCCTGAAGCTCGAGAAGAAGCCCGACGTCACCGTCAACGTGGTCGGCTTCCAGTGGAGCTGGTGCTTCAACTACGTCGAGAACGTCGACGGTTCCACGGGCGACGCGAAGAAGTCCGCAGAGCTCGAGGCGATCCCGAACCGCTACAAGGACGCCTTCCCGGCCAACGCCGGCGGTGTCTACGACTGCGGTACCCCCGGCACGCGCAACGCGCAGACCGGCAACCCGGGCCCCACCCTGTGGCTGCCCGAGGGCAAGCGGGTCCGCTTCGTCCTGACCTCGCGTGACGTCATCCACTCCTTCTGGGTGGTGCCGTTCCTGATGAAGCAGGACGTCATCCCGGGCCACACCAACGCCTTCGAGGTGACCCCCAACAAGGAGGGCACCTTCCTGGGCAAGTGCGCCGAACTCTGCGGCGTGGACCACTCCCGGATGCTGTTCAACGTCAAGGTCGTCTCCCCTGAGCGCTACGAGCAGCACCTGAAGGACCTCGTGAAGAAGGGGCAGACCGGTTACGTGCCCGCGGGCATCCCGCAGTCGGGCCACGAGAAGAACCGGGAGTCGAACATCCTGTGAGCATCCTCAACGAACCCCAGGGTGCCGCGGCAGCAGGGTCCCACTACGAGGACGAGCTGCCGGTCCGGCGCCACACCCGTGGCAGCGTCGTGGTCAAGTGGCTGACGACCACGGACCACAAGACGATCGGCACGCTGTATCTGGTGACGTCGTTCGCGTTCTTCTGCATCGGTGGCGTGATGGCGCTGTTCATGCGCGCCGAGCTGGCCCGTCCGGGCACGCAGATCATGTCGAACGAGCAGTTCAACCAGGCGTTCACGATGCACGGCACGATCATGCTGCTGATGTTCGCGACGCCGCTGTTCGCCGGTTTCGCCAACTGGATCATGCCGCTGCAGATCGGCGCGCCCGACGTGGCCTTCCCGCGGCTGAACATGTTCGCCTACTGGCTGTACCTGTTCGGCTCGCTGATCGCCGTGGGCGGCTTCCTCACGCCGGACGGCGCGGCCGACTTCGGCTGGTTCGCCTACTCCCCGCTGTCGGACGCGGTCCGCTCGCCGGGCATCGGCGCCGACATGTGGATCATGGGTCTGGCCTTCTCCGGCTTCGGCACCATCCTCGGCTCGGTCAACTTCATCACCACGATCATCTGCATGCGCGCCCCGGGCATGACGATGTTCCGCATGCCGATCTTCACCTGGAACGTGCTGCTGACCGGTGTGCTGGTCCTGCTCGCCTTCCCGGTGCTCGCCGCCGCGCTGTTCGCGCTGGAGGCGGACCGCAAGTTCGGCTCGCACATCTTCGACTCGGCCAACGGCGGAGCGCTGCTGTGGCAGCACCTCTTCTGGTTCTTCGGCCACCCCGAGGTGTACATCATCGCGCTGCCGTTCTTCGGCATCATCAGTGAGGTCATCCCGGTCTTCTCCCGCAAGCCGATGTTCGGCTACATGGGTCTGATCGGCGCGACCATCGCGATCGCCGGCCTGTCGGTGACGGTGTGGGCGCACCACATGTACGTCACCGGTGGTGTGCTGCTGCCGTTCTTCTCCTTCATGACCTTCCTGATCGCGGTCCCGACCGGTGTGAAGTTCTTCAACTGGATCGGCACCATGTGGAAGGGCAGTCTCTCCTTCGAGACGCCGATGCTGTGGGCGACCGGCTTCCTCATCACCTTCACCTTCGGTGGTCTGACCGGCGTCATCCTGGCCTCGCCGCCGCTGGACTTCCACGTCTCCGACTCGTACTTCGTGGTGGCTCACTTCCACTACGTCGTCTTCGGCACCGTGGTGTTCGCGATGTTCTCCGGCTTCCACTTCTGGTGGCCGAAGTTCACCGGCAAGCTGCTCGACGAGCGCCTCGGCAAGATCACCTTCTGGACGCTGTTCATCGGCTTCCACGGCACCTTCCTGGTCCAGCACTGGCTGGGTGCCGAGGGCATGCCGCGCCGGTACGCGGACTACCTCGCGGCCGACGGCTTCACCGCGCTGAACACCGTCTCCACGATCGCCTCGTTCCTGCTCGGCCTGTCGATCCTGCCGTTCTTCTACAACATCTGGAAGACGGCCAAGTACGGCAAGCCGGTCGGCGTCGACGACCCGTGGGGCTACGGCCGCTCCCTGGAGTGGGCGACCTCCTGCCCGCCGCCGCGGCACAACTTCCTCACCCTGCCGCGGATCCGCAGTGAATCCCCGGCGTTCGACCTGCACCACCCGGAGATCGCCGCGCTCGACGAGCTCGAGAACATCGGTCACGGCGAGAAGGCCCTCGCTGGGGGCAAGGAGGCCGGCAAGTGAAGATCCAGGGCAAGATGTTCATGTGGCTGAGCGTCTTCCTCCTCGCCATGGCGGTCGTCTATGGCGTGTGGTCGAAGGAGCCGGCCGGCACCACCGCCCTCTTCCTCGCCTTCGGTCTGGCGATCATGATCGGCTTCTACCTCGGCTTCACGGCCAAGCGGGTCGACGTGGGCGCGCAGGACGACAAGGAGGCGGACGTCGCGGACGACGCCGGCGAGGTCGGGTTCTTCAGCCCGCACAGCTGGCAGCCGCTCTTCCTGGGCATCGGTGGCGCCTTCGCCTTCCTGTCCGTCGCCATCGGCTGGTGGCTGATGTACTTCGCGATGCCGCTGATCCTGGCCAGCATCTGGGGCTGGGTCTTCGAGTACTACCGCGGTGAGAACCGCACCCAGTAGCACGCGGAACGGCACTTCGGGGCCCGGACACTCCGTCAGGAGCGTCCGGGCCCCTGCCGTTGCCGCAATGCACATCACTCGATCGAGTCGTCCAGCGCGCCATGGTTGACGGGCCTTCCTAGCGTGAGGTCATGAGCCACCACCCGCGCACCCGTACCGTCCTCGGCTGCACGCTGCTGGTGATCGCCCTCGGCGCGGGCGTCACCGGCTGCGGAGCCGACGGCAACCCGCTGTCCGCCGAGCCGTACGACGCGGCGGACCACATCTCCTTCAACGGGCCCACCGGCGACAAGAAGACCGTCGACCCGGACAAACCCCTGGAGGTCGTCGCAGAGGACGACGACGGCCGCATCACGGACGTCACCGCCAGGGACGCCGCGGGCCGCTACGTCGCGGGCGAACTCTCCGCGGACGGCAGCCGCTGGCACAGCACCTCACCGCTGGCCGCCCATGCCCAGTACACGGTGCGCGTGAGCACCGAGGACGAGGACGGGGCACCGGGGCGCAAGGTGATCACCTTCACCACGGGCAAGCCTTCCACCACCAAGCGCCTGGGCGTCACGTTCGGCCCCAAGGCGGGCACCTACGGCGTCGGCCAACCCATCACCGCCGAGCTGAACGCCCCGGTCAAGGACCGCGCCCAGCGGGCCGTCGTGGAACGGTCCCTGAAGGTCACGTCCACGCCCGCGGTGACCGGCAGCTGGTACTGGGTGGACGACAAGAAGCTCCACTACCGCCCCAAGGACTACTGGCCCACCCGCGCCACCGTCCGGGTGCGCAGCAACCTGGAGGGCATCAAGATCAACGACCGCCTCCGCGGCGGCAAGGCCAAGCCCCTGACGATCACCACGGGCGACCGCGTCATAGCCGTCACGGACGCCGCGGCACACCAGCTGACGGTCTACAAGAACGGCGAGGAGATCAAGACGATCCCCGTGACGACCGGCAAACCGGGCTTCGAGACCCGCAACGGCGTCAAGGTCGTCCTCGGCAAGGAACGCTTCGTACGCATGCGCAGCACCACGGTCGGCATCGCCGAGGGCTCCTCCGAGTCCTACGACCTCGACGTCTACTTCGCCACACGCGTCACCTGGAGCGGCGAGTACGTCCACGCCGCCCCCTGGTCCGTCGGCTCCCAGGGCTACGCCAACGTCAGCCACGGCTGCGTCGGCATGAACACCGCCAACGCCCAGTGGTTCTTCGACACGGTCCGCGAGGGCGACCTGGTCAAGGTCGTCAACTCCGACGGCGACACGATGGAACCCTTCGGCAACGGCTTCGGCGACTGGAACGTCCCGTGGGAGAAGTGGCGCCAGGGCAGCGCCTTGTCATCGGGCCCCGACGCAACCCCGCAAGAAGCGGCCAGGCTTCGACCTTGGGCTGCGTGACTGACGTCAGGGGCGCGGGGCTGTATCGATGTGCGGCTACCGCGTGGGCGCGACCAGCCACGACGACGCCGCACTCGCCGCGCTCCAGACCGCCCCGAGCCCTTAGGCGCTCTGCAGCCTCTTCGACCGCAACAAGGAAGCCAGGGCAGACGCGAACTCCACCGGCTCCACCGGCAGCGTCACCGCCGCCTCGGCCCGGCTCCACGTGGCCAGCCACGCGTCCTGAGGCCGCCCGATGAGCAGCAGCACCGGCGGGGCCTGGAACACCTCGTCCTTGATCTGCCGGCACAGCCCCATGCCCCCCATCGGCACGGCCTCACCGTCCAGCACACAGACGTCGATCCCGCCCTTGTCCAGCTCACTGATCACCGCGGCCGGAGTCGCACACTCCACGAACTCCACCACAGGAACATCCGGCGCCGGCCGCCGGCCGGTGGCCAACCGCACCTGCTCCCGCGTGTTCGCATCGTCGCTGTACACCAGCACTGTGGCGGTCGGCTGCATGCTTCCTCCGTGACGTCAGCGTCGTAAGGACAAGCCCGTTGGGCCGGATGCTACTCCCTTGAACACCACGTCAACACCGGTATGGCGGGGCAAGACACTCCGAACGGCACCCCCCGGAGTGAGGGCGGGATAAGCGACCGACATAATGTCGGTCGTGGCGACAGCAACGACAGTAGATACCGGGCACGCGCACCCGTCGGTCAACCGGCCGAACCTCACCAGCGTCGGAACCATCATCTGGCTGAGTTCCGAGCTGATGTTCTTCGCGGCCCTCTTCGCGATGTACTTCACCCTGCGATCGGTGACCGGACCCGACTTCTGGTCGGAGAAGGCCGACACCCTGAACTTCCCGTTCTCGGCGACGAACACCACGATCCTGGTGCTCTCCTCCCTCACCTGCCAGCTCGGCGTGTTCGCCGCCGAGCGCGGTGACGTGAAGAAGCTCCGGGGCTGGTTCATCGTCACGTTCATCATGGGCGCGGTGTTCATCGGCGGTCAGGTCTTCGAGTACACCGAGCTGGTCAAGCACGAGGGCCTGTCGCTCTCGTCCGACCCGTACGGCTCGGTGTTCTACCTGACCACCGGCTTCCACGGCCTGCACGTGACGGGCGGTCTCATCGCCTTCCTGCTGGTCCTCGGACGCACCTACGCGGCCCGGAGGTTCACCCACGAGCAGGCGACCGCGGCCATCGTCGTGTCCTACTACTGGCACTTCGTCGACGTCGTCTGGATCGGCCTCTTCGCCACGATCTACATGATCAAGTAGCCGGGCCGGCAACCGAGCGCGCTGACGAAGCGCACCCATCCAGAAGCATCGACGCAGAAGATCCTGACACCGGGGTAATCCGTGAAAAAGCTCTCCGCACGACGACGCCACCCGCTGGCGGCGCTCGTCGTCCTACTCCTCGCGCTGGCATGCACCGGGGGGCTGTACGCCGTGTTCGCACCCGCGGACAAGGCGCAGGCCGACGAAACCGCCCAGTCCCTCACCATCGAGGAGGGAAAGAAGCTCTACGCGGTCGGCTGCGCCAGCTGCCACGGCACCGGCGGTCAGGGCACCTCCGACGGGCCGAGCCTGGTGGGCGTGGGCGCCGCGGCCGTGGACTTCCAGGTCGCCACCGGCCGTATGCCGGCCGCGACCTCGCAGGGCGCGCAGGTTCCGCGCAAGAAGCCGGTCTACACCCAGGCCGAGATCGACCAGCTGGCGGCGTACATCGCCTCCCTGGGCGCCGGCCCGGCCATCCCGACCGAGGAGCAGTACGGCCCCGAGGGCGCCGACATCGCCAAGGGCGGTGAACTGTTCCGCAACAACTGCGCGCAGTGCCACAACTTCACCGGTAAGGGTGGCGCCCTGACGCACGGCAAGTACGCGCCGGACCTCGAGGACGTCGACCCGAAGCACATCTACGAGGCCATGCTCACCGGTCCGCAGAACATGCCTTCCTTCCCCGACAGCACCCTGTCGGAGCAGAACAAGAAGGACATCATCGCGTACCTGGACGAGGTCAACAGCCAGGACTCCGAGAGCCCGGGCGGCCTGGAGCTGGGCGGGCTCGGCCCGGTCAGTGAGGGTCTGTTCGGCTGGATCTTCGGTCTCGGCGGGCTGATCGTCGTCGCTGTGTGGGTCGCCGCTCGGACCGCAAAGGCCAAGAAGTCATGAGTAGCCAAGACATTCCAGAAGAGAACCTGCCCGCTGAGCAGGACACCGCCCACGGCGCGGTAAGGGTCGCTGACGAGAAGCACCCGTTCGCCGACCCGGGGCTGCCGCCCCACGAGCACCGGATCCAGGACATCGACGAGCGGGCCGCCAAGCGGTCCGAGCGCACGGTCGCCCTGCTGTTCACGCTCTCGATGCTGGCCACCATCGGCTTCATCGCCGCGTTCGTGGCGATCCCGGTCGAGAAGATCGTCTACATCTTCCCGTTCGGTCACATCAGCGCCCTGAACTTCGCGCTCGGTGTGACGCTCGGCATCGCGCTGTTCGCCATCGGCGCGGGCGCGGTCCACTGGGCCCGCACGCTGATGTCCGACGAGGAGCTGACCGACGAGCGGCACGCGATCGCGGCCGAGCCCGAGGTCCGCGCCAAGGTCATGGACGACTTCCGCCAGGGCGCGAAGGAGTCCCAGCTCGGGCGGCGCAAGCTGATCCGCACCACCATGTTCGGCGCGCTCACCCTGGTGCCGCTGTCCGGCGTCGTGCTGCTGCGCGACCTGGGCCCGCTGCCCGAGGACAAGCTGCGCCACACCCTGTGGTCCAAGGGCAAGCTGATCATCAACCAGAACACCGGGGAGCCGATGCGCCCCTCGGACATCGTGACCGGCTCGCTGACGTTCGCCAAGCCCGAGGGCCTGGAAGAGCACGACCACGACTTCAACAACGAGATCGCCAAGGCCGCCCTGATGATCGTCCGCATCCAGCCGGACGACATCAAGGACAAGCGCACGCTCGAGTGGTCGCACGAGGGCATCCTCGCGTACTCGAAGATCTGCACCCACGTCGGTTGCCCGATCTCCCTGTACGAGCAGCAGACGCACCACGTGCTGTGCCCCTGCCACCAGTCCACCTTCGACCTCTCCGACGGTGCCAAGGTGATCTTCGGTCCCGCCGGTCACGCCCTGCCGCAGCTGCGGATCGGCGTGAACGACGAGGGCTACCTCGAAGCGCTCAGTGACTTCGAAGAGCCCGTCGGTCCTGCATTCTGGGAGCGCGGATGAGCACCAACACCAGCACCGAGTCCCGCTCTCGCGGGAAGGCACCGGCCGGCGAGCGCGTCGCCGACTGGGCCGACGGCCGGCTCGGGATCTACTCCCTGGCCAAGGCCAACATGCGCAAGATCTTCCCGGACCACTGGTCCTTCATGCTGGGCGAGATCTGCCTGTACAGCTTCCTGATCATCATCCTCACGGGTGTGTATCTGACGCTGTTCTTCCACCCGTCGATGAACGAGGTGGAGTACCACGGCTCCTACGTCCCGCTGCAGGGCCAGCTGATGTCGGAGGCGTACGCCTCCACCCTGGAGATCAGCTTCGACGTGCGCGGCGGTCTGCTCATCCGGCAGATCCACCACTGGGCGGCGATCGTCTTCCTCGCCGGCATGTTCGTGCACATGATGCGCGTCTTCTTCACCGGCGCGTTCCGCAAGCCGCGTGAGATCAACTGGCTGTTCGGCTTCCTGCTGTTCGTGCTGGGCATGTTCACCGGCTTCACCGGCTACTCGCTGCCGGACGACCTGCTCTCCGGCACCGGTGTCCGCTTCACGCAGGGCGCGATCCTGTCCGTGCCGATCGTCGGCACGTACATCTCGATGTTCCTGTTCGGCGGGGAGTTCCCCGGCACCGACTTCGTCGCGCGGTTCTACTCGATCCACATCCTGCTGCTGCCGGGCATCATGCTCGGTCTGGTGGTCGGCCACCTGATCCTGGTCTTCTACCACAAGCACACGCAGTTCGCGGGTCCCGGACGGACCAACAAGAACGTCGTCGGCATGCCGCTGCTGCCGGTGTACATGGCCAAGGCGGGAGGCTTCTTCTTCCTGGTCTTCGGCTTCATCGCGCTGCTCGCCGGCATCGCCTCGATCAACCCGATCTGGAACCTGGGCCCGTACCGCCCGGACATGGTCTCCACGGGTGCCCAGCCCGACTGGTACATGGGCTTCGCCGAGGGTCTGGTCCGCGCCATGCCCGGCTGGGAGATCAACTTCTGGGGCCACACCCTGGTCCTGGGCGTGTTCATCCCGCTGGTGCTGTTCGGTCTCTTCCTCGGGATCATCGCGCTGTACCCGTTCATCGAGTCCTGGATCACCGGGGACAAGCGCGAGCACCACATCCTGGACCGGCCGCGCAACGCCCCGACCCGTACGGCCTTCGGTGTCGCCTGGGTCACCGGCTACATGATCATGCTGATCGGTGGTGGCAACGACATCGTCGCCACGCACTTCCACCTCTCGATCAACGCGGTCACCTGGTTCGTGCGCATCGGGTTCTTCCTCGGCCCGGTCATCGCGTTCATCATCACCAAGCGCATCTGCCTCGGCCTGCAGCGCCGGGACAGGGACAAGGTGCTGCACGGCCGCGAGTCGGGCATCATCAAGCGCCTGCCGCACGGTGAGTTCATCGAGGTGCACGAGCCGCTCAGCCAGGAGGCCCTGTACACGCTCACCGCGCACGAGCAGTACAAGCCGGCGGAGATCGGTCCGACGGTCGACGAGCACGGTGTCGAGCGCAAGGTGAAGGGCTCGGAGAAGCTGCGCGCCAAGCTCAGCGAGGCGTACTACGGCGAGGAGTCCCAGATTCCGAAGCCGACCGTCGAGGAGTACAACGAGATCACGAGCGGCCACGGCCACCACTGATCGCTGCGTTCGCCACGCCACCTGAAGGGCCCCGTCCGGTGTTCGGACGGGGCCCTTCGGCGTGCCCGGGGCTGGATAGGGTGGGCCCTGAGACTTTTCTCCGTCTGTTCTACGACCATCAGGAGCGGCTATGAGCGCTGTGACCCCCGCTGGAGGCGACACCGCGGCGGGCCGCTCCTGGCCCGCCCTGCTGAACGGACTGCTGGACGGCCGGGACCTCACCGCCGACGACACCGCCTGGGCCATGGATGTGATCATGCGCGGTGAGGCGACCGACGCGCAGATCGCCGGGTTCGTGACGGCGCTGCGCGCCAAGGGCGAGACGGTCGAGGAGATCACCGGCTGCGTACGCGCCATGTACGACCACGCCAATGTGATCGAGGTGCCCGGGGCGACCGTCGACATCGTCGGCACCGGCGGCGACGGCGCCAAGACCGTGAACATCTCCACGATGTCCTCGATCGTCGTCGCCGGCACCGGCGCGAAGGTCGTCAAGCACGGCAACCGGGCCGCGTCCTCGGCGTCCGGCGCCTCCGACGTCCTGGAGAAGCTCGGCGTCAATCTGGAGCTGACCCCGCGGCGGGTGGCGGAGGTCGCGGAGGAGGCCGGGATCACCTTCTGCTTCGCGGTGAAGTTCCACCCGGCGCTGCGCCATGTGGCCGCCGCCCGCGGCCAGTTGGGCATCCGCACGGTGTTCAACTTCCTCGGCCCGCTGGCCAACCCGGCCCAGGTCAAGGCCCAGGCGGTCGGCGTCGCCGACCCCCGGATGGCGCCCATCATGGCGGGCGTGTTCGCCGAACGCGGCAACTCCTCGCTGGTGTTCCGCGGCGACGACGGCCTCGACGAGCTGACGACCACCGCCACCTCCCGGGTGTGGGTGGTCCGCGACGGCACGGTGACCGAGGAGACCTTCGACCCACGGGACGTCGGTGTCGACCTCGTCCCGGTCGAGGCGCTGCGCGGCGCGGACGCCTCCTACAACGCGGAGGTCGCCCGGCGGCTGCTGGACGGTGAGCGCGGCCCGGTGCGGGACGCCGTGCTGCTGAACTCGGCGGCGGCGCTGGTCGCGCTGGAGCCGGGCAGCGGCCCGCTGACGGAGCAGATCCGCGCCGGGATGGACAAGGCGGCGGAGGCGATCGACTCGGGTGCCGCCAAGCGCGTGCTGGACCGCTGGGTGGCTGTCAGCAACGCGTGAGTTCCGTGGGTGATGTCCCGCGATCCGGACACGGGTTGCGGGACATCGCTCTGATCGCCTAGTTTCCTGTCCAGGTCATGAGTGACAGTCATCAGGCCCCGGCCGACTGTCCGGCAACCCTCCGTCCGTGGCGGGGTGCCCCGGGTGAGGACCAGGCCGTACGGCAGCAAGGCCTACGGCAAGCGCGGACCCCTCGCACGCTTTTCAGAAGTGTGGGGCCAGGGGTCCTGGTCGTTCGAGGGAGCCTTCCGTGAGCAAGCGAATGCGCTAGGGCCGCAGAGCCCCGCCTCCGCACACCCCTTTCACCTTCCTCGCCGGTCTGTCCGGCTGCCTTCACGGGAGTCTCCCCATGTCTGTCTCCAGCCTTGCCGCCGACCCGTCCGTTTGTGCCCCGCTGCCCGTTCTGGGGCGGGATGTCACCGTCCCGCTCGTCACCGGCGGTGAGGTCACCTACGCCGCGCTCGACTACGCCGCCAGCGCCCCCGCCCTGCAGCGCGTGTGGGACGACGTGGCCGCGTACGCCCCGTACTACGGCAGCGTGCACCGCGGCGCCGGGTACCTCTCCCAGCTCTCCACCGACCTGTTCGAGAACGCCCGCAAGGCCGTCGCCGAGTTCCTCGACTGCCGCCCCGCCGACCAGGTGGTGTTCACCCGGTCCACCACGGACTCCCTGAACCTGCTCGCGGCCGCGCTTCCCGGCGACTGCCAGGTCTTCGTCTTCGAGACCGAGCACCACGCCTCCCTGCTGCCCTGGCGCGGGGCGCGGGTCACCTACCTCGACGCGCCGGGCAGCCCGCGGCAGGCCGTCGAGACCCTGGAGCGCGCCCTGGCCGACCGCGACCCCTACGGCCCGGCCCTGGTCTGTGTGACCGGTGCCTCCAACGTCACCGGCGAGCTGTGGCCCGTACGGGAGCTGGCCGCCGCCGCCCACGCGCACGGTGCGCGGATCGTCCTGGACGCCGCCCAGCTGGCCCCGCACCACCCGGTGAGCGTCCGTGAGCTGGACGTCGACTGGGTCGCCTTCTCCGGGCACAAGCTGTACGCCCCGTTCGGCTCCGGTGTCCTCGCCGGGCGGTCCGACTGGCTGCGCGAGGCCGAGCCGTACCTCGCCGGCGGCGGCGCAAGCCGCAAGGTGACCCGGCGTGAGGACGGGGGAGTGGACGTCGAGTGGCACGAGACGGCCGCCCGGCACGAGGCCGGCTCGCCCAACGTCATCGGCGCCTACGCCATCGCCTCCGCCTGCAAGGCGCTCACCGAGGCCGGGTTCGACACCCTGGTCGCACGGGAGCAGCACCTGATCCGCCGGGTGCGGGAGGGGCTTGCCGACGTGCCCGAGGTGCGGTTCCTGTCGCTGTTCGGCGACGACGCCCCGCGCGTCGGTGTGCTGTCCTTCGTGGTCGACGGCTGGAACAGCTCCCACTTCGCCGCCGCGCTGTCCGCCGAGTACGGCATCGGCGTACGCGACGGGCTGTTCTGCGCCCACCCGCTGGTGCGGACCCTGCTCGGCGGTGACGCGCAGGCCCAGGGCGAGTGCGGCGCCCCGGAGGCGGCGCCCGGGGAGAAGTCCCTCAACGCCATCCGGGTCAGCTTCGGCGCGGGCACGCCCGACGAGCACGTCGACCGTTTCGTGGCCGCCGTGCAGGAGCTGGTGCGCGACGGCGCCCGGTGGAACTACCGCACGGAGGACGGGCGGTGCGTGCCGGACACGTCCGCGTGAGCAGCCGCGGGCAGCGGTAGCCGGGCGCCCAGCAGGATCATCCGCAGGGCGCGTTCGGTGGCGTCCGTGAGGAGTTCGGCGGCCCGTACCAGCGCCTCCGCCAGGGCCATCGGCGCGGGCAGGATGCCGTGGCAGGCGTCCACCCCGGGCACGTCCTGCGCACCCTCGCCGAGCGTCCCGGCGAGCGCCAGCACCGGCCGGCCGTAGAGCTTGGCGCGGCGGGCCACCTCCGCCGGGACCTTGCCGCGCGGTGTCTGGTGGTCCAGGGCGCCCTCGGCGGTGACCACCAGGTCGGCGCGGGCCAGCCGGGCGTCCAGGTCGAGGTGGTCGAGGAGGACGTCGAAGCGGGGCAGCAGCCGCGCGCCGAGGGCGGCGAGTCCGGCGCCCAGCCCGCCGGAGGCGCCGGTGCCGGGGCCGAGGCGCAGATCGGTGCCGGTGACGGCGAGGTCGCGGGTCAGGACCCGCGCCCAGTTCTCCAGCCCCGCCGACAACTCCTCGACCTGCGCGGGAGTGGCGCCCTTCTGCGGGCCGAACACGCGGGCCACGCCCCGTTCCCCGCACAGCACGTTGAACGGGTTGCAGGCGACCAGCACGTCCACGTCCTTCAGCCGGGGGTCGAGCCCGGACGGGTCGATCCGCGCCAGTCGGCTCAACTCCGCGCCGCCCCGGCCCAGTTCGAATCCGTCGGCGTCCAGCAACCGTGCGCCGAGCGCCTGGAGCGCCCCCGCGCCGCCGTCCGACGTGCCCGAGTCGCCGCAGCCGACCAGGATCCGCCGTACGCCCTGGTCGAGCGCGGCGCTGATCAGCTCGCCGACGCCGTAGGTGGTGGTGGCGCCGGGGTCGCGCCGGGTGCGGGGGACCAGGGCGAGGCCGGCGACCGCGGCCATCTCGACCACCGCGGTGTCCCGGGCGCCGAGCAGGGCGAAGTGGGTGCCGACCGGCTCGCCGACCGGGCCCGTGGCGGCCAGGGCGACCAGCCGCCCGCCGGTCGCCGCGGCCAGTGCCGAGGCGGTGCCCTCACCGCCGTCCACCAGCGGGATGCGGTCGATCTCGGCGTCCGGCAGCACCCGGCGGACGCCCGCCGTGATGGCGTCGGCGGCGGCCTGGGCGGACAGCGACTCCTTGAAGCCGCTGGGGGCTACGACGACACGGCTGAGCATGGATGACTCCTTGTGGCCTTGCGGGAAGGGATGCGGCAGGACGCGCGGTGTTCAGCGGGTGACGGAGACGCCGAGCAGGGGCCAGACGGCGACGGCGAAGAACAGGACCAGGGCGGCGGTCAGCGGGGCCAGCACGGCGGACAGCCGGAGCAGATCGCGCGGTGTGTAGGTGGGGACGCCGGGGACGTCGGCGAACAGCGTGACCGGCTTGGCGGAGGCGGGCAGTGTGTGGCAGAAGCCCGCGGCGGCCGTGGAGGCGAGGGCCGCCGCGACCGGGTTCACCCCGGCGCCCACGGCCGCCACGACCACCAGCGGGACCAGCACCGAGGAACGGGCGGAACGGGACTGCAGGACCAGATGGGCCGCCGTGCTCACCGCGATCACCACCGTCAGGAACATCACCGGGGTCACCCCCGAAGGCAGCCCGGCCACCAGCCACTTCGCCGCCCCGGACTCGGTGAGCGCCACGCCCATCGCCATCGTCGCCGCCATGAACAGCAGCAGCGACCAGGGCACCGTCTTCAGTGCCTCCTTCAGCCGTACGGTGCCGAGCGCCGGTGAGGCGGCGACCACCGCGCCGATGAGCGCGACCATCGCCGGCGGGACCCGGTGCAGCGGCTCGCTGCACCACAGGGCGACCACCGTGCCCAGGAGCAGGGCGCAGCGCTTCTCGGCCTGGGTCCAGGGGCCGGTGACCGGGCGGTCGCTGTGCCGCTGGATCTCCTCGGCCGTGATGTGCACGGGGCCCTTGCGGTCGGCGCGCCGGGTGGTGGTCAACAGGACCGTCTCGGCGGCGAGATGGGAGGAGGCCACGGCCAGCGGCAGCCCGAGCAGCAGCCACTCGGTGAAGCCGACCCGCTCCCCGGTCGCCTCCCACAGCACCGACACGGTGATCAGATGGGCGCCCGCCCCGATCAGGGTCGCCACCGCCGACAACAGGATCACGGTCGGGAACAGCAGCGCCAGCATCACCACCAGCCGCTTGCGGTGGGCCAGGGCCTTGGCGAGGGCGAGGAACACGGGCAGGGCGAGCGCCGCACGGCCCGAGGTGGCGGGCACCGCGAACGCCGTGACGACCAGCGAGGCCGTGGTGAGGTGCACCAACTGCCGTACGGTGCGCGCCCCACCGACCAGGAACACCGCCGCCCGCCCCGCCAGGCCGGTCCGGGTTACGGCGGCGGCCAGCACGAACGCGCAGATCAGCAGCCACACGGTCGAGTCGCCGAGGGTGCCGAAGAGCGTGTCGCTGCTGATCACACCGGTCACGGTCAGGGCGAGTCCGGCGCCCAGGGCGACGTAGGTGTCGTCGATGGGCGCGCCGATCCAGGCGCAGGTCGCCAGCGCGAAGACGGCCAGGGTGAGACGCGCGTCCCCGCTCAGCCCGGGGAAGTTGCCGGGCACCGCGAGCAGCGCACACAGCGACAGGGCCACACACAGGGCCACGGTCAGACGGGGATTCAGGGTCACGTCATCGAGAGTTCACCCGGGGCGTGAGCGCTCAATGAGCCCGGCATGAAGGAAATTTCACGAAGGGAGCCGGTATCCCATGCCGCGTACCGTTTCCACCTTCTCCGCGCCCAGCTTCTTGCGCAGTGCCCGCACGTAGACGTCCACGATGTTGGAGCCGGGGTCGAAGTCGTAGCCCCACACATGGGACAGGATCTGCTCGCGGGACAGGACCTGCCCCGGATGCCGCAGGAACAGCTCCAGCAGCACGAACTCACGGGCCGTCAGATCGACGGTGCGCTCCCCGGCCCGGGCGCGGCGCGTGCGCAGGTCCAGCGTGAGCTCGCCCGACTTCAGCACGGTCACCTCGGGAGCGCGGGCCGCCGTCCGCAGCCGGAGCCGGACCCGGGCGAGCAGTTCCTCGAAGCGGAACGGCTTGGTCATCCAGTCGTCCGCGCCGCCCTCCAGACCGGCCACCGTGTCCCGCACGGAGTCCCGGGCGGTCAGCACGATCACCGGGGTCGTCACCCGGGCCTCGCGCAGCTCCCGCAGCACGGTGAAGCCGTCCCGGCCGGGCAGCCCGATGTCCAGGACGACCAGGTCGAACCCGCCGGTGAGCGCGTACTCGAAGCCGGCCTCGCCGTCGGGGACGACCGTGGTGGTGAAGCCGTTGGCGCGCAGGCCCTTCTCGACGAAGGAGGCGATGCGGTCCTCGTCCTCGACGATCAGAATGCGGTTCACGGGGATGCCTCTTCCAGAGTCAGTACGAACGTGGCTCCGCCGCCGTCGGTGTCGTGCATGCGGACCCGGCCGCCGTGGCCCTCCGCGATCGCCCGCACGATCGACAGGCCCAGTCCGGCGCCCGAGCCGTGGGCGCCGCGCCGGGACGTGCCGCGCCGGAAGCGTTCGAAGATCACTTCACGGTCCTGGGGCTGGACCCCGGGGCCGGAGTCGGCGACGTAGAACTCGATCCGGGGGCCGTCGGTGCGGGAGCCGATGCGGATGGTCTGCCCGGGGGCGGTGTGCTGCACCGCGTTCTGCGCCAGCTGCACCATCGCCTGGGTGATCCGCTGCGGGTCCAACCGGGCCTCGCCGTCGGCGACTTCGGCGAGCCGCCAGTCACGCTCGCCGAGGGCGCGGGCCTTGACGTAGACATCGGCGGTGAGTTCCGCGAGCTGGACCGGCTCGGGGGTGACGAAGTCGGGGCGCTCGGCCTTGGCGAGCAGCAGCAGGTCCTCCACGATGCGGCTCATCCGGTCCAGCTCGTCGGTGACCAGCCGGACGGTCTCCTCGCGTTCGGCCGGGTCGTCGCCCATCAGCTCGAGATGGCCGCGCACGATGGTGATGGGCGTGCGCAGCTCGTGGCTCGCGTCGTCGACGAACTGGCGCTGGGCGGCGAAGGCGCGCTCCAGCCGGTCGAGCATGGCGTTGAAGGTCTCGGCGAGCGCGGCCACGTCGTCGTTGCCGTGCACCGGGATGCGCTTGGTCAGATCCTGCTCGGTGAGCTGGGCGGCGGTGGTGCGCACGAGCCGTACCGGCTTCAGGATGCGCCCGGCGACCACCCAGGCGATGCCGATGGTCATCAGCAGGGCGACCCCGGAGATGGCGAGCAGCACCCGGAACACCTCGTCGGCGCGCGCCTTCTCGCGCCCCGGATGGAACGCGACGACGAACGCCGCCGCCGGTTCACCGCCGTAACGGGCCACGGTGACCTTGGCCCAGCGGATCTCGCCCTCCGGGCGCTGCAGGGTGCCGGTGGTGTCGGGCGAGGCGAAGATGCGGCGGCGGGCGTCGGCGTCCTTGTGCAGCGGCAGGCCGACCGGGATCTCACGCTGCTGGATGATCTGCGCCGGGCTGGTGCCGGGCTCGCCCACCAGGCCGATCAGCTCCTCGTCCAGATCGGCGTACTGACGTTGCAGGAAGACCCGCAGCAGCCGGCCCGGGTCGGTGAACCTGCGGCCGGTCTCCGGGTCGAAGCCCTGCTCCTCGAAGCCGGCGAACTCGCGGGCCTCCTGGGCGAGCAGGCCGTTGATGCGCTGGTCGGTGTCGCGCAGGAGGATCGAGCGGGTGGTCGCGGCGACGGAGGCGAGGGCGACGGCCATCACGAGCAGCAGCCACAGGAGGATGCGGAGGCGGGCGGAGATCCGCCGGCGCTCACGCGCCTCACCCCGGTCACCCGTCGTCGCCGGGTCCGTCGTCGCCGGGTCCGTCGTCGGCAGGTCCGTCGTCGGCGTCATCGTCCTCGTCCGCTGGGGCGTCGGTCACCGGCGGCCGGGACACGACCTGGTCGCTGGGCGTCGGTGCGGGCCGCGTGGAGCTGGGCGTCGGCGTCGGGGAGCCGCTCTCCAGCTCCACCTCGGCGGGCACCTTGGGCTCTTGCGGGCTGTCGGTGAGGGCGAAGCTGGTTGCGGCAATGCCGAGGGGAATCAGTACGACAGCTGCCAGAGCTGCCATCCGCCGTGAGAAGACCATGCCTCTCATCCTGCGTCCGCCATCCGCAGCCGTGGATGAGCCGAGAATGAAGAACTCTTCATCCGGCGTGCACAGCGACACCCCCAGGGGCGCGGGGAACTGCGCACCCCAGCCCCGATGAGCCCGCAGACGCCCGACGACAGGCCGCGGCAACCCGGAATGCGCCTAGTTGTCCAACCCGATCGAGAACGCCGCCTCGAGGTCGTGCTGCGAGTAGGTCCGAAAGGCGACGTGCGTGTCCGTCGCCTCCACCCCCGGGATCTTGCTGATCCGGCCCGGGATGACCTCCGCCAGGTCCTCGTGCTCCTTCACCCGGACCATGGCGATCAAGTCGTACGTGCCCGTGACGGAGAAGACCTCGCTCACACTCTCCAGCGCGGCGATCTGTTCCGCGATCTCGGGGATCCGGTCCACGCTGGTCTTGATGAGGACGATCGCGGTGATCACGGCTGGTTCTCTCCCTCGGGGGCCGGTGCAGGGGCGGCCTTCACTCTAGTCGTACGGCCGAATCGGACCCAGGCGAAGACGAAGCCCAGGCCGAAGCCCAGCAGGTGGGCCAGATACGCCACCCCCGGACCGTCGGCGGCCTGCTGCCGGGCCGCCGCCCACTGCAGGGCCGCCCAGAACGGCAGCACGACCCAGGCGGGAAAGCGCACCGGCAGGAAGAACAGGAACGGCAGGAGACTGGTGACGCGGGCCCGCGGGAACAAGAAGAGAAACGCGCCGAGGACCGCCGAGATCGCCCCGGAGGCGCCCACCAGGGACTGCTCGGCGTCCGCGTTCGCCGCGGCGTACCCCAGCAGCGCGAGGTAGCCGCAGCCGACGTAGAACAGGGTGAACTGCACGCGGCCCATCCGCGCCTCGGTCATCGCTCCGAAGACGTGGAGGAAGAGCATGTTGCCGAGCAGATGCACCCAGCTGCCGTGGACGAACAGCGCCGTGGCGGGGGTGAGCGCGGCGCCCGGGGAACCTTCGAACAGGTCTGCGGGAATCACGCCCCAGCGCCGGAACCAGGCCCGCTGCGCGGCGAGCAGCTCGTCCCCGGTGCCGTACACCGGATTGAGGCCCGAGGCCGGTCCGGCCAGGAAGACCACGCAGCACAGGACGATGAGGGTGTGGGTCACCGGTGCCGACGGGCGGCGCATCGCCCTCGCAGCCGACGCCCTCCAGTTGCGGATCATGCCTCCAGAGCATGACGTAACCGGACGCAACCACACAGACCGCCTCGCCGCCGTGGACGGGCGGGCGGCGAGGACCCGCCAGGCCGTAGGGTTACGAGCCATGACGGACCGCGTGCGCGGGGCGTCGCCGACAATAGAAGGCCTAGAAGGAAAAGAGCACAGGCACGATGACGGTTCCCCTGCCGACCGCCACGACGCGGTGGCGCTGCACGCTCTGCGGCAACCTCACCCGCTTCGACGTGACCCGCTCGTCGAAGGTCGTGGAGTACGTCCACCTCGATCTGGCCGGAGAGCCGAAGGTCGAGGAGCGCGAGGTGCTCAGTGAGACGATCGAGTCGGTGCGGTGCCGCTGGTGCAACGCCGTGGACCAGGTGGAACTCGTCGACAGGCCGGGCGCCGGCTCCTGAAGCGGAGCGGGCCCGCTGACGGTGACCCCGCACGCGGGGTCACACACAGGCATTGGGGTGTGACGGATGGTGGAGACCACGGGCGGGGGGCCGCAGGACGGCGCCGCTGAGGTGCTCGACCGTCCGCTGCCCGACGGAGTGCGCCGCCGCGTCGTGCAGATCGTCTCCGACGGCTTCGGCGGGCTGACCGTGGCCGAGCTGCCCACCCAGCTCCGGCAGTACGCCCGCTTCGCCCCGAACCGCCGCGCCAAGTTCGCCGGCAACGCCATGGCCGCCGCGCTGGAGACGGATCCGCTGTTCCGGCAGCGGATCGGGGAGAAGCTCAGAGAGGCCCAGCCGGAACTGACCGGCGCCCTCGACTCCGGCTCGCCGCCCCCGGCCGCGGACCCGCTCGACGTGGCGGCCGCGGCCTACGTACTGCGCCCGGCGGGCTGGGTGAAGCTGGTGACCGCCGCCGGCGAGGAGGCCCAGCGGGCCGACGCCGAGCGCGCCGACGAGGAGAACCGGGCCGAGCTGGAGCGGCTGCGCGCCGAACTCGCCCGGGCACGCGAGCACACCAAGTCGGAGACCGAGCGGCTGCGCACCGAGCTGGAGTCGGCCCGCAAGGAGGCCGAGTCGCTGCACCGCAAGCTGCGCAGCGCGCTCAGTGACGTCAAGCGCGGCGAGGCGGCGCTGCGCAAGCTGCAGGGCGAGATGGAGACCGTCCGCGCCGAGGGGCAGGCCCAGGTGTCCGCCGCCGAGAGCGAGACCCGGCGGCTCAAGGCACGGCTCGGTGAGACGGAGGCCGCGCTGGAGGCGGCCCGCCGGGCGGCGCGTGAGGGCCGCAGCGTGGAGGACATGCGCGTACGGCTGCTGCTCGACACCGTGCTGGACGCCGCCCAGGGCCTGCGCCGCGAACTCGCCCTGCCGCCGGTGTCCGTGCGGCCCGCCGAGACCGTGGACGCCGTCGAGCCCGGACGCATGACCCCGAAGGACATCGCCGCCCGCGCGCTGTCCGACAACGACCCGGCGATCCTCGACCAGCTGCTGGCGCTGCCGCAGGCGCACCTGGTCGTCGACGGCTACAACGTCACCAAGACCGGCTATCCCCAGATGCCGTTGGAGAAGCAGCGGCTGCGGCTGCTCGGCCAGCTCGCGCAGCTCGCCGCGCAGACCGGCGCCGAGGTGACGTGTGTCTTCGACGGGGCAGAGCTCGCCGCCCCCGTGCTGCTCGCGCCGCCGCGCGGGGTGCGGGTGCTGTTCTCCAAGCCCGGCGTCACCGCCGACGAGCTGATCCGCCAGCTGGTGCGCGCCGAACCGCCGGGCCGGCCCGTCATCGTCGCCTCCACCGACCGCGAGGTCGCCGACGGAGTCGCTCGCGCGGGCGCCCGGCCGGTCGCCTCGGCGGTGCTCCTCAAGCGGCTCTCCTGAAGAGGCTTCCGGAAGCGGCTTTCCTGATACTCGGATCACTTCCGTCCCCCGTGCAACGTACCGTCTCTATGCCCGAATTGACGGAACCGTCACGCAACGTAGTGTCAATCCCACATCACTGCAGGTGAGTTGAAGGTAAATAAACGCGCTGTAGTGGAGATTTTATGGCCGGGGATTTGAACTGATCACAGGAACATCATTAGGGTCTGCTCGAACCCGCGACCGCGCGATCACTCTCGAGAAGGAGCTCGTCTCCGTGGCGTCCCACCGTCGTCCCAAGCAGCCGAGCCGCGCACGTGTGACCGTGCTCACCACCGCTGCCGCAGCCGCTGTCGCCCTGAGCTCACAGGCCGCCAACGCCGCCCCGAGCGAGAAGCCGAGCAAGGACGAGGTCAAGGCCAAGGTCGACAAGCTCTACGAGCAGGCGGAGCAGGCCACCGAGAAGTACAACGGGGCCAAGGAGAAGCAGGAGAAGCTCCAGAAGGAGATCTCCACCATCCAGGACGACGTGGCCCGCGGCCAGCAGGAGCTCAACGAACTGCGCGACGGCCTCGGTTCGATGGCCAGCGCCCAGTACCGCAGCGGCGGCATAGACCCCTCCGTCCAGCTGCTGCTGTCCTCCGACCCGGACGACTACCTCGACAAGGCGTCCACCCTCGACCAGTTGAGCACCCAGCAGGTCGACGCGCTGAAGAAGATCCAGGAGAAGCAGCGCGAACTCGCCCAGCAGCGCTCCGAGGCCGCCGGCAAGCTCAAGGACCTGGCCTCCACCCGCACCGAACTGGGCAAGAAGAAGAAGGAGGTCCAGGGCAAGCTCGCCGCCGCGCAGAAGCTGCTCAACAGCCTCACGGCCGAGGAGAAGGCGCAGCTCGCCGAGGAGCAGAACCGCGCCAGCCGCGCCAGCGAGCGCGACGCCCTCAGCGGCAACGTCCCGCCCGGCTCCGGCCGCGCCGCCGCCGCCTTCGCCGCCGCGCAGAGCAAGCTCGGCAGCCCCTACGTCTACGGCGCCACCGGCCCGTCCTCCTTCGACTGCTCGGGCCTGACCTCCTGGGCGTACGCGCAGGCCGGCGTCGGCCTCCCGCGCACCTCCCAGGCCCAGACCGGCGCCGGCACCAAGATCTACTCGGCCAGCCAGCTCAAGGTCGGCGACCTGGTCTTCTTCTTCAACGACCTGCACCACGTGGGCCTCTACGCGGGCAACGGCCAGATCATCCACGCCCCGCGCACCGGCACCGTCGTGCGCTACGAGTCGATGAACACCATCGGCGGCCCGTTCATGTTCGGCGTCCGCGTCTGATCCCTTCGCAAGGCCGCGGCCCGGTGCCTCCGTTCGGGGGAATCACCACGCCGCCCGGCAACCGTCCGCCCCGCCTGTGACCTGCGTCAGAGGCGGGGCGTCACCGTGTGTGGCGGCCGGGGTCGTTGGTCGGCCGCCGGGCTCGGGGCTACTGTCTGCCGCGTTTCCCTGTCCGCCAGCGGAAGGAGCGCGGCTTCCCGTGGGGTCCCATCGCCGCCTTGCACCGTCCTTCGGGTTCGACCGGGGCGCCACCGCCGCCGTCGGCCTGCTGTCCGCGGCCGCCGCCGTCCTGGCCGCCGTACCGGCCACGGCCACACCCGCCGACGACACCGGGTCCAAGGTGGACCGCCTCCACCGGGAGGCCGAGAAGGCGACCGAGGCCTACAACAAGGCCGACGAGCGCGCCGACACCCTGCGCGGGCAGATCCGCACCGCCCAGGACGAGATCGCCCGCCAGCAGGAGCGCGTCAACACCCTGCGGGAGTCGCTCGGGTCGCTCGCCGGGGCCCAGTACCGCTCCGGCGGCCTGGACCCCTCCTTGGAGCTGCTGTTCTCCGACGACCCGGCGGACTACCTCGACAAGGCGTCCGTACTGGACCGGATCACCGGTCGCCAGGCCGGTGAGCTGAGGAAGCTCCACCGGGCCCTGCGCACCCTCGCCCAGGAGCGCGAGGCGGCGGCCGGGAAGCTGGCCGAGCTTGTGCGCAGCCGCAAGGCCGCGGCCGCGCACAAGCGGACCGTCGAACGCAAGCTCGCCGAGGCACGACGGCTGCTCGACTCCCTCCCCGGCGCCGAGCGCGCCGCCTACGACCGCGCCACCCGCTCCGGCCGTACGGACCTGCCCGGTCTCGGCGGCATCGCGCCGGCCTCCTCCCGCGCGGCCGCGGCCGTCGCCGCCGCCCGCTCCGCCCTCGGCAGACCCTACGTCTGGGGCGCCAACGGCCCCTCCGGATTCGACTGCTCCGGCCTGACGCAGTGGGCCTACCAGCAGGCCGGGGTGTCCCTGCCGCGCACCTCGCAGGGCCAGCGCTACGCCGGCCGGCAGATCCCGCTGTCCCAGGCGCGCCCCGGTGACCTGGTGATCTACCGCTCCGACGCCAGTCATGTCGGGATGTACATGGGGGGCGGCCAGGTGATCCACGCGCCGTACCCCGGCGCACCCGTGCGCTACGACCCGGTCGGCATGATGCCTGTCTCGTCGGTCACCAGGGTCTGACCACAACGGGCGGGCGCCCTTACCCTCGGAAAGGTGGCTGGTCGAAGGCGGGTGTCGGGGGCGTCGGTGGTGGCGCTGTGTCTGCTGCTCGTCTCCCTGGTGTCCTGCGGCGGGGGACCGGCCACCGACGCGGCCCGCGCCGAGGTGCAGTCCCTGCTCGACCGGCGGGCCCGCGCGGTCCTCGCCCACGACCCCACGGCGTACGCCCGCACCGGCACCCGCGCCGGCTACGACAATCTGCGCGCGGTCCCGCTGGCCGACTGGTCCTACCGCCTGACCGCCCTCGACCGCACCGGCGACACCGCGACCGCCCAGGCCGACCTCAGCTACCGTGTCGAGGGCCACGACCGTTCCCCGGTCACCACCACCCGCACCCTGCGCCTGAGCCGCGACGCGGACGACCGCTGGAGAGTCGAGTCCGACCGGCCCGCGAAGAAGTCCGGCCAGCAGCTCTGGGACCAGGGAACGGTGCGCACCGCACGCGGCGACCGCAGCCTCGTGCTCGGCGTGGGCCGGTCCCCCGCGGAGCTGCGCGACTACGCCGAGCTGGCCGACCGCGCGGTACCGGCCGTCTCGGACGCCTGGGGCCGGTCCTGGCCCCGCCAGGTCGTGATCCTGGTCCCCGAGTCCCTGCAGGACATGGGCGGACTGCTGAACTCGCCCGCCTCCTCCTACCGGGGCATCGCCGCCGTCACCACGGGGGAGACCGGCACCGGCGAGCGGGCGCCCGCGGACCGGATCATCGTCAACCCGGACGCCTTCGGACTGCTCGGCGACTCGGGCCGCCAGGTCGTCCTCACCCACGAGACCACCCACGTCGCCACCCGCGCCCACACCACCGCCGCGACCCCCCTGTGGCTCTCCGAGGGCTTCGCCGACTGGGTGGGCTACCGCAGCGGCGACCGCACCCCGCCCGAGGCCGCCCCGGAACTCGCCTACGCGGTCGGCCGCGGCGACGTCCCCACCGCCCTCCCCGGCGACGAGGACTTCGGCTTCTCCGGCGACGCCGACCGCCTCGCCCGCGCCTACGAAAGCGGCTGGCTGGCCTGCCGGCTCATCGCCGACCGCTGGGGCGAGGACCGCCTCGGCGAGTTCTACCGCACGGTCGGCGCCCACAAGCAGCGCGCGGGCGCGATCGAGCACGCCATGAAGACCGTCCTCGGCACCACCCCGGAGGCCTTCACGACACAGTGGCGCGACTATCTGCGCTCCGAGCTGGGCTGACCGGGCGCGGCGACGGCCGGCCGGGCACGGTGTCGCGCCACAGGCGTACGGCGGCCAGGAGAGTGGCAGTCACCAGGAGGCCGTTGCGCAGCACGAGGAGGGTGATGCCGAGGGCGTCGCCGGCGACCACGTGGGCGAACCAGACGGGGAACTCCAGGACCGTCACGAGGCAGGCGGCCAGGACCAGGCCGGCCGGTAGGGTCATGCGGCTGGTGCGGAAGCACAGGCAGACCGCGGCCAGGCCGACCAGCCACACCATGTACTGGGGGCTGATCACCCGGCTCGTGGTGGTGAACATCAGGACGGCCACGAAGGCCGCGTCGGCGACGGTGTGCGCCTCGAAACGGGTGGCCAGCAGGCGCCACAGCAGCAGCCAGCCCAGGGCCACCCCGGTCAGGAACAGCGCGCCCGTGCTCACCCACGACACATACGGGCCCAGGAACTCCACCGAGCCGTAGTTCAGCAGCACCTCGCCGTCCCAGCCGTGGTGCCGGGCGACGTGGAAGACCAGCGCACCCAGCGACTCGACCTCCGTGCCCCGGTCCCGCTGGAAGGTCAGGAAGGCGAGGGAGCCGGGCATCAGCATCGCGAAGAGGGCGGCCACCCCCGCACCGGTCACCGCCGCCGACGCCCACGCGCCGCGCCGCCGGACCCCGAGCAGCAGCATCGCCGGCCACACCTTCAGCATCGCCCCGAACCCGGCGAGCGCCCCCATCAGCCGGGGATGCCGGGCGCCCGCCACCACCGCGGCGACCGCCACCGCGGTCACCATCACGTCGTAGCGGGCGTACACCGTCGGCCCCAGCAGCGGCACGCCCACCACCCAGACCCAGGCCCCGCGCCCGCAGCGCCCGGGACGCCGGCCCGCGTACACCAGCAGGGCCAGCGTCACCAGGTCGGCGACCAGGGCCAGGACGAAGAACGCGGTGGCGTACTCCAGGAACGGGAGCAGGCCGGGGGAGAGGATCGCGAGGGCCGCCGCGGGCGGGTACTGCCAGGTGACGTCCTCGAGCGGGAACGTTCCGCCGCGCAGGACGTCGTACCAGCCCTGATAGATCACGGACACGTCACTGGTGACGTCCGGACCGGGAAAGACGATCACCTTCAGGACACACAGCAGCAGCGCGGCGCGTGTGAGGCCCCAGACGGTCAGGAGCCAGGCGAGGGACCCTCGTGCGGCCGTCGTCTTCACGTGATCCCTGCCCGTCGCCTCGCGGTCCTGACCGGCCCATGATGTCCCGGGAACCTGTGCAGGTGCCAGCAAGCACCGCTCTTGTAGGGTCGGCGGCGATGCACAAGACCCTGATCGTGACCAACGACTTCCCGCCCCGCCCCGGGGGTATCCAGGCGTTCCTGCACAACATGGCGCTGCGCCTCGACCCGGACCGGCTCGTCGTCTACGCCTCCACCTGGAAGCGCTCCCGGGAGGGCGTCGAGGCGACCGCCGCCTTCGACGCCGAGCAGCCCTTCACCGTCGTACGCGACCGTACGACGATGCTGCTGCCGACCCCGCAGGCCACCCGCCGGGCCGTCGGCCTGCTGCGCGAGCACGGCTGCACCTCCGTCTGGTTCGGCGCGGCGGCCCCCCTCGGACTGATGGCACCGGCACTGCGCCGGGCGGGCGCCGAAAGGATCGTGGCGACCACCCACGGCCACGAGGCCGGCTGGGCCCAGCTGCCCGCCGCCCGGCAGCTGCTGCGCCGCATCGGCGAGTCCACGGACACGATCACCTACCTCGGCGAGTACACCCGCTCGCGCATCGCCGCGGCGCTGACGCCCCAGGCCGCCTCGCGGATGGTGCAGCTGCCGCCCGGCGTCGACGAGAAGACCTTCCACCCGGCCTCCGGCGGCGACGAGATCCGGGCCCGGCTCGGCCTCACCGACCGCCCCGTGGTCGTCTGCGTCTCACGGCTCGTCCGGCGCAAGGGCCAGGACACGCTCATCCGGGCCATGCCCGCGATCCTCGCGGCCGAGCCGGACACCGTCCTGCTGATCGTCGGCGGCGGCCCCTACGAGAAGGACCTGCGCCGGCTCGCCCAGGACACCGGCGTCGCCGCCTCCGTCCGCTTCACCGGCTCCGTCCCCTGGTCCGAGCTGCCCGCCCACTACGGCGCCGGCGACGTCTTCGCCATGCCCTGCCGCACCCGCCGCGGCGGCCTCGACGTGGAGGGCCTGGGCATCGTCTACCTGGAGGCCTCCGCGACGGGCCTGCCTGTCGTCGCGGGCGACTCGGGCGGCGCACCCGACGCGGTCCTCGACGGCGAGACCGGCTGGGTGGTCAGGGGCGGCGACCCGTCCCAGGCCGCGGACCGCATCATCGCCCTCCTCCAGGACGCGGAAGTGCGCCGCAGGATGGGAGAGAGGGGCCGCCAGTGGGTCGAGGACAAGTGGCGCTGGGACCTACTCGCCGAGCACTTGAAAACGCTGCTGTAGAGCAACCAACCCAGGGGCGCGGGGCTGTATCGATTTGCGGCTCCGCCGCGTGGGCGCGACAAGCCACAACGCACCCGCGCCCGCGAACGGCGATCAAGAGGCACCCCAATAGGCACGCCGGCCTACTTGGCGTAAATGGCCTCGATCTCGTGAGCGTAGTCCTTCGCCACCACGTTCCTCTTCAGCTTCAGCGACGGAGTCAAGTGCCCCGACTCCTCCGTGAACTGAGCCGGCAGAATCCGGAACTTCCGCACCGACTCCGCCTTCGACACCGCCGCGTTCCCGTCGTCGATCGCGGCCTGGATCGCCGCGACCAGATCCGGATCCTCCCGCAGCGACGCCGCGGTCGAGCCGGCCGGCTTCCCGTGCTCCGCGGCCCACCGCCCCAGGAACTCCTCGTCGACGGTGACCAGCGCGCCCACGAACGGCCGCCCGTCGCCCACCACCATGCACTCCGCGACCAGCGCGTGCGCCCGGATACGGTCCTCGATCACGGCCGGAGCGACGTTCTTGCCGCCCGCCGTCACCAGGATCTCCTTCTTGCGGCCGGTGATCCGCAGATACCCGTCCTCGTCCAGCGTGCCGATGTCCCCGGTGTGGAACCACCCGTCGGCCAGCGCCTCCGCCGTCGCGGCCGGGTTGTTCCAGTACTCCTTGAACAGGTGCTCGCCGTGCAGCAGCACCTCCCCGTCGTCCGCGATCCGCACCACGGACCCCGGCAGGGGCTGGCCGACCGTGCCGATCTTCTGCCGGTCCCACGGGTTGAACGCGGTCGCCGCGCAGGACTCGGTCAGGCCGTAGCCCTCCAGCACCGTGAAGCCGATGCCGCGGAAGAAGTGGCCGAGCCGCTCACCCAGCGGCGCACCGCCGGAGATGGCGTACTCGCCGCGTCCGCCCAGCACCGCCCGCAGCTTGCCGTAGACGAGCCTGTCGAACACCTTGTGCTTGACCTTCAGACCGAACGCCGGGCCGGACGGCGTGTCCAGCGCCTGGCTGTACGCGATCGCCGTGTCGGCCGCCTTGTCGAAGATCTTGCCCTTGCCGTCGGCCTGCGCCTTGGCCCGCGCCGAGTTGTAGACCTTCTCGAAGACGCGCGGCACACCCAGCACCAGCGTCGGCCGGAAGGCGGCCAGCTCGTCCGTGAGCTGCTTGATGTCCGGTACGCAGCCCAGCTTGATCGGCGCCATCATCGGCGCGATCTGCACCAGCCGGCCGAAGACGTGCGCGAGCGGCAGGAAGAGCAGCACGGAACACTCGCCCGTGCGGAACAGCGGACGCAGCCGCTCCACGATGTTGCCGCACTCGGCGAAGAAGCTGCGGTGGGTGAGCACACAGCCCTTGGGGCGGCCGGTGGTGCCGGAGGTGTAGACGATGGTCGCCGGATCGTCGGCCTTCGCGACCGAGCTGCGCTCGTCGACCGTCTCCTCGGTGACGCCCTGTCCGAGCCGCCCCAGCTCCTCCAGCGCGCCGGCCTCGATCTGCCACACGTGCTTCAGGTCGGGCAGCCGGTCGCGCACCGACTCCACGGCGGCGGCGTGGGCGTCGAGCTCCACGAGGCAGGCGGTGGCGCCGGAGTCGCCGAGGATCCACGCCACCTGCTCCGGCGAGCTGGTCTCGTACACCGGCACGGTGACCGCGCCGGCGCTCCAGATCGCGAAGTCCAGCAGCGTCCACTCGTAGCGGGTGCGGGACATCAGGCCGACCCGGTCGCCGGGCTGGATCCCCGCCGCGATCAGGCCCTTGGCGGCCGCCCGCACCTCCGCGAGGAACGTGGTGGCCGTCACGTCCTGCCACGTGCCGGCGACCTTACGGGCGATGACGGCGACATCCGGGTGCTGCGCGGCGTTTCTGCGGACGATGTCGGCCAGATTGCCGTCCGCGGGGACCTCGTACAAAGCCGGAAGGCTGAACTCGCGCAAGACTGCTGCTCCTCTTAGGGCGCCGGCGCCACGACGGTGTGCGATGCGACGGTGCGGTCCAAGGCTCGGGCGGGTGCTCGCGACATTCAGAAGTTGAAATCCCGAGCACGACTGGACTGCCCGGACGTTACCCGCCGGTATGGCTTCTACGACAGGGGGGCCCGGCGAGATGTTCGCTGCGTCACACAGGTTGGTGTTCCCTTGCGCACAGTAGTCCACCCTGCAACCGACGAGCCAGTAACCGCAGGTCCGGCCCCCACTGTTCACAAGTACTCTGCATTTCCATGGCATCCACACCAGCCGGAAACCGCCGGACGCGCGTCCACGTGGTCAGCGACGTGCACGGCAACGTCCGTGACCTCGCCCGCGCCGGCGAGGGCGCCGACGCCCTGATCTGCCTGGGCGACCTCGTGCTCTTCCTCGACTACGCCGACCACTCGCGCGGCATCTTCCCCGACCTCTTCGGCGTCGAGAACGCCGACCGCATCGTGGCGCTGCGCACCGCCCGCCGCTTCGAGGAGGCGCGGGAGTTCGGCAGAAGCCTGTGGGCCGGCATCGGGACCGACCGGGCGGCGGTCATCGAGAAAGCGGTGCGCAAGCAGTACGCCGAGCTGTTCGCCGCGTTCCCCACCCCGACGTACGCCACCTACGGCAATGTCGACATGCCGCCCCTGTGGCCGGAGTACGCCGGACCCGGCACCACCGTCCTCGACGGCGAGCGCGTCGAGATCGGCGGCTGGACCTTCGGCTTCGTCGGCGGCGGCCTGCGCACGCCGATGCGCACGCCCTACGAGATCAGCGACGAGGAGTACGCCGCGAAGATCGAGGCCGTCGGCGAGGTCGACGTGCTGTGCACCCACATCCCGCCGGAGGTTCCCGAGCTGGTCTACGACACGGTGGCGCGCCGCTTCGAGCGCGGCAGCCGTGCGCTGCTGGACGCGATCCGGCGCACCCGGCCGCGCTATGCGCTGTTCGGGCATGTGCACCAGCCGCTGGTGCGGCGCATGCGGATCGGGGCCACCGAGTGTGTGAACGTGGGGCACTTCGCGGGCAGCGGGCGGCCCTGGGCGCTCGAGTGGTGAGGCGCGGCTTGGCGCGATGTCCCAGGTCGGGTGAGTTCGGCCCGACCGGTGCGCGGTAGCCTTCACGCTGCACCGACGTGCGCGTGCGACTGCGCGCACGGCGATCCGACTACCGGCCCGCATCCGGAGGAGCCACGGCGATGGCGGAACACACCAGCTCGAGCATCACGATCGAGGCGGCACCGGCCGATGTCATGGAGGTGATCGCCGACTTCGCCCGTTACCCGGACTGGACCGGTGAGGTGAAGGAGGCGGAGGTCCTCAAGACGGACGGCCAGGGCCGCGCCGAGCAGGTGCGCCTCGTCATGGACGCCGGCGCGATCAAGGACGACCAGACGCTGGCGTACACGTGGACCGGGGAGCACGAGGTGTCCTGGACGCTGGTGAAGTCCCAGATGCTGCGGGCGCTCGACGGGTCGTACATCCTGAAGCCGGCGGGCGGGGGTTCGACCGAGGTCACGTACCAGCTGACGGTGGACGTCAAGATCCCGATGCTGGGCATGATCAAGAGGAAGGCCGAGAAGGTCATCATCGACCGGGCACTGGCGGGCCTGAAGAAGCGGGTGGAGTCGGGCAAGTAGTTCGTCTGCGGGTGAGTGGGGGCTGGTCGCGCAGTTCCCCGCGCCCCTCAGGTCCTCACCTCGCGGTACGCAGCGGCGCGTACTCAGCTGCGGCCAGCCCCACGCCGGGCCGCAGTGCAACACGGATGCGCGCGACGTCCGTTACGGTTCACCCCCATGCGCACCCTCCTGATCACCGGCCCCGGCGGCAGTGGACGTACCACCGTCGCGGCTGCCACCGCCGTCGCCGCCGCGGGTGCCGGTACCCGCACCTTGCTGCTCACCACCGACCGGACCGACACCCTCACCCCCGTGCTGGGCACGGACGCCGTCCCCGGGCTCACCACCCGCCGGCTCGACCCGGCCACCGGCTTCCGCGACGACCTCGCCGCCCTTCAGGACCGCGCCGCCTCCGCCCTCGACCTGCTCGGCGCCTCCCGCCTCGACCCCGAGGAGCTCACCCCGCTCCCCGGCGCCGAGGAGCTCGCCCTGCTGCGCGCCCTCCGGGACGCCGCGCTGACCGAGGCGTACGACCTCCTCGTCGTCGACCTGCCCCCCACCCCCCGCGCCCTCGACCTGCTCGCCCTCCCCGGGGAACTCCGCCGCTACCTGCGCCGCCTGCTCCCGCCCGAGCGCCAGGCCGCCCGCGCCCTGCGCCCCGTACTCGGCCGGCTGGCCGGCGTCCCGCTGCCCGCCGAGTGGCTGTACGAGACCGCCGCCCGCTGGGACGTCGAGCTCGGCGCCGCCGAAGCCGTCCTCGCCGACCCCGGCACCTCCGTACGCCTGGTCGCCGAGCCGGGGCCCGCGGGCGCCGACGCCGTCCGCACCGCCGCCCTCGGCCTCGCCCTGCGCGGTCTGCGCACCGACCTCCTGATCGCGAGCCGCGTCCTGCCGGAGAGCGTGGAGGACACCTGGCTGGCCGCGCCCGTGGCCCAGCAGCGCAAGGTCCTGGAGGAGTGGCGGGAGACCCACCGCGTCCACCCGGTCCCGCACCTCGGCCGTGACCCGCGCGGCACCGACGACCTCACCGCGCTCGCCCTGCCCGGCGCCGGCACCACGCCCGCCCGCGTCGAGTGGCCCGTCACCGACCGGCTCGCCGACGACGGCGTGCTGGTCTGGCACATCCCCCTCCCCGGCGCCCACCGCGACGAACTGGACCTGATCCGGCGCGGCGACGAACTCACGGTCACCGCAGGGCCCTTCCGGCGGATCGTGCCGCTGCCCTCCGCCCTGCGCCGCTGCACCGTCGACGGCGCCGCCCTGCGCGAGGGCGAGCTGCGCATCCGGTTCCGGCCGGATCCGCGGCTGTGGCCACGCACCTCGTGAACGCGGTGCGGCCGTTCGGGTAACGTCGGAGGGGCTCACCGTAGTCAGGAGTCCGTCATGAGCGAACAGCTCCCCCCGCCCGACGACGCACGCGACGCCGCACGCGACCATGCTGGGGACGAGGCCCTGGACGACGTACGGGCCGACGACGCACCCGTCCTGGAAGAGCCCGCCGAGCCTCCCGTGGACCGGCCCGGCGCGGTCGACGCCGACGCCTGGGCGACCGCCTGCGCCGAGGACCTCGAGGCGGAGAAGGCCCGCCGCCGCGCACAGCACGGGCCGCCCCCCGGCTCCGCCGCCGAGGAGCTCAAGAAGCTCGTCGACGCCGTCGCCGACAAGCTCTCCGGCCTCCAGTCCCCGCTGTTCGGCGCCGTCGCCGGACCCGCCGCGCAGCAGGTCGTACGGCAGGTCGTGGAGCAGGCCAAGGCCGCCGTGGAACCCGTCATCGAACGCAACCCGGACGTCTTCGACCACCTCGCCGCCGCCGGCAACGAACTGCTCGCCGCCTACCGCTCCGCCGTCCAGGACCAGGAGCGCCGCTGGACCTCCCGCGGAACGCCGCGGAGCGACCCCCGCGACCTCGGCGAACGCCGCGACCGCGGTGACGAGTCAGGCCCCGGCGAGCGCATCGACCTGGACTGACCGGAGGTCCTCGGATCCCTCGCGGCCCGCTCACCGTACGGACGCCGGAAACCCGGGGGCAGGGCCTCGGGTACCGTTGGCGGTAGCGGGGCTCGACCGGAACTGAGGGATTCATGGGACTCACCATCGGCGTCGACATCGGCGGCACGAAGATCGCGGCCGGCGTGGTCGACGAGGAAGGCAACATCCTCTCGACCCACAAGGTGCCGACCCCGGGCACGCCCGAGGGCATCGTGGACGCCATCTCCTCCGCGGTGGAGGGAGCGCGCGCGGGCCACGACATCGTCGGCGTGGGGATCGGTGCGGCCGGATACGTCAACCGCCAGCGCTCTGAGGTGTACTTCGCGCCCAACATCCACTGGCGCAACGAGCCGCTGAAGCAGAAGGTCGAGGCCCGCGTGGGCCTCCCGGTCGTCGTGGAGAACGACGCCAACGCCGCGGCCTGGGGCGAGTACAAGTTCGGCGCGGGCAAGGGCCACCGCAACGTCATCTGCATCACGCTCGGCACCGGCCTCGGCGGCGGCATCATCATCGGCAACAAGCTGCGCCGCGGCCACTTCGGCGTGGCGGCCGAGTTCGGCCACATCCGCATGGTGCCGGACGGTCTGCTGTGCGGCTGCGGCTCGCAGGGCTGCTGGGAGCAGTACGCCTCCGGCCGCGCCCTCGTCCGCTACGCCAAGCAGCGCGCCAACGCCACCCCCGAGAACGCGGAGACGCTGCTGTCCCTCGGCGACGGCACCCCGGACGGCATCGAGGGCAAGCACATCTCCATGGCCGCCCGTCAGGGCGACCGGGTGGCGGTCGACTCCTACCGCGAGCTGGCCCGCTGGGTCGGCGCGGGCCTGGCCGACCTGGCCTCCCTCTTCGACCCCTCGGCGTTCATCGTCGGCGGCGGCCTCTCCGACGAGGGCGAACTGGTCCTCGGCCCGATCCGCAAGTCCTACAAGCGCTGGCTGGTGGGCGGCAACTGGCGCCCGGTCGCCGACGTCCTCGCCGCCCAGCTCGGCAACAAGGCGGGGCTGGTGGGCGCGGCGGACCTGGCCCGGGAGCCCGACCCGATCATGTAACGGCCAGATCTGGACTCACGGCGACCGCCGCACCCTCAGGGGCGCGGGGAACTGCGCGACCAGCCACCACGAACCGGCCCTCGCGTACAACCTCGCGCCCCGGGTCAGCGGGCGTACATTGATCCACATGGAGCCGCTCCCCAACTCCCGCACCGAGCCCGACGGTTCTCCCACCCTGCGCGTACTGAGCTACAACATCCGCTCGATGCGCGACGACACCGACGCCCTCGCCCGCGTCATCAAGGCCTGCGCCCCCGACCTGGTGCTCCTCCAGGAAGCCCCCCGCTTCTTCCGCTGGCGCAAGAAACTCGCCCGCCTGGCCTCGGACTCGGACCTGGTCATCCTCACCGGAGGCGCGACCGCCGCCGGCCCGGCGATCCTGTGCTCCCTGCGGGCCACCGTCGAACGCACCGAGGACGTCCTGCTGCCCCTCACCCCCGGCCTCCACCGCCGCGGCTTCGCCACCGCGATCGTCCGCTTCGCCGGCGCCCGCGTCGGCGTCCTCAGCTGCCATCTGTCCCTGGACGGCCACGAGCGCCACGAGCAGGCCGGCATGCTCCTGGACCGGCTCGCCGCCATGGGCGTGGAACACGCGATCGCCGGCGGGGACCTGAACGAACGCCCGACCGGCCGCACCTTCCGCCGCCTCGCCGGCGACCTCCAGGACTGCTACGCCACCGCCCCCTGGGGCACCGAGCACACCTGGACCCCGGCCGACCCCTACCAGCGCATCGACGCGATCTTCGCCACGAAGAACATCGACGTCCTGGGCTGCGGCGTCCCCCTGGGACACCCCGGCGTGACCGAGGCGGACCTGCGGGCCGCCAGCGACCACCTCCCAGTCCTCGCCGCGCTCAGGATCCCGGCGGCCTAGACGACCGCGCCCCGCCCCGGGTCGTCGTCCTCGTCGTCATCCGTGCGCATCCGCATCACCAGGGTGGCGAAGCCGCCCAGGAAGCCGCCGATGCACAGCGTCGTCAGCCACCACGTCATCTCCCAGCCGAGCAGCACCGCCAGCAGGATCAGCACCGGCCCGCCCAGCACGCCCAGCCAGGCGAACTTGGCCGTGACATCGGCCTCCGGCAGCGGCGGCGGCTCCGGCGGCACGAAATGGCCCTCGTCGCTCTCGTCGAGGTCGTCGTCGGACGGCTCCGGCACGCTGTAGTCGCGTGGTCCGATCCCGGGGGCGAATGCGACGGAGCTGCCGAGCGGCTTGGCCGGTCCGCTCTCCGCCTCGCTCTCCGCCTTCTGCGGGGCCTCGCCGTCCACCGCGCCCTCGCCGTTCGTGTCGGGCTCCAGCAGCGCCAGGTCCTCCACCGACTTGAACGGCTTGGCGCCCGGCGGATCCGGCGGCTCCTCGCCGTACCCGGCGACGATCGCCGCCCACGCGGCGTCCTCGTCGAAGGGGACGCGCTGCTCCTCCGGCTCACGGCCCTCGGGCCGCTCGCGCTCGCCGCGCTCCTCGCGGTCCTCGCGCTCCGAGTCGTGCTCAGCCACCTGCGGTCGTCCCTTCCTTGCCGAGACCGGGCTCCTTGACGGCGCCGGGTGCGAGCCGGCCGATGAACGCGGTGCTCTCCTCGAAGATCCGCGCCGCGTCGTAGTCCAACGTCGCCACGTGGTAGCTCTGTTCCAGCAGGATCTCCGTGACGTCCGTGGAGGAGATCCGGGCGAGGATCCGGGCCGAGTCGGCGGGCGGCACCACATGGTCCTGCGGGCTGCGCAGCAGCAGCAGCGGCTGCGTGACCTGGGGCAGCTCGCGGTCCACGAGCCTCAGGAAGGTCCGCAGGGAGTGCGCCGCGTGCAGCGGCACCCGGTCGTAGCCGAGCTCGCGGTCGAGCGGCTTGGCGATGTCGCTGCCGATGCCCCTCGTGGCGGGCACGAGATGCCGCAGCACCGGAAGGGCGTGCGCCGCGAGCCCGTGCACCCGGTTCGCCGGGTTCACCACCATGACCCCGCTCACCGCCGAGCCGTGCTTCGCCGCCAGCCGCAGGGCGAGCGCGCCGCCCATGGACAGACCGGCCACGAACACCCGCTCGCACCGGCCCCGCAGCAGCCGCAGCTCGCGGTCCACCTCCGCGTACCAGTCCTGCCAGCCGGTGACCCCCAGGTCCTGCCAGCGCGTGCCGTGCCCGGGCAGCAGCGGCAGCGCGACCGTGAGGCCCTGCGCGGCCAGATGCTCCGCCCAGCCGCGCAGCGACTGCGGCGAACCCGTGAAGCCGTGGCACAGGAGGACGGCGGTCTCGCCGCCCTCGTGGCGAAACGGCTCGGCTCCGGTCGGGAGCGGCACCTTCGGCCTCCTGTTCCTGGGACGGGGTCGGACGGGGGTTGCAGGACCTTCACCGTACGCGACCGCACTGACACCGACCAGGGTCGTCGGCGCCTTCGACGGCGCTTGGGGTTAAGGTCTGAGCGACACACACAGGAGGCACTCGGTTGTTGTACGGCGCGATGAAGGTCACCATCGGGGGGCCGCTGAAGCTCGCCTTCAGGCCCTGGGTGGAGGGCCTGGAGCACGTGCCCGCCGAGGGCCCCGCGATCCTGGCCAGCAACCACCTGTCGTTCTCCGACTCGTTCTTCCTGCCGGCCGTGCTGGACCGCAAGGTCACCTTCATCGCCAAGGCCGAGTACTTCACCACTCCCGGTGTGAAGGGCCGGCTCACCGCCGCCTTCTTCAAGGGCGTGGGCCAGCTCCCCGTGGACCGCTCCGGGGTGCGCGGCGCGGGCGAGGCGGCGATCAGGAGCGGCATCGAGGTGCTGGAGCGCGGTGAGCTGTTCGGCATCTACCCGGAGGGCACGCGCTCGCCCGACGGCCGCCTCTACCGGGGCAAGCCCGGCGGGCTCGCCCGCGTGGCGCTGGCCACCGGCGCGCCCGTGATCCCCGTCGCCATGATCGACACAGAGAAGATCCAGCCGCCCGGCAAGGTGATGCCGAAGCTGATGCGGCCCGGCATCCGGATCGGCAAGGCGCTGGACTTCAGCCGCTACCAGGGCATGGAACACGACCGTTTCGTGCTGCGCGCGGTGACCGACGAGGTCATGTACGAGATCATGAAGCTGTCCGGCCAGGAGTACGTCGACATGTACGCGACCGCCATGAAGCGGCAGCTCGCGGAGGCGGCCAAGGCCGAGAAGGAAGCCGAGAAGGCGGCGAAGGCCGCGCTCGCGCAGGCCGCGAAGGAACAGCGACAGTCGGAGTAGGCTTCGGGCCCTCCGATCGGGGGTGGGGGAGTTGGCCAAGCGCGAGCGGGTCATGCGGATGTCGGTCGAGCTGCCGCTGTGGCGTGCGCTGACCGCCTATCGCGTGCTCACGATGCTGTACGCCATCGGTCTGTTCATCACCGCGCACGAGGAGTTCGCCCGCCCCTGGGTCGCGGTCGCGTACTACGCCGTGCTGGCGGTCTGGACGCTGGCCACCCTGCCCCGGGTGCAGAACGCCGCGAGCTGCACGAAACGCTTCCTCGCCGTCGACCTCACCATCGCGCTCACCGGCATCCTGCTCACCCTCGTCGCCGACTCGCCCGAGCGGATCCACGCCGGTGGCCCCACACTGCCGTCGATATGGACCGCCGGTTCCGTGCTGGCCTTCGCCATCAAGGGCGGCTGGCGCTGGGCGGCCCTCGCCTCCACTCTCGTCGCGGTGGCCAACCTGGTCGAACGCGGCAGCCCGGCCCGCGACACCGTGCACAACGTGATCCTCGTCTGGGTGGCCTCCATCGCCATCGGCTACGTCGTCGAGGTCGCCCGCGCATCCGAGCGCACCCTCGCCCGCGCCCTGGAGATCGAGGCCGCGACCAGGGAGCGGGAGCGGCTGGCGCGCGACATCCACGACAGCGTGCTCCAGGTGCTCGCCATGGTGCAGCGGCGCGGCGCGGTGATCGGCGGCGAGGCGGCCGAGCTGGGCCGGCTGGCCGGAGAGCAGGAGGTCGCCCTGCGCACCCTGGTCTCCGGCGGCCTCGTACCGGTGTCCCGGGCGTCGGAGGACACCGCCGAGGGAGCGGTCGTACGCACCGTGGAGGTGGCCGACGACGACACCGGGGACGAACCGGTCGACCTGCGCGCCCTGCTCGCCCCGTACGCCGGGGCCCGGGTCAGCCTCGCCGAACCGGGCGCGCCGGTGCTGCTCGCGCCGGCCGCCGCTCGGGAGGTGGCCGCCGCCGTCGGAGCGGCCCTCGACAACGTCCGCAAGCACGCCGGGGAGCAGGCACGCGCGTGGATCCTGGTCGAGGACGAACCGGACGAGGTGATCGTCACCGTCCGCGACGACGGACCCGGCATCCCCGAGGGCAGGCTCGTCCAGGCCGAGGGCGAGGGACGGCTCGGGGTGGCCCTGTCGATCCGGGGCCGGCTGCGCGACCTGGGCGGCAGCGCGGAACTGATCTCGGTGCCCGGTCAGGGCACGGAGGTCGAGCTGAAGGTACCGAAGGCCGTGAACGGCGCGAACGGCGTGCACGACGCACGGGGGAAGGCGGAACAGAGATGACGGACACGAGCGAGGACCGGAAGAACCCGATCAAGGTCATGGTGGTCGACGACCACCCCATGTGGCGCGACGCCGTCGCCCGCGACCTGTCCGAGTCCGGCTTCGAGGTGGTCGCCACGGCCGGCGACGGCGACCAGGCCGTGCGCCGCGCCAAGGCCGCCGCCCCCGACGTGCTCGTGCTCGACCTGAACCTGCCCGGCAAGCCCGGCGTGCAGGTCTGCAAGGAGGTCGTCGCCGACAACCCCGCGCTGCGGGTGCTGGTGCTGTCGGCGAGCGGTGAGCACGCGGACGTGCTGGAGGCGGTGAAGTCGGGTGCGACCGGCTATCTGCTGAAGTCGGCGTCCACCGCGGAACTGCAGGACGCGGTGCGCCGTACCGCCGTCGGCGACCCGGTGTTCACCCCGGGCCTGGCCGGACTGGTCCTCGGCGAGTACCGCCGCCTCGCCTCCGAACCGGCCCCCGCTCCCGACGACGAGAGTTCCAAGGCGCCCCGGCTGACCGAGCGGGAGACCGAGGTGCTGCGCCTGGTCGCCAAGGGCCTGAGCTACAAGCAGATCGCCGAACGGCTCGTCATCTCCCACCGCACCGTGCAGAACCACGTGCAGAACACCCTCGGCAAGCTCCAGCTGCACAACCGCGTGGAACTCGTCCGCTACGCCATAGAACGCGGCCTCGACGACGAGTGAGACGCCCGTCACACTGACCCTTCGTCGGGCACCTGCGGCGAAGGGACTGTTCCATGCGCGTCGGAGTACTGACCGGAGGCGGCGACTGCCCCGGCCTCAATGCCGTCATCCGGGCCGTCGTCCGCAAGGGCGTCCAGGAGTACGGCTACGCATTCACCGGCTTCCGGGACGGCTGGCGCGGACCCCTCGAGGACCGCACCGTGCGCCTCGACATCCCGGCGGTCCGCGGCATCCTGCCCCGCGGCGGCACCATCCTCGGCTCCTCCCGGACCAACCCGCTGAACGAGGAGGACGGCATCCGCCGCATCCGGGACACCCTGGAGAAGCTCGGGGTCGACGCCCTCATCACCATCGGCGGCGAGGACACCCTCGGTGTGGCCGCCCGGCTCGCCGACGAGCACGGCATCCCGTGCGTGGGCGTCCCCAAGACCATCGACAACGACCTGTCCGCCACCGACTACACCTTCGGCTTCGACACCGCCGTCGGCATCGCCACCGAGGCCATCGACCGTCTGCACACCACCGCCGAGTCCCATATGCGGGTGCTGGTCGTCGAGGTGATGGGCCGTCACGCCGGCTGGATAGCGCTGCACTCGGGCCTCGCGGGCGGCGCGAACGTCATCCTCATCCCCGAGCAGCCCTTCGACGTCGACCAGGTGTGCGCCTGGGTGACCTCCCGCTTCAGGGCGTCGTACGCCCCGATCGTCGTCGTCGCCGAGGGGGCCGTGCCGAAGGACGGCGACATGGTGCTCAAGGACGAGTCGCTGGACTCCTTCGGACACGTCCGGCTGTCGGGCGTGGGGGAGTGGCTGGCGAAGCAGATCGAGAAGCGGACGGGCAACGAGGCCCGCACGACCGTCCTCGGGCACGTCCAGCGCGGCGGCACGCCCAGCGCCTTCGACCGCTGGCTCGCCACCCGCTTCGGCCTGCACGCCATCGACTGCGTGCGCGACCGCGACTTCGGCAAGATGGTCGCGCTGCGCGGCACGGACATCGTGCGCGTCCCCATCGCCGACGCCACCGCCCGCCTGAAGACCGTCGACCCGAGGCTGTACGAGGAGATCGGCGTCTTCTTCGGCTGACGCGGACACGCGGTCCGCCGTTCCGTATATTCGCGCATACGGCAACAATCCCGGCACGACCCACCCCCGGAGGGACCCCGTGGAGATCCTGGCGTTCGGAGTGCAGGCCGACGAGAAGCCCCTGATCGAATCGGCCTTCCGGGACCACCACGAGGTGCGCGGACTCGACGTCTTCCTCAACGCGGACACCGCCCCCATCGCGGTCGGCCACGAGGTGATCTCCACCAGCGTCAACTGCGACCTCGGCGCCGAGGTCCTGGCGAGCCTCGCGGCCGGCGGCACCCGGATGGTCGCCCAGCGCTCCACCGGCTTCAACAACATCGACCTCACGGTCGCCGAACGGCTCGGCCTGACGATCGCCCGGGTGTCGTTCTACTCGCCGTACTCGGTCGCCGAGTTCGCCTGGGCGCTCGCCATGGCCGTCAACCGCCGTGTCGTGCGGGCCTCCACCCGCACCCGCGACTTCGACTTCCGCCTCGACGGTCTGATGGGCCGCGACATGCACGGCCGCACCGCCGGCATCCTCGGGACCGGCAAGATCGGCGAGGCCTTCGCCCGCATCGCCCACGGTTTCGGCATGCGGCTGCTCGGCTGGGACATCACCGAGAACCCCGCCTGCCTCGACCTCGGCATGACCTACGTCCCCAAGGAGCAGCTGCTCGCCGAGTCCGACCTGGTCAGCCTGCACGTCCCGCTGATGCCGGAGACCAGTCGGCTGATCGACGGACCCGCTTTGAAGACCATGCGGGACGACGCCGTCCTGATCAACTCCAGCCGTGGCGGACTCATCGACACCGCCGCCCTCGTCGCCGAGCTGCGCGCGGGCCGCTTCACGGGCGTCGGCCTCGACGTGTACGAGGCGGAGGCGGGCCTGTTCTTCCTCGACAAGTCCCTCACGGCCATCGAGGACGACACCCTGGCCCGCCTCGTCACCTTCCCGAACGTCCTGGTCACGTCCCATCAGGCGTACTACACGGTGGACGCCGTCAGCCAGATCATCGAGACCACGGTGAACAACGTCCTCGACTACCGCGCCGGCCGCCGCTCGGAGAACGTGCTGGTGCCGCGCAGCTGACCCATCAGCTCCCGCACGACCGCGGCCCCGTTCAGCGTCAGCACCGACTCGGGGTGGAACTGCACGCCCGCGAAGCCCGGACCGCGCAGGGCGTGGACCTCGGACGACGCACTGCGGCTCACCTCGACGCCGTGCGCGGCCAGCTCCCGGGCGGCGTCCTCGTCGCAGTGCGCCACGAAGCTGTTGTAGAAGCCGACGGTCTCCGGCCGCCCGAACAGGTCGATCCGCGTCTGCGCCCCCTGGTACGGCACCTCCTTGCGGACGATCTCCAGCCCCAGCTCGGCCGCGATCAGCTCATGCCCGAGGCACACACCGAGGACGCCGTGCCGGTGTGCCCCGATCACCTCGGCGGTCAGGGCGCGCAGGAACCGCATCTTCGGGTCGTCGAGATCGGAGGGATCGCCGGGTCCGGGCCCGAGCACCAGCGGCCCCTCGTGCCCGAGCACCGTCTCGCGCAGCCCCGGCTCGTCGTAGCGCCGGACGGTCACCTCCAGGCCGCTCGACCGCAGCACGTGCGCGAGCATCGCGGTGAAGGTGTCCTCCCCGTCGACCACCAGGGCGTGCCCGGTGAGTTCGGCGGACCGCTCCTGCATCCGCAGCCAGAACGGCGCGAGCGAGGCCCGCCGCCCGTCCAGCGCGGCCCGCACCCGGGGGTCGTCGGCGAGCCGGGGGCGCGCCTGCTCCGCCCGCGGGCGAGCAGGCGCGACGCCCAGTGCCGCGAGCACCCCGGCCGCCTTCGCGTGGGTCTCCGCGACCTCGCTCGCCGGATCCGAGCCGCGCACCAGCGTGGCCCCGACGGGCACCCGCAGCCGACCGCCCGCGTCGATGTCGGCGGTCCGGATGAGGATGGGGGAGTCGAGGGTCTGGGCACCGCCGGAGTCCCGGCCGACGAGTGCCAGCGCGCCCGCGTAGTAGCCGCGTCCGCCGACCTCGTGACGCTCGATCACCCGGCAGGCGTTCTGCACCGGCGACCCGGTGACGGTCGCCGCGAACATGGTCTCCTTCAGGACCTCCCGCACGTCCAGCGTGGACCGGCCGCGCAGCTCGTACTCGGTGTGCGCGAGGTGGGCCATCTCCTTCAGCCGGGGCCCGACCACGACGCCGCCCATGTCGCCGACGGTGCACATCATCTTGAGCTCCTCGTCGACGACCATCGACAGCTCCTCGATCTCCTTGCCGTCGGCGAGGAAGCGGAGCAGGTGCTCGGGGGTCGGCCCCTCGGCGGGATAGCGGTACGTCCCGCTGATCGGGTTCATCACGACGGTCCCGCCGGACACCCGCACATGCACCTCGGGACTGGCGCCCACCAGCGTGCGCTCCCCGGTGTGCACGACGAACGTCCAGTACGCGCCCCGCTCGCTCTCCAGCAGCCGCCGGAACAGGGCGAGGGCGTCGGCCCTGCCGAACCCCGGGATCTCGCCCTCGTACGTGCGCCGGATCACGAAGTTGGCGCCCTCGCCCCGGCCGATCTCCTCCCGCAGCACCCGTCCGACGATCTCGCCGTACTCCTCGTCGCCGACGTCGAACCCGCCGCCCTCCACACGCACGTCGTGCCCCGGGAGCTGGGCCAGCGCGTCCGCGAGGGACAGCGTGTGGGTCTCCTCGGGTGTCAGCACCGTGAGCGGTGTCCCGTCGTCGCGGACGTCGAAGCCGCGCTCGCGGATCTGCCGGAACGGGACGAGCGCGAGGCCCTCGTCGGGCAGATCGGCGAGGCGGTCGTGGTCGGCGACCGGGCCGACGAGGACCTCCACCGTCTGCTGGTCGTGGCCGGGGGTGCGGCGGCGCAGCAGGGCGAACGGGCGGGGATCGTCCAGCAAGCCGAGCAGATTCATGGTCCGTGGCTCCTTCTCAGGGGTTCTCGGGAGAGGAGCGGGCCGCCGCGGAAACGCCGAAGGCCGCCCCTCGGGCGGCCTTCGCGAAGTGTGGGTACGCGCAGTCAGTGGGCCGCCGGACGAGCGGTCCACCACCAGTTCTGGATCTGGGTCGAGTGCGCGAACATGCCCCGACCCTAGCGCATCAGCAGCAGATCGAGGCTGCGATCGAGATACTCCGTCAGCCCGGAGCCCTCCGGGAGGGTGGCGGGGACGGCGTGGGCGAGCTGGGCGTGGCCCAGATAGACGCTGTAGGCGAGCAGCCCGCGGCGGCGCGCCTCCGCTTCGGGGAAGCCGGCCTCGGCGAAGAGCCGGGCCACATAGGCGACCCGGCGTTCGGTGACGCGGCTCAGCACCGCCGCGACGCGCGGGTCGTCGGCCGTGGCCAGCAGCGAGACCTCCAGCGGATCGTCCGCGGCCGACCCGATCGCCTCGGCGAACAGCAGCCGCAGCCGCCGCTCGGGGTCCGGCTCCGCCTCCAGCTCGGTGATGAGCGCCTCGGTCTGCGTCTGCGCCCAGCGTTCGAGCGCCGCCCCGATGAGCGCGTCACGGTTGGCGAAGTGCCAGTAGAAGCTGCCCTTGGTGGTCCCGAGCCGGGCGGCCAGCGGTTCCACGGCGACGGCGGCGAGCCCGCCCTCGCTCATCGCGGCGAGCGCGGCGTCGGCCCAGTCGTCGGCGCTCAGCCGGGCCTTGGCGGGAGCTTTGCCGGACCCCTTGCCGGGGGTCCTGCCGGGCGGCTTGCGAGGGGGCCGTTGCACCATGACCATACGGTACCGTACGGTTGACCATACGCCACCGTATGGAGGTGCTCCGATGGGCACTGTACGCAACGTCCACGACCGCGTCCTGGCCGCGCCCGCCGAGCGGGTCGGCGCCCTGCTGGACCGGCTCGCCGGCGCCGACGACCCCCTCTTCCCGAGCCCCGCCTGGGCCCCGATCCGCTTCGACCGTCCGCTCGGCGTCGGCGCCTGCGGCGGCCACGGGCCGGTGCGCTACTCGGTCACCGAGTACGAGCCGGGCCGCCGGATCCGCTTCGCCTTCGACCCGCCCGCGGACGGCTTCCACGAACTGTCGGTCCAGCCGCTCGGCCCGGACCGCTGCCGCGTACGGCACGTGCTGGAGCAGGACCAGCCGCTCGGGGAGCGCCTCGGCTGGCTGTTCGCGGTGCGCGCGGTGCACGGCACGGTCATCGAGGAACTCTTCGACAACGCCGAGCTGGCCGCCACCGGCTCCCTCGCCCGCCCCACCCGCCGCGGCCGGTACGTCCGCCTGCTCCAGCGCCTGACCTGGGACCGCCCGGAAGCGGTCGAGGTACCCGCGGGGGCCGCCCTGCTGCGCACCGCCTTCCCCGAGTCCGACTACACCGACGCCTACGCCCTGGACCTGCGCCCCGGCATGCCGGCCGACCCGGACGCCTGGGAGGGCGTGCTGCGCGGGATCCCGGTCGTCGGCCGTGCGCAGGACGAACTCCTGCTCGGCGAGGACGCGGGCCATCTCGACTTTCGCGCGTCGCTCCTTCTCGACCCGGTGGCCGGGAGGGTGACCCTCTCCTCGGTGGTCCGGATCCACAACCTGCGCGGCCGGCTGTACTGGGCCATCGTGCGCCACGCCCATCCCCTCATGGCCCGGCTGATGCTCCGCCGCACCCACCGCCGCCTTGCCCTCGCCGCACCGCGTGCGGCGGAGCGAGCCTCGTCTCACTTGGTGAGCGGCGGAATGGACGGCGCATCCGACCCCGTAATGTGGAAGCCGTGACCGTGAACGCTAAGACCAGCGCGAGCGCTGGCAACACCTGGCGAAACCTGCCCGCGGCGCAGCAGCCCGAGTACCCCGACGCCGAGGCTCTGCGCGCAGTGATCGCGGACCTCGAGTCGTATCCGCCGCTCGTCTTCGCGGGCGAGTGCGACCAGCTGCGCGCCCGGATGGCGGCCGTCGCCAAGGGAGAGGCGTTCCTCCTCCAGGGCGGCGACTGCGCCGAGGCGTTCGACGCGGTGTCCGCGGACCAGATCCGCAACAAGCTCAAGACCCTGCTCCAGATGGGCGCCGTGCTGACGTACGCCGCCTCCGTGCCCGTGGTGAAGGTGGGCCGGATCGCCGGCCAGTACTCCAAGCCGCGCTCCAAGCCCACCGAGACCCGCGACGGCGTGACCCTGCCGACCTACCGCGGCGACTCCGTCAACGGCTTCGACTTCACCGAAGAGGCCCGCGTCCCGGACCCCGAGCGGCTCAAGCGCATGTACCACGCCTCGGCCTCCACGCTGAACCTGGTGCGCGCCTTCACCACCGGCGGCTACGCCGACCTGCGCCAGGTGCACGCCTGGAACCAGGACTTCGTGAAGTCGTCCCCGTCCGGCCAGCGCTACGAGCAGCTCGCCCGCGAGATCGACAACGCGCTGAACTTCATGCACGCCTGCGGGGCCGACCCGGAGGAGTTCAAGACCGTCGAGTTCTACTCCTCGCACGAGGCGCTGCTGCTCGACTACGAGACGGCGCTGACCCGCGTCGACTCGCGCACCGGGCAGCTGTACGACGTCTCCGCGCACATGGTGTGGATCGGCGAGCGCACCCGGCAGCTGGATCACGCCCACATCGAGTTCGCCTCGAAGATCCGCAACCCGATCGGCATCAAGCTCGGCCCGACCACCACGGCCGAGGAGGCGCTGCAGTACATCGAGCGCCTGGACCCGGAGCGTGAGCCGGGCCGGCTGACCTTCATCGTCCGCATGGGCGCGGACAAGATCCGCGACAAGCTCCCCGAGCTGGTCGAGAAGGTCACCGCCTCCGGTGCCACCGTCGCCTGGGTGACCGACCCGATGCACGGCAACACCTTCGAGGCGGCCTCGGGCCACAAGACCCGCCGCTTCGACGACGTGCTCGACGAGGTCAAGGGCTTCTTCGAGGTGCACAAGGCGCTCGGCACCCACCCGGGCGGCATCCACGTGGAGCTCACCGGCGACGACGTCACCGAGTGCGTGGGCGGCGGCGACGAGATCTTCGTCGACGACCTGCACCAGCGCTACGAGACGGCCTGCGACCCGCGGCTCAACCGCAGCCAGTCGCTGGACCTGGCGTTCCTCGTCGCGGAGATGTACCGGGACCAGTGACCGGCCGGCACCGGATGCACCGGTGACCCGAGGCAAAAAGGGGTGGGGCGCGGATCACATACGATCCGCGCCCCACCCCACTTTTGCGGCCACCGGGCGACGGGTAAGGTTAGGTTAGCCTCACCGATCAAGGGTCGGGATGGCACGACCCTTGCATCCATCGGGAGGTGACCCGCGTGTACGTCTGCAGTTGCTTCGGCATCACCGAGCAGCAGGTGAAGAAGCACGCGGAGGACGGTGCCTGCACCCCCCGCCAGATAGCGTCCGCCTGCAAGGCCGGCACCGACTGCGGTTCGTGCGTCCGCCGCATCCAGGCGATCCTCGGCCGCGGGGCGTGTCCGCGGCGTGAGCTGGCCGACCAGGGCCAGCCGGTGCTCGCCGAGGTCGCCGGACTGGACGGGCTGGACGAAGCGGCCTAGCCGCCCGCCCCGAGCGCCCTCAGCTGTCAGGCTGCTCGACCAGCTGGGCGATGTACAGCGCCTCGCCGAGCTTCTCCACCAGATCCAGTTGGGTGTCGAGATAGTCGATGTGGTGCTCCTCGTCCGCGAGGATCGACTCGAAGATGTTCGCGGACGTGATGTCACCCTTCTCGCGCATCACCTTGATCCCGCGCCGCAGCCGGTCGATGGCCTCGACCTCGATCTGCCGGTCCGCCTCGAACATCTCCTTGACGGTCTGGCCCACCCGCACGTGGAACAGCCGCTGGTAGTTCGGCAGCCCCTCCAGGAACAGGATCCGGTCGGTCAGCACCTCCGCGTGCTTCATCTCGTCGAACGACTCGGCCCGTGTGTATTTCGCCAGCTTGGGCCAGCCGAAGTTCTCCTGCATCTTCGCGTGCAGGAAGTACTGGTTGATCGCGGTCAGCTCGGCGGTCAGCTGCTCGTTGAGGAACTCGATGACCTCGGGGTCGCCCTGCATCGCGTAAGGCTCCTTCCACACGGAACTGGCGGGTTGCGCCGCATGATTCCACCGGTGCAGAAGATCGTCCAGTAAGTCTTCACTTAGTAAGTAAGTCCATGCTTAGTCCGAGTTGTGGCAAATTGAGTGCTTGTTTCTCTTTGCCCGGCTGTAAGGGGGGTCGGTCATGGGCATCGGTCCGGGTCTGTCAGGATGGAGACATGGGTCAGCCGGCGGAACGCGAATCGGGGGAGCGCGCAGGAGAAGGAGCGGCACGGTTCGAGCTCCCGCCGGGACAGCGACTGCAGCGCGGCTGGCCGGTCACGCACTACGGCCCGGTCCCCAAGTTCCGGCCCGAGCGCTGGGAGTTCCGGGTCTTCGGCGCCACCGCCGACGGTGAGAAGCACTGCTGGACCCACGAGGAGTTCACCGCACTGCCGTACACCACCGTCGTGGCCGATCTGCACTGCGTCACCAAGTTCAGCATGGTCGGCGCCGAGTGGGGCGGGATCCCCGCCCGCACCATCCTGGACATTGCCCCGCCCGCCCCCGACGTCACCCATGTGATGGTGTGGGCCGAATACGGCTTCAGCTCCAACCTCCGGCTCGCCGACTTCGCCTCCGAGCGCACGCTGTTCGCCACCCACAAGGACGGCGAACTGCTGACCGCGGAGCACGGCTTCCCGCTGCGCCTGATCGTCCCCCACCTGTACGCCTGGAAGGGCCCGAAGTGGGTCCGGGGCGTGGAGTACATGACCGCCGACCGCCGCGGCTTCTGGGAGGAGCGCGGCTACCACAACATCGGCGACCCGTGGCAGGAACAGCGCTACTCCTACCAGGAGGAGCCCGGGGACGGCCCCGAGCTCTGACCCCTCCCGGGCCCGCGCGGATCAGCCGTCGCGCAGCTTCTTCAGCCGCTCCACGTCCGCCGCGTGCCCCTCCTTGCCACCGGGTGTCTCGATGATCAGCGGCACGCCCTCGGTAGCCGGGTGGGTCATCAGCTCCCGGAACGGATCCTCGCCGATGTGGCCGGCGCCGATGTTCGCGTGCCGGTCCCGGTGCGCGCCGACCACGTCCATGGAGTCATTGGCGTGGATCAGCTTCAGCCGCCCCTCGCCGACCGTGTCCACCAGCAGATCCAGCGTCTGACGCATCCCGGAGGGCCCGGTCAGATCGTGGCCGGCGGCGAAGACATGGCAGGTGTCCAGGCAGACCCCGAGCTTCGGATGGGCGTCCAGCGCCTCGACGTACGGCCCGAAGTCCCACGTCCGCGAGCACAGCGAGGCGCCCTGCCCCGCCGTCGACTCCAGCAGCAGGAACGGATCGTCGTCGTGGGTGAGCTCGTCGAGCAGCGGCAGCATGTACTCCCGCACCTGCCTCAGCGCCACCGGCCTCTCCCGCCCGCCCGTCGCGCTCCCGGTGTGCACCACCACACCCAGCGCGCCGATCTCCCGGCCCCGGCGCAGCGAGTGCCGCAGCGACTCCACCGACCGCTCGACGGTCGCCTCGGTGTGGGAGCCGAAGTTGATCAGATACGGGGCATGCACGTACACCGGGATCGACCCGTCCGCACAGGCCGCCCGGAACGCCTCGTCCTGCCGCGGACTGCCCACCGGGGTGGCCCAGCCGCGCGGATTGGCGACGAAGACCTGCACGGTCTCGGCGCCCAGCTCACGGGCGTAGGACAGACCGACGGAATGCAGACCGCCGGCCACGGGCACATGGCTGCCGATCGGGTTGCGGGGGAGGTCACTCTTCACCCGTTCAGGGTGTCATGACCGCCGGAGCCCACCGGTCCGGGGCCCCGGCCGCCCGTCCCGTCAGCGGATCTCGATGGTGATCGTGGAACCCTTGGGCGCCGTCTCGCCGCCCTCCACGGACTGGCCCTCGACCGTGTCGCCGAACAGCCCGAGCAGACCGCGGTCCTCGTCGACCCGGAACCCGGCGCCCTCCAGCTTCTCCTTGGCCTCGTCCACGCTGTCGCCGGTCACGTCCGGGACCTCGACCATCTCCGGACCCTTGGACAGCGTCAGCGTCACCGTGTCGCCCTCGGCGGCCACACCGCCGGCGCCCGGGTTCTGCCGGGCCACCTGGCCCGCGTCGTGCTCGGAGTTGACCCGCTGGGCGGCGACCTTCACCTTCAGGCCGGCCTCCTGCAGTTCGGCCCGCGCGTCCGCCAGATCGTCACCGGTCACGTCCGGCACATCCACCGGGCTGCCCTTGCTCACCGTGAGCGCCACCGCCGAGCCCGCGCGGACCTTGGTGCCCTTGCCCGGCTCGGTGGAGATCACCGAGCCCCGGGGCACGTCCTCGCTGAACTCCCGGGTGACCATGCCCGGCTCCAGGCCCTCGTCCTTCAGCAGGGAGCGCGCCTTGTCCAGCGCGTAACCGTCCAGGTCGGGCACCCGCACGGTCTGCGGGCCCTTGGAGATCACCAGCGACACCGAGTCGTTGCCCCGGATCCGCGCGCCCGCCTTCGGGTCCGTGCTGATCACGGTGCCCCGCTTCACGGTGTCGCTGTACGCCTCCGTCACCCTGCCGACGTCCAGCCCGGCGTCCGCCAGCCGGTCCCGGGCCTCGTCCTCGGTCTTCGCCAGCAGCGGCGGGACCTTGGTGAACTGGCCGGAGTTGATGTACCAGATCCCCGTGCCCACGCCCAGCACCAGCAGCACGGCGACGACGACCGCCATCGGGCCGCGCCGCATCCCCGTGCGCCGCCGGGGCGGCAGCGGGGGCGGGGACTGCAACCGGCTGGTGCGGTGGAAGGAGTCCTCGCCGTCACCGCCCTCGTCGTCGTTGACGGGGAGCGGGCGCGGCACGGTGAGGGCGCGCGGGATGACGCTCGTACGGTCCTCGGCGTTGTCGTGCTCCGCCGTCAGCGCCTGCGGCGGCACCGCGTCCAGCTGCTCGTCGCCGAGCCGCCCGCGCGCCTCGCGGACGCGGGCGAGCAGCGCCACGGCGTCGTGCGGACGCACCTCGGGCGTGCGCGCGGTCGCGGCGGCGACCAGCTCGTCCAGCTCGTACGCCATCCGGGGCACCGCGGCCGACGGCGGCGGCACGTCCTCGTGCAGATGCTTGTACAGCACGGTCGCGGGGGAGTCGCCGTCGTGCGGCTTCTCGCCGGTGAGCATCTCGTAGAGCAGGATGCCGCAGGCGTAGACGTCCACCCGGGGGTCGGCGGTGCCGTGCTCGATCTGCTCCGGCGCCAGATACGAGACCGTGCCCAGCACGGTGCCCGTGGTGTTCGTCACCGTGTCCACGGCACGCACGAGACCGAAGTCGGCGACCTTGACCCGGCCGTCGTCCCCGATGAGCACGTTCTCCGGCTTCATGTCCCGGTGCACGAACCCGGCGCGGTGCGCGGCGCCGAGCGCGGCCAGCACCGGCTCCAGGATGTCCAGCGCGGCCCGCGGCTGCAGCGCGCCCCGCTCGCGCAGCACGTCCCGCAGGGTACAGCCGGCGATGTACTCCATCGCCAGGTAGACGTACGCCCCGTCGGTGCCCTGGTCGAAGACCTGCACGACGTTCGGGTGCGCCAGGCGCGCGACCGACTTCGCCTCCCGGATGAACCGCTCGACGAACGAGCCGTCCGCGGCGAGGGACGGGTGCATCACCTTGAGCGCGAGCACGCGGTCCAGACGGGTGTCCACGGCCCGGTAGACCGTGGCCATCCCGCCGACCGCGATCCGCGCCTCGACGCGGTACCGGCCGTCGAGCACCTGCCCGACCAGAGGGTCCTGAAGGGTCGTGTCCACGCAGGGAGTCTACGAGCCACAACCGACACCCCGACCCCGTCCACCCCTGTTCGGACCCCTATTGCAGCGCACCTGTGACGCGTCTCGCACACGCCGGGAAGCACCAGAGCTGCCCCCCCACTCACCCGCAGCCGCCGACGGCGATCGCCCCCCACGGGGAGCGCCCACCTCTCGACCGACCGGAAACGGGTGGTGCGTGGGTGGGAGAGCAGGACGGGAGAGCAGCGCCGGCTCAGAAGGCAGGACGCTCAGGATCCAGCACGGCCAAACCCTCCGCAGGAGACGACGCCTCGGCGAAATGCCTCCGCGGAATCCGCCCGGCCAACCGAGCCAGCCTCCCCGCCTCCACCGCACTCCGCATGGCGTGAGCCATCAGCACCGGCTCCTGCGCCCGGGTGACGGCGGACGCCAGCATCACCCCCGCACACCCCAGCTCCATCGCCAGCGCCGCATCCGACGCCGTACCGGCCCCCGCATCCAGAATCACCGGCACCCCGGCCCGTTCCACGATCAACTCGAAGTTGTGCGGATTGCGAATCCCGAGCCCCGACCCGATCGGCGACCCCAGCGGCATGACCGCCGCACACCCCACGTCCTCCAGCTTCCGCGCCAGCACCGGGTCGTCATTGGTGTACGGCAGCACCGTGAACCCGTCGTCCACCAGCGTCTCCGCCGCCTCCAGCAACTCGACCGGATCCGGCAGCAGCGTCCGCTCGTCGGCGATGACCTCCAGCTTGATCAGATCGGTACCCAGCGCCTCCCGCGCCAGCCGCGCGGTGAGCACCGCCTCCCCGGCGGTGAAGCACCCCGCCGTGTTCGGCAGCACCCGGATCCCGAGCTTCTCCAGCACGGACAGCACCGACCCGTGCACCGAGGGATCCACCCGCCGCATCGCGACGGTCGTCAGCTCCGTCCCGGACGCCACCAGCGCCCGCTCCAGCACATCGAGGCTCGGCGCCCCTCCGGTGCCCATGATCAGGCGGGACGTGAAGGACGTACCACCGAGGACGAAGGGATCGTCGGCCATGATCAGCCTCCTTGGACGGCGGTGAGGACTTCCACGCGGTCACCCTCGGAGAGGGGAGTGGAGGCCCACTGCGTGCGCGGGACGACGGTTTCGTTCAGGGCCGCGGCCACGCCCGAGGGCGCCGCGGTGAGCGACGTCACGACGACGACGAGACGGGTTCCGGACTCGACCTCTCGGGGTTCCCCGTTGACCGAGATGTTCATGCGGACTGCTCCATGAGTGCGTCGGCGGTGAAGCGCCGGGGCGTGAACGGCCGGGCCTCGGCGGGGAGTTCCCCCGTGGTCAGCACATGGGCCATGACGTCGCCGGTCACCGGCGTGAGGAGCACACCGTTGCGGTAGTGCCCGGTGGCCAGCAGCAGCCCCTCCAGCCCCGTCGGCCCGAGCAGCGGAGCGTTGTCGGGCGAGCCCGGCCGCAGTCCGGCCCGGGTCTCGGTGAGCGGCAGCTCGGTGATCCCGGGCACCAGCTCATGGGCGTCGCGCAGCAGCTCGTACACGCCGCCCGCGGTGACGGTGGTGTCCCAGCCCAGCTCCTCGCTGGTCGCCCCGATCACCAGCTCGCCGCTCTCGCGCGGCACCAGATAGACGTGGCTGCCGCGCACCACGGCCCGCACGGTCCGGCTCAGGAACGGCCCGTACTCGGCGGGCATCGTCAGCCGTACGACCTGCCCCTTCACCGGCCGTACCGGCGGCACCACGTCCTGCGGGACCCCCGCGAGCCGCCCGCTCAGGCTGCCTCCGGCCAGCACCACCTGCCCGGCGTTCAGCTCGGCCCCGCCGGCGGTGACCACGCCCGCCGCCCGGTCCCCGGCGACGACCAGCCGCTCGGCCCACGCGCGGTGCAGCACCACGCCCGCGCGCTCACAGGCCGTCACCAGCGCCGCCGCGAGCCGCCGCGGATCGATCTGGTGGTCGCCGTCCACGCGCAGCCCGCCGCGCACACCCGGCGCGAGCATCGGCTCCAGCCGCCGGCACTCCCGCCCGGACAGCCATTGTGAATCCAGCCCCGACCGCTGCTGCAGCGCGTGCAGCTCGCGCAGATGGGCCCGGTCGTCGGCGTCCAGGGCGACCGCGAGCGTGCCGCAGCGGCGGTAGCCGAGGTCGTGTCCGGTGGCCTCGGTCAGTTCGGCCGCGAAGTCGGGGTAGCGGCGTGCGGAGGCGAGATTCAGGGCGAGCAGGGTCTGCTCGCCGTAGTGCAGTTCCGTGACGGCGGCCAGCATCCCGGCAGCCACCTGGGCGGCCCCGCCGCCCGGCTCGGGATCCACCACGGTCGTGGCGAGACCGCGCTGCGCGGACCGCCAGGCCGTGACCAGACCGATGATTCCGCCCCCGATGACAAGGACGTCGGACGTGCGCGTACGCGACATGGGCGTCCAGCCCCTCCCTTCGCCGGCATGACCCGGATCAGGTTCGTACGGTCGGAGGCCGCCAGCCTCCCTCTCAGCCCGGTGCGTCCGGGCTCCCGCGAGTGCTTTACGTTGGCCACCCTAGCCCCCGGAGCACCGACCTTGTAAGGGAGCCCAGCCGTGGCCCGTTCGCTCGACGGTCTCGTCCTCGCCCCGGTCGCCGACCAGGCACCGGGCCAGGTCGGCACCCGCACCCGCTTCCGCTACCACGAGCGGGACGGCGAGATCTGGGCCGACTACGCGGGCGGCGACGTCGTACGCGGCCACTTGCTGGGCACCCGGGACGGGGACCGGCTGGACTTCCGGTACGTGCAGCTCAAGCGGGACGGCACGACCTCCTCGGGGCACTGTGTGTCGACGGTCGTGGACCTGCCCGACGGGCGGGTCCGGCTGGAGGAGAGCTGGGAGTGGGAGTCGCAGCCGGGCAGTGGGACCAGCGTGGTGGAACAGGTCGTGGCGCAGGTCGTGGCCCAGGGGGACTGACTGACAAAACGTCAGGTGCTTATGGTGATCAGGTGAGCGAGCAGACGCAGGAACCGGAGTCGTCCGACGAGACGCGCCGGGTGGTGGTGGCGGGCGCGGGCATGGCCGGCGTCCAGACCGCGGTCGCCCTGCGCGAGCAGGGGTTCGGCGGCACGGTGCTGCTCATCGGCGCCGAGCCCCACCAGCCGTACGACCGGCCGCCGTTGTCCAAGGCCGTGCTGCTCGGCAAGGCCGAGGACTCCGCCTTCGACGTCGACTTCGAGGCGCTCGGCATCGACCTGCGGCTCGGCTGCGAGGTGCTCGGCCTGCGCCCCGCCGACCACCGGCTGGACACCGAGGCCGGGCCCGTCCCGTACGACGTCCTGGTGATCGCCACCGGCGCGGAACCGGTCCGGCTGCCCGGCGCGGACGGCGTGCCCGGCGTGCACCTGCTGCGCACCCTCGACGACGCCGAGCGGCTGCGGCCCGTGCTCGCCCGGCAGCACGACATCGTGGTGGTCGGCGCCGGCTGGATCGGCGCCGAGTTCGCCACGGCGGCGCGCGAGGCGGGCTGCGCGGTCACCGTCGTCGAGGCCGCCGACCGGCCGCTGGCCGAGGCGCTGCCCGCGGAGGTGGCCGCCCCCATGACCGCCTGGTACGCCGACGCGGGAGTCGAGCTGCGGACGCACGCACGCGTGGAGCGCGTCGAGCCCGGCGCGGTGCTGCTCGACGACGGCTCACGGCTGCCCGCGGGCGCGGTGGTCGTCGGGATCGGCGCCCGCCCCGCCACCGCCTGGCTGGCCGGGTCCGGGGTCCGGCTCGGCGCGTACGGCGAGGTGGTCGCCGACCGCCACCTGGCGACGTCCGTCCCCGATGTCTACGCCGTCGGCGACTGCGCGTCCTTCCCCTCCGGGCGCTACGGCGAACGGCTGCTCGTCCACCACTGGGACAACGCCCTCCAGGGGCCCCGCACGGTCGCCGCGAACATCCTCGGTGCGGCCACGGGTGAGCCTCCGGCGGTGTACGACCCGGTGCCGTACTTCTGGTCCGAGCAGTTCGGGCGCTTCGTCCAGTACGCCGGTCACCACGCGGACGCCGACCGGATCGTGTGGCGCGGCGACCCGTCCGGCCCGGCGTGGACCGTGTGCTGGCTGCGGCGGTCCCGTCTGGTGGCGCTGCTGGCGGTGGGGCGGCCCCGGGACCTCGCACAGGGGCGTCGGCTGATCGAGGCGGGGGCGACGATGGACCCCCGCCTGATCGCGGACCCGGCCCGCCCTCTGAAGTCGGCGACGGCGTGACGCGTTCGCGCTGGTGGGTGGGGCTGACTTCCGACTGTCAGTGGCAGATGGCACGCTTGTCCCGTGACCGAGATTGACGCAAAGATCGATGCTCTCGTCCCCGCCTGGCTCACCCTGCCCGACATCGCCGAGAAGCTCGGCGTCGAGGTGACGCGCGTTCGGCAGCTGGTCAAGGAGGGCCAGCTCATCGCCGTGCGCCGGGGTGAGAACCGCGCGCTGCACGTGCCCGCCGCCTTCATCGACGGGGACAAGGTCGTCAAGGGCCTCTCCGGCACCCTGACGCTCCTGCGGGACGACGGCTTCACGGTCGAAGAGATGCTGGAGTGGCTCTTCACTCCCGACCCGTCCCTGCCGGGCACCCCCGCGCAGGCACTGAGCGAGAACCGCGGCACGGAGGTGAAGCGCCGCGCCCAGGCCCTCGCGGTCTGACCCGCCTTCGGACCCCGAGAGCCTGACGAACAACCGCCCGGCGCCCTTGCGGATCGAGGGCGCCGGCGGAGAAGACCGAAACCCCCGGCCGCCGAGACCCTGCCGGGCAGCGGCCCGTAACCGAGCTGCGCCCGCACGCGCCGCAGCCGTGTCCCCACGTCGGTAGCTGCGGGCGGTCGTGCCTCCCCCAGTGCCTTGAGGGCCTGGGAGGTGCCCCAGGGCGATGGGGGTCCCCCCGCTCGAGCGAAGCCGAGAGTGGGGGAGGGTGGGCGCAGCGGCGCCCCGCCGGCGCGGGCGAGCGACACCCACCCCCGGCCGACGTCACCGACAGCACCTGCATAGGGTCCCTGGCGGGCGCGCACCATCACCGCCGACCGACCTCGAAACCCTGGGGGCCCCGAATGCCCGACTCCGCTGCCACTTCCGCCCGGGCCCGTCTCACCGACGCCCGTCTCTACCTCTGCACCGACGCCCGCACACGCCAGGGCGACCTCGCGGAGTTCCTCGACACCGTCCTGTCCGCCGGCGTCGACATCGTGCAGCTCCGCGACAAGGGCATGGAGGCCGCCGAGGAACTGGAGCACCTCGCCGTCTTCGCCGAGGCCTGCGCCAAGCACGGCAAGCTGCTCGCGGTCAACGACCGTGCGGACGTCGCCCACGCCGCCACCGCCGACGTCCTCCACCTCGGCCAGGGCGACCTCCCGGTCCCCGCGGCGCGGGCCATCCTCGGCCCGGACGTACTCATCGGCCGCTCCACGCACACCGAGTCCGAGGCCACCGCGGCCGCCGCTCAACAAGGCGTCGACTACTTCTGCACCGGCCCCTGCTGGCCCACCCCCACCAAGCCCGGCCGGCACGCCCCCGGCCTCGACCTGGTCCGCCACACCGCCGCTCTCGGCACCGACCGCCCCTGGTTCGCCATCGGCGGTATCGATCTCGGCAACCTCGACCAGGTCCTGGACGCCGGCGCCCGCCGGGTCGTCGTCGTCCGGGCCATCACCGAGGCGGACGATCCCGGCGCGGCGGCGGCGGAGCTCGCCCACCGCGTGCGGCAGGCGCCGGACCGCGGATGACGCGCGTTTGTCTCAAGTGTGTCCAAGGGGTGGACAACAAGTCGACAATTCAGACAATTCTCCCGCATCCGGTTGGGGGACCGCCCACCCCTGGCTAACCTGCCCGTATGGCCCTCGGCACCGCATCCATCAGGTCCGACCACGCGCGAACCGTGCGCGACATGCTCGCGACAGGAAAGACGACCTATTCGTTCGAGTTCTACGCCCCCAAGACCCCGAAGGGCGAGCGGAACCTGTGGAACGCGCTGCGCCGGGTCGAGGCCGTGGCCCCCGACTTCGTCTCCGTGACCTACGGCGCGGGCGGTTCCACCCGCGCCGGCACGGTCAAGGCGACGGAGGCGATCGCCTCGGACACCACGCTCACCCCGATCGCCCACCTCACGGCGGTCGACCACTCGGTCGCCGACCTGCGCAACATCATCGGGCAGTACGCCGACGCCGGGATCCGCAACATGCTCGCGCTGCGCGGCGACCCGCCCGGCGACCCGATGGGCGAGTGGGTGCCGCACCCCCAGGGCCTCACCTACGCCGCCGAACTCGTCGAACTGATCAAGGCGTCCGGTGATTTCTGCGTGGGCGTCGCCGCCTTCCCCGCGATGCACCCCCGCTCCACCGACTGGGAGGACGACGTCCGTCACTTCGTCGACAAGTGCCGGGCGGGCGCGGACTACGCGATCACGCAGATGTTCTTCCACCCGGAGGACTACCTGCGGCTGCGCGACCGGGTCGCGGCCGCCGGCTGCGAGACGCCGATCATCCCCGAGGTCATGCCCATCGCCAGTGTGAAGACGCTGGAGCGGATCCCGTCCCTCACCAACGCGTCCTTCCCGGACGCCCTGAAAGAGCGGATCCTCACAGCCAAAGGCGATCCGGCCGCTGTACGCTCGATCGGAATCGACTTCGCCACGGAGTTCTGCGCGCGGCTGCTGGCCGAGGGAGTGCCCGGACTGCACTTCATCACGCTGAACAACTCCACGGCGACGCTGGAAATCTACGAGAATCTGGGCCTGCACCACCCACCGCAGGCCTAGACCGGTCGCACCGACGTACGACACACTGCGTAGCGGCCACTGGGAGAGGGGCGTACATGGGCTGGACGGTCCTCTATATCGCGTTCGGCATCGTCGCGCTGTGGCTGCTCGGCGAGGTGCTGCTGCAGTACAAGGCGCGGCTGCGCTGGCGGCTGCTCGCCTTCGTCGGCTTCCTCGGTGTCGTGGTCGGTGTGCTCATCCCGTCCGTCGTCGTCATCGGGCTGGGCGCCGCCGCCTTCGCGGTCGGCCAGACCTACGTCACGCTGTCGTTCCGCCGCGGCTTCGCCGCCGGCTGGGCGGTCAACGCCCCGATGCTGGCCGCCGCCACCGGTCGCCGCGACCGCGGGCGCGAGGAGCCGACCCTGGAGGTCTCCGACCTCGAGGCGTCGGGCGACGCCCACGGCGAGGGCACGAAACACCGCGACCGGGCCGCCTCGTACGGCACGGACGACGACTACGACCGCGACGACGTCTTCACCCCCGGCCGCTCCGACCGGCAGACGGCCGCCGAGACCACCGCCGTCTACGCCCCGCAGCCCCTGTCCGACGACACCGGCTCGTACGGCGTCTACGACACCGGGTACGGCACCCAGACCCAGGACCAGTACGCCGCGGCCACCCAGAGCGCCGACCAGGGCTACGCCTCCTACGACTACTCCGGCTACGGCCAGCAGGGCTACGACACGGGCCAGCAGCAGTACGCCGCCTACTCCGACCCGTACATCGGCACCCCGACCTACGGCGGCACCGGGTACGACACCGGCTACGCCGACCCGCAGCAGTACGGCCAGCAGCAGGGCTACGGCCAGGACCAGTACACCGGCACCTACGGCGGCGAGACCCCGGCAGGTGGCCTGTGGGTCCCGCAGCAGCGCAGCACCGACGACCCGTACGGCGGTGAACTCCCGCCGGAGCAGGCGTACCCGTACCAGGGTGACCAGCAGCAGCCTCCGGCGAACGGCTACGACGAGCAGTACCGCTTCTGAGAGCAGTACCGCCCCTGACCGCCGGGGCGCCCGGCGGTGCTCACTGCGACCCGCGGAAGTCCGGCCCCTCCACGATCAGCCCGGCGACCAGCGCCCCCGACATCCCGGCATGCGGCAGCCCACCTCCGGGGTGGGACCAGCCGCCGACCGTGAACAGCCCCGGCGTCCGCGTGCTGTTGGCGGGATGCAGCCCGCGCCCGCCCGCCGCTGCCAAGGCCGGCGGCGGCACGGCTCCGCCCTCGGCACCCGTCTCTCGCGCGATGTCGGCGGGGGTGCGCACCTGGTGCCACAGCAGACGGTCCCGCAGGCCGGGTATCGCGCGCTCGGCGACGGTGATCAGCTGCTCCGCGTACGCGGCCGGGGCCTCACCTGCCGCCGGGACCACCGACGTCAGCGTCACCGACTCGTGCCCGGTGTCCGGCACCAGCGCCGGATCGTCCGGCCGCAGCACCGTGACCGTGGGACGGGCGGGCCGGCGGGCAGCGGAGCCGGACAGCGCGTCGAGCTCGGCGTCCCGGTCTTCCGCGTGCACCACCGTGCGGTGCGCGGTCCCCTCCGGACGCCCTCCGCGCAGCGCCAGCAGCACGGTCAGCCGGCTCGCCGCCGCCCGCTGCGGCGGCACCTCGCCGTCACCGCGCACCCGCGTCCCCCGGTTCAGCCGGTCCAGCGCCCCGGGTGCCACCCCGGCCACCACGAAGTCCGCCTCGGCCACCGTGCCGTCGGCCAGCTCCACGCCGGACGCCCGGCCGTCCTTCTCCAGCACCGCCGCGACCTCGGCACCGAAGACGAACTCGACCTTCCGGGCCACGCACCGCTCGTACACCGCCCGCGCCAGCTCCCGCATGCCGCCGCGCACGTACCACGTGCCGAACGCGTGCTCCATGTACGGCAGGACCGCCGCGCTCGCCGGGGTCTCACGGGGATCCAGGCCGTGGGCGAGCGCATGGCTCTCCAGCAGCGCGATCAGCCGGGGCTCGCGCAGCTCCCACGCGCCGACCTCGGCGAGGGTGCCCGCCACGCGCGTGCGCAGCAGCTTCTTGTGCGGGACCGCCGGGTAGGGCTCACGCTCGGCCAGCACCTGCCAGTTCGGCCACAGGGGCTCCTCCAGCAGCGGGCGGCGCGCACGGTCCCACGCCTCGCGGGCGCGGACCAGGAAGTCGCCCCAGCGCTGCCCGGCCCGGGCCCCGAGCGCCTCGTCCAGGGCCGCGACGACACCCGCGCGGGAGGAGTCCGGCAACGACACGCGCGTACCGTCCGCGAACACGTGGTGCGAGGACGGGTCGACCTGGACCAGCTCGACGCACTCCTCCAGCGGCTCTCTGCCGGTCTTCAGGAACAGATCGCGGTAGACCGCGGGCAGGGTGAACAGGCCGGGTCCCGTGTCGAAGGCGAACCCGTCCCGCTCCAGCCGGCGCACCGCACCGCCGTACGTGTCCGTCCGCTCGTACACCACCACCCGGTGGCCCGCGACGGCCAGCCGGGCAGCGGCCGCCATCGCGCCCATCCCGGCGCCGATCACCGCAATCCGTGCCATGCCAGGGACTTTATCCGCCGCCACTGACAGGCCGGACCCGAGTACCGGCGCCCATGCGCTGGTGACCAGCCGGCGACACAGCGTCGTGGGCGCGCGTGCGCAGCCGTGAGTATCCGTACCTAGGCGGCGAGATGAGTACGCGCGCGGATGGGCTCCGACCTGCGCGGACGACAGAGTGGAGACCACGGAGAGGGGGCCCGGGACCCGGAACCGGCGACACGGGGCGCCGGAACGGCCCGGCCCGCGATCCGCTCCTTCCGCCGGCTGGCGCCGGCGGGAGCGAGGCACGGGGGAAACCGGGGGACGACCGAGAACGGGGGTCCTGCGGGGGGACGTACGGGGGAGCAAGGAAGGCGCCGGTCCGACGGTGGCCCGTGGGGGACGCGGCCACGCCGGGCCGGCGCCTTCACTCTTCTCCTGCTCGTGCTTCCTGCCCCGTCTCTCCTGCTCGTCCGCCCGGTTCAGCGGCTGCCGCTCACCCGGCCCTGCAGCAGCCGGGACAGCGCCGCGTGCACGTCGTCCAGGGAACGCTCCGGCTGGAAGGACTTCCAGTCCAGGGCCGCCACCAGCACCATGCCGACCAGCGCGGCGGCCGTCAGCTGTACGTCGATCTCCTCGCTGAACTCGCCGCCCGCCACCCCCTCGCGCAGTACGCCCTCGACGACGGCCACGGCCTGCTGCCGCACCACCATCAGCGTGGACTGCCAGGCCCGGTTGGTGCGCCACAGCTCCGCCACGTACAGCTGGGTGAAGGCCGGATAGCGGTCGATGAAGACCAGCCCCGCGCGGATCATCGCGTCCAGCGCGTCGACCTTGCTCCCGCCCTCACCGGCCGTCCTCTCCGCCGCCTCCTTGAGGGAGGCGGTCAGCAGGCCCACGCCGTGCCGCAGCAGCTCCTCGAAGAGGACCGACTTGCTCGCGAAGTTGTAGTAGACCGTGCCCTTCGCCACGCCCGCCCGCTCGGCGATCTCGTCCACCGTGGTGGCGGAGAAGCCCTGCTCGGCGATGAGGGTGACGGCCGCCTCGTAGAGCTTCTGCCGGGTGGCCTCGCGGCGGGCACTGCCGCCCGGCGTGGTGCTGCTGCTTTCCATGGTCCTGATTGTCACAGCACCTCCTGTCCGCCCGCGTACGGGCCCGGCCGCCCGCCGGCTCACAGGGTCAGCTCCGGGTGCAGCCGGTCGAGCGTCCACACCTGACGGCGCCGGGCCGACAGCGCGGTCAGCGCCAGCGCGCCCAGGGTGAACGCCGTCAACACGGCGCTCGCCTGCCACACCGGTCCGAGACCACCGCCCGTGATCAGCCTCCTGAGCGCCTCCACCACATAGGTCATCGGCAGGAAGGGATGCAGCGCGTTGAAGAAGCCGGGGCTGGTCTGCACGGGGTACGTGCCGCCCGCCGAGGTCAGCTGGAGCATCAGCAGCGCCAGGACGAGGATGCGTCCGGCCGCTCCGAAGCGCGCGTTCAGCCACTGCACGATCGCCGCGAAGCACGCCGTCACCAGGAACAGGAAGCCCACCGTCCCGGCCGCCCTGGCCATCTGCAGCCCGATCGCCCAGTGCAGCACCGACATCAGGGCCACCGTCTGCAGCACCCCGATCGCCACCACCGGCAGCCAGCCCGCCAGCGCGATCCGCCAGGCCGAGGCGCCCGCGGTCAGTGCCCGCCGGTTCATCGGCGCGATCACCATGTACGCCACCATCGCGCCCACCCACAGCGACAGCGGGATGAAGTACGGGGCGAAACCGGTGCCGTAGTTGGGCGCCTTGTGCAGATCGCGGGTGACCAGCTGGACCGGGTCGGCCATCACCTCGGTGCGCCGGTCGCGGTCGTGCTTGTCGTAGTCGGGGATCTGCTCGGCGCCGTCGTGCAGCCCGCCGGCGAGCTCTCCGGAGCCGTCGACCAGCTTGTAGATGCCGCCGTTGAGATCCGCGGCACCGGTCCGCAGGTCGCCGACGCCCTCGTCCAGGTCGGTGGCGCCGGTCTTGGCCGTGCCGATTCCGGAGTGGAGCTTCTTCAGGCCGGCGGCGACCTTTCCGGCGCCGTCGTTCAGCTGGTTGATCCGGGTGACGGCGTCGTCGAGGTCCTCCGACAGATGCGGTGCGCGGCCGGCGAGCGCGTCGGCCTGCTTCTCGAGGGTGCCGAGGTGCGTGTCGAGCTTCTTCAGGTCGTCACGGTGGTCGGTGACCAGCGCACTCGCATCCTCGGCGGCGGTCGCCGCGGCGGCCACGGCGTCCTTGGCCTTCTTCAGGTCGGCGCAGGCGGGATCGGGCAGGGCGGCGTCCTCGCAGCGCTCCTCGTACACCTCGTCCATCGTCCCGGACGCCTCGCGGGCGCCCTTGGCGGCCGCCGGGGCCCGCTTCTCCAGGGCGTCGAGGTCGTCGCGGAGCTTGCCGGAGGCGTCGGCGACGAAACGGGCCGTGTCGCCGATGGTCTTCTCGTTGTCCTTCAGGAACGGGCCCACCTCGGCGTCGACCGCGTTCACCTTGTCGGCGAGCGTCTGCGTGCCGTCCGCGACCTTCTTGGAGCCGTCCTTGAGCGAACCGGCGCCCTTGTGCAGGTCCTTGAGGCCCTTGGCGAGCTTGGCGCTGCCCTTCTTCGCGGTGCCCAGTTCGTCGGCGAGCTTCTTCGAGCCCTTCTCCGCCTTGCCGATGCCGCCCTTGAGCTTGTCGGCCCCCTCGGCCGCCTTCACGGTCTCCCCGTGGATGTCGGAGAACGAGACGAAGATCTTGTCCAGGAAGGAGCGCGAGGTCTTCGTGGACGCGGCCTGGCGGACCTCGGCGAACACCGTCCGGGAGATCTGCCCGACGATGTAGTTGTTGGCGTCGTTCGTGCGCACCTGGAGCGCGCCGGTCTCGGGGGAGTCGCCCGAGCTGGAGGCGATACGGCTGCTGAAGTCGCGCGGCATGGTCAGCGACAGGTAGTAGGTCCCGTCCTCGACGCCCCTGCGCGCCTCCTCGGCGCTCACCTCGCGCCAGTCGAAGGTGTCGCTGTCGCGCAGCCCCTCGGTGATGTCGTCGCCCGCGGTGATCCTCTTCCCGTCCGCCGTGGCCCCCTTGTCGTCGTTGACGAGCGCCACGGGGATGCGGTCGAGACGGTCGTACGGGTCCCAGAACGACCACAGATACAGCGCGCCGTAGAGCAGGGGCAGCACCAGCAGCGCGACCAGCGCGGCGCGCGGCAGCTTGCCCCTGCCGAAGCGCCGGAGCTCAAGAGCGGCCAGTTTCGGCGAGCGCATCGGCCGCCTCCTTCCCGTCGTCGTCGCGGCCGGCCGCCGTGCCGGAGCTCTCGGAGCTGTCGGTGCTGTTGGCCGCCGTGTCGGTGTTCTCGGTGCTGTCGGTGCTCCCGGCCGTCGTGTCGGTGCCCTTCTCGCGGTCGGCGGCCGTGTCCGGGCTCTCGGCGTTCTCGGTCCCCGTCTGCACGATCACCGTGTCCTCGGGAGCCTCGGTGCACACCGCGACCACGGTCGTGCCGGTCGCGGCGATCGACCGCAGCTGGTCCCAGGCCGCGGCCCGTTCGGCCGACGACAGCTTCAGGCCCACGTCGTCCACGCCGAGCAGCCGCGGACGCCCGATCAGGGCCAGCGCCAGCGACAGCCGCAGCGCCTCCAGCCGCTCCAGATCCCGTACGGCGGTCCGCGTCCCCTTGGGCAGTGCCTCGACGTCCAGCCCCGCGGCGGTGAGCGCTGCCTCGATGTCGCGCCGCGTCTCGGCCGCGCGCTCGCCGCGCGGGCGCAGCAACCCGCGCAGCGAGGTGAAGCGGCGCTGCAGCAGCGCCCGTTCGCGCAGGTGCTCGCCGACGGTCAGGGCCGGGTCGAGGTCGGTCACGCCGCTGACGTGCGCGAGCGCACTGACCCGGCGCACGGCGCCCATGCGCTTCGGCAGGTCGAACCCGCCGACCGCGGCCGACCCCTCCGTCGGCTTCATCCGCCCGGTGAGCGCCAGCAGCAGACAGGTGCGGCCCGAACCGGACGGCCCCTCGACCGCGATCAGCGAGCCGGGCTCCGCCTCGACGGTGATGCCACGGAACGCCCAGCCCCGCGGTCCCGCGAGCCCGAAGTCCCGGGCCGAGACGGCGAGTCCGGGCGGACCGTCCACAACGCCCCCCATGCGTCCCCCTCTTCAGGAGCCCCGAGGAGGCCCCACTTTTGAACTGACTGGTCAGTGCAAAAGTTAGCCCGAACTGTCGATCGAAGCAAAACCGCAGGTCAGAACGGATTGTCAGTGCCATACCTCACGATGGGGGCATACGGCACCTCGTAGCAGGGCGTGCCGTCACGAAGACGACAGGAGGTTCGTCATGGCCCACTCGTCCGCAGCCGCCGCCCGTCGGCGCCGCGCCACCGGCCCTGCCCCCTCACTGACCGGCCCGGCGAGCGACGTCCACCCCGTGCTCCGCCGCGCCGCGGCCCCGCCCGCCGCCCTCGACCTGCTCGCCCAGGCCCGTGCCGGACTCGACGAGGCCACCGTCCTCGAAACGCCCAACGAGCGCTACGCGACGGCCCACCTCGCCGCCCTGCGCACCGCCGCGGCCGTGCTCGCGGCGCGCGGCCGGCCGGAGACCTCGCCCCGAGCACGGTCCAAGATCAGGAGCGCCTGGGAAGTGCTCCCCGAGATCGCACCCGAACTCACCGAGTGGAGCGCGCTGTTCGCCTCCGGGGCCCGGCGCCGCGCCCGGGCGGAGGCGGGCATCCAGGGCGCGGCGAGCAGCCGGGACGCCGACGACCTGATACGGGACGTCGCGATGTTCCTGCGCCTGGTCGAGCGGATGCTCGTCCTCCAGCCCGTCCTGCCCCAGCCCCGCCCGGACACGGACGGTCCGGCGAGCGACGAGACGGCACCCGGTGTCCCACCCCGTGACCGGGAGATGCCGGACGCCGGCTGAGGGGCGCCGGCTGAGCGCAACGGCTGAGGGATGCCGGCGCCCCGGCCAGTGACCGGGTACCACCCGGCAGGCAATAGGGTGGGAGGCACCTGAAGCCTTCGCCGTGTCCCGGTTCCGGGGCCGGGGAGGCAGCCCGATCGCTCCGCCGTCAACGAGGCGGTGCCGCGCCGAGGAGTCAACTGCCGTGTCGGACCTGCGCCCCCGCGCCGCCCTCCGTACCGCCGTGGTCTGGGAGGTCCTCCAGGACGCCCTGGAACGCCGGGTCAAGGCGACGGGACGGCAGGCGCTGGACGTCCTCGACACCGGAGGCGGCAGCGGCAACTTCGCCGTGCCCCTCGCCCGCCTCGGCCACCGGGTCACCGTGGTCGACCCCAGCCCCAACGCACTGTTCGCCCTCGAGCGCCGCGCCGCCGAGGCCGACGTCGCTGACCGCGTCCAGGGCGTCCAGGGCGACGCACACGGCCTGCTCGACGTGGCCGAGCGCGGCGGCTACGACATCGTGCTGTGCCACGGCGTCCTGGAGTACGTCGACGACCCCGCCGAGGGCGTGCGCAACGCGGTCGCCGCCCTGCGCCCCGGGGGCGTCCTCAGCCTGCTCGCCGCCGGGCTCGGCGGCGCCGTCCTCGCCCGCGCGCTCGCCGGTCACTTCACCGAGGCCCGGCAGGCGCTCGCCGACCCGAACGGCCGATGGGGCACGGGTGACCCCGTGCCGCGCCGCTTCACCGCCGAGCAGCTCACCGCCCTCGTCGAGGGCGCGGGCCTGCGGGTCGGGGCCGTCCACGGCGTACGGGTCTTCGCCGACCTCGTCCCCGGCGTACTCGTGGACACCGAGCCCGGCGCCCTGGACGCCCTGCTGAAGCTCGAGGCCGCGGCCGCCGAGCTGGCCGCCTTCCACTCGGTCGCCACCCAGCTCCACGTGCTCGGTGAGGCGGCCGAGGCCGGTGAGGCCACGGAGGCCTGAGCGGACTTCTGTGGCCCGCCGCTGATCAGCGCCCCTCCCGGCTGCCCCCGCTGCCCATGGAGTGCGCCACAGGCCCCCCGAATGGCGGCTTGGCGCCGTATGATCGAGGGAGACCGTCCGGCATGACGGGCCGGTCGCAGGGGAATGTGAACCTCAGCGAGCCGGGACGTCCATGGCGGCTCCGGTTGGCCAATTGGCGCAGAGGGGCGGGTTTCACGGGGGCGATTCCCTGCCTATCCTGAAGGGACCCCCCGGGTCGCCCCGGCGACTGCACGATGAGGAGGACTCCGTGCCGCTCTCGGAGCACGAGCAGCGCATGCTCGAGCAAATGGAGCGAGCGCTGTACGCCGAAGATCCCAAGTTCGCGTCGGCGCTTGAGGGAAGCGGGCTGCGTACGTACACCCGGCGGCGGGTCTACCAGGCGGTCGCGGGCTTCCTCGTAGGTATTGCGCTCCTCATGGCCGGTATGGTCGCCCAGCAGGTCTGGCTCAGTGTGGTGGGATTCCTCGTCATGCTGGGCTGCGCGGTCCTCGCCGTGACCGGCTGGCGCAAGGCGCCCAAGCCTGGAGAACAGCAGGCCGCCGGTGCCACAGGTTCCCCGCAGGCAGGCCGTCAGGGCAGGCAGCGGCGCTCGATGATGGACCGCATCGAGGAGCGCTGGCAGCGCCGCCGCGACGAACAGGGCGGCCACTAGCTCACACGGCTCTCACCCAGCTGAAGACATGGATCAGGGGGTGACCACCGCGAAGGTGGTCACCCCCTGACGTATGCACTCCGTGCCGCCGACGTCTCAGCTCTGCCGCCGCCTCCTGGGCACTGCCGCTGCCCCCTCAGCTCTGCTGCCGCGACGGCCTGCGCCACGTCGGCCGCAGCGCCAGCGCCCGCCCCCGGACGCCGGACCACCACTCCGAGACCGCCCAGGTCACCCGCACCGTGGAGCGCGGGGCGAAGACGGCCCGCAGGCGCGCGCCCCGGCCGACCGCGGACCGCAGTCCGGCGGTCACCCGGCGTGCGTCCTCCGTCAGGCCGGCCACCGGACGGGGCCGCGGGGCGTACAGGACCTGCTCCACCGCATCGGCCACCCGGTGCACCGAGGCCGCGGCGGCCTCCTCGAGGCGGCCCAGCCGCACGATCCGGGCGGCGGCCTTGCGCGGGGTCAGCGACTCGTCCGGCGAGATGCCGAAGTCCCACGCCGTGTCGGTCAGCTCGTCCCAGACGGCCAGGACGTGCGGCGCCGCGTCCGCCTCCGAGCGGCCGTGCGCACCCAGGCGCACCCCACGCGTCCGCAACCGCCACAGCATCGGCGCCAGGGGCAGCACCAGCACGGCGAGACCGGCCAGCGCCCACCCCAGCAGCGCGTACCACTTCGGCCCGTCACCACCGCTGGGCAGCGCCGCCTGCGCCGACTCACTGGCGCAGCCGCCGTCCAGCTTCTTCTGCTCGATCGTGCAGCTCTCGCTCTCCGAGGGGGCGGCCGACGGTGCCGAGGACGCCTCCTGGGACGGCTGGGCCGGGTCGGGCAGCACGCTGTCGGAGGTGTCCGGCACCGTGTAGGACGGGATGGAGCCACGGGTCGGGGTCGGCTCGAAGCGCGTCCAGCCCGCACCCTCGAAGTACAGCTCGGGCCAGGCGTGCGCGTCCCGCAGCCCCACCGACACCGTGCCGTCCGCCTGCGGGGTGCCGGGCGCGAAGCCCACCGCCACCCTGGCCGGGATGCCCAGGGAGCGGGCCATCGACGCCATGGCGAAGGAGAAGTGCACACAGAAGCCCTGCTTGTCCCGCAGGAAGCGGGCTATCGCCCGCGAGCCGCTGCCGACGTCCACCTCGGTGTCGTACTCGAAGCCGCCGGTCACCGCGAAGTAGTCCTGCAGCTTGACCGCCTGGTCGTAGGGGCTCTGCGCCCCTTCGGTGACCTGGCGGGCGGTCCGGGACACCACCTCGGGCAGCGAGTCCGGCAGCTCGGTGTACTCGCGCCTCAGGGCGGTCGGCGGCGCCGGGGCGTCGGCCAGCTGCTCCGGGGTGGGCCGGACGTCGAGGCCGCGGACCTCGTAGGTCAGGCCGCGGGTGTTCTGGCCGTGGTCGCCGACCAGCGTCATGCCGACCGGTTCGTAGCGCCAGTTCCCCCGGATGTCCACGCCGCTCGGCGGGTACGGCATCGGCAGCCAGTCCTGGCCGTACCACTCGGCGGTCGAGATGGTCGTGCCGAACTCCTTGCGCGTGACGTCCGGGCCGAGGCCCGTCGGGGTCGGGAAATCTCCGTCGGGCACGGTGGTGATCGACCGCTTGGACGGCTTCCACGTGGTGCCGTCGAAGTCGTCCAGGGAGACGATGCGCAGGTACAGGTCCGAGACGTTCTCCATCTCGGTGCGCACCGACATCACCTGGCGGTCCTCGTCCACGTTCAGCGAGTCGCGCAGCGACACCAGCGGGTTCACCGCGGAGATGGTGCCGCCCCCGCCGGTGCCCGAACCGACGCCGGTGCCCGCGGGGTCCAGCAGGCCGCCGTTCATCGCGGGCAGGCCGAGCGGCACCACCAGGGCGATGCCCAGCGCCAGCACGCCGATCCTCCGGCCGGTGCGCACCGGAGCGGTCGGCCCGGCCGGCTCGCCCGGACCGCGCGCCGCCCCGCCGAAGACCCGCCCCCACTGGGAGAGCCGGTCGCGTCCCTCGGCCAGCAGCAGCATCAGATAGCCGGCCGCCGCCAGCAGGAACCACAGCCAGTCGCTGCCGCCGTCGGACAGCCCGGCCGCCACCGAGTACAGCGCGAGCAGCGGAAGCCCCGCCGGCGCCGCGCTGCGGAAGGTCACCGCGAGGGTGTCCACCAGCAGCCCGATCACCAGCACACCGCCGATCAGCATCAGCCGGATGCCGTCGGACAGCGGGGCCGGTATCGCATACCGGCTCACGTCGTTCCCGCCCTGCTCCAGCAGGTCGGCGAGGAAACGGATCGCGTCCGGGCCGGGCAGCACACCGGCGAGGGCATGCTCACGGGCGAACACCACGGTCAGCAGCACCAGGGTGACCAGCGCCTGCGCCGCCACCGTCAGCGGGCGCGCCAGCGGCCCCCGCCGGGCCGCCGCACCCACGCCCGCCTGCACGGCCAGCAGGAACCCCGCCTGCACGATCCACGTGGCCGGCTTGACCAGCGGCAGCAGGGCGCTCGCCGCCAGCAGCGTGGCCACCCACGCGGCCAGCGTCAGCCGTACCCGCCCGCTCATCACGGTCCCTCCCCACCGCTCGCCGCGGCCAGGCCCGAACGCTCCCGCTCGGCCTGACGCCACAGCTCGTTCAGCGACGCGCCCCGCGGCACCGCCAGAGCCGTCCAGCCCGCCTCGCGCAGCAGCCGCAGCCGATGCCCGCTCCTGTCCAACGCGCCGGACCCGTCGGCCGGTTCCCGCATCCACGCCCCGCTGTCCAGCAGGAAGGCCAGGGCGCCCCCGCTGCGCTGCCGCATCCGCGCGAGCACCGCGGCCTGTTCCTCGTCGAGATCGCCGAGGAACGCCACCAGCAGCCCCTCGTTGCCCCCGCGCAGCACGTCGTACGCGCGGGACAGGCCCGCTCCGTCGGAGTGGTCCACGACGGCGAGGGTGTCCATCATCAGCCCGGCCGCGTCCGCCGACTCCTGGCTCGCGCCCGCGAACCCGTCGGAGCCCTCGCCCGGCACCACATTGCCGGTGTCGGTCAGCAGCCGCACCGAGAAGCCCCGCTCCAGCATGTGCACCAGCACGGAGGCCGCGCCCGACACCGCCCACTCGAACGCGGAGTCCGGGCCTGCGCCCCGGTAGGCGATGGCGCGGGTGTCCAGCAGCACCGTGCAGCGGGCCCGCTGCGGCTGCTCCTCGCGGCGCACCATCAGCTCGCCGTAGCGCGCGGTGGAGCGCCAGTGCACCCGGCGCAGATCGTCGCCGTAGCGGTAGCCGCGCGGGATCACGTCGTCCTCACCGGCCAGCGCCAGCGCACGCTGCCGCCCGTCCCCGTAGCCCTTCGCCTCACCGCTCAGCCGCACCGGCGGCAGCGGCTCCACACGCGGGATCACCGTGAGGGTGTCGTACGTGGAGAAGGACCGGGTCAGCTCGCACATCCCGAACGGATCCGACAGGCGCAGCTGCAGCGGGCCCAGCGGATACCGGCCGCGCAGATCGGAGCGGACCCGGTAGGACACCTCGCGGCGCCCGCCCGCCTCCACCCGGTCCAGCACGAACCGCGGGCGCGGGCCGAGCACGTACGGCACCCGGTCCTGGAGCATCAGCAGGCCCGTGGGCAGCCGGGATATGTTCTCCATCCGCAGATGGACCCGGGCCTCACTGCCCGCGGGCACCCTGGCGGGGGAGAGCCGGCGGCTGCCGGCGACCCGGTAGCGGGTGCGGTAGAGCACCCCCGCGCACACCAGCGGCAGCACCGCGAGCAGCAGGCCGACCCGCAGCAGATCGCTCTGGCCGAGGACATAGGCGCAGATCGCGGCGGCCACACCGGCGGCCAGGAACGAGCGCCCGCGGGTGGTCAGCCCGGCCAGTGCCGTGCGCAGTCCGCCCTTGTCGCCGTCGGCGCCCTCGGCGTGGACCGCGCCCGCGGTGGTCATCACAGCCTCCGCGGCGGCTGCTGGCCGTACGCCGGGCCGCTGTGGCCCAGGCCGAAGCCGGTCTGCTGCGGGGCGGCCGCGGGCACCGGGGTGCGCTGCAGGATGTCATGGACCACCTGCTCGGCCGTGCGGCGGTTGAGCTGGGCCTGGGCGGTGGGCAGCAGCCGGTGGGCCAGCACGGCCACGGCGAGCGCCTGGATGTCGTCCGGCAGGGCGTACTCCCGGCCGCTCAGGGCGGCGGACGCCTTCGCCGCGCGCAGCAGATGCAGCGTGGCGCGCGGCGAGGCGCCGAGTCTGAGGTCGGGGTGCGTGCGGGTGGCCGCGACCAGCTCCACCGCGTACCGGCGCACCGGCTCGGCCACGTGGACGCCGCGCACCGCCTCGATCAGCTTCAGGATCTCGTGCGCGTGCGCCACCGGCTGGAGGTCCTCCAAGGGCGAGACGCCGCCGTGCACGTCCAGCATCTGCAGCTCGGCCTCCGCGCTCGGGTAGCCGACCGAGACGCGGGCCATGAAACGGTCGCGCTGGGCCTCCGGCAGCGGATAGGTGCCCTCCATCTCGACCGGGTTCTGCGTGGCCACCACCATGAAGGGGCTGGGCAGCTCGTAGGTCTTGCCGTCGATGGTGACCTGGCGCTCCTCCATGGACTCCAGGAGCGCGGACTGCGTCTTCGGCGACGCGCGGTTGATCTCGTCGCCGATCACCACCTGCGCGAAGATGGCACCCGGCTTGAACTCGAAGTCCCGGCGCTGCTGGTCCCAGATGGACACACCGGTGATGTCCGAGGGCAGCAGGTCCGGGGTGAACTGGATCCGCCGCACCGAGCAGTCGATGGACCGCGCCAGCGCCTTCGCCAGCATCGTCTTGCCGACACCCGGGACATCCTCGATGAGCAGATGTCCCTCGGCGAGCAGTACGGTCAGCGAGAGCCGTACGACCTCGGGCTTGCCCTCGATCACGCCCTCCACCGAACCCCGCACGCGCTCGACCACGGCGGTCAGATCAGTGAGGCTCGCTCGATCGTCATAGGTCGTCACCCGGCCCTCCTCGGCCTTTCCCCGCGCTCCCTGGGAGCGGAGGACCCCAAATTTCCCGGGCCGACGCCTTGCCGTGCGGACCGGCCCACCCCGAATCACGGGCACCACGCGCGAACCGCGCCGCGTGACACCACCCCCGCATTCTTGCTGCCGTTACCGATTCGTGTCACTCGCCTGTGGACAACTGGCGGCGATATGTCGGATCTTACGACGTTTGTGAAACCGGGGAATCGGATCGTGCTCGGGGCGGGCGGGCAGGTCAGGCGGGGTCGATCTCGCGCAGCAGACCGGTCTTCACGTCGAACACAAAACCACGCACGTCGTCCGTGTGCAGCAGGAACGGCGAGGTCCGCACCCGCTGCATGGACTGCCGCACGTCCTGGTCGACGTCGCGGAACGCCTCCACGGCCCAGGCGGGACGCTGGCCCACCTCCATCTCCAGGTCGTGCCGGAACTCCTCGGTGAGGGACTCCAGACCGCAGCCGGTGTGATGGATGAGGACCACGCTGCGGGTGCCCAGCGCCCGCTGGCTGATGGTCAGCGAGCGGATCACGTCGTCGGTGACGACACCGCCCGCGTTGCGGATGGTGTGGCAGTCACCGAGCTCGAGACCGAGGGCGGCGTGCAGGTCGAGCCGGGCGTCCATGCAGGCCACCACCGCGACCTGCAGGACGGGCCGGGCGTCCATCCCCGGGTCGGTGAAGGCGGCGGCGTACTTCCGGTTGGCTTCGACCAGGCGGTCGGTGACCGAGCCACCGCCGGCGGTCGCGCTCGGGGATTCGGCGGGAACCGATGCAGAAGTCGTCATACTCATGACGTTACTGGTCACCCCTGATCCCGGCGCGCTGTGAAGTCGGGACAAAGCCGGGACAAAGAACGTCATCGGACCGTGGTGTGAGAGAACCCACAGGGGTGGTGTGAGCCCGCTCGTACGGGTGATTCCGCCGCCGCCGGGTTGCCCCGTGTCCAGGGCCGCGACGCGCAGGCCGGTTGATTGACCGGGCCACCCGGTGGACTAAAGTGACGCGAAGCGGGAGGCGAGACTCTCCGCGAGACTTACCCCGCTGGACTGGAATTCCCCGGAGCCCCGGGCCACGCCCGGAGATCCCCCCGCGTGCGCGGCGCGTACGTACGGCTCGGCCACCTCCCGCTCCCGGTCGGCTGACGCTTGAAGGCGCCGGCAGGCCGCCCCCTTCACCGGGCAGGGGCGGGGACCCGGCGGTGCGTCACGCGGCGCCCGACCTGAGAGGGCCCCTTGAGCCAGAGTCGACACGTCCCGGTGATGCTCCAGCGGTGCCTGGATCTGCTGGCGCCCGCACTGGAGCGGCCCGGAGCGGTCGTCGTCGACTGCACCCTCGGCCTCGGCGGGCACAGCGAGGCCCTGCTGAAGCGGTTCCCCGAGGTCCGGCTCGTCGCCCTGGACCGCGACAAGGAGGCGCTGCGCCTGTCCGGCGAGCGGCTGGCCCCCTACGGCGACCGCGCCACCCTCGTGCACGCCGTCTACGACGAGCTCCCCGAGGTGCTCGACAGGCTCGGCATCGCACGCGTGCAGGGCGTCCTGTTCGACCTCGGTGTCTCCTCCATGCAGCTCGACGAGGCCGACCGCGGCTTCGCCTACGCCCAGGACGCCCCCCTCGACATGCGCATGGACCAGACGACCGGCGTCAGCGCCGCCGAGGTCCTCAACACCTACCCGCCGGGCGAACTCGTCCGCATCCTGCGCGCCTACGGCGAGGAGAAGCAGGCCAAACGCATCGTGGCCGCCATCGTCCGCGAACGCGAGAAGGAGCCGTTCACCACCAGCGCCCGCCTGGTCGAGCTGATCCGCGACGCGCTGCCGCAGGCCGCCAAGCGCACCGGCGGCAACCCGGCCAAGCGCACCTTCCAGGCCCTCAGGATCGAGGTCAACGGGGAACTCGCCGTGCTCGAGCGGGCCGTCCCGGCCGCCGTGAAGGCCCTCGCGGTCGACGGACGGATCGCCGTGCTGTCGTACCACTCCCTGGAGGACCGGCTGGTCAAGCAGGTGTTCGCCGCGGGCGCCGCCACCACCGCACCGCCCGGGCTGCCCGTCGTCCCCGAGCGCTACCAGCCCCGGCTCAAGCTGCTCACACGCGGTGCCGAACTTCCCACCGAGGAGGAGATCGCCGAGAACCGGCGGGCGGCGCCCGCGCGGCTGCGCGGCGCCCAGCGCATCAGGGAGGACGTCGACGACTGAGGGCCAGGCGGGCGGACTCGGCGGAGCGTGTGTGACGACTCAGGGGAGCGTGAGTGAGTAGCAAACCCGAACTGAAGGGGAGGGCGGCCCGCCTCGCGCGGCTCATCCCCACCGGACGTGCCCAGGCGGCCCGCACCCCGTTCGTCCTCCTCGTCGTCCTGCTCCTCGGCGGCGGCCTCATCGGGCTCCTGGTGCTGAACTCCGCGCTCAGCGAGGGCGCCTTCCAGCTCGACGACCTCCAGCGCGAGACGAAGAACCTCACCGACGAGGAACAGTCCCTGCAACGGGACATCGACGCCTACTCCGCTCCCGACGCCCTCCAGCGCCGCGCCCGCGAGCTGGGCATGGTGCCCGGCGGCGACCCCGCCTTCCTCAGCCCCGACGGCAAGGTCAAGGGCGTCCCCGAGCCCGCCTCGGGCGCCCCCGCGCCCCTGGTCCTGCCCCCCGAGGCGCTGGCCACCGCGACGGTCCCGGCCGCCCCCTCCACCCCCGCCCCCTCATCGAACCCCGGCAGGTGACGGAAGTGTCCGACAGGGAAGCGCCGCGCCGCCGCGTGCCCGGACCCGCCAGGCCCGCCCGCCCGGGCGCCCGCCGCCCCGCACCCGGCGCCCGCCCCGCCCGCCGCCCGGGACCGCCCCGCCCGGCCCCGCGGACCATCCGGCTGGGCAGCCCGCGCCCCCGGCTGCGCCTGGTCGGCCTGGCGCTGACCCTCGTCCTGATCGCCTTCGTCGTCCGTCTGTTCCAGGTGCAGGCCGTCGACGCGAGCACCTATGCCGCCAAGGCGGCGCAGAACCGCTACGTCGGTCAGGTGCTGGCCGCCGAGCGCGGGGAGATCACCGACCGCAACGGCGTGGCCCTCGCGACCAGCGTGGACGCCTACGACATCACCGCCGACCCCACGATGTTCACCCCGGAGCAGATGAAGATCGGCGACGGCCCGGAGCAGGCCGCCGCCCTCCTGGCCCCGATCCTCGGACAGAGCCAGGAGAAACTGGTCGCCAAGCTGCGCCCGGAGAACAAGGCCCTGCGCTACGTCAAGCTGGCCGGCCGTCAGACCCCGCAGGTCTGGAAGCAGATCAAGGACCTGAAGTCCGCCCTGGCCAAGAAGGCGGAGAGCGACAAGTCGGCGGTCAACGTCCTCTCCGGCGTCTTCTCCGTGCCCACCAGCAAGCGGGTGTATCCCAACAATGAGCTGGCCGCCGGGATACTGGGCTGGGTCAACGCCTCCGGCAAGGGCGGCGGCGGCGTCGAGCTCCAGCTGGACAAGCAGCTCACCGGCAAGGACGGCAAGATCCGCTACGCCCAGTCGGGCGGCCGTCTGGTGCCGACCGCCGGCTCCACCGAGACACCGGCCGTGCCCGGCAGCGACGTCGAGCTCACCATCGACCGCGACATCCAGTGGGCCGCGCAGAACGCCATCACCAAGCAGGTGGAGAAGTCCCAGGCGGACCGCGGCTACGTCATCGTGCAGGACACGGCCACCGGCGAGGTCCTCGCCATGGCCAACGCGCCCGGCTTCGACCCCAACAACCTGTCCGAGGCCGATCCGACGGCGCTCGGCAACGCGGCCCTCCAGGACGCCTACGAACCCGGCTCCACCGCCAAGGTCCTGTCGATGGCGGCCGTCCTCCAGGAGAACGCCGCCTCCCCCCTGACCCACGTCGTGGTGCCCAACCGGCTGCACCGCGGCGACCGCCTCTTCAAGGACGACGTCGACCACCCGACCTGGTACCTGACCCTCAACGGGGTCCTGGCCAAGTCCAGCAACATCGGCACCATCCTGGCCACCGGCCAGCTCGGCAAGACCCAGTCCGCCGCCAACAAGGTGCTCTACGACTACCTGCGCAAGTTCGGCCTCGGCAGCCACACCGGGCTGGGCTTCCCCGGTGAGACCAAGGGCATCCTCGCTCCGCCCGACCAGTGGTCGACCTCGCAGCAGTACACGATTCCTTTCGGCCAGGGCGTGTCGATCAACGCCATGCAGGCCGCCTCCGTCTACTCGACCATCGCCAACGGCGGCGTACGGATCGAACCCAGCCTCGTGCGCGGCACCAAGGGCCCCGACGGAAACTTCACCCCCGCCCCGAAGCCCGAGAAGAAGCGGGTGATCAGCGAGAAGACGGCGAAGACGCTCGCCCGGATGCTGGAGTCGGTGGTGGACGACGAGGAGGGCACCGGCACCAAGGCACGCATCCCCGGCTACCGGGTGGCGGGCAAGACGGGTACGGCGAACCGCGTGGATCCGGCCACCGGCAAGTACCGCGGCTACACCTCGTCCTTCGCCGGGTTCGCCCCCGCCGACAAGCCCCGGGTCACCGTCTACTGCGTCATCCAGAACGCCACCGAGGGAAGCTACTTCGGCGGCCAGATCTGCGGACCGGTCTACAAGCAGGTCATGGAGTTCGCCCTGAAGACCCTGCAGGTCCCCCCGACCGGGGCGAAGCCCGCGAACTACCCGGTCACCTTCAAGCCCTGACCGACGGAACCACCCAGGAACCACCTCGTGACGACGATCTCGCCCGATCCCGGCAACCAGAACTCCACCAGCTCCCCCCACCCCTCACTTCGCTCCGACCCCGGTGCGCCGGGTACGCTCACCGCCGTGCCACACGCTGATCAGTCCCAAACCACCCAGAAGGGCCACCCCGTGACATATCCGGGACCGCCCCGGCCGGAACGGGTCTCCGCCACACCCCTCGCGGAACTCGCCGGCCAACTGGGTGCCGCCGCGCCGGAGCAGACCGCCGAGGTCACGGGCATCACCCATGACTCGCGTGCCGTCCGCCCCGGCGACCTGTACGCCGCCCTGCCGGGCGCCCGCGCGCACGGCGCCGACTTCGTCACCCAGGCCGCCGGTCTGGGCGCGGTCGCCGTGCTGACCGACCCGTCGGGCGCCGAACGCGCCGCCGCGACCGGGCTGCCGGTGCTGGTCGTCGACGACCCGCGCGGACGGATGGGCGAGCTGGCCGCCACCATCTACGGTCACCCGGGCCGCGACCTGCTCCAGATCGGCATCACCGGCACCTCCGGCAAGACCACCACCGCCTACCTCGTCGAGGGCGGTCTGAAGACCGTCCGCAGCACGGGACTGATCGGCACCGTCGAGATGCGCATCGGCGACGAGCGCATCAAGTCCGAGCGCACCACCCCCGAGGCCACCGACCTCCAGGCCCTGTTCGCCGTCATGCGGGAACGCGGCACCGACGCGGTGGCCATGGAGGTCTCCAGCCACGCCCTGGTCCTCGGCCGGGTGGACGGCTGCGTCTTCGACATCGGCGTCTTCACCAACCTCAGCCCGGAACACATGGAGTTCCACTCCGACATGGAGGACTACTTCCGGGCCAAGGCACAGCTGTTCACCCCGAAACGCAGCCGGCTCGGCGTGATCAACGTCGACGACGAGTACGGGCGCCGCCTCGCCAAGGAGGCCACGGTCCCCGTCGTCACCTTCTCCGCCGAGGGCCACCCGGACGCCGACTGGCGCGCCGAGGACGTCGAGGTCGGCCCGATGGACTCGACGTTCACCGTCGTCGGCCCCAAGGGCGAGCGGATCTCCGCCCGCTCGCCGCTGCCGGGCCCGTTCAACGTGGCCAACACCCTCGCCGCGATCGTCGCCCTCGCCGCGGCGGGACTCGACCCGCAGTCCGCCGCCGACGGTGTCGCCGCCGTCCCCGGCGTGCCCGGCCGCCTCGAACGGGTGGACGCCGGCCAGCCGTATCTCGCGGTCGTCGACTACGCCCACAAGACCGACGCCGTGGAATCGGTGCTCCGTGCCCTGCGCAAGGTCACCGAGGGCAAGGTGCACGTGGTGCTCGGCTGCGGCGGGGACCGGGACCGGAGCAAGCGCGGGCCGATGGGTGCCGCCGCGGCCCGGCTCGCCGACACCGCCGTACTGACCTCCGACAACCCCCGCTCCGAGGACCCCCTCGCGATCCTCGCCACCATGCTCCAGGGCGCGGCCTCCGTGCCCGCCCACGAGCGCGGAGAGGTGCAGGTCTTCGAGGACCGGGCCGCCGCGATCGCGGCCGCCGTCGCCCGGGCCCGGCCCGGCGACACGGTGCTGGTCGCCGGCAAGGGCCACGAGCAGGGGCAGGACATCGCCGGGGTGGTGCGTCCCTTCGACGACCGCCAGGTGCTTCGCGAAGCAATCCAGAAGACCCAGGGATGAACTTGTGATCGCCCTCTCCCTCGCCGAGATCGCAGAAGTCGTCGGCGGGCAGACGCACGACATACCGGATCCGTCGGTCCAGGTCACCGGACCGGTCGTCCGGGACTCGCGGGAGGCGGGTCCGGGCAGCCTCTTCGTCGCCTTCGTCGGCGAGCGCGTCGACGGCCACGACTTCGCGGCCGCGGTCGTCGAGGCGGGCGCGGTCGCCGTGCTCGCCTCCCGCCCGGTGGGCGTGCCCGCGATCGTGGTGGACGACGTGCAGTCCGCCCTCGGCGCGCTCGCCCGGCACGTCGTCGAGCGACTCGGCGCCACGCTCGTCGCGCTCACCGGCTCGGCCGGCAAGACCAGCACCAAGGACCTCATCGCCCAGGTGCTCCAGCGCAAGGCGCCGACCGTCTTCACCCCCGGCTCGCTCAACAACGAGATCGGTCTGCCGCTCACCGCGCTCACCGCCACCGCGGAGACCAGGTACCTCGTCCTGGAGATGGGCGCCCGCGGCATCGGCCACATCCGGTACCTCACCGGACTGACCCCGCCGAGGATCGGCCTGGTCCTCAACGTCGGCTCCGCGCACATCGGCGAGTTCGGCGGCCGCGAGCAGATCGCCCAGGCCAAGGGGGAACTCGTGGAGGCGCTGCCGTCCGCCGAGGACGGCGGCACGGCGATCCTCAACGCGGACGACCCCTACGTACGGGCCATGGCCTCCCGTACGAAGGCGAAGGTCCTCCTCTTCGGGGAGTCCGACGAAGCGGACGTTCGGGCCGAGAACGTGCGACTCACGGACACCGGACAGCCCTCCTTCAGGCTTCACACACCCTCCGGTGCAAGCGATGTGACCATGCGCCTGTACGGTGAGCACCACGTGTCGAACGCGCTCGCCGCGGCCGCCGTCGCCCACGAGTTGGGCATGTCCGCAGACGAGATCGCCCTCGCGCTCTCCGAGGCGGGCTCCCTCTCCCGCTGGCGGATGGAGGTCACCGAGCGCCCGGACGGCGTGACGGTCGTCAACGACGCCTACAACGCGAACCCCGAGTCCATGAAGGCCGCACTGCGTGCGCTGGTGGCCATGGGCAAAGGGCGCAGGACGTGGGCGGTGCTCGGCAAGATGGCCGAGCTCGGGGACGAGGCGCTCGCCGAGCACGACGCGGTCGGACGGCTCGCCGTCCGGCTCAACGTCAGCAAGCTCGTCGCGGTCGGGGGCAGGGAAGCCGCCTGGCTGCAACTGGGCGCATATAACGAGGGTTCGTGGGGTGAGGAGTCGGTGCACGTGTCCGACGCACAGGCGGCGATCGACCTGTTGCGCAGCGAGCTGCGCCCGGGGGACGTCGTACTCGTGAAGGCGTCCCGTTCGGTCGGGCTCGAGAGTGTGGCGCAGGCGCTGCTCGAGACCGGTGCCGAGGGTGAGGTCGCCGCCCGATGATGAAGCAGATCCTGTTCGCAGGAGTCATTGGCCTCTTCCTGACGCTGATCGGCACCCCCCTGCTGATCAAACTCCTGGCCCGCAAGGGCTACGGCCAGTACATCCGCGACGACGGACCGCGTGAGCACGCCAGCAAGCGCGGTACGCCGACCATGGGCGGTATCGCCTTCATCCTGGCGACGGTCGCCGCCTACTTCCTGTCCAAGGTGATCACCGGCTACACCCCGACCTACTCGGGTCTGCTGGTGCTCGGCCTGATGGTCGGCATGGGCATGGTCGGCTTCCTGGACGACTACATCAAGATCGTCAAGCGGCGTTCGCTGGGTCTGCGCGCCAAGGCGAAGATGGCCGGACAGCTGATCGTCGGTATCGCCTTCGCCGTGCTCTCCCTGCAGTTCGCGGACGCCCGCGGACAGACCCCCGCCTCCACGAAGCTGTCGTTCATCACGGACTTCGGCTGGACGATCGGCCCGGTGCTGTTCGTCGTCTGGGCGCTGTTCATGATCCTCGCGATGTCGAACGGCGTGAACCTCACCGACGGTCTGGACGGTCTCGCCACCGGCGCCTCGGTCCTCGTCTTCGGCGCCTACACCTTCATCGGCGTCTGGCAGTTCCAGGAGTCCTGCGCCAACGGCGAGACCCTCACCAACCCCAACGCCTGCTTCGAGGTGCGCGACCCGCTCGACCTCGCCGTGGTCTCCTCCGCGCTGATGGGCGCCTGCCTGGGCTTCCTGTGGTGGAACACCTCACCGGCCAAGATCTTCATGGGGGACACCGGTTCGCTGGCGCTCGGCGGTGTGCTCGCGGGCCTCGCGATCTGCTCGCGCACCGAGCTGCTGCTCGCCATCCTGGGCGGTCTGTTCGTCCTCATCACCATGTCGGTGGTCATCCAGGTCGGCTCCTTCCGGCTCACCGGGAAGCGGGTCTTCCGGATGGCGCCGCTCCAGCATCACTTCGAACTCAAGGGCTGGTCCGAAGTCCTTGTGGTGGTCCGCTTCTGGATCATCCAGGGCATCTGTGTGATTGTCGGACTGGGCCTCTTCTACGCGGGATGGGCAGCGGAAAAGTGACCTCCTCGGTGCCTGGGGAATTCCAGGGCAAGCACATCACCGTCGCCGGGCTCGGCGTCTCCGGCGTCCCGGCGGCCAAGGTGCTGCACGGCCTCGGCGCGAAGGTCACCGTCGTCAACGACGGCGACGACGCACGCGCGCGTGAGCAGGCCGCCGAGCTCGAGGCGCTCGGCGTCACCGTGCGCCTGGGTGACGGCGACACGCTCCCCGACGGCACCGAGCTGATCGTCACCGCCCCCGGCTGGAAGCCGGACAAGCCGCTGTTCGCCGCCGCAGAGCAGGCCGGCGTCCCCGTCTGGGGCGACGTCGAGCTGGCCTGGCGGCTGCGCGGGCGGGACGGCAGAGAACCCGCCCCCTGGCTGGCGGTCACCGGCACCAACGGCAAGACCACCACGGTCCAGATGCTCGCCTCCATCCTGAAGGCGGCCGGCCTGCGCACCGCCGCCGTCGGCAACATCGGCGTCTCCCTGCTCGACGCGGTACTCGGCGAGGAGAAGTACGACGTGCTCGCCGTGGAGCTGTCCAGCTACCAGCTCCACTGGGCGCCCTCGCTGCGCGCCCACTCCGCCGCCGTGCTCAACCTGGCCCCGGACCACCTCGACTGGCACGGCTCGATGGAGGCGTACGCACGCGACAAGGGCCGTATCTACGAGGGCAATCGGGTCGCCTGCGTCTACAACGTCGCCGACAAGGCCACCGAGGACCTGGTGCGCGAGGCCGACGTCGAGGAGGGCTGCCGCGCCATCGGCTTCACCCTCGGCACCCCCGGACCCTCCCAACTCGGCGTCGTGGACGACCTCCTGGTCGACCGTGCCTTCGTCGAGAACCGGCAGAAGAACGCCCAGGAGCTCGCCCAGGTCTCCGACGTCAACCCGCCCGCCCCGCACAACATCGCCAACGCCCTTGCCGCGGCGGCCCTCGCGCGTGCCTTCGGGGTGCCCGCCACGGCGGTGCGCGACGGGCTGCGGGCCTTCACGCCGGACGCCCACCGCATCGCGCACGTCGCCGACGTGGACGGTGTCGCCTACGTCGACGACTCCAAGGCCACCAACACCCACGCCGCGGAAGCCTCGTTGGCGGCATACGAGAAGATCGTATGGATTGCGGGCGGTCTGGCGAAGGGGGCGACCTTCGACGAGCTGGTCGCCAAGTCGGCGAAGCGGCTTCGCGGTGCCGTCCTGATCGGCGCCGATCGCGCGCTGATCCGCGAAGCCCTCGCGCGACACGCGCCGGAAGTACCCGTCGTGGACCTCGAGCGGACCGACACTGGGGCGATGCTCCAGGCTGTCCAGGAGGCGCAGCGGCTCGCACGGCCCGGCGACACGGTCCTGCTGGCCCCGGCCTGCGCCTCGATGGACATGTTCGCCAACTACAACCGGCGCGGTGAGGCGTTCGCACAGGCGGTGCGTGAACTCGGCGCCTGACCCGGCCCGCCTGCGCCGGGCGACCTTGGGAGGGACGCGTGGGACCTAGGGGGCTGCTGACGGATCTCCGCGGCGTCGCGACGCCCGGCGTACCGCGGAGGTCATGATGTCCAGTAGCCGTACCGGCCGTCCGCCCGTGCAGCGGGCCGCGCGCAGGCCCACCGGAGTGCGCGCCCCGCGCGAGAACCCGGCCCTCGGCCTGGTCACCCGGCTGCGCCGGGCCTGGGACCGGCCGCTGACCGCGTACTACCTGATCCTCGGCGGCAGCGCGCTGATCACCGTGCTCGGTCTGGTGATGGTCTACTCGGCCTCCCAGATCACCGCGCTGCAGATGTCGCTGCCCGGCTCGTACTTCTTCCGCAAACAGCTGCTGGCCGCCGTGATCGGCGCCGTACTGCTGCTGGTGGCCTCCCGGATGCCGGTCAGGCTGCACCGGGCGCTGGCCTACCCCATCCTCGCGGGCGCCGTCGCCCTGATGGCCCTGGTGCAGGTGCCGGGGATAGGAGTCGCGGTCAACGGCAACCAGAACTGGATCGCCCTCGGCGGCTCGTTCCAGATCCAGCCCAGCGAGTTCGGCAAACTCGCCCTCGTGCTGTGGGGGGCCGATCTGCTCGCCCGCAAACAGGACAAGCGGCTGCTGACCCAGTGGAAGCACATGCTGGTGCCGCTGGTGCCGGCCGCCTTCATGCTGCTCGGGCTGATCATGCTCGGCGGCGACATGGGCACCGCGATCATCGTCACGGCGATCCTGTTCGGCCTGCTGTGGCTGGCCGGAGCGCCCACGCGGCTGTTCGTCGGCGTGCTGTCCGTCGCCGCCCTGCTCGGCGCCTTGCTGATCCGCACCAGCCCCAACCGCATGGCCCGGCTCGCCTGTCTCGGTGCCACCGAACCCCAGTCGGGGCCGGTGGACTGCTGGCAGGCGGTGCACGGGATCTACGCCCTCGCCTCCGGCGGAATCTTCGGTTCCGGACTCGGTGCGAGTGTGGAGAAATGGGGCCAACTCCCGGAAGCCCACACCGACTTCATCTTCGCCGTCACTGGTGAGGAACTGGGCCTCGCGGGGACGCTGTCGGTGCTCGCTCTCTTCGCGGCTCTAGGCTATGCGGGTATCCGCGTGGCCGGACGCACGGAGGACCCCTTCGTGAGGTATGCCGCGGGAGGCGTGACCACCTGGATCACGGCCCAGGCCGTGATCAACATCGGTGCGGTGCTCGGTCTGCTGCCGATCGCCGGTGTCCCGCTCCCGCTGTTCTCCTACGGGGGATCCGCCCTGCTGCCGACCATGTTCGCCATCGGGCTGCTGATCGCCTTCGCGCGTGACGAGCCCGCTGCGCGGGCGGCGCTTGCGATGCGGCAACCCCGCTTTGGTAGAAAGCGGAACGGGGGTTCTCAGCGGCCCCGGAGATGGAACACGATGCGACGGCGCGCCACGGTGGCGCGTACGTCCGGAGAGCGGTGAATTTCGGTGCATGTCGTACTCGCCGGCGGAGGAACCGCGGGCCATATCGAGCCCGCGCTCGCCCTCGCGGACGCCCTGCGCAGGCAGGATCCGACCGTGGGCATCACGGCCCTGGGCACGGAGCGCGGCCTCGAGACACGTCTCGTACCCGAGCGCGGGTACGAACTGGCGCTGATCCCCGCCGTACCGCTGCCACGCAAGCCCACCCCCGAGCTGATCACCGTCCCGGGCCGGCTGCGCGGCACCATCAAGGCCACCGAGCAGATCCTGGAGCGCACCAAGGCGGACGTCGTGGTCGGTTTCGGCGGCTATGTCGCCCTGCCCGGTTACCTCGCCGCCAAGCGCCTCGGGGTGCCGATCGTCGTCCACGAGGCCAACGCCCGCCCCGGCCTCGCCAACAAGATCGGCTCCCGGTACGCGGCCCAGGTCGCCGTCTCCACACCCGACAGCAAGCTGCGCAACGCGCGCTACGTCGGGATCCCGCTGCGCCGCTCCATCGCCACCCTGGACCGGGCCGCGATGCGGCCCGAGGCGCGCGCCGCGTTCGGGCTCGACCCCAACCTGCCCACGCTGCTGGTCACCGGCGGCTCGCAGGGCGCCCGCCGGCTCAACGAGGTGGTCCAGCAGGTCGCGCCCTGGCTGCAGCAGGCCGGCATCCAGATCCTGCACGCGGTCGGTCCGAAGAACGAACTGCCGCAGGTGCACCAGATGCCGGGAATGCCCCCGTACATCCCGGTAAGTTACCTGGACCGGATGGACCTCGCGTACGCCGCGGCCGACATGATGCTCTGCCGCGCGGGCGCGATGACCGTCGCCGAACTCTCCGCCGTCGGGCTCCCGGCCGCCTATGTCCCGCTGCCCATCGGCAACGGCGAACAGCGGCTCAACGCCCAGCCGGTGGTCAAGGCCGGCGGCGGTCTGCTGGTCGACGACGCGGACCTCACCCCGCAGTGGGTGCAGCAGAACGTCCTGCCCGTGCTGGCCGACCCGCACCGGCTGTACGAGATGTCCCGCGCCGCCGCCGAGTTCGGCCGCCGGGACGCCGACGAACTGCTCGTCGGCATGGTGTACGAGGCGATCGCCGCCCGTGCGCATCGTTAGACGCGTATGACGGAAGGCAGGAACGGTGGCCGGATCGACGACCGAAGAGCGTGCGCCACGCGGTGAACGCCGGCAGGAGTCGTCCGGCCCGCCGCCCGTACGGCGTCTCGGGCGGCGGCACCTTCGTGTGATCGTCGTCCTGGGCATCGCCCTGGCCTTCACGGGCAGCGGCGCCTTCTGGCTGCTGTACGGATCGGACCTGGTGCGCGCGGAGAAGGTGTCCGTCTCCGGCACCCGGATCCTCACGCCCGAGCAGGTCCGCGAGGCCGCCGACGTGCCCCTCGGGGAGCCGCTGATTTCGGTGGCCACCGACGCGATCGCGTCGCGCGTGAGCCGGAAATTGCCCCGAATTGACACGGTAGATGTGGACCGTTCCTGGCCCCACGGAATCGTGCTGAAAGTGACTGAGCGCACTCCGGTTCTTCTTGTGCAAAAGGGCGGAAAGTTCATCGAAGTGGACGAGGAAGGTGTCCGATTCGCTACGGTTTCTCGGGCTCCCAAAGGCGTTCCCACTCTGGAATTGACCGTCTCGCGAACCGGTTCCGCCGCCGCCGGCCTGCGCCGCTTCGGCGAGGACCGGCTGGTGCGCGAGGCGGTGCGCGTCGCCCGCGCCGTACCGGACTCCGTCGCCCGCACCACGCGCAGCGTCAAGGTCCGTTCCTACGACGACATCTCGCTGGAGTTGAAGGACGGCCGTACGGTCGCCTGGGGCAGCAGTGAGAAGGGCGCCGCCAAGGGCCGTACTCTCACCGCACTGATGAAAGCGGCGCCCCACGCGCGGCACTTCGACGTCAGCGTTCCCACCGCCCCTGCATCATCGGGGAGTTGACGGGCATCAGTGCAGGCCAGCACCCTGGTTGGGCAGCGCTACGCCTGATCACATAGGGTGAAAAGAAAAACGGGAGGTTCGGCGTGTTCGTTGAACGTGCGCCACTTGTCGACTTAGTGTCCTGTTCAGAAGACTCCAGGGAACAGACACACTGGTAACCCTAAACTTCAACGTTAGGGTTCGGGTCGGCGATACGGACCGTCCCATTCGGCATCAGTCGTCGGATCGCGGCAACGCCGTGAGGCGGCGACACGTAACTCGAGGCGAGAGGCCTTCGACGTGGCAGCACCGCAGAACTACCTCGCAGTCATCAAAGTCATCGGTGTCGGCGGCGGTGGTGTCAATGCCATCAACCGGATGATCGAGGTCGGTCTCAAGGGCGTCGAGTTCATCGCCATCAACACCGACGCGCAAGCTCTGTTGATGAGCGACGCCGACGTCAAGCTCGACGTCGGCCGCGAACTCACCCGCGGACTCGGCGCCGGAGCCAACCCGGCCGTCGGCCGCAAGGCCGCCGAGGACCACCGCGAGGAGATCGAGGAGGTCCTCAAGGGGGCCGACATGGTCTTCGTGACAGCCGGTGAAGGCGGCGGCACCGGCACCGGCGGCGCGCCCGTCGTGGCCAACATCGCCCGCTCGCTCGGTGCCCTCACCATCGGTGTGGTCACGCGCCCGTTCACCTTCGAGGGACGGCGCCGCGCCAACCAGGCCGAGGACGGCATCGCCGAGCTCCGCGAAGAGGTCGACACCCTCATCGTCATCCCCAACGACCGGCTGCTGTCCATCTCGGACCGCCAGGTCTCGGTCCTCGACGCCTTCAAGTCGGCGGACCAGGTCCTGCTCTCCGGTGTCCAGGGCATCACCGACCTCATCACCACCCCCGGCCTCATCAACCTCGACTTCGCCGACGTCAAGTCGGTCATGTCCGAGGCGGGTTCGGCCCTCATGGGCATCGGCTCGGCCCGCGGCGACGACCGCGCGGTGGCCGCCGCCGAGATGGCGATCTCCTCGCCGCTCCTCGAGGCCTCCATCGACGGCGCCCGGGGCGTGCTCCTGTCCATCTCCGGCGGCAGCGACCTCGGCCTGTTCGAGATCAACGAGGCCGCCCAGCTGGTCAGCGAGGCCGCCCACCCCGAGGCCAACATCATCTTCGGCGCGGTCATCGACGACGCCCTCGGCGACGAGGTACGGGTCACCGTGATCGCCGCCGGCTTCGACGGGGGCCAGCCGCCCTCCCGCCGGGAGAACGTGATCGGCTCGTCCTCCACCAAGCGCGAGGAGCCGACCCCGGCGCGGCCCGCCGAGAGCCGCCCGTCCTTCGGCTCGCTCGGCAGCGTCACGCCGAAGGAGGAGGCGGAGCCGGTCGCAGCGGAGCCCGTGGCCGACCTTCCGCCCGCCCAGACGCCGGTCCCGCCGTCGCGGACCTACGCGGACAGCGCGGCCGAGGAGCTGGACGTACCGGACTTCCTGAAGTGATAGGACAGCGCGAGTGCGTGAGCGGCGCGCACTTCGCCTTCACCGACCGGTGGGGCGGGGTGAGCGCCGCTCCGTATGAGGAGCTCAATCTTGGCGGGGCGGTCGGCGACGATCCCGACGCCGTGCGCACGAACCGTGAACTGGCCGCGAAGTCCCTCGGGGTGGACCCGGCCCGGGTGGTGTGGATGAACCAGGTGCACGGCGCCGACGTGGCCGTCGTCGACGAGCCCTGGGGAGACCGCCCGGTCCCCGAGGTCGACGCGATCGTCACCGCGCGGCGCGGTCTCGCCCTCGCCGTGCTCACCGCCGACTGCGTACCGGTGCTGCTCGCCGACCCGGTGGCCGGCGTCGCCGCCGCGGCCCACGCGGGGCGGCCCGGCCTGGTCGCCGGGGTGGTCCCCGCCGCCGTGCGGGCCATGACGGAACTCGGCGCCGATCCGGCCAGGATCGTCGCCCGCACCGGACCCGCCGTGTGCGGCCGGTGCTACGAGGTGCCGGAGGCGATGCGCGCCGAGGTGGCCGCCGCCGAGCCGACGGCGCACGCCCGGACGAGCTGGGGCACACCCGCGGTCGACGTGAGCGCCGGAGTGCACGCCCAGCTCGAACGGCTCCAGGTGTGCGACCGGGAGCAGGCGCCGGTGTGCACGCTGGAGTCGGACGATCACTTCTCGTACCGCCGCGACCGCACCACCGGTCGGCTCGCGGGCTATGTGTGGCTGGACTGATGGGGCATGACGGACCGTAAGGACGAACTCGCCGCGAATCTGGCGAGAGTGGAGGAGCGGATCGCCGCCGCGTGCGCCGCCGCCGGACGTACGCGCGACGAGGTCACCCTCATCGTGGTCACCAAGACCTTCCCGGCGAGCGATGTGCGGATCCTGTCGGAACTCGGTGTGCGCCACGTCGCCGAGAACCGCGACCAGGACGCCGCCCCCAAGGCGGCCGCCTGCTCGGATCTGCCCCTTTCCTGGCACTTCGTCGGTCAGCTTCAGACCAACAAGGTGCGCTCCGTGGTCGGTTACGCCGATGTCGTGCAGTCGGTCGACCGCGCCCGGCTGGTCACCACGCTGTCCAAGGAGGCGGTGCGGGCCGGGCGTGAGCTGGGCTGTCTCATCCAGGTCGCGTTCGACGCGGGAGTCGGCGGCCGGGGGGAGCGCGGCGGCGTGGCGCCCGAGGGGATCGCGGAGTTGGCGGACCTGGTGGCGCGGTCCGAGGGGCTGCGTCTCGACGGGCTGATGACCGTGGCGCCGCTCACCGGGGAGTACGCGGGACGCGAACTGGCGGTCTTCGAGCGGTTGATGGATTTGTCGACCGACCTGCGCAGGAACCATCCGGCTGCGAACATGGTCTCTGCGGGGATGAGTGCGGACCTCGAACAGGCCGTTGCCGCCGGAGCGACACATGTACGCGTCGGCAGTGCGGTACTCGGAGTCCGCCCCAGGCTCGGGTAACGTCGCCAAGAAGTCGGACCACAGCAGAAAATATGGTCATTGCCGCCGAAAGGTGGACATGAAGACCACGTGGATCGCGGGCACTTGGCGGTCGTCAGCGAATCCACCACAGAGCGGAGGACTCAGAGCATGGCCGGCGCGATGCGCAAGATGGCGGTCTACCTCGGCCTCGTGGAGGACGATGGTTACGACGGCCGCGGATTCGACCCAGACGACGACTTCGAACCGGAACTCGACCCGGAGCCCGAGCGGGACCACCGGCGGCACGAATCGTCCCACCAGTCCCACGGTTCGCACAGCGCCCACGGGGCACACCAGTCCCAAAGGGACGAAGAGGTACGAATCGTACAGCCGCCCGCGCCTCGCGAACCGGTCGCCCGTTCCGCTTCGCTTCCCGCGGAATCCGCCCGCCCGGCACGCATCGCGCCCGTGGCGTCCATCACACAAGAACGCGCAAGCCTGGAGAAGAACGCACCGGTGATCATGCCCAAGGTCGTGTCGGAACGAGAGCCTTACCGGATCACCACGCTTCACCCGCGGACCTACAACGAGGCCCGTACCATCGGGGAACACTTCCGTGAAGGCACCCCGGTGATCATGAATCTGACTGAGATGGATGACACAGACGCGAAGCGACTTGTCGACTTTGCGGCCGGTTTGGTGTTTGGTCTTCACGGCAGCATCGAGCGGGTGACGCAGAAGGTGTTCCTGTTGTCGCCTGCTAACGTCGATGTCACGGCGGAGGACAAGGCCCGCATCGCAGAGGGCGGGTTCTTCAACCAGAGCTGAAGACGCAGGACCGGATCGAGCAAGGCACAGGGGAGAGGGAAAGACAGACCATGAGCGTGTTCGCGCAGGTGATCTACATCGCGCTGATGGTGTTCCTCATCGTGCTCATCTTCCGTCTGGTCATGGACTACGTCTTCCAGTTCGCCCGCTCGTGGCAACCCGGCAAGGCGATGGTGGTCGTCCTGGAGGCCACCTACACTGTCACCGATCCACCGCTGAAGCTTCTGCGGCGGTTCATCCCGCCGCTGCGTCTCGGGGGCGTGGCGCTCGACCTGTCCTTCTTCGTACTGATGATCATCGTCTACATCCTGATCTCGATCGTGGGCAATCTCGCGAGGTGACTGTGGACGATACGGTCTTGCCGACTGCCGATGACTACGTTGAGGTGAAGAGATGCCGTTGACCCCCGAGGACGTGCGGAACAAGCAGTTCACGACCGTCCGCCTCCGAGAAGGCTATGACGAGGACGAGGTCGATGCCTTCCTCGACGAGGTCGAAGCCGAACTGACGCGCCTGCTCCGCGAGAACGAGGACCTGCGCGCCAAGCTGGCCGCGGCCACGCGCGCCGCCGCGCAGAACCAGCAGAACATGCGCAAGCCCCCGGAGCAGCAGGACCAGCAGGGCCCGCCCCAGGGCATGCCCCAGCAGGGCATGCGAGGTCCGGGCGCTCCGGTGCCCGCCGGGATATCGGGCCCGCCGCAGCAGCAGATGGGTGGCCCCATGGGTGGTCCGCCCCAGCTGCCGAGCGGTGCTCCCCAGCTGCCCGCCGGCCCCGGCGGTCAGGGCGGCCCGCAGGGTCCCGGCCCGATGGGTCAGGGTCCCGGGCCGATGGGCCAGGGTGGCCCGATGCAGGGGCAGATGGGCCCCGGTGGCCCGATGGGCGGCCCCATGGGCGGCCCCGGTCTTCCCGGTCAGGGCGGCCCCGGCGGCGACAGCGCCGCCCGCGTGCTGTCGCTGGCCCAGCAGACCGCCGACCAGGCGATCGCGGAGGCCCGTTCCGAGGCCAACAAGATCGTGGGCGAGGCGCGTTCGCGTGCCGAGGGTCTCGAGCGGGACGCCCGCGCCAAGGCCGACGCCCTGGAGCGGGACGCGCAGGAGAAGCACCGCGTCGCGATGGGCTCCCTGGAGTCCGCCCGCGCCACGCTGGAGCGCAAGGTCGAGGACCTGCGCGGCTTCGAGCGCGAGTACCGCACGCGGCTGAAGTCCTACCTGGAGTCGCAGCTGCGTCAGCTGGAGACCCAGGCGGACGACTCGCTCGCCCCGCCGCGTCAGGCGCCCTCCGCGCCGTCGCTGCCGCCGTCCCCGGCGCCCTCCATGGCGTCGGCCGGTGCCGGTGCGCCGTCCTACGGCGGCAACCAGACGATGGGCGGCTCGCCGAGCCAGTCCGGTCCGTCCTACGGCGGTCAGCAGCAGATGCAGCCGGCGATGACCCAGCCGATGGCGCCGGTGCGGCCGCAGGGGCCGTCGCCGATGGGGCAGGCGCCCTCGCCCATGCGGGGGTTCCTCATCGACGAGGACGACAACTGAGGCAGTCTGCGGCCTTCGTGGCCATGAGTACGGCGTAGCAGTCGGCAGCGTTCAGGGCGGGGCCCCGGGTGAGAATCCGGGGCCCCGCCCTTTTGCTGCGCCGGCTGTTCGAGAGTGGGTGGTGTGTCCGTAGGACACAACGCCGAAGGCCCGGGGCCACCAAGATTCTTGGTGGCCCCGGGCCTTCGGTGCCTGAGCGTCTGCCGGGCGGGGGCGTCGGGTGGCTGCGGGTGCGGTGTGGCTTGTCGCGCAGTTCCCCGCGCCCCTGGCGGTGTCAGGCCCTGCGGAGTCGGAAGGTGAGGGACAGGCCCTCGTCCGTGAACGGGCTGCCGTACGTGTCGTCCGCTTCACCCTGGGCGAAGTCCGTGGCCAGGACCTCCTCGGCGATCAGGTCCGCGTGCGCGGTGAGCGCAGCGACCGTCGCCTCGTCCGTCGCCGTCCAGCGCAGGGCGATGCGGTCCGCCACGTCGAGGCCGCTGTTCTTGCGGGCCTCCTGGATCAGGCGGATCGCGTCACGGGCCAGGCCCGCACGGCGGAGCTCCTCCGTGATCTCCAGGTCCAGGGCGACCGTCGCGCCGGAGTCCGAGGCCACGGACCAGCCCTCGCGCGGCGTCTCCGTGATGATCACCTCGTCCGGGGCCAGAGTGATCGTCTCACCGTCGACCTCGACCGACGCAGTGCCCTCGCGCAGGGCCAGGGACAGCGCGGCGGCGTCCGCGTTCGCGATGGCCTTCGCCACGTCCTGGACCCGCTTGCCGAACCGCTTGCCGAGCGCGCGGAAGTTGGCCTTCGCGGTGGTGTCCACCAGCGAGCCGCCCACCTCGGACAGGGACGCCAGGGACTCGACGTTCAGCTCCTCGGTGATCTGCGTGTGGAGCTCGGGGTGCAGGGCGTCGAAACCACCGGCCGCGATCAGCGCGCGCTTCAGCGGCTGGCGCGTCTTGACGCCCGACTCCGCGCGCGTGGCCCGGCCCAGCTCCACCAGGCGGCGCACCAGCACCATCTGCCTCGACAGCTCCGGGTCGATCGCGGACAGGTCCGCCTCCGGCCACGAGGACAGGTGCACCGACTCCGGGGCGCCCGGGGTGACCGGAACGATCAGGTCCTGCCAGACCCGCTCGGTGATGAACGGGGTCAGCGGCGCCATGAGCTTGGTCACCGTCTCCACGACCTCGTGCAGCGTGCGCAGCGCGGCCTTGTCGCCCTGCCAGAAGCGGCGGCGCGAGCGGCGGACGTACCAGTTGGACAGGTCGTCGACGAACGCGGACAGCAGCTTGCCGGCGCGCTGGGTGTCGTAGCCCTCCAGCGCCTGGGTCACCTGGTCGGTCAGCGCGTGCAGTTCGGACAGCAGCCAGCGGTCGAGCAGCGGGCGCTCGGCCGGGGCCGGGTCGGCCTCGGACGGGGCCCAGCCGGACGTACGGGCGTACAGGGCCTGGAAGGCGACCGTGTTCCAGTACGTGAGGAGCGTCTTGCGGACGACCTCCTGGATGGTGCCGTGGCCCACCCTGCGGGCCGCCCACGGCGAGCCGCCCGCCGCCATGAACCAGCGGACCGCGTCCGCGCCGTGCTGATCCATCAGCGGGATCGGCTGCAGGATGTTGCCCAGGTGCTTGGACATCTTGCGGCCGTCCTCGGCGAGGATGTGACCGAGGCAGACGACGTTCTCGTACGAGGACTTGTCGAAGACCAGCGTGCCGACCGCCATCAGCGTGTAGAACCAGCCGCGGGTCTGGTCGATGGCCTCGCTGATGAACTGCGCGGGGTAGCGGGACTCGAACAGCTCCTTGTTCTTGTACGGGTAGCCCCACTGCGCGAACGGCATCGAGCCCGAGTCGTACCAGGCGTCGATCACCTCCGGCACGCGCGTGGCGGTCTTGCCGCACCCGTCCTGCGGACAGGCGAAGGTGACCTTGTCGATGTACGGGCGGTGCGGGTCGAGGCCTGACTGGTCGGTGCCGGTCAGCTCGGTCAGCTCCGCGCGGGAGCCGACGACCGTGAGGTGGTCGTCCTCGCAGCGCCAGATCGGCAGCGGGGTGCCCCAGTAGCGGTTGCGGGACAGCGCCCAGTCGATGTTGTTGTTCAGCCAGTCGCCGTACCGGCCGTGCTTGACCGTGTCCGGGAACCAGTTCGTCTTCTCGTTCTCCTCGAGCAGACGGTCCTTGATCGCCGTGGTGCGGATGTACCAGGACGGCTGCGCGTAGTACAGCAGCGCGGTGTGGCAGCGCCAGCAGTGCGGGTAGCTGTGCTCGTAGGGGATGTGCCGGAAGAGCAGACCGCGCTCGTCGAGGTCGGCCGTGAGCTTCTCGTCGGCCTTCTTGAAGAAGACGCCGCCGACCAGGGGCACGTCCTCGGCGAAGGTGCCGTCGGGACGGACCGGGTTGACCACGGGCAGGCCGTAGGCGCGGCAGACCTTGAGGTCGTCCTCACCGAAGGCGGGGGACTGGTGGACCAGACCCGTACCGTCCTCGGTGGTCACGTACTCGGCGTTGACCACGAAGTGCGCGGGCTCCGGGAACTCCACCAGCTCGAAGGGGCGCTGGTACGTCCAGCGCTCCATCTCGGCGCCGGTGAAGGTCTGGCCGGTGCTCTCCCAGCCCTCGCCGAGAGCCTTCGCGAGCAGCGGCTCGGCGACGACGAGCTTCTCCTTGCCGTCGGTGGCGACGACGTAGGTGACCTCGGGGTGGGCGGCGACCGCCGTGTTGGAGACCAGGGTCCAGGGGGTCGTCGTCCAGACGAGCAGCGCGGCCTCGCCGGCCAGCGGGCCGGAGGTCAGCGGGAAGCGGACGTAGACGGACGGGTCCACGACCGTCTCGTAGCCCTGGGCCAGCTCGTGGTCGGACAGGCCCGTGCCGCAGCGGGGACACCAGGGGGCGACGCGGTGGTCCTGGACCAGCAGGCCCTTGTTGAAGATCTCCTTCAGGGACCACCACACCGACTCGATGTACTCGGGCTCCATGGTCACGTACGCGTCGTCGAGGTCGACCCAGTAGCCCATGCGGGTGGTCAGCTCGGCGAAGGCGTCGGTGTGGCGCAGCACGGACTCGCGGCACTTGGCGTTGAACTCGGCGATGCCGTACGCCTCGATGTCCTTCTTGCCGGAGAAGCCCAGCTCCTTCTCCACGGCCAGCTCCACGGGCAGGCCGTGGCAGTCCCAGCCGGCCTTGCGGGCCACGTGGTAGCCGCGCATGGTGCGGAAGCGGGGGAAGACGTCCTTGAAGACGCGCGCCTCGATGTGGTGGGCGCCCGGCATGCCGTTGGCGGTGGGCGGGCCCTCGTAGAACACCCATTCGGGGCGGCCCTCGGACTGCTCCAGGCTCTTGGCGAAGATCTTCTGCTCACGCCAGAACTCGAGCACCGCGTGCTCGAGGGCGGGCAGGTCGACCTGGGCGGGTACCTGGCGGTACGTCGGCGTTGTCATCAGCGAGCTTCCTCCGGCGGACTTGCTGCCTTCCGTCCGGAGGGACGAGAGCCGTGTCTTTCCGTACGCCGGTTTCGGCGCGCTCCCGCGGTACCACCCTCCTTGGCCCCCGGTGCGTCGTGTGCGCCGGTGAGCCCCCTCATTGAGGTCGCGATGCCGGTTCTACTCGCCGAGGTCCCCTGCGGGGCTCCTGCGGCTTTCTTCCGGCGGCTCCGGGGTGATCTTCACGTCGCGCTCGCCCCCGGGCTCACACCGTCCCCGGGTCGCTCTGGGCTGCGTACGCCGCTACTCGTCCCCATCCACGCTTTTCGCTCCGCCCAGTGTACGGCGAGGCGGGGACGGCGGCCGACCGGTTTTCGTGGGTGACATGCCCCGAATGGGGCGGTGGGCCGCATCGAGTGCAGCGACGTCCGGCTCGGCGGCATACCCGGCGGGGAGCTGGGCACAACGCATGCAGGTTGGCCGCGCGTCGTTCCGGGGCGAGGGAATCGGGCGGTGTGCCCCGTTGCCGCGGGACTCAAGTCGATTTATCGTCCCAGCACGATTCGCGAGCAAGATCACAATATGTGAAGGGGCCGCGGCCATGGTGGCGAAGAAGACCGCCGACCAGCAGTCGGCGTCCGGCAGGCCCGGACCCGTGCACGGCGGTGGGGCCAAGGGGGTGGGTGGGAAGAAGACGGCGGTGGCCGAGCGGGCGGCGGCGAAGAAGGCGACGGCAGCCGCGAGGAACGGTGTGGCGAAGGGCTCCGCCGGGAAGAAGACGCCGACGACGTCCGGGACGACGGCCCGCGGGAAGGCGGCCGGTGAGGAGGCCGCCGGCCAGGAGGCTGTCACCAGGAAGGCGGCCGGCAAGAAGGCCGCCGCGAAGAAGGCGGTCGACAAGAAAGCCGTCGCGAGAAGGGCGGCAGGCACGACAACTGCCGCGGGCGAGAGGACCGACGACAAGGAGACCGACGGCAGGAAGGCCGTCACCGAGAAGGCCGCCGGTGGGACGGCCGCCGGTGGGACGGGCGGCGCGGGCAAGAAGGCCGCGGCCAGGAAGGCGCCCCAGGGCAGGAAGGCCGCAGCGAAGACGGCGGCCGCGGCCGGGAAGCCCGCAGGCAGGAAGGCCGCTGCCAAGGACATGGCTGCGGGTGGGAAGGCCGCAGGCGAGACGGCGGCCCCGGGCAGGAAGGCCGCAGCCAAGACGGCGGCCCAGGGCGGGAAGGCCGCAGCCAAGACGGCGGCCCAGGGCGGGAAGGCCGCAGCGGAGACGGTGGCCGCGGCCGGGAAGCCCGCGGGCAGGACGGCCGTCGCGGGTGGGAAGGGTGCCGCGGGCAGGACGGCGGCCCCCGGCAAGAAGGCCGCGCGGAGCAAGGCCGCCGCGGGCAGGAGGGCGGCAGCCGTCGGTGAGGGAGCCGCCGGTGGTGGCGTAGGGGAGGTTCCTCAGCGGAGCGCGGGGGCGGGCAGCGCCGGGGACCGCGGGGGGACACAGGACATGGCCGGGCGTGGCACGGCCACTGGCGCGGACGCGGCCGAGGCCGCGACGCAGACGGGAGCGACGACGGTGGGTGCGAAGAAGACTCCTGGCACGGCCACGGCGGCGAAGGCGACCGCCGTACCCAAGGCACGGATCGCCGCGGCGGAGCCGGGCGATCTCGCGGTGCGCCCGGGCGAGGAGCCCTGGACGCCGGAAGAGGTCGAGGAGGCCAGGACCGAGCTGATGGCCGAGGTGATGCGGCTGCGCGAGGAGATCACCTCGTCCGAGCAGTCGCTGGCCGGGCTCATGCGGGACTCCGGTGACGGAGCGGGCGACGACCAGGCGGACACCGGCACCAAGAACATCACCCGTGAGCACGAGCTGGCGCTCGCCGCCAACGCACGCGAGATGCTCACCCAGTCCGAGCGCGCCCTGCAACGCCTGGACGCGGGCACCTACGGCCTGTGCGAGAACTGCGGGAACCCCATCGGCAAGGCCCGCATGCAGGCCTTCCCCAGGGCCACCCTCTGCGTCGAGTGCAAGCAGAAGCAGGAGCGCCGATACTGACCGGCCGACGTGCCGTACCCTCGTCCTCAGTCAAGCACCTAGGGCTGAGGGACTCACGTGGCAGAGGCGGAGCGCATCATCGGTACGCCGGACACCCCGGACGCGGACCGGGACGGGCAGGAGCGGGCCGACGCCCAGGCGGCCGAGGCCGCGACCGGTGGGTCCGGCGCCGAGGAGACGGCCGCGGCTGCGGAGCGCCCGCGCGGCAAGCGGCGGGTCTTCGTGCTGTTCGCCGTCGCCGCGCTGGCGTACGCCCTGGATCTGATCAGCAAGATGATCGTGGTCGCCAAGCTGGAGCACCACGAGCCGATCGAGATCATCGGGGACTGGCTGAGGTTCGAGGCGATCCGCAACGCGGGTGCGGCCTTCGGCTTCGGTGAGGCGTTCACCGTGATCTTCACGATGATCGCGGCCACGGTGATCGTGGTGATCGTCCGGCTCGCCCGCAAGCTGTACAGCCTGCCCTGGGCGATCGCGCTCGGCCTGCTGCTCGGCGGCGCCCTCGGCAATCTCACCGACCGGATCTTCCGGTCCCCGGGCGTCTTCAAGGGCGCGGTCGTCGACTTCATCGCGCCCAAGCACTTCGCCGTGTTCAACCTGGCCGACTCGGCGATCGTGTGCGGCGGCATCCTGATCGTGCTGCTGTCCTTCCGCGGCCTCGACCCGGACGGGACCGTCCACAAGGACTGAGTGCGGCGCCGACCGCCGTACTGAACGCGCGTACGGGGTTGTCCGGCCCGTCCGGCATACTCGACGGGTGAGCACGATTCCCGAGATCCGTACCCTGCCCGTGCCCGACGGCCTGGAGGGCGAGCGCGTCGACGCCGCCATCTCCCGCATGTTCGGCTTCTCCCGTACCAAGGCGGCCGAGCTGGCCGCGGCGGGGAAGGTCACGGTCGACGGATCGGTGGTCGGCAAGTCCGAGCGGGTCAGCGGCGGCGCCTGGCTCGAGGTGGAGATGCCGCAGGCGCCCGCGCCGGTGCAGGTGGTCGCCGAGCCGGTCGAGGGCATGGAGATCGTCCACGACGACGAGGACGTGGTCGTCATCGTCAAGCCCGTCGGGGTCGCCGCGCACCCGTCGCCGGGCTGGACCGGGCCGACGGTCATCGGCGGCCTCGCCGCCGCCGGGTACCGCATCTCGACCTCCGGCGCCGCCGAGCGCCAGGGCATCGTGCACCGCCTCGACGTCGGCACCTCCGGGCTGATGGTCGTCGCCAAGTCGGAGCGGGCGTACACCTCGCTGAAGCGCCAGTTCAAGGAGCGCACGGTCGACAAGCGCTACCACACGCTCGTCCAGGGCCACCCCGACCCGACCAGCGGCACCATCGACGCCCCGATCGGCCGCCACCCGAACCACGACTACAAGTGGGCGGTCACCGCCGACGGCAAGCCGTCCGTCACGCACTACGACCTCATCGAGGCCTTCCGCGCCGCCTCCCTGCTCGACGTCAAGCTGGAGACCGGCCGCACCCACCAGATCCGCGTCCACATGGCCGCCCACCGGCACCCCTGCGTCGGCGACCTGACCTACGGCGCGGACCCCACGCTCGCCAAGCGCCTCCGGCTCACCCGCCAGTGGCTGCACGCGGTGCGGCTCGGCTTCGAGCACCCCGGCGACGGCCAGTGGGCCGAGTTCTCCTGCGACTACCCCGAGGACCTTCAGGAAGCCCTCGACCAGGTGCGCGAGGAGACCTACGCATGAGCCGGTCCTACGTCGTACGGGAGGCGCGTGAGCCCGCCGACCGCGAGGCGTGCTTCGCGGTGCGCAAGGAGGTCTTCGTTGCCGAGCAGGGCGTCGACGAGGACATCGAGTACGACGCGTACGACGCCGGGGCCGTGCATGTGCTGGCGGTGCGGGAGGACGGCGTACCGCTCGGCACCGGGCGGCTGCTGCACGGCGAGGCCGCCGCCGCGAAGAACGGCGGGGACGCGTCGGTGGGCGCCCTGGGCCGGCTCGCGGTGACCCGGGAGGCGCGCGGGCTCGGCGTCGGGGCGGCGCTGGTGCGCGCCATCGAGGAGGCGGCACGCGCACGCGGGCTCACGGCCGTCGACCTGCACGCGCAGACCCACGCTCTGGGGTTCTACGAGCGGCTCGGCTACACGGCGTACGGGCCGGAGTTCCCGGACGCGGGCATACCGCACCGGGCCATGCGGCGCGTTCTGTAGCCGGGCGTTCGAACGCCCTGGTGAGGGCGGCGGCGTGGCAGGCTGGAGGTCGGCCGCCCGACCGTCGAACCTCCCGGAGCGCTGACCGTGGATCAGTTGGCCCTGCTGTTCGCCCTGTTGCTCGGGGCCGTGGTGAGCGTCCCGGTGGGGGACCGGCTGGGACTTCCGGCGCCGGTGCTGATGACGGTCCTCGGGATCGTGCTGGCACTGCTGCCCTTCGTCCCGAACGTCGACATCCCGCCCGATCTCATCCTGCCGCTGCTGCTGCCGCCCCTGCTCTACGCCGCCGTCCGGCGCACCTCCTGGCGGCAGTTCGCGGCGAACGTCAGACCGATCTTCCTGCTGGCGGTGGCGCTGGTCTTCGTCACCATGCTGTGCGTCGCCGCCGTCGCCCACGCGATCGTGCCGGGTCTGCCGCTCGCTGCCGCGCTGGCTCTCGGTGCGCTGGTCGCGCCGCCCGACCCGGTGGCGGCCACCGCGGTCGCCGGGAAGTTGGGGCTGCCGCGCCGGCTGGTGTCGATCCTCGAGGGCGAGGGGCTGTTCAACGACGTCACCGCCATCGTCCTGTACCACGTGGCGATCGCCGCCGCCGTGAGCGGCACGTTCTCCGTCTGGGACGCCGGGCTGGACCTGGTGCTCTCGGCGGTCGTCGCTGTCGTGATCGGGCTCGCGCTGGGCTGGGGCGCCAACAAGCTGATGGACGTGCTCGGCGACCCGACCCTGCAGATCGGGCTGAGCCTGCTCGTGCCGTACGCCTCGTACGTCCTGGCCGAGGAGCTGCACGGCTCCGGGGTGCTGGCGGTGCTCACCACCGCGCTGTTCCTGATGGAGTACGCCACCGACGCCGACGATGTGATGACGCGGCTGGCCGGGCACACGTTCTGGGACATCGTGGACACGCTCGTGACGGGCGTCGCGTTCGGGCTGGTCGGGCTGGAGCTGCACAACGCGATCCGGACCGCTTCGGGGCGGTGGGGCGAGCTGCTCGGCTGGGCGGCGGCGATCGTGGGCGTGGTGATCCTGGTACGGCTGCTGTGGCTGCTGCCGGCGACCTGGCTGACCAAGCGGCTGCACGCCGCGCGGGACGTCGACGAGGAGATCCCGGTCAGCTGGCGCGAGACGGTGGTCATGTGGTGGGCGGGGATGCGGGGGGTGGCCTCGGTGGCGCTGGCCCTGGCGATCCCGCTGGAGACGGACGCGGGGGAGGCCTTTCCGGACCGGAACGAGATCATTTTCATCGCCTTCGGCGTGATCATGACGACGTTGTTGCTGCAGGGGCTGACGCTGCCGTGGCTGGTGCAGCGGCTGGGGGTGGAGGCCGACACCGAGCGGGAGCAGGAGTTCGAACGGCAGCTGGCGGTGCGGGCCGCGAAGGCGGCGAAGCGGAGGCTGCGGGAGATCGAGCAGGTGGAGGAGCTGTCGGAGGAACTGTCGGAGCGGATGCTGCGGCGGGCCTTCGACATCGGTGTGCGGATCAGTCCGGAGCTGGCGGAGGACGAGCGGCGGGAGGCGTACCGGCAGCGGGCACAGCGGGTGAAGCAGGTGCGGCGGATCGAGGGGGAGATGCTCAGTGCCGCGCGGCACGAGGTGCTGGCGGCGCGGAGTGAGCCGGGGGCGGATCCCGAGGTGGTGGACCGGGTGTTGCGGCATCTGGATGTGCGGAGCTTGCGCTGACGTCGATCTCCCGCCCGCGCACCGTCCGTTTCCACTCGGCTGAGAGGTGGGCGTTTCCCGTGGGGCTTGAACGCCGTCGGCGGCTTTCTGTTCGTAGGGTCTGTTCATGACTCGGAACGTTGTGATCAGTGGGGGCGGTACCGGGATCGGGCTGGCCGCCGCTCAGATGTTCGCCGCCGATGGGGATCAGGTGTTGCTGATCGGGCGGCGGGGGGACGTGCTGGAGCGGGCCGGGGTGCCCGGGGCGCTGACCTACGCCGCCGATCTCGCCGATCCGGAGGCCGTGCGCGGGGTCGCCGGTTTCGTGGGACGGGAGTTCGGGGCCGTGGACGTACTGATCCACAGCGCCGGGGGCAACGGGTTGCTCGAGCCTGCTGTCGGCGGGGACGATCCGCTGGACGCCGTCGCCCGGCACTGGACGGTCAACTTCCGGCTGAATCTGCTGACCGCCGTCCTGCTCACCGAGGCCCTCAGGAACCGGCTGGCCGAACCGGGCGGGCGTGTGCTGTTCCTCAGCTCCATCGCCGCCTACCGCGGTTCCGGCCAGGTCGCCTACGCGGCGGCCAAGGCGGGGCTGCACCCGTACGCCCACGCCCTGGCCCGGCAGCTGGGCCCGCACGGCATCACCGTGAACGTCGTCGCACCCGGCTATGTCGAGGACACCGCGTTCTTCGGCGACGGCATCGACGAGGAGCGGCGGGCGCGGCTCGTCGCCGAGACCTCCGACAAGCGGGCCGGGACGCCCGGGGACATCGCCTCGACGCTGCACTGGCTGGCCTCCCCGGGCGCCGCGCACATCACCTCGCAGATCATCCAGGTCAACGGCGGCGCCGAGCGCGGTCACTGACGGTGCGTGGACTGCCTCACTGCTCCATGGGTGACCCCTGCGCGTGCCGCGCCGTCGGTACGCCGTCGGGGGAGGGGCCGTGTCCGTCGAGGCTCCGCCGCAGGACCGCGTCCGCCGTGTTGATGCGGGGCAGGGCGTAGGGGTGCTCGTCGGCCAGCCAGCGGATCATCTGCTCGCGGACCGTGACCCGTACCGTCCAGATATCGTCCGCGTCCTTCGCCGTCACCAGGGCCCGCACCTGCATGGTGTGGGGGGTGGTGTCCGTGACGGTGAGGTCGTAGGCGCGGCCGTCCCAGGCCGGGCACTCGCGCACGATGTCGCGGAGCTTGTCGCGCATCGCGTCCAGCGGGGCGGTGTGGTCGAGGTGCCAGTAGACGATGCCGGTCATCTGCGGTGTGCCGCGCGACCAGTTCTCGAACGGCTTGGACGTGAAGTACGACACCGGCATGGTGATCCGGCGTTCGTCCCAGGTGCGGACGGTCAGGAAGGTCAGGGTGATCTCCTCGACCGTGCCCCACTCGCCGTCCACGACCACCGTGTCCCCGATGCGCACCATGTCGCCGAAGGCGATCTGCAGCCCGGCGAACATGTTGCTCAGCGTCGACTGGGCGGCGACACCGGCGACGATGCCGAGGATGCCGGCCGAGGCCAGCAGCGAGGCGCCGGCGGCGCGCATCGCCGGGAAGGTCAGCAGCATCGCGGCCACCGCCACCACGCCGACGATCGCCGAGACCACCCGCCTGATCAGCGTCACCTGGGTGCGCACCCGGCGGACCCGCGCCGGATCGCGGTGGGCGCGGGCGCTGGCGTAGCGCGTGTACGACGTCTCGACCACGGCCGCGGCGATACGGATCACCAGCCAGGCGGCCGAACCGATCAGCACCAGGGTCAGCGTCTGGCCGATGCCGACCCGGTGCTCGGGAAACACGCGCGCCTCGACGTACGACCCTCTGAGCAGGGCCGCGCACAGGACCAGCTGGTAGGGGATGCGACCGCGGCGCAGCAGCCCCCACAGGGGGGTCTCGGGGTGCCGTTCGTCGGCCTTGCGCAGCAGCATGTCGGTGGCCCAGCCGAGCAGCAGCGTGAGCACGACCGAGCCGCCGACCACGATCAGCGGGCGAAGCACGTCATCCATGCCTGCGAACCTAACCGGCCCCGGGCGGGTATGAACATGTGACTTCCGCGGGGCGGGGGGTAGTGCCGCGCACCCGGCACTGTCACACCCGGCTGGCACCATGGTCGGCATGAACATCATGCTCTTTCACTCGACCTACGGTCTGAGGCCCGCGGTGCGGCAGGCCGCCGACCGGCTGCGCGCGGCCGGACACGAGGTGTGGACGCCCGACCTCTTCGAGGGCCGCACCTTCGAATCGGTCGAGGAGGGCATGGCCCACAAGGACGCGATCGGCAAGGACGAACTGCTGAAGCGGGCCGTGCTGGCCGCCGCTCCCTACTCGGAGAGAGGGCTGGTGTACGCCGGATTCTCCTTCGGTGCCTCCGTCGCCCAGACGCTGGCCCTCGGCGACGACAAGGCACGCGGCCTGCTGCTTCTGCACGGCACGTCGGACATCGCGGCGAACGCCCAGGTGGACGAGCTGCCGGTGCAGCTGCATGTCGCCGAGCCGGACCCGTTCGAGACCGACGACTGGCTGAGCGCCTGGTATCTGCAGATGCGCAAGGCCGGAGCGGACGTCGAGGTGTACAGATACGCCGGGGCCGGTCATCTCTACACCGACCCCGACCTGCCGGACCACGACGCGGAGGCCGCCGAGGCCACCTGGCGGGTGGCGCTCGGCTTCCTCGACTCGCTGGACTGATCCGGGGAGGGATCAGACCGGGTCGTAGCTGCGCTCGACCTTCTGGGTGCCGCTGCGGGTGCGGTAGGAGCGGGCCCAGGTGGCGGTGGCGCCCGCCGTACGGCCGGACAGCACGTAGTAGTCCATCTGCGCCCGCTCGGCGGTGATGTCCAGCACGCCGTAGCCGTGGCGGTCGGTGTCGACCCAGTGGACGTGCCGGTTGGCGGCCTTGATCAGCGGCGAGGCGACGGCGGAGACCGTGCCCTCGGGGACCTTCACGATGTCGTCCAGGTTGTCGGAGGTGACCGACGTGACGACGAACTCCGTGGCTGCGGAGGCGGACAGCGGGTACGTGCCGGCGTTGACGGGCACGTCGTTGGCCCAGGCCATGTGGATGTCGCCGGTGAGGAACACCGTGTTGCGGATGGCGTTGGCCCGCAGATGCGCGAGGAGTTCGCGGCGGTCGTCGGTGTAGCCGTCCCACTGGTCGGTGTTGAGGGCGAGGCCCTCCTGGGGGAGCCCCAGGAGCTTCGCGAGCGGCTTGAGCAGGCTCGCGGGGAGGGAACCGAAGGCGAGCGGCGAGATCATCACCGAGGTGCCGACCAGTCGCCAGGCGGTGTCGGAGGCCGTGAGGCCCGCCTTCAGCCAGTCGAGCTGGGCGCGGCCGGTGAGCGTGCGGTCCGGGTCGTCGACCTCGCCGTCGCCGAGGGAGACCTGCTGGGAGCGGAAGGAGCGCAGGTCCAGCAGCGACAGGTCGGCGAGCTTGCCGAAGCGCAGCCGGCGGTAGGTGGTGCCCTCGACCGCGGGGCGCACCGGCATCCACTCGAAGTACGCCTGCTTTGCGGCGGCCTGACGGGCTGCCCAGGCGCCCTCGGCGCCCTCGGTGTGGTTCTCCGCGCCGCCCGACCAGGTGTCGTTGGCGAACTCGTGGTCGTCCCAGATCGCGACGACCGGTGCCTTGGCGTGCAGGGCCTGAAGGTCGGGGTCCGTCTTGTACGTGGCGTGACGGAGGCGGTAGTCGGCGAGGGTGACGATCTCGTGGGCGGGCGTGTGCGGGCGGACGACCGTGCCGCGGGTGCCGTACTCGCCGGTGCCGTACTCGTAGATGTAGTCGCCGAGATGCAGCCAGGCGTCCAGGTCGCCGCGGGCCGCGAGATGGCGGTACGCGGCGAAGTGGCCGGCCTCCCAGTTGGCGCAGGAGACCACGCCGAAGCGCAGACCGGTCACCGCGGCGTCGGCGGCCGGGGCGGTGCGGGTGCGGCCGACGGGGGAGTCGGTGCCGCCGGCGGAGAAGCGGAACCAGTAGTCGGTGGCCGGGCGCAGGCCGCGTATGTCCGCCTTGACGGTGTGGTCGGAGGCGGCGGTGGCGAGGGTGGACCCCTTCGCGACGACGTCGGTGAACGCTTTGTCCCGGGCGACGGTCCAGCTCACCTCGGTGTCCGGGCCGGTCCCCGAGCCCGGGGTCGCCTCCGGGACGGGCGTCACCCGGGTCCACAGCAGGATGCCGTCCGGCAGCGGATCGCCGGAGGCCACGCCGTGCAGGAAGGCGGGGGCCTCGGTGGTGGCGGCGCGGGCGGGCAGGGCGGCGGCGAGCGGTCCGGCCAGCACCGCGGTGGCGGCGGCTGCCTTGACGACCGTACGGCGGCGCGGCGAAAGGGAGTTGGCGTCCGCGGTGGCGGAGACGGCGCTCTCGGATGATCTGTATCGACTGGTCACAGCCGATCAGGTTACTGGCAGGTACATGCAAGAGCGGGCGAACTCGCCAAAGTTCGCCCGCTCGTTCGCCGTCCTTCTGTCCGACGTCACCCGCCGACGCGGGTCACTTGGTGACGCCGGCGTCCTTCAGTGCCTTCTGCCACTCGGCGACGGTGCCCGGGTTCTCGATCACCTTGTCGTTGATCTTGATGGTCGGGGTCGACTGGACGTCATCGGTGTTCTGGAAGGAGTCGCTCATCTTCATCGCCCAGGCGTCGTAGGTGCCCTTCTTCACGGCGTCCTGGAACTTCTTGTTGTTCTTCAGCGCGTCGACCGTGTTCGCCACCTTGATCAGGTAGTCGTCCTTGGCGAACTCGTCGGTCGACTCCGAGGGGTGGTACTCGGCGGAGTAGAGCGCGGCCTTGTAGTCGAGGAACGCGTCCGTGCTCACGTTCAGCGCGGCGCCGAGCGCGCTGAGGGCGTTCTTCGATCCCTCGCCGCCCAGGTTGCCGTCGAGGAACGTGCCCAGCGTGAAGGACAGCTTGTAGTCGCCGTCCTTCATGCCCTTGTTGACGGTCTCGCCGATGTTCTGCTCGAAGGAGGCGCAGGCGGGGCAGCGAGGGTCCTCGTAGAGGTGGACCACGTTGTCGGTCCCGGACTCGCCGATGGTGACCGTGGTGCCGTTCTTGCCGGAGGTGTTGGCGGGGGCCACCACCTTGGCCTCGGCGGCCTTCTCCCAGCCCGAGGGCTCGTTGCCCTGGACGACCGCGTAGCCGATGCCGCCGGCTATCGCCAGGACGGCGACGATCGAACCGGCGACGATGATCTGGCGCTTGGCCTTCTCCCGCTTGGCCTGGCGTTCGCGCTCCGCGCGCAGGCGCTCTCGGGCCGCGGACTTGGCTGCCTGGCTGTTTCGCTTGCTCATGGGTGTTCTCCACGGGGACGCACACGTGAGACGTGTGGGATGTGTACGGGGGGACTGTCGTGCTCGGGTCAGGTCACGCGAAGGTGAGCGAGCACGGGGGTCCCCGGCGTCCCAGGGAGTGCGACAGGAGGAGCCGGCGGGCCGTCGGCGTGTGGACCGCGGGGCGCGACGGGCGGTGGACGCGGGGCGCCTGCGGCGCGGAGACCGCCGCCACCGCCAGCAGGAGCGGGCGGAACGTCGTCGCCGCGACCGCTCGCAGCAGCTGGGCCAGTGCCCGCTCGCCCCGGCGCAGCCATGCCGCCGCGAACAGGCCGACCCCGATGTGCGCGCCGAGCAGCAGCCAGGCGGTGCTCGGGTCGGCCTGCGCGAGCAGGCCCGCCAGCCGGTCGCCGCCGGTGTCCGCGGTGCCGGTCATCCGGGCGAGCGGCGTGCCCACGCTGGTGCCGTCACCGCACAGCACGTCGAAGCCGACCGAGCGCAGCGGACCCGCGACGGGCCCGCCCGCCCGGCCGTAGCAGACGTGCTGGCCGGTGGTGAAGACCGTGTCGGCGGCCAGCTCCAGCGGGATCAGCAGCGCCGCGATGTGCCCGAAGGAACGCTCCCGGCCGGCCAGCGCGTACGCCAGGACGAACACGGCGGCGGCGATCGCGGCCACCGTGTTCAGCGGCAGGGGAGCCCCGGACAGCAGCACGTGCGACGCGGTGCTGAGCGTCACGACCACTGCCGTGAACAGTGCCGCGCGGACGGCTCTGAGCTGGGTTCCGGATATGTCCATGGCGGAGAAAGTGTGTCACGTGCTCCGGTAAGGGATCCCTAAAGGGTTTCTGTGAGGGTGCGCGACCTCACAGACCCGGGATCCTGCCGTTGCGGAACAGGTCCAGGAAGATCTGGTGGTCGCCGCGCGCGCGTGCGCCGTAGGTGTGGGCGAAGTCGACCAGCAGCGGGGCCAGGCTCTCCTCGTCGGCGGCGATGGCCGCGTCGATGGCGCGCTCGGTGGAGAACGGCACCAGCGACTCGCCCGAGGTGTCGTCCGCCGCCGCGTGCATCGTGGCCGTGGCCCGGCCGAGGTCGGCCACCACCTGCGCGATCTCCTCCGGCTCGTCGATGTCGCCCCAGTCCAGGTCCACGGCGTACGGCGAGACCTCGGCCACCAGCTGCCCGGCGCCGTCCAGCTCGGTCCAGCCCAGCCACGGGTCGGCGTGCGCCTGCAGGGCGCGCTGGGAGATCACCGTGCGGTGCCCCTCGTGCTGGAAGTAGTCCCGGATCGCCTCGTCCGGGATGTGGCGGGAGACCGCCGGGGTCTGCGCCTGCTTGATGTAGATCACCACGTCGTTCTCCAGGGCGTCGCTGTGGCCCTCGAGGAGGATGTTGTACGACGGCAGCCCGGCCGAGCCGATGCCGATGCCGCGGCGGCCCACCACGTCCTTCACGCGGTAGGAGTCCGGGCGGGCCAGCGAGGCGTCCGGCAGGGTCTCCAGATAGCCGTCGAAGGCGGCGAGCACCTTGTAGCGCGTGGCCGCGTCCAGCTCGACCGCGCCGCCGCCGGAGGCGAAGCGGCGCTCGAAGTCGCGGATCTCCGTCATCGAGTCCAGCAGCCCGAAGCGGGTCAGCGAGCGGGCGTCGCGCAGCGCGTCCAGCAGCGGACCCTGCGCGGTGTCCAGGGTGAACGGCGGGACCTCGTCGCTCTTCGCGCCCGTGGCCAGCGCGTGGATGCGCTCGCGGTACGCGCCCGCGTAGATCTGCACCAGCTCGGTGATCTGCTCGTCGCTGAGCGCCTTCGCGTAGCCGATCAGCGCCACGGAGGCGGCGAAGCGCTTGAGGTCCCAGGTGAAGGGGCCGACGTAGGCCTCGTCGAAGTCGTTGACGTTGAAGACCAGGCGGCCGTTCGAATCCATGTACGTGCCGAAGTTCTCCGCGTGCAGATCGCCGTGGATCCACACGCGCGAGGTGCGCTCGTCCAGGTACGGTCCGGTTCGCTTCTCCGCGTCCAGGTCGTGGTAGAAGAGGCACGCCGTCCCCCGGTAGAAGGCGAAGGCCGAGGCCGCCATCTTCCGGAACTTCACGCGGAACGCGGCCGGGTCGGCGGCCAGGAGCTCGCCGAAGGCGGTGTCGAGGACGGCGAGGATCTCCTCGCCGCGGTGCTCGTCGTTGAGCTGCGGGACCGACATCGCTGGGTGCCTCCTGGTGCGGGACGTCTCGTCGGACGGCTCGGGCCGTCCGGGGGTCTAACGTGTGACGGTTCGCGGGAGTGCCCGTGACCCCCGCTCGAAGGTACGCGTGGACCGGCCCACCCGTCTCCCGACCACCGCCCCCCACGGAGGCGCTTCGCGCCGCAGAATGCATTCGGAGTGTCAGTGCCGGGGCATAGACTTCGACGCTGACCACAAGACTCGCCGCCCGTCCGTCACCGGCTGTTCTCCTTGGAGGCCGCACCGTGTCAAAGCCGCCGTTCACGCACCTGCACGTCCACACCCAGTACTCGCTGCTGGACGGTGCCGCGCGGCTGAAGGACATGTTCAACGCCTGCAACGAGATGGGCATGACGCACATCGCCATGTCCGACCACGGCAACCTGCACGGGGCGTACGACTTCTTCCACTCCGCGCAGAAGGCCGGAATCACCCCGATCATCGGGATCGAGGCGTATGTCGCCCCCGAGTCGCGCCGCAACAAGCGCAAGATCCTCTGGGGCCAGCCGCACCAGAAGCGCGACGACGTCTCCGGTTCCGGTGGCTACACCCACAAGACGATGTGGGCGGTGAACAAGACCGGCCTGCACAACCTCTTCCGCCTCTCCTCCGACGCGTACGCCGAGGGCTGGCTGCAGAAGTGGCCCCGGATGGACAAGGAGACCATCGCCCAGTGGTCCGAGGGCATCGTCGCCTCCACCGGCTGCCCCTCCGGCGAGGTCCAGACCCGGCTGCGCCTCGGCCACTTCGACGAGGCCCTGAAGGCCGCCGCCGACTACCAGGACATCTTCGGCAAGGACCGCTACTTCCTGGAGCTGATGGACCACGGCATCGACATCGAGCACCGGGTCCGCGACGGCCTGCTGGAGATCGGCAAGAAGCTCGGCATCCCGCCCCTGGTCACCAACGACTCGCACTACACCTACGCGCACGAGGCGGGCGCCCACGACGCGCTGCTGTGCATCCAGACCGGCAAGAACCTCTCCGACCCCGACCGCTTCAAGTTCGACGGCACCGGCTACTACCTCAAGTCCACCGACGAGATGTACGCCATCGACTCCTCGGACGCCTGGCAGCAGGGCTGCGCCAACACCGCCCTGATCGCCGAGATGGTCGACACCACGGGCATGTTCGAGAAGCGCGACCTGATGCCCAAGTTCGACATCCCGGAGGGGTACACCGAGGTCAGCTGGTTCCGCGAGGAAGTCCTGCGCGGCATGCACCGCCGCTTCCCCGACGGCATCCCGGACGACCGCATGAAGCAGGTCGAGTACGAGATGGACACCATCATCTCGATGGGCTTCCCCGGGTACTTCCTCGTGGTCGCCGACTTCATCATGTGGGCCAAGAAGCAGGGCATCGCGGTCGGCCCCGGCCGAGGCTCCGCGGCCGGCTCGATCGTCGCCTACGCCCTCGGCATCACCGACCTCGACCCCATCCCGCACGGCCTGATCTTCGAGCGCTTCCTCAACCCCGAGCGCATCTCGATGCCCGATGTCGACATCGACTTCGACGAGCGCCGGCGCGTCGAGGTCATCCGGTACGTCACGGAGAAGTACGGCGCCGACAAGGTCGCCATGATCGGCACCTACGGCACCATCAAGGCCAAGAACGCGATCAAGGACTCCGCGCGCGTGCTGGGCTACCCGTACGCGATGGGCGACCGCATCACCAAGGCCATGCCCGCCGACGTCCTCGGCAAGGGCATCCCGCTGTCCGGCATCACCGACCCCAGCCACCCCCGCTACTCGGAGGCGGGCGAGGTCCGGGCGATGTACGAGAACGAGCCGGACGTGAAGAAGGTCATCGACACCGCGCGCGGCGTGGAGGGCCTGGTCCGGCAGATGGGTGTGCACGCGGCCGGCGTGATCATGTCCAGCGAGACCATCACCGAGCACGTCCCGGTCTGGGTCAGGCACACCGACGGCGTGACCATCACGCAGTGGGACTACCCGAGCTGTGAGTCGCTCGGCCTGCTGAAGATGGACTTCCTGGGCCTGCGCAACCTCACGATCATGGACGACGCCGTCAAGATGGTGAAGGCCAACAAGGGGATCGACATCGATCTCCTCAGCCTCCCGCTCGACGACCCCACGACCTTCGAACTGCTCCAGCGCGGCGACACCCTGGGCGTGTTCCAGTTCGACGGCGGCCCGATGCGCTCCCTGCTCCGGCTGATGAAGCCGGACAACTTCGAGGACATCTCCGCCGTGTCGGCCCTGTACCGGCCGGGCCCGATGGGCATGAACTCCCACACCAACTACGCCCTGCGCAAGAACGGCCAGCAGGAGATCACGCCGATCCACCCCGAGCTGGAGGAGCCGCTCAAGGAGGTCCTGGACGTCACCTACGGCCTGATCGTCTATCAGGAGCAGGTGCAGAAGGCCGCCCAGATCATCGCCGGCTACTCGCTCGGCGAGGCCGACATCCTCCGCCGCGTGATGGGCAAGAAGAAGCCGGAGGAGCTGGAGAAGAACTTCGTCATCTTCCAGGCCGGCGCCCGCAAGAACGGCTACAGCGACGAGGCCATCCAGGCGCTGTGGGACGTGCTGGTGCCGTTCGCCGGCTACGCGTTCAACAAGGCGCACTCCGCCGCGTACGGACTGGTCTCGTACTGGACCGCCTACCTCAAGGCGAACCACCCCGCCGAGTACATGGCGGCGCTGCTCACCTCGGTGAAGGACGACAAGGACAAGTCGGCCGTCTACCTCAACGAGTGCCGCCGCATGGGCATCAAGGTGCTCCCGCCGAACGTCAACGAGTCCGAGGCCAACTTCGCCGCCCAGGGCGACGACGTGATCCTCTTCGGCCTGTCCGCCGTGCGCAACGTCGGCACCAACGTCGTCGAGTCGATCATCAAGTGCCGCAAGGCCAAGGGGAAGTACACGTCCTTCCCGGACTACCTCGACAAGGTCGACGCGGTCGTCTGCAACAAGCGCACCACCGAGTCGCTGATCAAGGCCGGCGCCTTCGACTCCATGGGGCACACCCGCAAGGGGCTCACCGCCCAGTACGAGCCGATGATCGACAACGTGGTCGCGGTCAAGCGCAAGGAGGCCGAGGGGCAGTTCGACCTCTTCGGCGGCATGGGCGAGGAGGAGGCCGGCGAGCCCGGATTCGGGCTGGACGTGGAGTTCACCACCGAGGAGTGGGACAAGACCTACCTGCTGGCCCAGGAACGGGAGATGCTGGGCCTCTACGTCTCCGACCACCCGCTGTTCGGCCTGGAGCACGTGCTGTCCGACAAGGCCGACGCGGGCATCTCCCAGCTCACCGGCGGCGACTTCGGCGACGGCGCGGTGGTCACCATCGGTGGCATCATCTCGGGCCTCCAGCGCAAGATGACCAAGCAGGGCAACGCCTGGGCGATCGCCACGGTGGAGGACCTGGCGGGCTCCATCGAGTGCATGTTCTTCCCGGCGACGTACCAGCTGGTGTCGACGCAACTCGTCGAGGACGCAGTGGTGTTCGTCAAGGGCCGCCTCGACAAGCGGGAGGACGTGCCGCGGCTGGTGGCGATGGAGCTGATGGTCCCCGACCTGTCCAACGCGGGGACGAACGCACCCGTGGTGCTCACCATCCCGGCGACCCGCGTGACCCCGCCGATGGTCAGCCGCCTCGGCGAGATCCTCAGCCACCACAAGGGCGACAGCGAGGTCCGCATCAAGCTCCAGGGGCCGACGAAGACCACGGTGCTGCGGCTCGACCGGCACCGGGTCAAGCCCGATCCGGCCCTGTTCGGTGACCTGAAGGTCCTCCTCGGGCCGTCCTGCCTGGCCGGCTGACCGCACAAGCGCGCGAGGGGCGCTCCCGATGCCGGGGGCGCCCCTCTTGATGTGCCTGGGTCTCAACAACCCGTTATGAAGGTGTCAGTTGTGGCCGAAGCGCTTCTGCCGGCCCTTGCCCCGGGCGACCTCGCCGGGGGCGGCCTGCGTGGTGCGCTGCTCGTCCGGCGTCTCGATCGCGGACGGCTGCGGTGCCTGCTGGGCGCGCTGGCTCTGCGGCTGCTTGCGGTCACGGTTCTTGTTCTTGGCCATGGTGATGCCTCCTGTGGGGGATCTAGGGGCCAGGGCCGGAACCAGATTCACATAGTCGTATAACCGGCGCATGTCGGACAATTACCGTGTGTGACAGGGGTGGTCGGAGGAGGAAGTGTGGAAACGCCACGCCGAAGATCGAGTTCGGGCCGTTAACCCCGGCGTGGTCGGGCAGACTCGAAGCAAGCCCGAAGCAAACCTCCCGGAAAGAGGGTGGATCGCGTGGACCGCTGCATCGTCCTGGTGGATGCCGGGTATCTGCTGGGGGCCGCCGCCAGTCTCCTCGCCGGGGAGCCCTCGCGGTCCCGCATCACCGTCGATCACGCCGCCCTCATCCAAGGGCTGCGCGAACGCGCCGAGTCCGACACCCAGCAGCCGCTGCTGCGCATCTACTGGTTCGACGGTGCCCCCGACCGCGTCCCGCAGCCCGAGCACCGCCGGCTGCGCGTCATGCCCCGCGTCACCGTCCGGCTCGGCGCCCTGACCCGCAGCGACGGCCGCTGGGCGCAGAAGGGCGTGGACGCCGCCATGCACGCCGAACTGACCGAACTGGCCCGCAACCGCGCCTGCTCCGACATCGTGCTCGTCACCGGCGACGGCGACCTGCTGCCGGGCATGATGGCCGCCAAGGAGCACGGCGTCGCCGTCCATCTGTGGGCCGTACAGGCGGCCGACGGCGACTACAACCAGTCCGAGGATCTCGTCGCCGAGGCCGACGAGCGCCGGGTGCTCGACCGCGCGTGGATCATCAAGGCGGTACGGGCCAAGGAGTTCACCGGCGTGTGCGCGCCGCCGCCCGCCGCCCGGCCCGAGATCGCCGCGATCCTCTCCGCCCCGCTGCCCGAGTCCGCGCTCACGGCGACACCCGACCGCACCGCCCAGGAGACAGCGCACCCGGCCGACGCCGCGCCGAACGGCACGGCGGAGCGGACACCGGCGGCCAAGGGTGTGCCCACGCCGAAGGACCTGGCCGCCCTGCGCGCCCCCGGCACCGCGGCGCCGCCCGCGCCGCCGGCCTCCGCCACGCTGCGCTGGTCCTCCGACAAGGGATGGGTCGACCGGCCCGTCGCCGAGCCCCCCGACGCCGCCTCCATGCCGACGCTCGCGCAGCTGACCACGGCGGAGCAGCGGTGGGCCGACCGCGAGGAGGACATCACCACCGTCGGCGGCGACCCGTACGAGGTGGGGCAGGTCTTCGCCCGGCGCTGGGTGGAACGCCTCGGCGACCAGAGCCATCTGCAGAAGCTCTCCGGGATGTATCCACGCATCCCGCACCGCATCGACGGTGAGCTGCTGCGGTACGCCGCGCGCTTCGGTCTTCTCGCCCACAAGGACGACCAGATCGACGAGCGCGACCGGTACGCCATTCGAGCGGGGTTCTGGCGGGAGGTCGATGTGCGGACGGGGACGGAGCGGGCGGCTGCCGCCGAGTGAGCGTGGGCGCTGTGTCTGGTTGGGGCGCCGTGTGCTTGGTGGCTGACCCTCGTGAGTGCTGGGCGGGGGTGGGTCGCGCAGCCCGGCGCTGACGGGGCACCGTCCGCGCCCACCCTCCCCCACTCTCGGCTTCGCTCGAGCGGGGGGACCCCCATCGCCCCTGCGGCACGACTGCCCGCGGGAGGGGCGGGTACGGCTGTCCGCGGGAGGGCCCGGGGTGCGGCTGCTCGCGGGAGGGCCGAGGTGCGGCTGGTCGCCGTAGCGGCGGGTGGGGTGGGGTCTTGGGGTGGACGATTTGCCGGGTACGGGCGCCCCGGGAGTGGGGTGGGCGTGGGGACCCCGTAGTCTCGTGCCTTGTGAGTACGCGCGCGGCACAGGGATTTCGGCACGGCGGTGATGTCGTGTGTGCGGTGCGCGGGCTGACCAAGACCTACCCGGCGGTGCGCGGACGGCGCGGGGTGCCGGCGACGCCCGAGGTCAGAGCCACCGACGATGTACGGCTCGACATCCGGCGCGGCGAGATCTTCGGACTGCTCGGACCGAACGGCGCCGGCAAGTCCACCCTCGTGCGCCAGCTCACTGGCCTGATGCGGCCCGACCACGGCACCGTGGAGATCCTCGGCCACGACATCGTCCGCCACCCCGAGCGGGCCTCGCGCATCCTCGCCTACCTCGGCCAGGAGTCCACCGCCCTGGACGAACTGACCGTGTCCCTCGCCGCCGAGACCACCGGGCGGCTGCGCGGCCTGGACGTACGGCGGGCGCGGGCCGAGCGGGACGCCGTGCTGGAGGAGCTGGGGCTCACCGCGCTCGCCGGCCGCCCGCTGAAGAAGCTGTCCGGCGGCCAGCGACGGCTCGCCTGCTTCGCCGCCGCACTGGTGGGGGAGCGGCCCCTGCTCGTCCTCGACGAACCCACCACCGGCATGGACCCGGTGGCGCGGCGTGCCGTGTGGTCCGCCGTCGACCGGCGCCGCGCCGAGCACGGCACGACCGTGCTCCTGGTCACCCACAACGTCATCGAGGCCGAGACGGTCCTCGACCGCGTCGCCGTGCTCGACCGCGGCAAGGTCATCGCCTGCGACAGCCCCGCCGGACTGAAGGAGCAGGTCGCGGGCGAGGTCCGGGTCGAGCTGGTGTGGCGCGAGGCGGCGCCGCTGCACGTCCCCGAGGTCGCCGCGCTGCGGGACCGGGCGGTCGAGTCGGGCCGCCGCTGGACACTGCGGCTCGGGCCCGAGGAGGCCCGTACGGTCGTCGCCACCGTCACCGGCGGGGCCGCCTTCGCCGCCCTGGACGACTTCACGCTCGCCACGCCCAGCCTCGAGGACGTCTATCTGGCGCTCGGCGGTGCCGTACGGCAGGGGCTGGTGAAGGCGTGAGCGGCACGGTGAGCACGCGGGACGTGGCATCCGTACGGAACAGGGCGACCCAACCTCCGAGCGAAGGGGAGCAGCACGACGTGAGTGTCGTACCCGCCGATGTTCTGCCGGGCGGCGTCCTGGCCGTGGAGGAGACCGCCGCCCCGCCGGCCGAGCTCGGCCCGCGGGCCCGGCTGTGGCCCTCGCTCGCGGCCGTGTACCGGGCGCAGCTGTCCCGGGCGCGGGTGGCGCGCATCCCGCTGCTGTTCGTGGCGACCTTCCAGTCGATCGGGATCATGATCCTGATGCGCGGGGTCGTCGACGGCGGCGGTGAGGCGCAGGCGGTGGTCGCCGGGTCGTCGGTCCTGGTCGTCGCCTTCGTCGCGCTCAACCTGCTCGCGCAGTACTTCGGCCAGCTGCGCGGGAGCGGCGGGCTCGACCACTACGCCACACTGCCGGTGCCGCCGGCGGCGGTGGTGCTGGGGGCCGCGGGCGCCTACGCGTCGTTCACCGTGCCGGGGACCGTGGTCACCGCCGTCTTCGGCTGCGTGCTGTTCGGGCTGCCGCTGGCGCACCTGTGGGTACTGGCCGCGGTGATCCCGCTCGCGGGGGCTGCGCTGGCCGGGCTGGGCGCGGCGCTGGGGCTGCTCGCGCCGCGGCCGGAACTGGCGACGCTGCTCGGGCAGCTGGGCATGTCGGCGGCGCTGCTGCTGGGTGTGCTGCCGGCCGAGCGGATGCCGGAGGCGGTGCGCTTCGCGCGGGATCTGCTGCCGTCGACGTACGGGGTCGAGGCCTTCGCGCGGACGTTCGGGGCGGATCCCGACTGGGCGTTCGTGCTCGGTGACCTCGCGGTGTGCGGGGCGGTCGGGGTGCTCTCGCTGGGCGTCGCCACGTGGGCGTACCGCAGGGCCGCCGTCCGGTGACGCGTCGCCGGACGGTGCCTGGCACGATGGCAGGGTGAGCGCACCTCTGACACCACCACCGCCTCCGCATGAACACTCCTCGCACGACGGGTGGCGGCAGCAGCCGCCGTCGTCTCCGTCCGCCGGGCCCGTCGCGGCTGCGTCACCGAAGGACGCCGGGGCGGGGTACCCCGGGCAGGCCGGGCATGCCGGGCACGGCTGGTACGGGCAGGACGGTCCCGGGATGAAGACGGAGCTGCGGGAGGCCGCCGTGACGGCGGTGTCGGTGGCGCTCGGCGGGGTGCTGCTGGGGGTTCTGTGGTGGTGGCTGGCGCCGCGCGTGCCGTTGGTGGGGGACGTGACGGGCGACAACTGGGTCGTCTACCTCAAGGACACCGAGGGTGAGCAGGCGGTGGGCGTCGACGGGACGTTCACGCTGCTGGCGCTGGGGTTCGGTGCGGTGAGCGCGCTGGTGGTGTTTCTGCTGCGGCGGCGTGGGGGTGTGCCGCTGGTGGTCGGGCTGGCGGTCGGGGCGCTGCTGGGGTCGCTGCTGGCGTGGCGGGTCGGGGTGTGGCTGGGGCCGCCGGAGGATGTGATCGCGCAGGCGCGTGAGGTCGGCAAGGGGGTCACCTTCGACGCGCCGTTGAAGCTGGGGGCGAAGGGGGCGCTGCTGGCGTGGTCGTTGTCGGCGCTGGTGCTGCACCTGGGGTTGATGGCGCTGTTCGGCCCGCGGGACCCGGAGCACTTTCCGCCGCCGGAGCCGTACGTTCACCGACCGGAGGCCTGACCGGTCACCCGGGGTAGGTGTCGGTCGGGGGCAGGTCGCGCAGCCCGGCGCTAGCGGGGCACCGTCCGCGCCCACCCGTGCCGCCCTGCGGCACGTCTGCCCGCGGGAGGGTCGCGGGATGGCGGGCGCGGTTGCCCCGGGATGGGTGGCGTGCTGCCGGCGTCCGCGCCCCGCCGCCGACCCTGGGACACCTCCCAGGTCCTAAGGCTCTGGGGGAGGCGCGGCTGTCCGCGGGATGGACGCGGGGATGGGCGGGCGCGGCTGCCCGCGGGATGGGTGGGGCCGGCTGTTTGCGGGGAGCGGGCCCGCGGTGGGCGTGGCCGTCCGGGGGAGCGCGGATATGGCCGGCGTGCCGCGCTGCGGTCGCCGGGGAAAGCGCCCTACGCCGGGCGGCGGCCGTGGTTCGCTCGGCCCTTTTTCGTGCGCCACCTGCGTTTGCGGGTCCTCTTCGACATGTTCTTTCTCATTAGTCGAGGAAGAGGCCGGCGTCGAGGGGTTACGCGCGGGCGACGGGGGCGAGGACCGCCGAGGTCAGCTTGGCCAGTGTGTCCGGGGCCAGTTCGACCTCCAGGCCCCTGCGGCCCGCCGAGACGCAGATGGTGGTGTGGGACAGTGCCGACTCGTCCAGGACCGTCGGGAGCTTCTTGCGCTGGCCCAAGGGTGAGATGCCGCCGCGGACGTAGCCAGTGGTGCGTTCGGCCAGCGCCGGGTCGGCCATCGCGGCGCGCTTGCCGCCCACCGCCGCCGCCAGCGCCTTCAGATCCAGCTGGCCCGCGACCGGGACCACCGCCACCGTCAGGCCGCCGTCGACGTCCGCCACCAGCGTCTTGAAGACGCGGTCCGGGGAGACGCCCATCGCCTCGGCCGCCTCCTCGCCGTAGGAGGGGTGGGAGGGGTCGTGGTCGTACGAGTGGAGCGTGAACGGGACCCCCGCGGCCGTCAGGGCCACCGTCGCGGGCGTGCCGCCGGACTGCTGCTGCTTCTTGGACTTCTTCGCCATCGGGGCAGACCTCAGTTGAGACTCGTCGGGCCGCGCGTCAGCTCGAACGCCGGCAACGACGGCAGGCTACGGATGATCGCGGTCTCCGTGCGAAGGAGTTTCAGCTCGTCGCGGAGCCGGGACGCGGTGTCCGGGGCCTGCAGCAGCCGCTGCTTCGTCGGCGTGTCGAGCATCATCGCCGCGGCGACCAGATAGGACACGACGCCCGGCTCGTCCGGCAGGTCCGCGCCCGTCGCCAGCGACCGCTCCCGCGCGCCCGCCAGCCGCTTCTGGTACTGCCGGAACGCCCGCAGCACCCCCTCCGCGAGCGCCCCGGCCTCCTCACCGGGCTCCTCGGCCACCGGCTCCAGCTCCGCCGTGAGAAACGGCCCGGAGGCGTCCACCGACAGCAGCCGCACCCGGGTCGTCCCGGTGGCGAGCACCTCGAACGTGCCGTCGGCCCGCTCCCGGATCGTCGCCGCGTCGGCCACACAGCCCACCTTGTAGAACGCCTTGCCGGGGTCCGTGCCGAAGCCCGCCGCCGGGCCGCGCTCGGGCAGGGCCGTCGGATCGGGCATGCCGGGGGAGCTCGGCGCGACCTCGTGGCCGTCACGGATCGCCACGACGGCGAACCGGCGTGGTTCGTCGTCGGGCGTCTTCAGCAGCTCGCGCATCATGGCGCGGTAGCGCTCCTCGAAGACGTTGAGCGGAAGCACGAGCCCCGGGAACAGCACCGAGTTCAGGGGGAAGAGCGGGAGCCGGACGGTGGTCACGACGCAAAAGCCTAATGGTCGCCGAAGCGGACGCGTCCGCCCTGTTCACTGAGTGGATGGCCCGGGGTGCGGCCGGAGGCCACCGCCGCCCCCACCTCCCGGCGCACGTCCAGGAACCGGCCCAGCGGATCGTCGGCGTCCCGGTCCCAGGGGAAGGACGTGGCGTACGGGCCGGTCAGGCGCAGCTGTTCCAGCGCGTCCGGCCGGCGGTCCAGCCGGACCAGGACGTACGTCAGCAGATTGCGCAGTTCGGCCGGCCAGGGGTGGCTCGCCGGAAGCCGCGCGGACAGAGCGGCGGCACGGTCGGCCGCCGCCCCCAGCCGTTCGAGCGGCACCCGGGGGCCGCAGCCGTCGGTGAGATAGCCGAAGGCGGCCCGCAGGGGCAGCGCCTGGGTGAGCGAGTCGTCCGGCGCGTCCTGGGCGGCCAGGTCGGCGAAGTCGAAGCACTCGCGGTGCGAGCCGTGCCAGGAGGACGCTAGATACCGCAGGGCCGCCACGTGACAGCCGTAGTGGTGCGGGGCGCGGCGGACGGCCGCCGCCCACAGCTCCTCGAAGTACGTGTGGCCGGCGCGTGCGCCACGGGCGTGGTCCAGGGCGAGCCGCCAGGGCACCGGGTCGCGGTTGTCCGCCTTGGCCGCCGCCGTGATCAGCGGGCTCACCTCGCGCAGCAGCTCCGCCCGCGCGGGGGAGTCCCAGGCGCGGTCCACGGCCACCTGGGCATGGACCAGCAACCCGTCAGGGTCGTGCGGGGCGAGGCTCCGCCAGGCGTCCAGCCAGTCGGGCCGCGAGCGTGCGAAGGCGGCCAGCCGCCGTACGTACCGGTCGCGGTGCTCCCAGGCGCCGGTGTGCCGGGTGGCGGCGAGCAGGTCGGCGGCGGGGGCGTGGTCGCCGTGCGCGGCGCCCACCAGCGCCGGGCCCAGCGCGTCGTCGGGCGCGTCGAGCAGCACCTCGTCGTCGGCGGGCAGCACGGCGGTGACGACGGGCGCTGTGGCCGTCTTTCCTCGCCCCCGGGATGTGCGGGTGAACGCGTGCAGCAGAGCCATGGTGCCGACCATTGAAAGTCCGCTGGTCACAGCCACGCCAGAGGCATCGCGGAAGTCATGGAAAGTTGTACGGCGGCCGGTCAAGGGCGAGTAAAACAACATCGCCGGGGCGGGCCTGCCGCCCGGGACACCGGAGACCGGGACACCCGACACCGGGACACCCCCTAGCTAGTTCCGCCGCAGCGTTCGCGTCGCCCCCGCCGCCACCGTCGTCGCCAGGATCCAGCCGAGCAGGACGAAGGCCGCCGAGAGCCACTGCCAGCCGCCGCTCAGCTGCCAGAAGCCCACCTGGCCCAGGTCGATGACCGGCAGCAGCAGGTCCAGGGCGAACAGGGACGGGTTCCAGGCCGGGTGCTCGCCGGCCTTGAGCGGCGGATGGTCGGCGCGGGCGAAGGCCACCGACCCGGCGGCCCACAGCACCGCCATCCACACCGCCGCCCGGCCCGGCCGGTACCCGTAGGCGACGGTCCAGTCCTGGACGTAGCCCCACAGCTTGGCCGCGAGCGGCAGGCTCTCGCGGCGGCGGCGCTGCTTGGCCAGCAGGACCTCGCGGGCGTCCTCGTCCTCCCCGCCCGCCCGGAGCACGGCGGCCAGCCGCTCGTAGGGCTCCGGGTGGTACTCGGCGCTCGCCGCCGCCACCCACTCCAGGCGCTCGGACAGCGGGAACGGCCCGCGCGGCACCAGGTTCTCGTAGGTGAAGCCGCCCATCTGCAGCCGGCCGGGGCCGGGCCAGCTGTCCGCCCGGTCCATCAGGTTGACCACCCGCGCCCCCGACAGGACCACCTGGCCGCGCGCCGGCCGCTCCCCGAGGAAGCGCAGCTCGGGCGTCTGCACCCGGCGCAGCGACAGCTCCTGGTCGTCGGTGAAGGTGAACCGGGCCCGCTCGAAGTCGACCGCGTCCCCGAACCGCCCGTCGTCCAGGCGCACCCCGCCCTGGCACTCGAAGCGCTGGATCCGGGTCCCGCGGGCCGGGGTCATTCCGCTTCTGGCCTGCGCGCCGAGCCCCGCCGGGGTCAGATACAGCGAGCGCTCCACGGTCAGCTGCGGCGCGTTCAGCGCGTGCCGGGTGTGCGTGTTGAGCAGGCGGGCGCCGCGCAGGCTCAGCGAGACGCCTATCGTGGCGCTGCGCAGGCTCAGCTCGCCGTGCGACTGCAGCAGCTCAGCCTGGAGGTCCTGGCCGACGGTCATGCCGTCCCCGGCGATCGAGCGGCCGCTGCGGTCGCGGTGCACGACCGCCTGGTTGAGCAGCAGGTCCGTGCCGATCCGGGCGTCGGTGAGGCGTATGCCCCCCAGGAAGCGGCAGCGCGGCAGATGCAGATCGCCCTCGGTGTGCAGCCGGGCGGCCTCCAGACGCGGCACCGAGCAGTCCACCAGCCGCACCGTGGTGAAGCGGGCCTCCGGCAGCAGCACGTCCCGCTCGAAGCGGCAGCCGCGCATCTCCACGTACGGCACGACGGTGCCGCCGGCCAGGTCCAGCGTGCCGCTGACGAGCACACCGACCAGCTTCAGGGAGGAGACCCGGCCGGCCAGCGCGGGCGGGCCGTCCAGGAGCAGCCAGCACACGACACGCGCCCGCACGGTCCGCTCGGGCCCCCAGGGGTGGCCCCCGTGCGGATCGTCGACGACCGTGTCCCCGCTGCTCAGGTCGTACACGCTGCCGTCGCGGAACGCCTCCCACATCCCCGCCTCCACGGCGGTCAGGTCCCGCGGCGGCTCCCCGGCGCCCGGTCCTGCCCCTGCGGCCACGGCTTCCCCCTCCTCCCCAGATACCCGCGGGTTCATCTCTTCGTACAGCCGTTCTGCCCCGTGCGGTGACCGCTTGAACACGGAAAGTGAAGTCGATCGGGCCGGCATGCGCGGACGGTCACCGGCGGCGCGCGTATCAGCCATTGGAACGGGCGGACGGCACACCGCACGGGTCTGAGAGAATTGAGCACGTGATCTCCCGAATCGATCTGCGCGGCGACGCCCTCCCCGAGGGCCCCGCCCTGCGCGACCTGCTGCCCCGAGCCGACTTCGACGTCGCGGCCGCCCTGGAGAAGGTGCGTCCCATCTGCGAGGCCGTGCATCATCGTGGCGACGCGGCGCTGATCGACTTCGCCGAGAAGTTCGACGGCGTACGGCTGGAATCCGTCCGTGTCCCGGCGCAGGCCCTCGCCGACGCCCTGGAGCAGCTGGACCCGGCCGTGCGCGCGGCCCTGGAGGAGTCGATCCGCCGGGCCCGGCTCGTCCACCGCGAGCAGCGCCGCTCCACCCACACCACCCAGGTCGTCCCCGGCGGCACGGTCACCGAGAAGTGGGTGCCCGTCGACCGCGTGGGCCTGTACGCGCCCGGCGGCCGGTCGGTCTACCCGTCGTCCGTGATCATGAACGCCGTTCCGGCCCAGGAGGCCGGGGTCCCGTCGATCGCGCTGGCCTCCCCGGCGCAGGCCGAGTTCGGCGGACTGCCGCACCCGACGATCCTCGCCGCGTGTGCCCTGCTCGGCGTCGACGAGGTGTACGCGGCCGGTGGCGCCACCGCCGTCGCGATGTTCGCGTACGGCACCGAGTCCTGCCCGCCCGCCACCATGGTCACCGGCCCCGGCAACATCTGGGTCGCCGCCGCCAAGCGCTACTTCACCGGGAAGATCGGGATCGACGCCGAGGCCGGCCCCACCGAGATCGCGATCCTCGCGGACTCCACGGCCGACCCGGTGCACGTCGCCTCCGACCTGATCAGCCAGGCCGAGCACGACCCGCTGGCCGCCGCCGTCCTCGTCACCGACTCCGTCGAGCTCGCGGACGCGGTGGACAAGGAGCTGGAGCCGCAGGTCGCGGCCACCAAGCACATCGAGGACCGGATCGTCCCGGCCCTCAAGGGCCAGCAGTCCGCCGTGGTGCTCGTCGACGGCATCGAGGAGGGCCTGCGTGTGGTCGACGCCTACGGCGCCGAGCACCTGGAGATCCAGACCGCCGACGCCGCCGCCGTCGCCGACCGGGTGCGCAACGCGGGCGCGATCTTCGTCGGCCCCTGGGCCCCGGTGTCGCTCGGCGACTACGCGGCCGGCTCCAACCACGTCCTGCCCACCGGCGGCTGCGCCTGCCACTCCTCGGGCCTGTCCGTGCAGTCCTTCCTGCGCGGCATCCACATCGTCGACTACACCGAGGACGCCCTGGCCGACGTCGCGCACCATGTGGTGACGCTGGCGGAGGCGGAGGATCTGCCGGCGCACGGCGCGGCGATCAAGGCGAGGTTCGGCTGGAAGGTACCCGAAGGCAAGTGACAGGCATTGACGATCTCCCCGTACGGGACGAGCTGCGCGGCAAGTCCCCCTACGGCGCGCCCCAACTCGACGTGCCCGTACGGCTGAACACCAACGAGAACCCCTACCCGCTGCCCGAGCCGCTGGTCGAGCGGATCGCCGAGCGGGTGCGCGAGGCCGCCCGCGGTCTCAACCGCTACCCCGACCGGGACGCGGTGGAGCTGCGCACGCGCCTGGCCGAGTACCTGACGAAGACCTCCGGTCACCGGGTCGGCGTCGAGAACGTCTGGGCGGCCAACGGCTCCAACGAGGTCATCCAGCAGCTGCTGCAGACCTTCGGCGGGCCGGGCCGTACCGCCATCGGCTTCGAGCCCTCGTACTCGATGCACGGCCTCATCGCGCGCGGCACCGGCACCGGCTGGATCTCCGGACCCCGGAACGACGACTTCACCATCGACCTCGCCGCCGCCGAGAAGGCGATCGCCGAGAACCAGCCCGACGTCGTCTTCATCACCACCCCCAACAACCCCACCGGCAACGCGGTCCCGCCCGAGACGGTCCTCGCGCTGTACGAGGCCGCGCAGGCGGCCAAGCCGTCGATCGTGGTCGTGGACGAGGCGTACATCGAGTTCAGCCACGGCGACTCGCTGCTGAGGCTGCTCGAGGGCCGCCCGCACCTCGTCGTCTCGCGCACCATGTCGAAGGCGTTCGGCGCGGCCGGGCTGCGCCTCGGCTATCTCGCCGCGCACCCGGCGGTGGTGGACGCCGTCCAGCTGGTCCGGCTGCCCTACCACCTCTCGGCGGTCACCCAGGCGACCGCGCTGGCCGCCCTCGAACACACCGACACGCTGCTCGGCTACGTGGAGCAGTTGAAGGCCGAGCGGGACAGGCTGGTCGCCGAACTGCGCGCGATCGGCTACGAGGTGACCGAGTCGGACGCCAACTTCGTGCAGTTCGGCCGGTTCGAGAACGCCCACGAGACCTGGCAGCAGATCCTCGACCGGGGCGTCCTGGTCCGGGACAACGGCGTACCGGGGTGGCTGCGGGTCACCGCCGGCACCCCGGAGGAGAACGACGCGTTCCTCGACGCGGTACGGGACATCAAGAAGGAGCAGAGCGCATGAGCCGCACAGGACGCGTGGAGCGCATCACCAAGGAGACCTCGGTCCTGGTCGAGATAGACCTCGACGGGACCGGGAAGACGGAGATCTCCACCGGGGTCGGCTTCTACGACCACATGCTCGACCAGCTCGGCCGGCACGGTCTGTTCGACCTGACCGTGAAGACCGAGGGCGACCTGCACATCGACTCCCACCACACCATCGAGGACACCGCCCTCGCGCTGGGCGCCGCCTTCAAGCAGGCGCTCGGCGACAAGGTGGGCATCTACCGCTTCGGCAACTGCACGGTCCCGCTGGACGAGTCCCTCGCCCAGGTCACCGTCGACCTGTCCGGCCGCCCCTACCTCGTGCACACCGAGCCCGAGAACATGGCGCCGATGATCGGCGAGTACGACGTGACGATGACCCGGCACATCCTGGAGTCCTTCGTCGCCCAGGCCCAGATCGCGCTGCACGTGCACGTGCCCTACGGGCGCAACGCGCACCACATCGTGGAGTGCCAGTTCAAGGCCCTCGCCCGCGCCCTGCGCTACGCGTCCGAGCGCGACCCGCGAGCGGCCGGCATCCTCCCCTCCACGAAGGGTGCGCTGTGAGCGACGCACGCGCGGCCGCCGGGCCGCGGACGACGACGATGGCCGGGCCTCTGCGGCGCGCGGGCGGAGAAGCGAACGGAGGGACACGGTGAACGGGCTGTCGACCGTACTGATCGTGGTCGGGCTGTTCTTCGTCGGCGGGATCATCTCCTTCGTCAAGCAGAAGATGCCCACGAGCCTGATCGTGCTGCTGTCCATCGGCGCCGCGATGTGCCTCGTCGCGGGCGTCCTCAGGCTGGAGGTGTGAGGTGAGCAGCACCAAGAAGGTCGTGGTCTTCGACTACGGCTTCGGCAACGTCCGTTCCGCCGAGCGTGCCCTCGCCCGCGCGGGAGCCGACGTCGAGATCACCCGCGACTTCGACAAGGCCATGAACGCCGACGGCCTGCTGGTGCCCGGCGTCGGCGCCTTCGCCGCCTGCATGCAGGGGCTCAAGGAGGCGCGTGGCGACTGGATCGTCGACCGCCGGCTGGCCGGCGGCCGCCCGGTGATGGGCATCTGCGTCGGCATGCAGATCCTGTTCGCCCGCGGTATCGAGCACGGCGTCGAGACCGAGGGCCTGGACGAATGGCCCGGCACGGTCGGCCCGCTCGAGGCCGACATCGTGCCCCACATGGGCTGGAACACCGTGGACATCGCGCCCGGCTCCGAGCTGTTCGCCGGCCTGGACGCCGACGCCCGCTTCTACTTCGTGCACTCCTACGCCGTCCACGACTGGCAGCTTCAGGCGCACAACCCGGCGATGCAGGCGCCCAAGGTCACCTGGTCCACGCACGGCAAGCCGTTCGTGGCGGCCGTGGAGAACGGCGCCCTGTGGGCCACCCAGTTCCACCCCGAGAAGTCCGGCGACGCCGGTGCCCAGCTGCTGACCAACTGGATCGGAACCCTCTGATGCCCGACTCGATGTCTTCCGCCAAGCTCGAACTCCTGCCCGCCGTCGACGTCCGCGACGGCCAGGCCGTCCGCCTGGTGCACGGCGAGTCCGGCACCGAGACCTCCTACGGTTCCCCGCTCGAGGCCGCCCTCGCCTGGCAGCGCTCGGGCGCGGAGTGGCTGCACCTGGTCGACCTGGACGCCGCGTTCGGCACCGGCGACAACCGGGAACTGATCGCCGAGGTGACCCGGGCGATGGACATCAAGGTGGAGCTGTCCGGCGGCATCCGCGACGACGAGACCCTCGCCGCCGCCCTCGCCACCGGCTGCACCCGCGTCAACCTCGGCACCGCCGCCCTGGAGACCCCCGAGTGGGTCGCCAAGGTCATCGCCGAGCACGGCGACAAGATCGCCGTCGGCCTGGACGTCCGCGGCACCACCCTGCGCGGACGCGGCTGGACCCGTGACGGCGGCGACCTCTACGAGACGCTGGAGCGCCTCAACTCCGAGGGCTGCGCCCGCTACGTCGTCACCGACATCGCCAAGGACGGCACCCTCCAGGGCCCCAACCTGGAGCTGCTGAAGAACGTCTGCGCCGCCACCGACCGCCCGGTCGTGGCCTCCGGCGGCGTGTCCTCGCTGGACGACCTGCGCGCCATCGCGGAGCTGGTGCCGCTCGGTGTCGAGGGCGCGATCGTCGGGAAGGCCCTGTACGCGAAGGCGTTCACCCTGGAAGAGGCCCTGGAGGCTGTGTCGTCATGACGTCCGATGCCGTACGGCGCGTGCAGAGCGAGAACCCCTGGGAAGAGTCGTTCGGTTTTGCACGTGCCGTCGCGGCGGGGGACCGTGTCCTGGTGGCGGGCACGACCGCGTTCAAGGGCGATGTGCTCCACGGCGACGGCGACCCGTACGAACAGGCCAAGGTCGCCTTCACCAACGCGCTGGAGGCCATCGGCGAGTTCGGGCTCGGCATCGAGTCCGTGATCCGCACGCGCGTGCACCTCGCCCACGCCCGGGACGTCGACGCGGTCGGCCGGGCCCACAAGGAACTGTTCGACCGGGTGCGTCCGGTCACGACCGTGCTGGTGGTCGAGGGCTTCGTCGACTCCCGCGTACTGGTCTCCGTCGAACTCGAAGCATTCCGAGGAAACCCCTAAGGAGCCGTGACCTCATGACCCTGGCGGTCCGAGTCATCCCCTGCCTGGACGTGGACAACGGCCGGGTCGTCAAGGGCGTCAACTTCCAGAACCTGCGCGACGCGGGCGACCCCGTCGAGATGGCCAAGGTGTACGACGCCGAGGGCGCCGACGAGCTGACGTTCCTGGACATCACCGCCTCGTCCGGCAACCGGGAGACGACCTACGACGTGGTGCGCCGCACCGCCGAGCAGGTCTTCATCCCGCTGACCGTGGGCGGCGGTGTACGCACCGCCGAGGACGTCGACAAGCTGCTGCGCGCGGGTGCCGACAAGGTCGGCGTCAACACCGCGGCGATCGCCCGTCCCGAGCTGATCCGCGAGATCGCGGAGCGCTTCGGGCGGCAGGTGCTGGTCCTGTCGGTCGACGCCCGCCGCACCGAGGGCGGCACCTTCGAGGTCACCACCCACGGCGGCCGGCGCGGCACCGGCATCGACGCGGTCGAGTGGGCGCACCGGGCCGCCGAGCTGGGGGCGGGCGAGATCCTGCTCAACTCCATGGACGCGGACGGCACCAAGGACGGCTACGACCTGGAGATGATCACCGCGGTCCGCAAGCACGTCACGGTCCCCGTGATCGCCTCCGGCGGCGCCGGCAAGCTCGCCGACTTCCCGCCCGCGGTCGCCGCGGGCGCCGACGCGGTCCTGGCCGCCTCCGTCTTCCACTTCGGCGACCTGCGCATCGGCCAGGTGAAGGACACCCTGCGCGAGGCGGGCCACCCCGTGCGCTGACGCCAGGGCCTCCTAACCCACCGGCTGGGCCAGCTGGACCAGGTTGCCCACCGTGTCGTCCAGGACGGCCGCGAGCACCGGCCCCCGCTCCTGGGGGTCCTGCACGAAGTGGACGCCCTCCCCGCGCAGCCGTTCGTACTCCGCGCGCAGGTCGTCCACGGAGAAGACGATGGCGGGCAGCCCGGCCTCCCGCACCGCCCTGCGATACGGCTCGGCGATGGGCCCCTGGCCGGGCTCCAGCAGCAGCTCCAGATCCGGCTGCGCCCCGTCCCGCGCGCCCACCGTGACGAACAGCGTGCCCCCGCCCAGATCCATCCGGGTGCGGGTCTCGAAGCCGAGGACATCGGTGTAGAAGGCGTGCGCCTTGGCCACGTCGTCCACGTACACGCTGGTCATGGCGACCTTGATCATGAGGGGGCCTTTCGGGTCGTACGGCGATCAGATCCCGAGCTGCTTGGTCTCGTGCAGCTTGGCGATCGCGTCCTCGTCGCCCTCCAGCTCGACCTTGGCCGCGCTCTGCCGGCCATAGGCGAACAGCACCAGCTCCGACGGCTCACCGGTCACGGTGACCACCGGGGTGCCCCGGCGGGCCACCGCCGTCTGCCCGTCCGGGCGGCGCAGCACCAGGCCCGTCGGCACACCCCGGCCCATCAGGCGGGCCGTACGCTCCAGCCGCGCCCACAGCGCGTCCTGGAACACCGGGTCCAGCTCCCGCGGAGACCAGTCGGGCTGGGCCCGGCGGACGTCCTCCGTATGGACGTAGAACTCGACGATGTTGGACAGCTCGTCGACCTGCTTCAGGGAGAACGGCGAGAAACGCGGCGGGCCGGTACGGATGAGCTGGATCAGCTCCTCGTACGGCTTGTCGGTGAACTCCGCCATGACACGGTCCAGGCGCGGCGCCAGCTGCTTGATCAGCATGCCGCCGGCGGCGTCCGGGCGGCGCTCACGCACCACCACGTGCGCCGCGAGATCCCGGGTTGTCCAGCCCTCGCACAGGGTCGGGGCCTCGGGGCCGGCGGTCTCCAGCAGATCGGCCAGGAGAAGTCGTTCACGCTTCGCATGGGTCGACATGCCTGCCAGCCTACGGCCGCCCCACCGGTCCGGACAGTGGACGCGATCCGGGCAGACCCGCCCGGCGCGGCACAATGGTCCGCATGACCAGCACGCCCGCCCGTCGCCCGGCCACCGCCCCTCACGGAGGCGCTTCGCGCCACAGTGCTCCATCCAGCGGCCTCGATCCGGAGATCGCCGCGCGGCTCAAGCGCAGCCCCGACGGCCTCCTGCCCGCCATCGCCCAGCAGTACGACACCGGGGAGGTGCTGATGCTGGGCTGGATGGACGACGAGGCGCTGCACCGCACGCTCACCACCGGCCGCTGCACCTACTGGTCGCGCAGCCGCCAGGAGTACTGGGTCAAGGGCGACACCTCGGGCCACGTCCAGTGGGTGAAGTCCGTCGCCCTGGACTGCGACGCGGACACCGTGCTGGTCAAGGTCGACCAGACCGGCGCCGCCTGCCACACCGGCGCCCGCACCTGCTTCGACGCCGACGTGCTGCTGAAGGACGCCGGTACCGGCGTATCCGACCCGGATCAGTAAGGTCTGCCGCCATGGACCTCGAGACGTTCCGCAAGCTCGCCACCGACCGCCGGGTCATCCCGGTCACCCGCAAGCTCCTCGCCGACGGCGACACCCCGGTCGCGCTCTACCGCAAGCTCGCCGCCGAGCGGCCCGGCACCTTCCTGCTGGAGTCGGCGGAGAACGGGCGTTCCTGGTCCCGCTACTCCTTCGTGGGCGTACGGTCCGCCGCCACCCTCACCGAGCGCGGCGGCGAGGCCCACTGGCAGGGCGCCCCGCCGGTCGGGGTGCCCACGGACGGCGACCCGCTCGCCGCGCTGCGCGCCACCCTCGAGGCCCTGCACACCCCCCGCGACCTCGCCCACGACCTGGGCCTGCCGCCCTTCACCGGGGGCATGGTCGGCTACCTCGGCTACGACATCGTGCGCCGACTGGAGAAGATCGGCCCCGGCGAGCGCGACGACCTGCGGCTGCCCGAGCTGACCATGCTCCTCACCAGTGACCTCGCCGTCATGGACCACTGGGAGGGCGCCGTCTGGCTGATCGCCAACGCCATCAACCACAACGACCTGGAGACCGGCGTCGACGAGGCCTACGCGGACGCCGTGGCGCGCCTCGACGCCATGGAGGCCGACCTCACCCGCGCGGTCGCCCAGCCCCCTGCCGTGCTGCCGCCCTCCGAACTGCCCGACTACACCGCGCTGTGGGGCGGCCCCGACTTCCGGGCGGCCGTCGAGGACATCAAGGAGCGCATCCGCGCCGGCGAGGCCTTCCAGGTCGTCCCCTCGCAGCGTTTCGAGACCCCGTGCACGGCCACCGCGCTGGACGTCTACCGGGTCCTGCGGGCCACCAACCCGTCGCCGTACATGTACCTGTTCCGGTTCCCCTGCGGGGACGACGGTGTCTTCGACGTCGTCGGCTCGTCCCCCGAGGCCCTGGTGAAGGTCGAGGACGGGCAGGCCATGGTGCACCCCATCGCCGGCACCCGGCACCGCGGCGCCACCCCGCAGGAGGACCAGGCCCTCGCCGACGAACTCCTCGCCGACCCCAAGGAGCGCGCCGAGCACCTCATGCTGGTCGACCTCGGCCGCAACGACCTCGGACGGGTCTGCGAGCCCGGATCGGTCGAGGTGGTCGACTTCATGTCCATCGAGCGCTACTCGCACGTCATGCACATCGTGTCCACGGTCACCGGCAGGGTCGCCGCCGACCGCACGGCCTTCGACGTGCTCACCGCCTGCTTCCCGGCCGGCACCCTCTCCGGCGCGCCCAAGCCTCGCGCCATGCAGATCATCGACGAGCTCGAACCGTCCCGGCGCGGCCTGTACGGCGGCTGCGTCGGCTACCTCGACTTCGCCGGCGACTCCGACACGGCCATCGCGATCCGCACCGCCCTCCTGCGCGACGGCACCGCGTACGTGCAGGCCGGCGCCGGGATCGTCGCCGACTCCGACCCGGTCGCCGAGGACACCGAGTGCCGCAACAAGGCGGCCGCGGTGCTGCGGGCCGTTCACACCGCGAACCGGCTGGGAAAGGCCTGACATGAACCCCGGGTGACGGTTCGCCCGGGGTTCAGGCGATAGTGGATGACGTGACTGCCGTACCTCACCCCCGTTCCGAAGCCGCAGGAGCCGCCCGCGCCGGGCGGCTCAGCCTCGCCGCCGCCCTGCTGAGCGGCGCCCTGGGCGCGGCCGTGGCCCTGCTCGCCACCCGGCAGCAGTGGTCCGAGGGCACCGCGACGGTGGCCGGCGGCGCGTTCCCCCTGACCGCCAAGGGCAGCGACGTCACCGGCGTCCCCGCCGCCCTGGCCATAGTCGGCCTCGCCGCGCTCGTCGCCGTCTTCGCCGTCCGCCGCGCCGGGCGCGTCGCCGTCGCCGCGCTGCTCGCCCTCTCCGGGGCGGGCACGATCGCGGCGGCCCTGCTCGGCGCCTCCGACAGCTCCGCGCTCGACGAGAAGGCCGCCGAGGCCGCCGGCGACACCTCCGCCACGGTCGACGTCCTCAGCCACACGGCCTGGCCCTACGTCGCCGCCGTGGGCGGACTGCTGCTCCTCCTCGCCGGCCTGCTCGCCCTGCGCTACGGCCGCCTGTGGCCCGCCATGTCCGGCCGCTACGAACGAGGCGGCGCCCCGCGCCCCCGCCGCAGGCCGGCCCCCACGGACCCGGACCGCCCCGAGGAACTGTGGAAGGCCCTCGACCGCGGCGAGGACCCCACCAGCGCCTGAGCGGCCGGGAGCCGGGAAGGGCCGACGCGGGGCGCGGCAGACCCGGCGGGACGAACCGGCGTGCCCCATGCGGCCCAACCCCCGTCGCTCCGCCGGAAGCCACTGGCAGTCAGGCGTTCCGGCCCGTGGAGCGCGGCGGAGCGCACCCCCGGTCACGGCGCGCGTGTGGGTGCGGGACAATGTGCGGGAGCATCCTGCTCAGACACGCACACAGCAACGAGGAGCAAGCAATGGCGGGCAGCAGCCACGGTCACACCCCGGCCGCCTGGACCGGTGTCACTATCGCCTTCATCGGTTTCTGCGTCGCGGGCGCGTTCATGGTGATGGACCAGCCGGTGGGCTTCTGGGCCGGCATGGGCGTCGTGCTCCTCGGCGGCGTCGTCGGCTGGATCATGCGCTCGATGGGGATGGGGCAGCCGAAGAACGCCCACCCCGTGCACCAGGTCACCGGCGACCGCGCACCGGCCCGCGCCGAGGGCTGAGCACCGCGCACCACCGAAGGACAGGGGCGGCCGGCACGAACGGGTGCCGGAACCGCCCCTGACGCGTGTGCGAGGCGCGCCCGGCGCCCGGACGGGCACAATGCACGGGTGAACGCACGGGTGAACGCCGCCAGCAGCCCGCCCGCGACCCGCCGAGCCAGGGCCGCCCGGCTCGCCGTCCCCACCGGGATCCTCGCGGCCGTCGCCGGCGCCTTCGCCTACGTCGGGGCCGTCGACCCCAACGAGCCCGGCCACTACCCCGCCTGCCCGCTGCTGCGGCTCACCGGCCTGTACTGCCCCGGCTGCGGCGGCCTGCGCAGCGCCCACGCCGTCGTCCACGGCGACCTCCTGACCGCCCTCCAGGCCAACGCCCCCGCGGTCCTCGGCTACGCGGCCTTCGCCGTCCTGTGGACCGTATGGGTGGTCCGCACCCTGCGCGGCAGAGCCTTCCGTCTCGACCCGCCGCCGTTGCTCCTGTGGTCCCTCGGAGCATTGCTGCTGGTCTTCACCGTTGTCCGGAACCTTCCGTTCGGCGGCTGGCTGCACCCTTGATCGACACCCGAATGTCCAGGTAGTGGGACCGGCGGTCAACCGGATGCGAGGCATACGCCCTGCTGCGGATACCATCGCAGTGACCATCGGTTTCGTCCGACGAACCGACCGAAGACCGACCGTCTGGAAGGGGGCCGCTCGCGTGAGTGTGCTCGACGAGATCATCGACGGAGTCCGTGCCGACCTCGCGGAGCGGCAGGCGCGCGTCAGCCTCGACGAGCTCAAGGAGCGCGCGGCGAAGGCCCCCGCGGCCAAGGACGGCGTGGCCGCCCTGCGCGGCGAGGGCGTCAAGGTCATCTGCGAGGTGAAGCGCTCCAGCCCCTCCAAGGGCGCGCTCGCCGCGATCGCCGACCCCGCCGGACTCGCCGCCGACTACGAGGCGGGCGGCGCCGCCGTCATCTCCGTCCTCACCGAGCAGCGCCGTTTCGGCGGCTCGCTGGCCGACCTGGAGGCGGTCCGCGCGCGCGTCGACATCCCCGTGCTGCGCAAGGACTTCATCGTCACGTCGTACCAGCTCTGGGAGGCCCGCGCCTACGGCGCCGACCTCGCGCTGCTGATCGTCGCCGCCCTCGACCAGCCGGCCCTGGAGTCGCTGATCGAGCGCGCCGAGTCCATCGGCCTCACCCCGCTCGTCGAGGTGCACGACGAGGAGGAGGTCGAGCGCGCCGTGGACGCGGGCGCCAAGGTCATCGGCGTCAACGCCCGCAACCTCAAGACCCTCGAGGTCGACCGCGGCACCTTCGAACGCGTCGCCCCCGAGATCCCCGCCCACCTCGTGAAGATCGCCGAGTCCGGCGTCCGCGGCCCGCACGACCTCATCGCCTACGCCAACGCCGGTGCCGACGCCGTCCTGGTCGGCGAGTCCCTGGTCACCGGCAAGGACCCCAAGACGGCCGTCGCCGACCTGGTGGCCGCGGGCGAACACCCGGCACTCCGCCACGGCCGCGGCTGAGACCCCGCTAGGCTTGGCCCCGATGACCCTCCCGATCACCCTGGCGACCAGGGACCCGTACGCCCGCCTCGCGCGCGGCTGCCGTCCCCGAGGCTGCCGTGCCCCGGCCCGCCGGGTCCACGGCCGCCGCGTCCGCTACGTGATCGGCGACGAACCCGGCCAGGTGAACGGCCGTCGATGGCAACGCGCCCTCTAGGGGCGCGGGGAACTGCGCGACCAGCCACAAACGGCCCGCAGCCAACAAACGATCTCCGCCCCCACGGCGAATAGTGTCTTTCCACGCACTCACCGTGAGGTTTCCGCATGCCCAGCACCTTCTTCATCCCCGACCCGGAGGGTCAAGTCCCCAACCGGGAAGGCTACTTCGGCGTCTTCGGGGGCAAGTTCATCCCCGAGGCCCTCGTCGCCGCAGTGGACGAGGTGGCCGTCGAGTACGACAAGGCCAAGAACGACCCGGAGTTCGCCCGCGAGCTGGACGACCTGCTCGTCAACTACACGGGCCGTCCGTCGGCGCTCACCGAAGTCCCCCGCTTCGCCGAACACGCCGGCGGAGCAAGGATCTTCCTCAAGCGCGAGGACCTCAACCACACCGGCAGCCACAAGATCAACAACGTTCTCGGCCAGGCCCTGCTCACCAAGCGCATGGGCAAGACCCGCGTCATCGCCGAGACCGGCGCCGGCCAGCACGGCGTCGCCACCGCCACCGCCTGCGCCCTGTTCGGCCTCGACTGCACCATCTACATGGGCGAGATCGACACGCGGCGCCAGGCCCTCAACGTGGCCCGCATGCGCATGCTCGGCGCCGAGGTCATCGCCGTGAAGTCCGGCAGCCGCACCCTGAAGGACGCCATCAACGAGGCGTTCCGCGACTGGGTCGCCAACGTCGACCACACGCACTACCTCTTCGGCACCGTCGCCGGACCCCACCCCTTCCCGGCGATGGTCCGCGACTTCCACCGCGTCATCGGCGTCGAGGCCCGCCGCCAGCTCCTGGAGCGCGCCGGCCGCCTCCCCGACGCCGCGATCGCCTGCGTCGGCGGCGGCTCCAACGCCATCGGCCTCTTCCACGCCTTCATCCCCGACACGGACGTACGCCTCATCGGCTGCGAGCCCGCCGGGCACGGCATCGAGACCGGCGAGCACGCGGCCACCCTGTCCGCCGGCGAGCCCGGCATCCTGCACGGCTCCCGCTCCTACGTCCTGCAGGACGACGAGGGCCAGATCACCGAGCCCTACTCGATCTCGGCCGGCCTGGACTACCCCGGCATCGGCCCCGAGCACTCCTACCTCAAGGACTCCGGCCGCGGCGAGTACCGCGCGGTCACCGACGACGCGGCGATGCAGGCCCTGCGCCTGCTGTCGCGCACCGAGGGCATCATCCCGGCCATCGAGAGCGCCCACGCCCTCGCCGGCGCTCTGGACGTCGGCAAGGAGCTGGGCAAGGACGGGCTGATCGTCGTCAACCTGTCCGGCCGCGGCGACAAGGACATGGACACCGCCGCCCGCTACTTCGGCCTGTACGACACCGACGCGGAGGTCGCCGAGGACGCCTCCGGCACCGCCGAGATCGAGGGGGACGCCAAGTGAGCGGGAACATCAAGCTGCTGACCGACACTCTCGCCGGCGCGAAGGCCGAGGGACGCTCCGCGCTCATCGCCTACCTCCCGGCCGGGTTCCCGACGGTCGACGGCGGCATCGAGGCGGTCAAAGCCGTCCTGGACAGCGGCGCCGACATCGTCGAGGTGGGCCTGCCGCACAGCGACCCGGTCCTCGACGGACCGGTCATCCAGACCGCCGACGACATCGCCCTGCGCGGCGGCGTGAAGATCGCCGACGTGATGCGCACGGTCCGCGAGGCGCACGCGGCCACCGGCAAGCCGGTCCTCGTCATGACCTACTGGAACCCCATCGACCGCTACGGCGTGGAGCGCTTCACCGCCGAGCTGGCCGAGGCGGGCGGCGCGGGCTGCATCCTGCCCGACCTGCCGGTGCAGGAGTCCGCCCTGTGGCGGGAGCACGCCGAGAAGCACGGCCTCGCGACCGTGTTCGTCGTGGCGCCCAGCAGCAAGGACGCACGGCTCGCCGAGATCACCGCGGCGGGCAGCGGCTTCGTCTACGCCGCCTCCCTCATGGGTGTCACCGGCACCCGCGCGTCGGTCAGCTCGCAGGCCGAGGACCTGGTGCGGCGCACCCGGGCCACCGGCACCGACCTGCCCGTCTGCGTCGGCCTCGGCGTCTCCGACGCCACCCAGGCCGCCGAGGTGGCCGGTTTCGCCGACGGGGTCATCGTCGGCTCGGCCTTCGTCAAGCGGATGCTGGACGCCCCGGACGAGGCCGTCGGCCTGGAGGCGATCCGGGAGCTGGCGGGCGACCTCGCGAAGGGCGTGCGCGGACAGGCGTAGCCGACCGCGTAGCAGCAGCCAGTCATACGGGTCCCTCGTACGGGTGGACCTGGGGCCGGGGAGGCGCGGTGCGCCTCCCCGGTTCGTTCTGCGGGGTGTGAGCGAGAAGAACCGTGACGGAAAGCGCACCGCCCGGGAGCGGCTGGCGGTCGAGCGTGAGAAGCAGAAGGCCGCCGAGAAGCGGCGCCGCACCCTGATCGTGGGCGCGAGCGTGGTCTGTGTCCTGGGGCTCGCGGCGGTGATCGGCGTGGTCGCAGCCAACGCGGGCAAGGACGAGGGCAGTGACTCCGCGGGCCCGGTCGTGGCGCCCTCGGGCGCCCTCGGCGAGGACGGCCTCGCCATCCCGGTCGGCAAGGAGAACGCCAAGGCCACGCTCACGGTGTGGGAGGACTTCCGCTGCCCGGCGTGCAAGTCCTTCGAACTGGCCTACCGCCCGACCATCCACGAACTGACCGAGTCGGGCGATCTGAAGGTCGAGTACCACCTGGTCACCCTCATCGACGGCAACCTGGGCGGCACCGGCTCGCGCAACTCCGCCAACGCCGCGGCCTGCGCCCAGGACGCCGGGAAGTTCGCCGCGTACCACGACGTGCTGTTCGACAACCAGCCGCCGGAGACCGACGACGCCTTCGCCGACAACGCCGAGCTGATCGACCTGGCCGGCAAGGTGCGGGGCCTCGACACGCCCGCCTTCCGCTCCTGCGTGGAGGACGGCAAGCACAACAGCTGGGTGGTCAAGTCCAACGACGCCTTCCAGAAGGGCGGCTTCTCGGGCACGCCGACCGTGCTGTTCGACGGCAAGAACATCTACGAGGACCGGTCGATGACCCCCGAGAAGCTGAAGAAGATGGTGCAGGAGGCGAACCAGTAGGCGCGCCCGGGGGCGGCCCCGACCGCCCCCTGTTATGGAGCCGTAGCCGGGCTGCCTGCCGTGTGCCGGGTCCGGCACGGTAGCGTCGACCTTGCCATGGAACTTGCCTACATTCCCAGCCCGTCGAGCGGGGTGCTGTACCTCGGCCCCATTCCGCTGCGCGGCTACGCGTTCTGCATCATCATCGGCGTCTTCGTTGCCGTCTGGCTCGGCAACAAGCGCTGGATCGCCCGGGGCGGGCGGGCCGGCACGGTGGCCGACATCGCTGTCTGGGCCGTCCCCTTCGGTCTGGTCGGCGGCAGGCTCTACCACGTGATCACGGACTACGAGCTGTACTTCAGCGAAGGCCGTGACTGGGTGGACGCCTTCAAGATCTGGGAGGGCGGCCTCGGCATCTGGGGTGCCATCGCCCTCGGCGCGCTGGGCGCGTGGATCGGCTGCCGGCGCCGGGGCATCCCGATGCCCGCGTACGCCGACGCGGTCGCGCCGGGCATCGCCCTCGCCCAGGCGATCGGGCGCTGGGGCAACTGGTTCAACCAGGAGCTGTACGGGCGGGCCACCGATCTGCCGTGGGCCGTGGAGATCACGTCCTCCGCGGACGGGCGGGTCCCGGGCACGTACCACCCGACGTTCCTGTACGAGTCGCTGTGGTGCATCGGTGTCGCGGTGCTGGTGATCTGGGCCGACCGCAGGTTCCGGCTCGGGCACGGGCGGGCGTTCGCCCTGTACGTCGCCGCGTACTGCGTGGGCCGGTTCTGGATCGAGTACATGCGCGTCGACGAGGCCCACCACATCCTGGGTCTGCGGCTGAACAACTGGACGTCGATCCTGGTGTTCCTGCTGGCGGTGCTGTACATCGTGCTGTCCGCCAGGAAGCGGCCGGGGCGGGAGGACGTCGTCGAACCCGGGGCCTCCGAGACCAAGGGGGAGGCGGTGGAGGCTGCCGACGCGGATGCCGGCGCCGAGGACGAGGTGTCGCTGACCAAGACCAAGACCAAGACCGAGGCCGAGACCGACGCCGAGGCCGAGTCCACGGACAAGGACGGGGCCGGGTCGGCGAAGAAACGCTGAGGGTCCGTCGTACGACGAGGGCGCCCGGGTTTTCCTGGGCGCCCTCGCCGTTGCGGGGTCAGGTTCTCCTGGCCAGGGACAAAGTGCGCTGGGCCGTCGCCACCACCGCCGCGTCGATGAACGTGCCGTTGGGGAGGGCCTGGGCGCCCTCGGTGGTGGCCGCTGCCTTGATGATGGTCTCCGCCTCCTCGATCTCCCTCTCCGTCGGGAGGTAGACGCGCTCGATCACCGGCAGCTGGCGCGGGTGGATGGCGGCGCGGCCGAGAAAGCCGAGGGTGCGGCCGTGAATGCAGGACGCGGTCAGGCCCTCCAGGTCACGGGTGTCCGGGTGGACGGACTGGGCGGGTGGCGGCAGGCCCGCCGCCCGTGCGGCCACGACGACGCGGGAGCGGGACCAGTCCAGGCCGGCGTCGTCCCGTACGCCCAGATCGGCCCGTAGATCCGCCTCGCCGATCGCGATGCCGCGCAGGGCGGGGTGGGCGGTGGCCACGGAGTGGGCCTGTTCGATGGCGAGGGCCGACTCCAGGAGGGCGTACAGGGGGAGCGTGGGGGTGGTGAGCCGTGCGACGTGCACGACGTCCGCCGGTGCGGACACCTTGGGCAGGCGCAGGCCGGACAGGCCGGGCGACGGGGCGATGGCGGCGAGGTCGGCCTCGGCCCAGGGCGTGGTCAGGGCGTTGACGCGGACGTGCACCGGGACCGGCTGCGGCTCGCTGAGCAGCTCGGCGGTGGCCGAACGGGCGTAGGCCTTGCGGTCCGGGGCGACCGCGTCCTCCAGGTCGATCACCACCACGTCCGCCCCCGAGACGAGCGCCTTCGCCACCACGTGCGGGCGGTCGCCGGGGGCGTACAGCCAGGTGAGCGGGAAGCCCGTCACAGGGCGTCCTCCGCGCGCAGCGCCGCGAGCTCGGCCGGGGTGAGGCCGAGCTCGGTGAGGACCTCCTCCGTGTCGGCGCCGTGCGGGCGGCCCGCCCAGCGGATCGAGCCGGGCGTGGCGGAGAGCCGGAACAGGACGTTCTGCATGCGCAGCGGGCCCAGCTCGGGATCGTCGACGGTGGTGATGGTGTTCAGGGCCTGGTACTGCGGGTCCTCCATCACGTCCCGCACGTCCTGGATGGGCGCCACGGCGGCCTCCGCCTTCTCGAAGGCCGCGAGGACCTCCGTGCGGGTGCGCTCGGCGATCCAGCTGCCGACCGCCTCGTCGAGGATGTCCGCGTGCTCGGCGCGGTCGGCGCCCGTGGCGAACCACGGCTCGTCGATCAGCTCCGGGCGGCCCACCAGGTGCATCACGCGTTCCGCGACCGACTGGGCGGAGGTGGAGACGGCCACCCAGGTGCCGTCGGCGGTGAGGTAGGTGCCGCGCGGGGCGTTGTTCTGGGAGCGGTTGCCGGTGCGGGGCTGGACGTGGCCGAGCTGGTCGTACCAGGTGGGCTGGGGGCCGAGGGCGGTGAGAATCGGCTCGATCAGCGCCATGTCGACGACCTGGCCCTCGCCGGTGCGGTCGCGGCCGGCCAGCGCGGTGAGCGTCGCGTACGCCGTGGTCAGCCCGGCGATGGAGTCGGCCAGGCCGAACGGCGGCAGGGTGGGCGGCGCTCCGGGTTCGCCGGTGATCGCGGCGAAACCGCTCATCGCCTCGGCGAGGGTGCCGAAGCCGGGGCGGTGGGCGTACGGGCCGAACTGGCCGAAGCCGGTGACCCGGACCAGGATCAGGCGCGGGTTGGCGGCGGACAGCTCGGGCCAGCCGAGGTCCCACTTCTCCAGGGTGCCGGGGCGGAAGTTCTCGATGATCACGTCGGCGGTCCCGGCGAGCTTGAGGAGGGTGGCGCGGCCGCCGGGCGTGGACAGGTCGAGGGTGATGGTGCGCTTGTTGCGGCCGAGCATCTTCCACCACAGGCCGATGCCGTTCTTCGAGGGGCCGTGGCCGCGGGAGGGGTCGGGTCTGCGGGGGTGCTCGACCTTGACGACGTCCGCGCCGAAGTCGCCGAGCAGGGTCGCGGCGAGAGGGCCGGCGAAGAGGGTGGCGAGGTCGAGGACACGCAGGCCGGTGAGGGGAGGAGGGGGTGTGGGGTCGGGATCGGGGGTGCGGGCGGTGCTGGTCATGGGCGGGAGGCCTCCTGGTGGGTGAGCTGGGCCAGGGTGTCGAAGCCGGTGCCGTCGAAGTCGCCGACGGAGGTGGCGAGGCGGTTCTTGAGCGGGGCCGTCCAGCGGTCGGGCAGGGCGGCGGGGCTGCCGGTGAGGAGGGCGGCGATGGAGCCGGCGGTCGCGCCGTTGGAGTCCGTGTCCCAGCCCCCGGAGACGGCGCGGCAGATGGAGCCGGTGAAGTCGCCGTCGGCGTGGGTGAGGGCGGCGGTGATGAGCGCCGTGTTGGGGATGGCGTGGACCCAGTGGTGGGTGGCGGCGTAGATGGCGTGGAGTTCGTCCACGACGGTGGTGAAGTCGTCGTGCTGGTGGGCCAGTTGTACGGCGTGGTGGACGGCTCGGGCGAGGCGGGAGCGGGGCGGGACGACGGTGAGGCCGGTGCGGAGGCAGGCGTGGATGTCGTGCGTGCCGGTGGCGGCCGTGGCGATGACGGCCGCGATGAACATGGCCGCGTAGACGCCGTTCGCGGTGTGGGTGAGGGTCGCGTCGCGGTGGGCCTGTTCGGCGGCTGCGGCCGGGTCGCCGGGGTTGGTCCAGCCGTGCACGTCGGCGCGGATCAGGGCGCCGATCCACTCGCGGAAGGGGTTGCGGTGGCGGGCGGTGTGCGGGGGTTCCAGGCCGGTGAGGAGGTTGCGGTAGGCGATGCGTTCGGCGGTGAAGGTGCGGCCGGCGGGGAGTTCGTCGAGCCAGAGGCGGGCCAGGTCGGTGGGGGTGAACGATCTGCCGTGGCGCTGGAGGAGAAGGAGGTTGAGGAGGGGGTAGTTGAGGTCGTCGTCCTCGGGCATGCCGTCGATGTTCTCGGCGAGGGAGGTGGGGGCCGAGCGGCGGTTCCAGGGGTATGCGGTGAGGAGGTCTTGGGGGACTCCTGTGGCTGTGAAGTACGTGGTGAGGGGCCAGTTGCCGGTTGCTGTGGCTAGCCGGCGGATGCCGTGGAGGGGGAGCTTCTCCACCGGTTTGCCCAGGAGGCAGCCCACTGCTCTGCCCAGCCAGGCGGCTTCCAGGTGCTCCTGGTTGGGTGCTGGGCGGGGGGTGGTGTCGCTTGTCCGCGCCGGCGGGGGAGGCCAGTCCGGGCAGCGGGCCTTGATGCGGTCCAGGTCTGTGGGCTCGTCGTCTGCCAAGTTGCTGGGCAGGTCCGCCAGTTCGTCGAGGAGGTCTTCTGCCAGTTGGCGCAGGTATCTGGAGGCGGGGTGGGCGGAGGCTCCTGCTCGTTCCGGGGCTGTTGGGCCGCCCGCTGCTTTCCATCTTCTTGCGATCGCCGAAGGCTCCCGGCCGTCCAGCCTCGCCTGGTGGAGTTCGTGGCCGATGAGGTCTTCCGGTTGGACCCAGGTCAGGCGGAGCATCCCCGGCCTCCCAGAGCGGTGAAGGCCTGTTCGTGGGTGCGGCGGCGTCGGAGGTCGTTCGCGAAGATCTCCTGCGTGACCTCCGTGAGGGTTGTCGCCGGCTGCCACAGGTCCAGCCGGCTGGCCTCCGCGACTGCCTTCGCCCAGTCCTCCGGGGGCGGCGAGCCCAGGGCTCCGGCCATCGCGCCGGCCATGGTGGCGATGGAGTCGCAGTCGCGGCCGTAGTTCACGGCGCCGAGGACCGCGTGGCGGTAGTCGCCGCGGGCGACGATCAACAGGGCGAGGGCGACAGGGAGTTCCTCGATGGAGTGGAGGCGGGAAGGGCGGCGGGCGCCCAGGGACGGGGAGCGGTAGTCGTCGCCCACCGTGTCGTAGGGGGCCACCGCCTCCCGCAGGGGGCGCAGGGCCGACTCGAAGTCCGTGTGGCGGGCGGCGACTTCGCAGACCCGCTCGATCGCGGCCCGTGTGCCGTCCTTCGCCAGGGACAGGCAGGCCGCAACCACCGAGTCCGGGGTCGCGCCCGGCGTGCAGGCCGCCGCCACGCCCGCCGCGAGGACGCCGGCCGCCTCTCTGCCGTACGACGACTGGTGGGCGCCCGCGATGTCCAGGGCCTCGGCGTAGGCGGCGGGCGGGTTGGCCGCGTTGACCAGGCCGACGGGGGCCATGTACATCGCGGCGCCACAGTTGACGATGTTGCCGACGCCTGCCTCGCGCGGGTCGACGTGGCCGTAGTGGAGGCGGGCCACCAGCCACTTCTCCGCGAGGAAGACGCGGTGGAGGGGGAGTGCCTCGGACTCCAGTTCCGGGATCCAGCGGGGGTTGGTCATGAGGTCCGGGACTAGGTGGTCGGCGATCGCGTACGCGTCCAGGTGGTCGCGGACCGTGGCGTAGACCCGGATCAGGGCGTGGGTCATCAGGGTGTCGTCGGTGACGTGGCCGTCGCCCTTGTGGTACGGGGCGAGGGGGCGGGCGGTGCGCCAGGCGTCGCCGTTCCAGGGGCCGACGATGCCGTGGACCCGGCCGCCGTGGCGTTCGACGATCTGGTCGGGGGAGTAGCCCTCGACGGGGCCGCCGAGTGCGTCGCCGACGGCGGCGCCGACGAGGGCGGCGGTGATGCGTTCGTCCAGGGGCGGGCCCGGGGGGAGCTTCGTCGCGGTTTGTTGTGTCATGCCGGAATCATCCTTCCGGTGGGGTCGGGTGTGTGGCTGCCAGGAGACCGGCGAGTTCCACCAGGTCCGTTCCGGTGAGCCGGGGGAGGACGCAGCCGGAGAGGGTGCGGCAGCTCTCCCTCCAGGACGCCGGGATCGCCGTGCCGCCGCCGAGGGCGCCGGTGAGTGCTCCGGTGAGGGCCGGGGCCGAGTCCGCGACCCGGGACAGGCAGGCCGCCGCGGGGACCGCTTCCGCGATCCGGCCGGCGGCGACGGCCAGGGCGAGGGCGACGGGGACGGTCTCGGCGGCGGCGATGCCGTAGCTGTAGACGTGGTCGATGATCTGGTGCTCGAGCGGCGGTACGAGGGCGAAGGCGCTGTCGGCTGCCGCGGCGAGGGTGAGGGCGTGGCGGGCGTTGCGGCCGATCTCCGTCTCCTCGGGGAGCTCGGCGAGGGCGGCGTTCACGCAGGTGTGGACGTCCTTGCCGGCCAGCGCGAGGGAGAGGGCGGCGGCCATGGCGCGGGCGCCGTGGACTCCGTCGCCGTCCTGGGTGTAGTGGGCGTCGAACTCGGCGAGGTCGGCGGCGCGTCGCGGGTCGCCGGGGTGAGCGACGGCGAGGACGCAGGCGCGGACGCAGGCGGCGTCGTCGAAGTAGTGCGGGTTGTCGTGGCCGGTGGCGGGCGGGCGCAGGCCGGTGGCGAGGTTGCCGAGGCCGGCGCGGACGGAGATGCGGGCGCGCAGGGGGAGGACGGCGGACTCGATCTCGGGGGCCCGTTCGGTGGCGGCGGCGACCTCGCTGGCCACGGCGTTCCAGGTGAGGTCGATGGCGGCGCGGGTACGGCGTTCGCGGCTCAGGTCGGCGAGGGCGGTGTCGTCGCCGGCGCGGAGGATGGCCTCGGCGGCGAAGACGGCCCACTCGGCGTCGTCGGAGGGGCCGAGGTGGAGGGGCTCCGGGGGCTGATTGAGGGCGATGGGGACGGGGAGGGTGGTGGTGGCGTTCTGTTCGGCGAAGGTGTCGAGTTCGCGGGTGAGGCGGCGGGTCCACTCGGGCATGCGGGCGGCGCGGTGGCGGGCGGCGGGCCAGCCGGCGGCGTCGCCGAGTGCGAGGCCGAGGAGGAGGCCGGTGATGGCCTCGGCTCCGCCATCGGCCTTTTGTTTCCCACCCGCACCACCCGTGCGGCTTTCGTGGACAGGTGCGGGTGGCCCCTGTGGGGCGGTTTCGGCGTCGGCGGGTGCGGGTGGGGAGGGGGGTGTGCGGGGTTCCTGGTCGGGTGGGGGTGGTTCTTGTGGGGCGGTTTCGGCGTCGGCGGGTGCGGGTGGGGAGGGGGGTGTGCGGGGTTCGTGGTCGGGTGGGGGTGGTTCTTGTGGGGCGGTTTCGGCGTCGGCGGGTGCGGGTGGGGAGGGGGGTGTGCGGGGTTCGTGGTCGGGTGCGGGGGGTCCTTGCGGGGCGGATTCGGCGTCGGCGGTTGCAAGGGGGGTCTGTGGGGGGTGTTCGGTGTCGGTGGCTGTCAGTCCTGGGGAGTTCATGACGGGGCCTCCGTGGTGTCGTCTGCTGCCAGGACGAAGGTGTCCGGGGGCGGGGCGTCGGGGAGGAGCAGCTCGCGCGGGGTGCAGTCGGGGGCCGTCAGCAGGTCCGCGATGTCCAGGACGTGGTGGCCTGCCATCGCCGGCAGGCAGCTGCCCCTCGTCGGGCCGATGGGGGAGCTCCACGCGGCCGGGATCGCGGCCGCGCCCCCTGTCGCGCCGGACAGCGCGCCGGCCACCGCTGCCGTGGTGTCGGCGTCGCGGCCCATGTTGACGGCCATCAGGACCGCCTGTTCGAAGTCGCCGTCGGCCGCCGCGTACGCGCCGAAGGCGAGGGCGACCGCCTCGGGGGCCAGGTCGGTCCAGGGGTAGCCGCCGATGACCACGGCGGAGCGCACCGCGCGTTCGCCGAGGTGGGCGGCGGTGACCGCGCGGCGCAGGGAGCGGGCGGTCCAGGAGTCCTCGGGGACCACGGCGAGGGCGGAGGCGACGACGGCCACCACCGGCGCTCCCGCCATCGCCGCCGCGACGCCCGCCGCGACCGCCTGGCCGCCGTAGATGCCCTCGCCGTCGTGGCTGACCGAGCCGTCGATCGCCGCGAGCCGGGCCGCTTCGGCGGGGCGGCCCGCCGCGAAGACCCCGTGGGGAGCGGCGCGCATGGCCAGGCCGTCGCTCCACGCGTGGCGGTGCTGCGCGGAGACCGGGGCGGCGAGGCCCCGCCGGAGGTTTTCCAGCGTGCCCCGCTCGCTGAAGCCCGCGCCCCGGAAACGGCCCTCGGACCGGTCGGCGATCAGCTCGTGCCAGGCCGCCTCCACCAGCGCCGGCGTCAGCGCGCTGCCGTGCCGCGCGAGCAGCAGGCCCGAGAAGATCGCGTACTCCGTGTCGTCCGTGCCCGCCGGATGGTCCGTGACGTAGCCGGTGATGCGGCCCCAGCGCGCCCGGATCTCGGAGGGCTTGAGGTTCTCCGCCGGGGCGCCCAGCGCGTCGCCGACGGCCAGGCCGAGCAGCGCGCCGCGCGCCCGGTCGCGCAGCCCGACGGCGTCCCCGGGCGCCGGGACCGAGGGGATGCGGGCGGTCGATGCCATGGCGCGGCTCTCCTCTCAGGGGCGCCCCGAAAGGCGCGGAGCCCTTTGCGGAACTGTCCCCGGTGCGGTGTCCGGTGCAGCCTCACCGGTCCCAGCGTCACCCGGTCGACATCTGTGCGGCCATCTACACGGATGAGCGAAAACCGCAAAAGCGCAGGTTAGCCCAGCCTTTCCTTGCTGGCGGCGGGGAATGAGGAGGCGTAGATTTGGTGTTGTCGAAAAGTAGAACTTGTCCAAACAGCACACGTCTCAGCACCTCTGGGGGACCGCATGGCCATCATCGAGACCGAAGCCGCGCTGCACGAGGCGCACCGCGACAACCACACGCACCGGGATGTGAACGGAGGCTGGCTGCGCCCCGCGGTGTTCGGCGCGATGGACGGCCTGGTCTCCAACCTCGCCCTGATGACCGGTGTCGCCGGCGGCTCGGTCAGTCAGCAGACCGTCGTGCTCAGCGGACTCGCGGGCCTCGCCGCCGGTGCCTTCTCCATGGCCGCCGGCGAGTACACCTCCGTCGCCTCCCAGCGCGAGCTGGTCGAGGCCGAGCTGGACGTCGAGCGGCGCGAGCTGCGCAGACACCCCAAGGACGAGGAGGCCGAGCTCGCCGCGCTGTACGAGGCCCGGGGAGTCGAGCCCCGGCTGGCACGAGAGGTCGCCCGGCAGCTGTCCAAGGATCCCGAGCAGGCGCTGGAGAACCACGCCCGGGAGGAGCTGGGCATCGACCCCGGTGACCTGCCGTCGCCGACCGTCGCCGCCGTGTCGAGCTTCGGCTCCTTCGCACTGGGCGCCCTGCTGCCCGTACTGCCGTATCTGCTCGGCGCGAGCAGCCTGTGGCCGGCCGTGCTGCTGGCGCTGCTCGGACTGTTCCTGTGCGGTGCGGTGGTGGCCAAGGTGACGGCGCGGACCTGGTGGTACAGCGGGCTCCGGCAGCTCGCCCTCGGTGGCGCCGCGGCCGGTGTGACGTACGCCCTGGGCTCCCTGTTCGGAACGGCCGTAGGATGATCGGGCTCGGCACCTATGCGGAGGTCCGCATAAATAGTCGTTACTCGCTGGTTTCGACCGCGTGACCACCGGGCATGAGCCGTAAGCGCTGTGGGCAATGAGGCCCGCGGCGTGACAGCGGAGCGGGCGACGGCGCCCTCTCCGCCCCTCGGGCCGGCGGACATCGATCTGTCCGACTCGGTCCCCATAGCTTCCACCGCCAGGCGCGGAACCCCGCCGCGACCTCATGCGGTGTCCGCATGTTGGAACGGATTATCCCGGTTCCCGAGAACCGCTCCATCATGTAACCTGCACGAAATTTCGCATCCACGCAGAGGGCCAACGTCGTCCCTCGGCACTTGCACATGCCACATGACGACGACGGGAGAGCCGATGCGTACGCCGCGCCAGCCGTCCCAGCATTCCGCGAATGGCCAGAACTGGTCCTTCATGGATGCTCGCCCTGCTGCGCAGGGTATGTACGACCCCCGCAACGAGCACGACGCCTGCGGCGTCGGCTTCGTCGCCACCCTCACCGGCGAGGCGTCCCACACCCTGGTCGAGCAGGCCCTCACCGTCCTGCGCAACCTCGAGCACCGCGGTGCCACCGGCTCCGAGCCGGACTCCGGTGACGGTGCCGGCATCCTCTCCCAGGTCCCGGACGCCTTCTTCCGTGAGGTGGCCGGATTCGAGCTGCCCGAGGCCGGCGGCTACGCCGTCGGTATCGCCTTCCTGCCCACGGACGGCACCGACGAGGCCGCTGCCCGGATCGACGCGATCGCCGCCGAGGAGGGCCTGAGCGTCCTCGGCTGGCGCGAGGTGCCGGTCGCGCCCGAACTGCTCGGCGCCACCGCCCGCTCCACCATGCCGGTCTTCCGCCAGATCTTCGTCACCGACGGGGCGAGCCAGGGCATCGACCTCGACCGCAAGGCGTTCGCGCTGCGCAAGCGCGCCGAGCGCGAGGTCGGCGTCTACTTCCCCTCGCTGTCCGCGCGGACGATCGTCTACAAGGGCATGCTGACCACCGGCCAGCTCGAGCCGTTCTTCCCGGACCTGTCCGACCGCCGCTTCGGCTCCGCGATCGCGCTGGTGCACTCCCGGTTCTCCACGAACACCTTCCCGTCGTGGCCGCTCGCGCACCCCTACCGGTTCGTCGCGCACAACGGTGAGATCAACACCGTCAAGGGCAACCGCAACTGGATGGCGGCCCGCGAGTCGCAGCTCGTCTCCGACCTGTTCGGCGACCAGGAGAAGATCGACCGGATCTTCCCGATCTGCACGCCGGACGCCTCCGACTCCGCGTCCTTCGACGAGGTGCTCGAACTGCTGCACCTCGGCGGGCGTTCGCTGCCGCACTCGGTGCTGATGATGATTCCGGAGGCGTGGGAGAACCACGACTCCATGGACCCGGCCCGGCGCGCCTTCTACCAGTACCACTCCACGATGATGGAGCCCTGGGACGGCCCGGCCTGCGTCACCTTCACCGACGGCACCCAGGTCGGCGCGGTCCTCGACCGCAACGGCCTGCGCCCCGGCCGCTACTGGGTCACCGACGACGGCCTCGTCGTCCTCGGCTCCGAGGTCGGCGTCCTCGACATCGACCCGGCGAAGGTCGTCCGCAAGGGCCGCCTCCAGCCCGGCCGCATGTTCCTCGTGGACACCGCCGAGCACCGGATCATCGAGGACGACGAGATCAAGGCCCAGCTCGCCGCCGAGCACCCCTACGCGGAGTGGCTCGAGGCCGGCGAGATCGAGCTGAGCGACCTGCCCGAGCGTGAGCACATCGTGCACACGCACGCCTCGGTCACCCGCCGCCAGCAGACCTTCGGGTACACCGAGGAGGAGCTGCGCGTCATCCTCGCGCCGATGGCCAAGGCCGGCGCCGAGCCGATCGGCTCGATGGGCACCGACTCGCCCATCGCCGCGCTGAGCGAGCGCCCGCGCCTGCTGTTCGACTACTTCACCCAGCTGTTCGCGCAGGTCACCAACCCGCCGCTGGACGCGATCCGTGAGGAGCTGGTCACCTCCCTGCGCAGCTCGCTGGGCCCCGAGGGCAACCTGCTGGAGCCCACGGCAGCCTCCTGTCGCTCCGTCGTGCTGCCGTTCCCGGTGATCGACAACGACGAGCTGGCCAAGCTCATCCACATCAACGCCGACGGCGACATGCCCGGCTTCAAGGCCGCGACCCTGTCCGGCCTGTACCGGGTGCACGGCGGCGGTGACGCGCTCGCCGCGCGCATCGAGGAGATCTGCGCCGAGGCCGACGCCGCCATAGAGAACGGCGCCCGCCTGATCGTCCTCTCCGACCGGCACTCCGACGCCGAGCACGCGCCGATCCCGTCGCTGCTGCTCACCGCGGCCGTCCACCACCACCTCATCCGCACCAAGCAGCGCACCCAGGTGGGCCTGCTGGTCGAGGCCGGGGACGTCCGCGAGGTCCACCACGTCGCCCTGCTGATCGGCTACGGCGCCGCCGCCGTCAACCCGTACCTGGCGATGGAGTCCGTCGAGGACCTGGTCCGCGCCGGCACCTTCCTGCCCGGCATCGAGCCCGAGCAGGCCATCCGCAACCTGATCTACGCCCTCGGCAAGGGCGTCCTGAAGGTCATGTCCAAGATGGGCATCTCCACCGTCGCCTCCTACCGCGGCGCCCAGGTCTTCGAGGCCGTCGGTCTCGACGAGGCCTTCGTGGAGAAGTACTTCAACGGCACCGCCACCAAGATCGGCGGCGTCGGCATCGACGTCATCGCCAAGGAGGTCGCCGCCCGCCACGCCAAGGCGTACCCGGCCTCCGGCATCGCTCCGGCGCACCGCGCCCTGGAGATCGGCGGCGAGTACCAGTGGCGGCGCGAGGGCGAGCCGCACCTGTTCGACCCGGAGACGGTCTTCCGTCTCCAGCACTCCACGCGCACCGGCCGCTACGACATCTTCAAGAAGTACACCGAGCGCGTGAACGAGCAGTCCGAGCGGCTGATGACGCTGCGCGGCCTCTTCGGCTTCAAGAGCGACCGCGGACCCATCCCGATCGAGGAGGTCGAGCCGGTCTCCGCGATCGTCAAGCGGTTCTCCACGGGCGCCATGTCGTACGGCTCCATCTCCCAGGAGGCGCACGAGACCCTCGCCATCGCCATGAACCAGCTGGGCGGCAAGTCCAACACCGGTGAGGGCGGCGAGGACCCGGAGCGCCTGTACGACCCGGCACGCCGTTCGTCGATCAAGCAGGTCGCCTCCGGCCGCTTCGGTGTGACCAGCGAGTACCTGGTCAACTCCGACGACATCCAGATCAAGATGGCCCAGGGCGCCAAGCCCGGCGAGGGCGGCCAGCTGCCCGGCCACAAGGTCTACCCGTGGGTCGCCAAGACGCGTCACTCGACGCCGGGCGTCGGCCTCATCTCGCCGCCGCCGCACCACGACATCTACTCCATCGAGGACCTCGCCCAGCTGATCCACGACCTGAAGAACGCCAACCCCGAGGCGCGCATTCACGTCAAGCTGGTCTCCGAGGTCGGCGTCGGCACCGTCGCCGCGGGTGTCTCCAAGGCCCACGCGGACGTCGTGCTGATCTCCGGCCACGACGGCGGCACGGGCGCCTCGCCGCTCACCTCGCTGAAGCACGCCGGCGGTCCCTGGGAGCTCGGTCTGGCCGAGACCCAGCAGACGCTGCTGCTCAACGGCCTGCGCGACCGGATCGTGGTGCAGACCGACGGCCAGCTCAAGACCGGCCGCGACGTGGTCATCGCCGCGCTGCTCGGCGCCGAGGAGTTCGGTTTCGCGACCGCGCCGCTCGTCGTCTCCGGCTGCGTCATGATGCGCGTCTGCCACCTGGACACCTGCCCGGTCGGCATCGCCACCCAGAACCCGACGCTGCGCGACCGGTTCTCCGGCAAGGCCGAGTACGTGGTGAACTTCTTCGAGTTCATCGCGCAGGAGGTCCGCGAGCTGTTGGCCGAGCTGGGCTTCCGCTCCATCGAGGAGGCCGTCGGCCACGCCGAGGTCCTCGACGTCACCCGCGCGGTGAACCACTGGAAGGCGCAGGGCCTGGAGCTCGCCCCGCTCTTCCACGTGCCCGAGCTGCCCGAGGGCGCGGTCCGCCACCAGGTGATCGCCCAGGACCACGGCCTGGAGAAGGCGCTCGACAACGAGCTGATCAAGCTCGCCGCCGACGCCCTGTCCGCCGCGGGCGCCGAAGAGGCCCAGCCGGTGCGCGCGCAGGTCGCCATCCGCAACATCAACCGCACGGTCGGCACCATGCTCGGCCACGAGGTGACCAAGAAGTTCGGCGGTGCGGGCCTGCCCGACGACACCATCGACATCACCTTCACCGGCTCCGCCGGCCAGTCGTTCGGCGCCTTCATCCCGCGCGGTGTCACGCTGCGCCTGGAGGGCGACGCCAACGACTACGTCGGCAAGGGCCTCTCGGGCGGCCGGATCGTCGTCCGCCCGGACCGCGGCGCCGATCACCTCGCCGAGTACAGCGTGATCGCGGGCAACACCCTCGCGTACGGCGCCACCGGCGGCGAGATGTTCCTGCGCGGCAAGGTCGGCGAGCGCTTCTGCGTCCGCAACTCCGGCGCGCTGGTCGTCTCCGAGGGCGTGGGCGACCACGGCTGCGAGTACATGACCGGCGGTCACGCGGTCGTCCTCGGCGAGACCGGGCGGAACTTCGCGGCCGGTATGTCCGGCGGCATCGCGTACGTCATCGACCTCGACCGGGACAACGTCAACGTCGGCAACCTGGACGCCGTGCACGCCCTGGACGAGGCCGACAAGCAGTGGCTGCACGACGTCGTCCGCCGGCACCAGGAGGAGACCGGCTCCACCGTCGCCGAGAAGCTCCTGGCCGAGTGGGACACGGCCGTCGAGCGCTTCAGCAAGATCATCCCCAGTACGTACAAGGCAGTGCTCGCCGCCAAGGACGCCGCCGAGCGAGCCGGTCTCTCCGAGTCCGAGACCCACGAGAAGATGATGGAGGCGGCGATCAATGGCTGACCCGAAGGGCTTTTTGAACCACGGCCGCGAGGTCGCCAAGTCCCGTCCGGTCGAGGAGCGCGTCAAGGACTGGAACGAGGTCTACGTCCCCGGCTCCCTGCTGCCGATCATCAGCAAGCAGGCCAGCCGGTGCATGGACTGCGGCATCCCGTTCTGCCACAACGGCTGCCCGCTCGGGAACCTCATCCCGGAGTGGAACGACTACGCCTACCGCGAGGACTGGGCGGCGGCGTCCGAGCGCCTGCACGCCACCAACAACTTCCCGGAGTTCACCGGCCGCCTGTGCCCGGCTCCGTGCGAGTCGGCGTGCGTGCTCGGCATCAACCAGCCGCCGGTCACCATCAAGAACGTCGAGGTCTCGATCATCGACAAGGCGTGGGAGACCGGTGACGTCGAGCCGCAGATCCCCGAGCGCCTGTCCGGCAAGACCGTCGCGGTCGTCGGCTCGGGCCCCGCGGGCCTGGCCGCCGCGCAGCAGCTGACCCGGGCCGGCCACACCGTCGCCGTCTACGAGCGCGCGGACCGCATCGGTGGCCTCCTCCGGTACGGCATCCCCGAGTTCAAGATGGAGAAGCGGCACATCAACCGCCGCATCGAGCAGATGCGGGCGGAGGGCACCAAGTTCCGCACGGGCATCGAGATCGGCCGCGACATGCCGGCGACGGCGCTGCGCAAGCGGTACGACGCCGTGGTCCTCGCGGTGGGCGCCACGACCGCGCGGGACCTGCCGGTGCCGGGCCGTGAGCTCAAGGGCATCTACCAGGCCATGGAGTACCTGCCGCTGGCCAACAAGGTGCAGGAGGGCGACTACGTCTCCCCGCCCGTCTCGGCCGAGGGCAAGCACGTCGTGGTGATCGGCGGCGGCGACACCGGCGCGGACTGCGTGGGCACCGCCCACCGCCAGGGCGCGGCGTCGGTGACCCAGCTGGAGATCATGCCCCGTCCCAACGAGGAGCGGGACGCGGTCTCCCAGCCGTGGCCGACCTTCCCGATGCTCTACAAGGTCACCAGCGCCCACGAGGAGGGCGGTGAGCGGGTCTACTCCGTCTCCACCACCCACTTCGAGGGCGACGAGGACGGCAACGTCCAGTGGCTGCACCTGACCGAGGTCGAGTTCGTCGACGGCAAGCTCACGCAGAAGCCGGGCACCGAGCGCAAGATCCCGGCGCAGCTCGTCACTCTGGCGATGGGCTTCACCGGTACGGACCGGGAGAACGGGCTGGTCGAGCAGTTCGGCCTGGAGCTGGACGAGCGCGGTAACATCGCCCGCGACGCCGACTTCCAGACCAATGTGCCGGGTGTGTTCGTCGCCGGTGACGCGGGGCGCGGTCAGTCGCTCATCGTGTGGGCCATCGCCGAGGGGCGCTCCGCGGCTCGGGGGTGCGACCGGTTCCTCACGGGTGCGAGTGATCTGCCGGCGCCGATCCGGCCGACGGACCGGGCGTTGACTGTCTGACACATCCTCATATACGTCCCGCACAAAGGCGTGCGGAACACTGACGGCGCCTGCCGGCTGTCCCCGACCGGACCTTGGCAGGCGCCGTCGCATGTGCGGGTTGTCTGTGGCTTGTCGCGCCCACGCGGCGGAGCCGTATATCAGCAGAGCCCCGCGCCCCTAACGGGGCGCTGTTGTTGCCGTAGGGTGCCGGCATGGCCGCGATCAGTCTGAGCAAGGTCGAGGAGACGGCGCCCGCGCTCGTCAGTCTCTACAAGACCGCCGGGGTTTCCCTTGCCAAGCACGGGATGGACGGGGTGCGGGCCGCGGTCTATCTCGTGGTCGACTACTCCGGGTCGATGAAGCCGTACTACAAGGACGGCAGTGTGCAGGCTCTTGCCGATCGGGTGCTGGGGCTGTCCGCGCACCTCGATGACGACGGGACCGTGCCGGTCGTCTTCTTCTCGACCGATGTGGACGCCGTCACCGACATCGCGCTGGCCGACCACCGAGGGCGCGTCGAGCGGATCGTGGCCGGGCTCGGGCACATGGGGAAGACCAGCTATCACCTGGCCATGGACGCCGTCATCGACCACTACCTGGACAGCGGGTCCACGCAGCCGGCGCTGGTCGTCTTCCAGACCGACGGCGGGCCCATCAACCGGCTCGCCGCGGAGCGGTATCTGTGCAAGGCGGCGCGGCTGCCGCTGTTCTGGCAGTTCATCGGGTTCGGCGACCCGGGCAGCCGGCAGTTCGACTATCTGCGCAAGCTGGACGAGCTGGCCGTGCCGGACAAGCGGGTCGTCGACAACGCCGGCTTCTTCCACGCCGGTTCGGACCCCCGGAAGGTCTCGGACGCCGAGCTGTACGACCGACTGGTGGGCGAGTTCCCCAAGTGGCTGGTGGCGGCGCGGGCGCAGGGGATCGTGCGGAGTTAGCCGATGCCGGCGACCATCGCCCGGCACTCCTGCGGTGTGCCCCACGCCGTGCGCAGGGCGCGCGCCTTGGTGAGCCACAGGGACAGGTCGTACTCCGCCGTGTAGCCGAGCGCGCCGTGCAGCTGGAGTGCCGTGCGGGCCGTGGTGTACGCCGCGTCGCATGCCGCCGCCTTCGCCGCGGCCACGTCCGCCGGGGCCAGCGTCAGGGCCGCTCCGAAGACCAGCGGGCGGGCGAACCCCAGGGCGATCGCGGCGTCCGCGAGCCGGTGCTTGACCGCCTGGAAGGAGCCGACGGGTACGCCGAACTGCGTGCGCTGCCCGACGTACGCGACCGTGCGGTCGAGCAGGGCGAGGCCCACGCCGAGAGCCTGCGCCGCCGTGGCGAGGCGGGCCCAGCTCAGGGCGAGGGGCAGGGACGGGTCGGGGGTGAGGAGTTCGCCGCCGGGGGAGAGCCGGGTGAGCCTGCGGGCGGGGTCGAGCGAGGCGTGCACGGGGCCGTGGCCCGGGGCGAGGCTCAGGCCCTCGGGGGACCAGGTGAGGCGGATCGCCGCCGCGTCGCCGTCCAGGGCGTACGCCCCCTCCGGCGCCGCCGTCGCCATCGCCTCACCGGAGAGCAACGCCGGCAGAAGGTGCTTGGCGGGCGCCGGTTCGCTGAGCAGGACCGCCGCCATGGCCGTCTCCACCAGCGGGCCCGGCACCGCGTGCCGGCCCAGCTCCACGAAGGCGACCGCCAGCTCGGCGGGGCGTCGGCCCAGCCCGCCGTACGCCTCCGGAACGGCCAGCGCGAAGACACCCGCCTCCGCGACACGGCCCCACACCTCCCGGCCGCGCGCCCGCGCACCCCGGCTCCAGTCGCGTATCACCGCCGGGGTGCCGGCCGCGGTGAGCATGGCGTCCAGCGAGGCGGCGAAGGCACGTTGCTCGGCGTCCGGCAGGAAGCGCATCAGCGGCGTCCCTTCGGCAGGCCGAGCAGCCGCTCGGCGATGATGTCGCGCTGGATCTCGTTGGTGCCCGCGTAGACCGGCCCGGCGAGCGCGAAGACATAGCGCTCGGCCCAGTCCCCCGCCGCCAACTCGCCCTCCGGGCCCAGCAGATCGAGCGCCGTCTCCTGCAGGGCGAGGTCGTACTCCGACCAGAAGACCTTGTTCACGCTGGCCTCCGGGCCGAGCGGCTCGCCGTCCAGGAGGCGGGAGGCCGCCGCGTAGGCGAACAGCTGATACGCGCGGGCGCCGATCAGGGCGTCCGCCACCCGGTGCTCCGCCCAGGACGGGCTCCCCCGCGACCGCCACAGCTCCCGCAGGGCCCGCGCGGCGGCGAGATAGCGGCCGGGGGAGCGGAGCATCAGCCCGCGTTCGTTGCCCGCGGCGGCCATGGCGATCCGCCAGCCCTCGCCCGGCGCCCCGATCACGTCCCGGTCCGGCACGAACACGGCGTCCAGGAGGAGTTCCGCGAACGCCGGTCTCCCGTCGAGGCGCGCGATCGGGCGCACCGTGACGCCGGGCGCGCGCAGGTCGAACATGAGGTACGTCAGGCCCTGGTGGGGCCGCGGGGTGTCCGGATCGCTGCGGAACAGGCCGAAGGCCCGGTCGGCGAAGGCCGCGCGGGACGACCACGTCTTGTGCCCGTGCAGCAGCCAGCCGCCCTCCGTGCGCACGGCTCTGGAGCGCAGGGCGGCGAGGTCGGACCCGGCCCCGGGCTCCGACCACGCCTGCGCCCAGACGACGTCCCCGCGCGCCATCGGCGGCAGCACGCGCGCCCGCTGCTCCGCCGTGCCGTGGTCGAAGAGCGTGGGCGCGAGCAGGCTGATGCCGTTCTGGCCGACCCGGCCCGGGGCGCCCGCCGCGTAGTACTCCTCCTCGAAGAGCAGCCAGCGGACCAGGCCCGTGTCCCGTCCGCCGTACACGGCCGGCCAGTGCACCACCGACCAGCGGTCCGCGGCCAGTTCGGCCTCCCACGCGCGATGCTCCCGGAAGCCCTCCTCGGTCTCCAGGGAGGGCAGCGGTGCGGCCGGCACATGCGCGCGGAGCCAGGCGCGCGCCTCGGCCCGGAAGGCGTCCTCCTCCTCGGTGAAGGCGAGATCCATCGCTACCCCCGGCTCCTGACGACGCCTTCCCTAACAACTGTTTGGTAGGTTAGCGTGCCTCCATGACAGGCGTCGAGAGCCCTGCGTACGTCCCCGGCCACGGGCTGCTGGCGGGCCGCACCGCCGTGGTCACCGCCGCCGCGGGCGCGGGTATCGGCGGTGCCACCGCCCGGCGGTTCCTGGAGGAGGGCGCGCGGGTGCTGATCAGCGACGCGCACGCGCGGCGGCTGAAGGAGCACGAGAGCGAGCTGGGCCGGAGCTTTCCGGGAGCGGTGGCGGCCGTCGGCTGTGACGTCACCGACGAGACACAGGTGGGGGCGCTGTTCGACGCGGCCGTCCGGCTGCACGGGCGGCTCGACATCGTGGTCAACAACGCCGGTCTCGGCGGCACGTCGGCGCTCGTCGACATGACCGACGCGCAGTGGACGAAGGTGCTGGACGTGACGCTGAACGGCACGTTCCGCTGCACTCGCGCAGCCCTGCGCCGGATGCGGGAGACCGGCGGCGGCGTGATCGTCAACAACGCCTCCGTCGTCGGCTGGCGCGCCCAGGCGGGACAGGCCCACTACGCCGCCGCGAAAGCGGGCGTGATGGCGCTGACCCGGTGCGCGGCGGTGGAGGCGGCCGAGTACGGGGTGCGGGTCAACGCGGTCGCGCCGAGCCTCGCCCTGCACCCCCACCTGGCCAAGGTGACGACGCCCGGACTGCTGGAGGAACTCACCGCCCGCGAGGCGTTCGGGCGGCACGCCGAGCCGTGGGAGGTGGCCAACGTGATCGTGTTCCTGGCGTCCGGCTACTCCTCGTACATGACCGGCGAGGTCGTCTCCGTCAGCAGCCGGCACCCCTAGGGCGGGGCGACCACCACAATGGATGCCGTGCCGACCAAGAAGAAGCCCCAGGTGACCGCGGCGCCCGCACGGCGCGGTGAACTCCTCGCCACCGCCGCCGAGGTGTTCGCCGAGCAGGGCTACAAAGCCACCACCGTCCGCAGGATCGCCGACCACGCGGGCATGCTCGCGGGCAGCCTCTACTACCACTTCGACTCCAAGGAGTCGATGCTGGAGGAGATCCTGCGCACCTTCCTCGACGAGCTCTGGGACGGGTACGACGCCGTGCTCGGCGCCGGGCTCGGGCCGCGGGAGACCCTGGAAGCCCTCGTCACCGAGTCGTTCCGGGAGATCGACCGGCACCGTGCCGCCGTCGCGATCTACCAGAAGGAGTCCAGGCAGCTCGCGGCGCAGGAGCGGTTCGCCTTCCTCGCCGAGTCACAGCGCAGGTTCGAGAAGACGTGGCTCGCCACGCTGGAACGCGGGGTCACCGAAGGCGCCTTCCGTGACGATCTCGACGTCCGGCTGACCTACCGGTTCGTGCGCGACACGGTGTGGGTCGCCGCGTCCTGGTACCGGCCGGGCGGGCAGCACAGCCCCGAGGAGATCGCGCGGCAGTACCTGTCGATGGTCCTGGACGGAATCGCCGTACGCGAATGACCCTTCCGCCACGAGGGAGTTGCCATGGCCGAGGCCTACATCGTCGAAGCGGTCCGTACGCCCGTGGGGCGGCGCGGGGGAGGGCTGAGCGGGGTCCACCCGGCCGATCTCGGCGCGCTGGTGCTGAAGGAGCTGATCTCCCGTGCGGGCGTCGATCCGGCGGCCGTCGAGGACGTGGTGTTCGGCTGCCTGGACGCGGTGGGGCCGCAGGCCGGGGACATCGCGCGGACCTGCTGGCTGGCGGCCGGACTGCCCGAGGAGGTGCCGGGCGTGACGGTGGACCGGCAGTGCGGATCCTCGCAGCAGGCGGTGCACTTCGCCGCGCAGGCGGTGCTGTCCGGCACGCAGGACCTCGTGGTCGCCGGGGGCGTGCAGAACATGTCGCAGATCCCGATCGCCTACGCCACCCGGCAGGCCGCCGAGCCGCTGGGCTTCACGCAGGGGCCGTTCGCGGGCAGCGCGGGCTGGCGGGCCCGCTACGGGGACCGGCCGGTGAACCAGTTCGCCGGGGCCGAGATGATCGCCGCGAAGTGGGGGATCGGCCGGCGCGAGCAGGAGGAGTTCGCGCTGCGCTCGCACCGGCGGGCGGTGCGGGCGATCGACGAGGGCCGATTCGAGCGGGAGACCGTGCCCTGCGGTGACGTCACGACCGACGAGGGCCCGCGCCGGGACACCTCCCTGGAGAAGATGGCCGCGCTGGAACCGGTCCTCGACGGCGGCACCGTCACCGCCGCCTGCTCCTCCCAGGTCTCCGACGGCGCGGCGGCCCTGCTGCTGGCCTCCGAGCGGGCGGTACGCGACCACGGGCTCACCCCCCGGGCCCGCGTGCACCACCTCTCGGTGCGCGGCGAGGACCCGATCCGCATGCTCACCGCCCCCATCCCCGCGACCGCCCACGCCCTGAAGAAGACGGGACTGTCCCTGGACGACATCGACCTCGTCGAGATCAACGAGGCCTTCGCACCGGTCGTCCTGGCCTGGCTGAAGGAGACCGGCGCGGACCCGGCCAAGGTCAACGTCAACGGCGGCGCGATCGCCCTCGGCCACCCGCTGGGCGCGACCGGCGCCAAGCTGATGACCACCCTCCTCCACGAACTGGAGCGCACCGCCGGCCGCTACGCCCTCCAGACCATGTGCGAGGGCGGCGGCCAGGCGAATGTGACGATCATCGAACGGGTCTGAGTGAAGCGGGCGCCGGGTGGTGACCGGCGAGTGAGTCAGACCGTCCGGTAGACGTCGCGCCGGTTGCCGACCTTCACGGGCGGTCAGGATGCGCATCACGCTGGTCCGGTCGATGGCTCGAAGCTGCCGCTGAGCCCTGGCGGTGAACTTCTGAGCCGTGTACACGCGTCGGTGTACACGGCTCAGAGGTTGCTTCTCGCCCCCAGCGCGCCGGCGATTCCCTCGGCCTGGGTCATCACCCGCTCCACCAGCTCCGCGCAGGACGGCAGGTCCTCGATCACCCCGGTGACCTGGCCCGCCGCCATCACGCCCGCGTCCGTGCGGCCGTCCACCATGGCGGACTTGAGCAGCATCGGGGTGTTCGCGGACAGGAGCACCTGGGGCCAGGTGAGGGACTTGCCGTGCTTCGTGGTGAGGCCGTCACGGATCAGCTGCCGCCAGGTGAGGCCCGAGAGCCTGCGGAAGCCGGACGCGTGGCGCACGGCACGGGTCAGCGCGCGTGCCCGGCCGGAGCGCTCCAGGGCGGCGACCAGGTCCGTGCGCAGCATGCGGTGGGGCAGGCCGTCGACCGCCGTGGTGACCGTGACGTCCGTGACCGTCGCCGCCAGATAGCGTGCCTTCACCGCGTCCGGGACCGTCGAGTCCGAGGTCAGCAGGAAGCGCGTCCCCATCGCCACCCCCGCCGCCCCGTACGCCAGCGCCGCGACCAGGCCCCGCCCGTCGAAGAAGCCGCCCGCCGCCACGACCGGTATCCGCACCGCGTCCACCACCTGCGGCAGCAGCACCGTCGTCGCCACCTGCCCGGTGTGCCCGCCGCCCTCCGCGCCCTGCACGATCACCGCGTCCGCGCCCCAGGCCGCGACCTTCTCGGCATGGCGCCGGGCGCCGACGGTCGGGATGACCACGACCCCGGCCTCCTTCAGCTCCGTGATGAGCTCGGGAGCCGGGGCCAGGGCGAAGGAGGCGATCCTGACGCCCTCCTCGACGAGGATGCGCACCCGGTCCCCGGCGTCCGCCGCGTCCGCTCGCAGATTGACCCCGAACGGCGCCTCGGTCCGGGACTTGACCTCCCGGATCGCCTCGCGCAGCCCGTCCGTCGTCATCGTCGCGGAGGCCAGGATGCCGAGTGCGCCCGCGTTCGCCGTGGCGGAGACCAGGCGGGGCCCGGACACCCATCCCATGCCGGTCTGGACGAGGGGGTGGCGGACCCCGGTCAGCCGGGTGAGCGCGGTCTCCATCAGTCCGGGACCTCCCGGGCGCGGGCGTTCTGCGGATCGAGCACCGTACGGATCAACTCCAGCTCCCGCGCCGTCGGTTCACGGGTGTGCGGAACGGCGTCGGGGACCGTGAGCGTGAACCCGGTCGCCTCCCGCACCTCCTCCGCCGTCACCCCCGGATGCAGCGACGCCAGCCGCAGTGAGCGGTCGGGGGTGGCGAAGTCGAGGACGGCGAGGTCGGTGACGACCCGGTCCAGGTGGTGGTAGCGGGCGTCGCCGGCCCGGTCGTGTCCGACTCCGCACACCAGGTCGACCCGCTCCACGAACACCCGCCGGGAGTGTCTCGGCACCCAGTAACTGGTCCGGTTGTTCAGCGTGTTGACCGGAGCCCCGCGCACCCCCAGCAGTTGCCGCCGGGGTCGCTCCCAGTTGCCGATGCAGGAGATGTTCTGGTTGCCGTACCGGTCGAGCTGGCTCGCGCCCATCATCACGTGCCGCCGGCCGCCGGTGACGAGGTCCAGATGGCGCCGGTAGGGCAGCCAGCCCTCGACGGTGCCGTCGGCGTCGACCAGCATCGCCTCACCGTCGGTCAGCAGCAGCTCCGGCGCGAAGGTGAGCCGGGCGAGCCGGGCACCCAGGGCGGGGATCGTGCCCATGGGGCTCGCGAGGATCTCCCCGGCTCCGCGCCAGACCTCGGCGCAGGCGATCACGCAGTGCTCGGCGCGGGTGGGTGCGGGAAGGGCTGCCCGGGTGGCCGCCGTCATCGCCGGTCCCCTCCGCGCCACGCGGCCACGGCTGACCGGTACTCCCGCTCGCACCCGCCGAGGAACCGCCCCGCGAACTCCTCCCACCCCGCCGACGCGTAGTACCTCTGGAACCCCTCGTCCCGCCCGTAGTCCGGCGCACACGACGTGAAATGCGCCCCGTTCGGCGCCTCCACCACCCCCGTCACCCGGTGCCGCGGGATCAGCAGCGTCTGCGGAGCCGCCTGATCCGTCAGCTCGGCCGTCTCGACGATCCGCTCGCAGGAGACGTACGCGGTGTCCGCCGCCGCGCAGAAGAGGTCGTCGAAGTACGGATCCGGGCCCAGATACTGGCCGTTGCCCGCACGGTCCGCACGGTTCATGTGCACCAGGGCCGCGTCCAGGCGCAGCGCGGGCATCGCGACGAACGTCTCCCCGTCGTCGTACGGCGAGGTCACCGTCCGCAGGTCCGGGTTCACCCGCATCACGTCCGAGCCGATCCCCGCCCGCACCGGCAGGAACGGCAGCCGGTGCGCCGCCGCCCGCAGCCCCCACAGCAGCATCGCCTCGTCGACCTCCGTCAGCGCCAGGGCACCGCGCTCGCGGGCCGCGCGGTAGTGCGGTTCGAGGGGGATCGAGTCGAGCGTGACAAAGGCCGTGACCAGCCGGCGGATCCGGCCGGCGGCGGCCAGCAGACCCACGTCCGGACCGCCGCACGAGACCACCGTCAGGTCTCCGACATCCGACCGCAGCAGCGCCCTGACCAGCGCCATCGGCTTGCGGCGCGAACCCCAGCCGCCGATGCCGAGCGTCATGCCGCTGGACAGCCGGGCGACGACCGCGTCGGCGGTCATGGTCTTGTCGGCCACGCCCGCCATCTAGCCGCCCTGCTTCCCGAAGCCGTCCCGCACCCGCCCGCCGGTCCCGCTGAGTTCGGCCTCGAAGGTGAAGCCCTGCTCGAAGCGGTAGGAGCGGCGCACGTCGACGGGATCGATGCCGTTGAGTGCGGCCTTGGCCAGCCGCAGCAGCCGCCCGTCCTTCGCCGCGATCCGCCCGGCCAACTCCAGTGCGGCGGCGCGCAGTCCGTCGCGCGGCACGACCTGCCACACCGCTCCGTGCGCGTGCAGCTCGGCCGCGCTCACCGTGCGCGCGGTGTAGTACAGGGTCCGCATCAGGTGCGGGGGGACCAGCCGGGCCAGATGGGTGGCCGCGCCGAGCGCTCCCCGGTCCAGCTCCGGCAGGCCGAAGACGGCGTCCTCGCTCGCCACGAGCGCGTCCGCGTTGCCCACCAGGCCGATGCCGCCGCCCAGGCAGTGGCCCTGCACCGCCGCCACCACCGGCACCTCGCACTCGTACACCGCCGCGAACGCCTCCGCGCAGCCGCGGTTGGCGCCGATCAGCGCGGCCGGGCCGCCCGCCCGGATCTCCTTGATGTCCACGCCCGCGTTGAAGCCCCGCCCCTCCGCCGCCAGCACCACGCACCGGACCTCGGGATCACGTCCGGCCTCGCACACCGCACCGGCCAGGGCCGACCAGCCGGCCACGGGCAGGGCGTTGACGGGCGGGAAATCGACCGTGACGAGAGAAATCCCCTTCGCCGGGGACGAGGTGGAGACACTCATGGGCGCATCAGCTACCTTTCCACCAAACGTTTGTTAGGGAGGGTAGCGGCGAATGGAGCAGGGCGGGAGGGTCGTGGTGGTCACGGGCGGCACCCGGGGCGTCGGTGCCGGCATCGCGCGTGCCTTCGCCGACGCCGGTGCGCACGTCGTGACCTGTGCCCGCAGACCCCCCGAAGCGGCCCTGTCCGGCACCGAGTTCCGGCCCCTCGACCTGCGCGACCCCGACGCCGTACGGGACTTCTTCGCCGCGCTGCCCCGCGTCGACGTCCTCGTGAACAACGCGGGCGGCACACCGCACCGCCTCCTGGCCGACGCCGGCGCCGAGCGTCACAGGCGCGTGGTGGAGCTCAACCTCCTCGCACCGCTGACGGCCACCCTCGCCGCGTACGAGCATCTGCGGCGGGCCCGGGGCTCGGTCGTCATGATCGGCAGCGTCAGCGGTACCCGTCCCTCGCCCGGCTCGGCGGCCTACGGCGCGGCCAAGGCGGGACTGGAGAACCTGGCCCGCTCCATGGCGGCGGAGTGGGCGCCGGACGTCCGGGTCAACACCCTGGTCGTCGGCATGGTCCGCACCGAGCGGTCCCACCTCCACTACGGCGATGCGGACGGCCTCGTCGCCGTCGCCCGCACCGTCCCGCTGGGCCGGCTCGCGGAGCCGTCCGACGTCGGCGCCGCGGCCGTGTTCCTCGCCTCGGACGCCGCCGCCTACATCACCGGGGCGAGCCTGCACGTGCACGGCGGCGGGGAGCGGCCCGCGTTCCTCGACGCGTCGACGGTCACGAAGGAGCGGTGAGATGAGCGGGATCTGCGACGGACGGGTGGTCGTGGTCACCGGCGCCGGACGCGGGCTCGGCCGGGCCCACGCGCTCGCGTTCGCAGCCGAGGGCGCCCGGCTGGTCGTCAACGACCTCGGCGTGGGCCTCGACGGCACACCGGGCCCCGACAGCCCCGCCGCCCGCGTCGCCGCCGAGATCCGCGCGGCGGGCGGCGAGGCGGTGGCTCACGGCGCCGACATCGCCACGACCGACGGCGCCGCGTCCCTCGTACGCACCGCGCTGGAGACGTACGGGCGGCTCGACACCCTCGTCAACAACGCCGGTTTTCTGCGCGACCGGATGCTGGTCAACCTCGACGAGGACGACTGGGACGCGGTCGTGCGCGTGCACCTCAAGGGGCACTTCCTTCCCCTGAAGCACGCCGCCGCCCACTGGCGGGCCGAGACCAGGGCCGGGCGCCGGCCCGTCGCCCGGATCGTCAACACCACCAGCGGGGCGGGACTGCTGGGCTCGGTGGGGCAGGGCAACTACAGCGCCGCGAAGGCCGGGATCGTGGCCCTCACCCTGGTCGCGGCGGCGGAACTCGGCCGCTACGGCGTCCAGGTCAACGCCCTCGCACCCGCCGCCCGCACCCGGATGACGGAACGCGCCTTCGCCGACGCCATGGCCGCACCGGCCGCCGGCTTCGACGCGATGGCCCCGCAGAACGTCTCCCCGCTGGTGGTGTGGCTCGGCTCGGCCGCGAGCGAGGGGGTCACCGGCCGCGTCTTCGAGACGGAGGGCGGACGCATCACCGTGATGGAGGGCTGGCGGCCCGGGCCGACCGCCGACAAGGGGGCACGGTGGAGCCCCGCGGAGGCGGGGGAGACGGCGCGCGGGCTGGTGATGCAGGCGGGCGAGCCGGGGGCGGTGTACGGGGCGTAGGCGGGCGGGGCACCACGGGTCCTTCCGGGCGGGGCAGCTGGGGTGGGGCCGGTGCACGGCGGAGAGCGACCGTCGGAGGAAGTGCCGTCCACGGCCCCCGCGCGTAGCGTGAGGCGGGTACGTCCGGACCGCGCCCTCAGGGCGTGATCGTGTCGGTCCCGCGTGTCCCCGCCCCTTTCGTGCCGCTGGGGCACGCACGGCGAGCGGAGGATCAGCGATGGGTACAGTCACCACCGACGACGGCACGACCATCTTCTACAAGGACTGGGGTCCGCGCGACGCTCAGCCGATCGTCTTCCACCACGGCTGGCCCCTGAGCGCCGACGACTGGGACAACCAGATGGTGTTCTTCCTGGCGCACGGCTACCGGGTCATCGCCCACGACCGCCGTGGCCACGGACGTTCGAGCCAGAGCGCCACCGGCCACGACATGGACACCTACGCCGCCGACGTGGCCGCCCTCACGGACGCGCTCGACCTGCGGGGAGCTTTCCATGTCGGGCACTCCACCGGGGGCGGCGAGGTCGCACGCTACGTCGCACGCGCCCAGCCGGGCCGCGTCGCGAAGGCGGTCCTGGTGGGCGCCGTCCCGCCCATCATGGTCAGGACGAGCACCAACCCGGGCGGCCTGCCCATCGAGACCTTCGACGCCTTCCGCGACGCACTCGCCGCCCATCGCGCGCAGTTCTACATCGACGTTCCCTCAGGGCCGTTCTACGGCTTCAACCGCCCCGGTGCGAAGGTGTCGCAGGGACTGATCGACAACTGGTGGCGGCAGGGCATGATGGGCGCGGCCAACGCCCACTACGAATGCATCAAGGCGTTCTCCGAGACCGACTTCACCGAGGACCTCAAGCAGATCGACGTACCGGTCCTCGTCTGCCACGGCACCGACGACCAGGTCGTCCCGTACGACGACTCGGCACCACTGACGGTCGAACTGCTGAAGAACGGCACGCTCAAGAGCTACGAGGGCCTTCCCCACGGCATGCTGTCCACCCACCCCGACACCATCAACCCGGACATCCTCGCGTTCCTGCAGCAGTAGAGCACCGGGTGCCGGCACTAGGTGTCGCACTCCAGCACCGTCCGGCACAGTCCGCACCGCGCCCGGACCCGTCCCCGTACCGGCACGCGGATCCGCTGGTGGCAGGTCGGGCAGGGGAAGGACACCCGCAGCGGGCCGTGATTGTCCGGGGTGAAGGCGTACGGGACGTCCGCGCGGGCCGGGACCGGGGCCGTGGCGTGGGGGTCCTGGGCGTGGCGGCGGTCGCGGGCGTAGCGGCGGCGGCCCGCCCAGCCCGCCGCCGTCAGCGGTGGCTGCTGCTCGTCCCGGCGGGCCAGCGCCATGCCCTTGCCGTACGCCTCGTACGCCTGCGGACTGGTGAACCACACCGCCGGATCCTCGCCGAACAGCAGCGACCGCTTGGCCAGGACGTACCCGAACTCCTCCGGTGTGAGGTACCCCAGCTTCTGCGACGACGCCCCGTCCTCCCGGAACGCGTCCAGCAGCAGCCAGCCCGCGCCGAGATACGTCGCCGCCGTGTCCGTCAGGATCTCGTTGTCCCTCGTCCCGGGGAACGACAGGTCCAGGCGATGCAGATACACATGCATCACCTCGTGCGCCAGAGCCGCCCCGATGTCCCGCCGATGCGTCCGGAACCGGTCGTTCAGCTCCACGAAGTACTCAGGACCCGCCGTGAGTTCGATGTTCGCCGCATGCGTCATCTCACGGAAGCAGACGACGAGCCGCGCGTCCGGCAGCCGGTAGTGCCGCACCATCTCCCGCGCCACCCGCTGCGCGCCCAGATGGAGATCGTCCACGTCGGAGAACGCCACATCGGCCGGGGCCACACTCGTCGCGAACGTCCGGATCGTGTCGTACGACAGACGCCGGTACAGCGCGGTGACGGCTTCCCGCACCGTCTCCAGGTGGGGGAAGCCGTGCTCGACCGGACCGCCGTTCGCCACGCCTCACCCCCGACGCCTGAACCCGGGATCCACTGCCCTGAACCCGGTTCCACTGTACGGTCCGCGCCCGGCACCGGCCCGTGAGCGCGGCGCAAAACCGGCTGCCGGACACACAACCGGTCGGCACCGCGCCGGGCGCCCGGGCAGAATCCCCGGGTGACCGGCGAACAGCACATCGTCGTCCCCGCCGCCGTGCGGGTGGGCGGGCAGGACGACGATCTCGAACAGCGACTCGACGACGAGCTCACCGCCTTCAACACCGCGGCCGCGGGCGGGGCGACGACCGAGCCCCTGACCGTCCGCGTCACCGGCGAGGACGGCGAACTGCTCGGCGGGCTCACCGCCTGGACCTGGGGCAGCCTGTGCTCCGTGGACATGCTGTGGGTGCGCGAGGACCAGCGGCACGCCGGCTGGGGGAGCCGGCTGATGCGCGCGGCGGAGGAGGAGGCCGTCCGGCGTGGCTGCACCGACATGATCGTCTCCACGTACAGCTTCCAGGCGCCCGGCTTCTATCCGAGGCTCGGCTTCCGGGAGCGGGGACGCATCGGGGGCGTGCCCGGCGGGCACGAGGACGTGTACTTCCACAAGCGCATCGAACCGGCTTCCGCCGACACGTCCGGCCCTGCGTCCGCCGGCGCGTCCGGCCCCGCGTCCACCGACGCGTACGTCCCCGCGCCCGGCGGGCACGAGGACGTGTACTTCCACAAGCGCATCGGACCCGCTTCCGCCGACACGTCCGGCCCCGCGTCCGCCGACACATCCGGTCCCGCGTCCGACGACGCGTCCGGCCCCGCTTCCTCCGGCGCATCCCACACCGCCGAGGTGTGAGACGGCCGGCCCTCGCGGGACCCGCGCACCGTAGGCTGACGCACCATGACCACCAGCAACACCGGTACCGGAGCCGACGCCGTCGACCCGGACGTGCGTGCGGAGCTCGCCCGGCTGCGCGACAGCATCGACAACATCGACGCGGCCGTCGTCCACATGCTCGCCGAGCGCTTCAAGTGCACCCAGCAGGTCGGCCGGCTCAAGGCCGAGCACCGGCTGCCGCCCGCCGACCCGGCCCGCGAGGCCCGCCAGATCACCCGGCTGCGCGCCCTCGCCGAGAACGCCAAACTCGACCCGGCCTTCGCGGAGAAGTTCCTGAACTTCATCATCGCGGAGGTGATCCGCCACCACGAGCGGATCGCCGACGACACCGTCAACGGCTCCGCCCCGGCCGGCGACCGCCCCCGCACACCGGCCCCGGGGGAGTGACAGGGCGCCCGGCGCGCGGCATGCTGCCCTGTGCACTCCTTGTCAGCTGACGAGCACCCGGCGTCAGCTCCCGGACAGCACACCCGGTCCACACCCGGACAGCACATCCCGGTCCCTTTACGAGGAGGGACGGTCCGCCATGCCGCCGGATGCCCGCATCCTCATCGTCGACGACCACAAGGACAGCCTCTACGCGCTGGAGAGCGCCCTGGCCCCGCTCGGCCACCTGCTGGCCCGTGCCACCAGCGGCGACGAGGCCCTCAAGCAGATCCTGCGCGGAAACGTCGGCCTGCTCCTCCTCGACGTCCGCATGCCCGGCGCCGGCGGCCTGGAGGTCGTGCGCTACATGCGGCGCCTGGAACAGACCCAGCACATCCCCGTCGTCCTGCTCACCGGCTTCGGCCGCGACCCGGAACTCAGCGCCGCCGCCTACGCCCTGGGCGTCGCCGATCTCGTCACCAAACCCGTCGACCCCTGGACCCTCCGCATCAAGATCAGTCACCTGTACGAGGCGCACCAGCACCGGCGCGCCCTGGAACGCGAGATCCGGGAACTGCGCGCCCGGCTGCACGCGGCGCACCCCGCCGAGCTCGAACGCGACCGGACATAGGGGGCGAACCGATCCGCCTCTGTGCCAGGTCAGCCGCATCAGGCAGCATGGCCTGCATGTCCGTACTGACGCGCGACGAAGCGCAGAACCGTGCACAGCTCCTCGACGTCCACCGCTACACCGTCGAACTCGATCTGACCACCGGGGACGAGACCTTCGGCTCCCGCACCCTGATCCGGTTCACCGCGCGTACGGACGCGGACACCTTCGTCGAGGTCAAGCCCCATGAGCTGCGCTCCGTCACCCTCGACGGCGAGCCCCTGGACGCCGAGACCCTCGACGGCAACCGGCTCCCGCTGAAGAACCTCACCGCGGGTGAGCACGAGCTGCGCGTCGACGCCGTCATGCGCTATTCCCGCACCGGCGAGGGCATGCACCGCTTCACCGACCCCACCGACGGCGAGACCTACGTCTACACCCAGCTGTTCATGGACGACGTGCAGCGCGTCTTCGCCGCCTTCGACCAGCCCGACCTCAAGGCCGTCTTCGAGCTGTCCGTCAAGGCCCCCGAGCACTGGACCGTCCTCGCCAACGGCAGTACCGAGCACACCGACGGCGTGTGGCGGGCCGCACCGACGCCGCTGATCTCCACCTACCTCGTCGCCGTCGCCGCAGGCCCCTGGCACAGCGTGCGCACCGAACACCGTGGGCTGCCCTTCGGCATCCACTGCCGCCGCTCGCTGGCCCCCTACCTCGACGCCGACGCCGACGAGATCCTCGACGTCACGCGAGCGTGCTTCGACCGCTACCACGAGAAGTTCGAGGAGCCCTACCCCTTCGACTCCTACGACCAGGCGTTCGTCCCCGAGTTCAACGCGGGCGCCATGGAGAACCCGGGCCTGGTCACCTTCCGCGACGAGTTCGTCTACCGCTCCGCCGTCACCGACACCGAACGCCAGACCCGCGCCATGGTCATCGCCCACGAGATGGCCCACATGTGGTTCGGCGACCTCGTCACCCTCAAGTGGTGGGACGACATCTGGCTGAACGAGTCCTTCGCCGAGTACATGGGCTACCAGACCCTCACCGAGGCCACCCGCTTCGCCGACACGTGGACCGACTTCGGCGTCGCCCGCAAGGCCTGGGGCTACGACGCCGACCAGCGGCCCTCCACCCACCCCGTCGCACCCGAGGCCGTCGAGGACACCGCCTCCGCGCTCCTCAACTTCGACGGCATCTCCTACGCCAAGGGCGCGAGCGCGCTGCGGCAGCTGGTGACCTGGCTCGGCGAGAAGGACTTCCTGGCCGGCATCAACACCCACTTCACCCGCCACAAGTTCGCCAACGCCACGCTCGCCGACTTCATCGACTCCCTCGCCGCCGCCACCGCACGCGACGTCCACGCCTGGGCCGACGCCTGGCTGCGCACCACCGGCGTCGACACCCTCACCGCGTCCGTCGACGCCGTGCCCGGCCGGTGGACGCTCACCCTCGACCGCGACGGCAGCCGCCCGCACCGCGTGACCGTCGGCGTGTACGACCGCGACCTCAGCGACGGGCGCACGCTCTCCCTGCGCGAGCGCTACGAGACCGACGTACCGCACGACGCCGCCCCCGAGCCGCGTCCCGGCACCCGCCCCGCCCTGGTCGTCCCCAACGACCTGGACCTGACCTACGCCAAGATCCGTCTCGACGAGACCTCCCTGGAGACGGTCCTGCGCGGTCTGTCGGGCATCCCCGACGCGCTGACCCGCGCCGTCGTCTGGAACAGCCTGCGCGACATGGTCCGCGACGGCGAACTGAGCCCCTCCGACTACCTGGCCACGGCGTCCGCGCACCTGCCCGAGGAGACCGACCTCGCCCTCGTGCAGGGCGTCCTCGCCTTCGCCTCCGTGCACATCGCCGACCGGTACCTGAGGCCCGAGGAGCGTCCCGCGGCGCTGGCCGCCCTCGCCTCCCTGTGCCGTGACGTGATCCGCCGCACCGAGGACGGCGACAATCCCGGCCTGCGGCTGATCGCCGTACGTCACCTCATCGACGTCGCCGCCCACCCCGAGACCCTGGCCGCCTGGCTCGCCGACGGCACCGTGCCCGGCGGCCCGGAACTCGACCCCGAGCTGCGCTGGCGGGTCCTCGGCCGGCTCGCCGTGCTCGGCGCCGTCGACGAGGCCGACATCGCCGCGGAGCTCGACCGCGACCCCAGCGCCACCGGCCAGGAGGGCGCCGCCCGCTGCCGCGCCGCCCTGCCCGACGCGGACGCCAAGGCCCGCGCCTGGGACGCCATGTTCCACTCCGACGACCTGTCCAACTACCTGTTCACCGCGACCGCCCAGGGCTTCTGGCAGCCCGAACAGGCCGACCTCGTCCGCCCCTACGTGGCGCGCTACTACAAGGACGCCGTGAAGCTCGCCGCCCGCCGCGGCCCCGCCATCGCCGAGGCCACCGGCCGCTGGGCCTTCCCGGCCCACGAGGTCGACTCCGACCACCTCAAGCTCGGCGAGAAGTGCCTGCGCAAGGCCGACCCGATCCCGGCCCTGCGCCGGAAACTGGTCGACCAACTCGACGACCTGTCCCGCGCGTTGCGCGTCAGGGAGGCGTAACGAGAACAGGGGTACGTCCCCGCGCCGGGACGTACCCCCGCACGGGTCTGCTCGTTGGGCTGATCGGGCGCGGTACCCCCGTCCGCGTACCCGCGGGGGCTCCTCCCCGCGGACCTCCCCGCACCGCGCCCCGGAGGGCAGCCCATGAGCACGTCGCCGAGCCTCGCCTCCGGTCCGCGAGGACCCCGGGAACTGGGGGCGTCGGTCACCGTCGTCCTCGACGCCCTGCGCACCGGCACACAGGCGCGCGGCGGCCCCCTGCCCGCCGGCGGACCCGAGGCGGTCACCGGGCGCGTGCGCGACGCCCTCGGTGACGTCCTCCCCGAGCACGGCGACCCCGGCGCCCTGCGCGACCTCGTGCACGCCGTCGCCGCCGGTTCCGCCGACCCGGCGCACCCCCTGTGCGCGGCCCATCTGCACTGCCCGCCCCTCGCCGTGGCCGCCGCCGCCGATCTCGCCGCGTCGGTGCTCAACGCCTCCCTCGACTCCTGGGACCAGGCCCCGGCCGCCTCCGCGCTGGAAGCCCTCGTCACCCGGGCGGTCGCCCGCGAGACCGGTCACGCCGACGGTCTCGTCACCAGCGGCGGCACCGAGTCCAACCTGCTCGCGCTGCTGCTCGCCCGCGAGGCACACGGCGGCGCCCTACGGCTCGTGCACGGCGCGAACGCCCACCACTCGCTGCCCCGCGCCGCCTGGCTGCTCGGGCTGCCGGACCCCGTCGTCGTGCCCGCCCCCGCCGGCGTCCTGAGCCCCGGCGCACTGGACGAGGCCCTCACCGAACTGTCCGGCGGCGGCCCGGTGCTGGTCGCCGCCACCGCCGGGACCACCGACACCGGCGCCATCGACCCCCTGCCCGCGATCGCCGCCGTCTGCGCCGCCCACCGCGCCCGCCTGCACCTCGACGCCGCCTACGGGGGCGGGCTGCTGTTCAGCGACCGGCACCGGGCCCGGCTCACGGGCCTCGACGCCGCCCACACCGTCACCCTCGACCTGCACAAGCTCGGCTGGCAGCCGGTGCCGGCCGGCCTCCTCACCGTCCGCGACCCGGACGACCTCACCGCGCTGCGCCACCACGCCGACTACCTCAACCCCGCCGACGACACCGACGCCGGCCTCCCTGACCTCCTCGGCCGCTCCCTGCACACCACCCGCCGCGCCGACGTCCTCAAGATCGCCGTCACCTTCAGGACCCTCGGCCGCGCCGGACTGGGCGCCCTCGTCGACCAGGTCTGCGACCTGGCTCAGCAGCTCGCCGACCTCATCGACGGCGACCCCCGCCTCGACCTCCACGACCGGCCCGCCATCAGCACCGTCCTGTTCCGCCCGGCCCACACCACCGACCCCGCCGTCGCCGCTCTCCGGCGCCGCCTCCTCACCACCGGCCGGGCCGTCCTCGGCCGCGCCCACGCCGACGGCCGGCTCTGGCTCAAGGCCACCCTCCTCAACCCCGCCACCCGCCCCGGCGACCTGGCCGCCCTCCTCCGCGAAGTCCACCGCACCCACCAGGAAGGAAACCCCCGTTGACCGCCACACCCCGCGACCTCGTCGGCATCGGCATCGGCCCCTTCAACCTCTCCCTGGCCGCCCTCGCCCACCCCCTGACCGAACTCGACGCGGCCTTCTACGACCAGCGCCCCCACTTCACCTGGCACCCCGGCCTGCTCCTGGACGACGCCACCGTCCAGGTCCCCTTCCTCGCCGACCTGGTCACCCTCGCCGACCCCACCAGCCCCTGGACCTTCCTCAACCACCTCAGGGCCCGCGAACGCCTCTACCCGTTCTACTTCGCCGAGCACTTCCACATCCGCCGCACCGAGTACGACGCCTACTGCCGCTGGGTCGCCGACCAGCTCCCCGCCCTGCACTTCGGCCACCACGTCGACGCCGTCCGCTGGAACGCCGAACGCGAGCTGTTCGAGGTGGACTTCACCCAGCTCGACGCCGACGGCGAGGCCGAGGCCCTCGGCCGCACCCTCGCGAAGAACATCGTCCTCGGCGTCGGCACCGAGCCCTTCGTCCCCGACCCGCTGCGACCCCTCGTCGACACCCCCGGCGTCCCGGTGATCCACTCCGACGACTACCTCACCCACCGCGACACCCTCCTCGCCGCGGACCACATCACCGTCGTCGGCACCGGACAGTCCGGCGCCGAGGTCTTCCTCGACCTGCTCCGCCGGCGCCCCGCCGGCCGTGAACGGCTGCACTGGATCGGCCGCACCGAGGCCTTCGCGCCGATGGAGTACTCCAAGCTCGGCCTGGAACACTTCACCCCGGACCACACCCGCTACTTCCACGCCCTGCCCGAGGCCGTCCGCGACCGGCTCGTCCCCGCCCAGTGGCAGCTCCACAAGGGCATCGACGCCGCCACCATCGCCGCGATCCACGACGAGCTCTACCGGCGCACCCTCGCCGGAGGCTGGCCCGACACCGTCCTCACCCCCGGCGTCCGGGTCCGCACCGCGGGACGCCTCGGCACCGCCCGGATCGAACTCCACCTGGAACACACCCGGCAGGACACCCGCTCACGCCTCACCACCGACGCCGTGGTCCTCGCCACCGGCCACCGCCCGCGCCCCCTCGACCGCCTCCTCGCCGGCCTCGACCCCTACCTGCGCCGTGACAACAGTGACCGCTTGCGCGTCGACGAGAACTTCCGCCTGGACCTGGACCCGTCCGTCACCGGCGCGGTCCACGTCCAGAACGCCGAGACGCACACCCACGGCGTCGGCGCCCCCGACCTGGGCCTCGCCGCCTGGCGCAGCGCGACCATCCTCAACTCCCTCACCGGAAAGGACACCTACCCGCTCCCCGGCCGCACGGCCTTCACCACCTTCGGCCTCGAACCGCACACACGGCAGGTCCCGCCCGCCCGGGACCGAGCCACCCGGCTCACCCCCTTGGCGGACGGGACCTGAGACGGACCCCGCGCGGAACGTCAGAACACCGGGGTGCCCTCCCGCGTCAGCCGCCAGTCGACCGACGCGAAGTCCTTCGGGTCCAGCACGCCCTTCGCCGTCACCCACTCCGCGATCCTGGTCCGGATCTCCGTCGACTCCGACCACAGCTCCTTCGCCGACGCCACATGCGGGAACGCGCCACCGCCGTTCGCCCGGTAGTTGTTCACCGCGAACACGAACTGCTGCGCGTCGTCCAGCGGGGCACCGCCGTGGCTGAGGTTCTTGATCCGCGAGCCGGCCGGCTGGGCGATGTCGATGTCGTACGTCAGCCCGGACACGTAGTCGTAGTTGTAGTCCGGCCGGCCGTTCGCGTTCGTCAGCTTCGCCACGTCCACCGGCGCACCGGCCGCCGTCTGCACGAAGTACTCCGCCGAGTACTCCAGGTACGCCCGCAGCTGCGCGCCCGTCATCAGCTTCGCGACCAGCGTGTTGTCGTACACGTACAGGCTCGACAGGTCCCGGATCGTCACCTCGCCCGCCGGGATCTCGGAGGTCCGCGAGAACGGTGACGCCTGCGACAGCACCGGCAGCGAGGCGTGTTCCGTGCCGGCGAGGGCCGCCCTGACCACGTCCTCCTGCACCTTGTTGATCAGGTCGATGATCGGCGCGTCCTTGTAGCGCGCGTCCACCGTCGTCAGGGTCTCGGTCGCGGTGCCGACCACCTGGTTGACGTACGCGACGACCTTCTCGTGCTCGTCCGTGAGCAGCTCGGTGATCCGCGGGTCGTCCTCGACCGTTCTGGAGTCCCGCAGGGACGCCTTCACCGACTCGACCTGCCACCGGCCCCGCTCGAGGACCAGCTCGATGTCGAAGAGGGTCAGCCGCTCGGCGTAACACAGCGGCTCCGACAGCACGACGTCCTTGCCGGTCTTCTCGTTGGTCACCCGCAGTTCGGGGATCTCCACATGCGCGTGCCCGACCAGGATCGCGTCGATCCCGGGCACCTGCTTCGCCACGTTCGCCGCCGCGTTCTCCACGTACGGCAGCTGATCCCCGTACGACGAGGTGCCCGACGACCCCGAGTGCGCCGACACCACCACCACGTCCGCGCCCATGGACCGCAGTTTCGGCACCCACTTCGCCGCCTGCTCCTCCAGACCCGGGAACGTCAGCTTCCCCTGCACGTACGCCTTGTCCCAGATCGCGATGCCCGGGTTCGTCAGGCCCAGCACCGCCACCCTCACGGGCGGCGCGCCCTTCACCCGGAACGTCTTGATGAAGTACGGCGGGAAGGCGGGCTTCAGCGTCTTCGCGTCCAGCGCGTTCGCGCCGAGCAGCGGGAAGTCGCACTGCTCCTCGAACTTCCGCAGCGTCTCGATGCCGTAGTTGAACTCGTGGTTGCCGAGCGCCACCGCGTCGTACCCGATCGCGTTCATCGCCTGCGCCATCGGGTGCACCGGCCCGCCCTCGGCGGTGATGGGGTCGACCTTCGCGTAGTAGTACGTCAGCGGGGTGCCCTGGATGGTGTCGCCCGCGTCCAGCAGGAGCGTGTTGTGCCGGCCCCTCTCCTCGCGGATCCGGTTCACCAGCGTCGAGATCCGGGCGAGGCCCTGCGCGTTGCCGGCCGGGTCGGTGTACTCCGCGTCCTTGAAGTAGTCCCAGTTGAAGACGTGCCCGTGCAGGTCGGTCGTCCCCATCACGGTCAGCGCGTACCGCTTCGGCCGCTTCTTCCCGTGCCCCGCCTCGGCGGCCGTCGCCGCGGGAGCCGTCACCGCGCCCGCCAGCGCCACCCCCGCTCCCGTCACGGCGGACCTCTCCAGGAACTTCCGGCGGTTCAACGGCATATCAGATTCCCCTCACAGTGACTCGGACAGCCCACGCAGCAACGCGCGTAGAGCGGCCCGCTGATTCTGACCTGAACACGCCCAACGGCAACAGTCCCCCCACGTTGCGATCCGGTGACCGGCACACTGTCCGTATGACGGCCACCCCCTACGGCACCCCCGACGTCCCCCACCTCACCGTCCGCGGCGAGGCCCACCTCGACGTGGCCCCCGAGATCGCCCGCATCGGCGTCACCCTCACCGCCCGGGGCCGTGACCGCCGCGGCACCCTCGACGACCTCACCCGCCGCAACGCCTCGGCCCTCGACCTGATCAAGGGCTACGGCGACGCCGTCGAACGCCTCGAGACCGGCGCCCTCACCGTCGCCCCCGAACTGACCAAACACGGCCGCGGCGAACGCGTGCGCACCTACCGCGGCACCGTCCACCTCACCGCCGAACTGGGCGACTTCACCGCGCTCGGCGAACTGGTCACCCGTCTCGCCGACCTGGAGCTCAGCCGCGTCGACGGTCCCTGGTGGGCCCTGCGCCCCGACTCCCCGGCCTACGGCGAAGCCCGCCGGCAGGCGGTGCGGGAAGCCGTCCGGCGCGCCCGCGCCTACGCCGAGGCCCTCGGGACCTCACTCGCCGCCCTCATCGAACTCGCCGACACCGGCACGGAACTGCCCCATCCGCCGGAGTACGCCGCCCGCAGCATGGCCTTCGCCGCGTCCGCCGAGGACACCGCCCCCGCGCCCCTCGACCTCGAACCCCGGCAGCAGCACCTCCACGCCGAGGTCAACGCCCGGTTCACGATGCTGCCGCCGAGCCTGTGAACGTGCCCCGGCACCCCCACCCGTAGAACCGTCTTTCGAATTCAATTCTTGTCAACGGCCCTTCATCGTCCGTCCGTTGAGTCGTCACGCCCAACCACCTGACTACCCATCGGTAAGCCCTAGGCTCGACCCATGCGCCGAGCGAAAATCGTCTGCACACTGGGGCCCGCCACCGACTCCTACGACCAGATCAAAGCGCTGGTCGACGCGGGGATGGACGTCGCCCGATTCAACCTCAGCCACGGCACCCACGCCGAACACGAGGCGCGTTACCAGCGCGTTCGGAAGGCCGCCGACGAGACCGGCCGCAGCGTCGGCATCCTCGCCGACCTTCAAGGTCCGAAAATCCGGCTCGGCCGCTTCGCCGAAGGTCCCGTACTCCTTGAACGCGGCGACACCTTCACCATCACCGTCGAGGAGGGCGTCGAGGGCGACCGCCACCTCTGCGGCACCACCTACGCCGGACTCGCCGAGGACGTCACTCCCGGTGAGCGCATCCTGGTCGACGACGGCAAGGTCACCCTCGAAGTCACCGCCGTCGACGGCCCGCGGGTCCGCACCACCGTCCTCGAGGGCGGCGTGGTCTCCGACCACAAGGGCCTCAACCTGCCCGGTGTCGCCGTCTCCGTCCCCGCCCTGTCCAAGAAGGACGAGGACGATCTGCGCTGGGCGCTGACCACCGGGTTCGACCTCGTCGCCCTGTCGTTCGTCCGCTCCGGACGCGACATCAGGGACGTCCACCGGATCATGGACGAGGAGGGCCGCCGCCTCCCCGTCATCGCCAAGATCGAGAAGCCGCAGGCGGTCGAGAACATCGACGACATCGTGGCCGCCTTCGACGCCCTGATGGTCGCCCGCGGGGACCTCGGCGTCGAGATGCCCCTCGAACAGGTCCCCATCGTCCAGAAGCGCGCGATCAAACTCGCCAAGCGCAACGCCAAGCCGGTCATCGTCGCGACCCAGATGCTCGACTCGATGATCGACAGCGCCCGGCCCACCCGCGCCGAGGCCTCCGACGTCGCCAACGCGGTCATCGACGGCACGGACGCGGTGATGCTCTCCGGCGAGACCAGCGTCGGCAAGTACGCCGTCGAGACGGTCCGCACCATGTCCCGCATCGTGGCGGCGGCCGAGGAGGACATCCTCGCCAAGGGCCTGCCGCCCCTGACCGAACGCAACAAGCCCCGCACGCAGGGCGGGGCGGTGGCCCGCGCGGCGGCGGAGATCGGCGACTTCCTGGGAGCGAGGTTCCTGGTCGCCTTCACCCAGTCCGGAGACACGGCCCGCCGGCTGTCCCGCTACCGCTCCCCGATCCCCCTGCTGGCGTTCACCCCGGAGCCGGCCACCCGCTCGCAGCTCAGCCTGTCGTGGGGCGTGGAGACCTTCCTCGGACCGCACGTGGACTCGACGGACGCGATGGTCGACCAGGTGGACGAGCTGCTGACGGAGTACGGCCGCTGCGACAGGGGCGATGTCGTGATCATCACGGCTGGCTCGCCCCCAGGCGTCCCGGGCTCGACCAATCTGGTCCGGGTTCACCGGATCGGCGAGGACGACAGTCTCAAATGACGACCTTGGAACCGGAGGAAAAGTACCCCGGGTCGGATTCGAACCGACGCTGTATGGTGTTTGAGACCATTGCCTCTACCGCTGGGCTACCGGGGCTCCCTTTGAAATGAAGGTCGGCGGTCACCCGCCGTGCCCCCACCTTACCGCAGCTGGGTACGCTCTTGTCAGCAGTACCGGTCTGCCCCGCACCAAGGAGCCCACGTGAGCGCCCCCGAGTCGCACCAGCCTGTAGACGTGCCCGATGACGACAAGTCGCACGTGCCTCCGATGACGACCCGCGTCGTGATCGCCGAGGACGAGGCGCTGATCCGGCTCGACCTCAAAGAGATGCTGGAGGAGGAGGGCTACACCGTCGTCGGCGAGGCCGGTGACGGTGAGCAGGCCATCGAGCTCGCCCGTGAGCACCAGCCCGACCTGGTCATCCTCGATGTGAAGATGCCGAAGCTGGACGGCATCTCCGCGGCCGAGAAGATCGCCGAGGAGCGGATCGCCCCGGTGCTGATGCTGACCGCGTTCTCCCAGCGCGACCTGGTGGAGCGGGCGCGGGACGCCGGCGCCATGGCGTATCTCGTCAAGCCGTTCAGCAAGAGCGATGTCGTCCCGGCGATCGAGATGGCCGTCTCCCGGTTCACGGAGCTGAAGGAGCTGGAGCGCGAGGTCGCGGACCTGAGCCAGCGGCTGGAGACGCGCAAGCTGGTGGACCGCGCGAAGTCGGTGCTCCAGACCCAGTACGGGCTGACCGAGCCGGCCGCGTTCCGGTGGATCCAGAAGACGTCCATGGACCGGCGGATGTCGATGCAGCAGGTGGCGCAGGCGGTCATCGACGACGCGGAGGAGAAGAAGGCGTCGAAGGGCTGAGCCCTCCCTGCACGTACAGAGCCCCGCGACACACGTACAGAGGCCCGCGCCCCCGGAGAAGGGGACGCGGGCCTCGTCGTACGCGGCTGCCGCGCCGGCTCAGTCCTCGCCGAGGTACGCCTTGCGGACGGACTCGTCGTGCAGGAGGTCCTGGCCCGTGCCGGACAGGACGATGCTGCCGACCTCCATGACGTGGCCGTGGTCCGCGAGGGACAGCGCCGCCTGGGCGTTCTGCTCGACGAGCAGAATGGTGGTGCCCTGGGACTTGAGCTCGGCGATGGTCGCCATGATCTTCTGCATCATGATCGGCGACAGACCCATGGAGGGCTCGTCGAGCATGAGCAGCTTGGGCTGGGACATCAGCGCCCTGCCCATGGCGAGCATCTGCTGCTCACCGCCGGAGAGGGTTCCCGCGGCCTGCTTGCGGCGTTCCCCGAGGATGGGGAAGAGGTCGTAGGCGCGCTGGATGTCCCGCTCGATGCCCGCCTTGTCGCTGCGCAGGAAGGCACCGAGGCGCAGGTTGTCCTCGATGGTCATGCGCGGGAAGATGTGCCGCCCCTCGGGGGAGTGGGCGAGACCGTGGGAGACGATCTCGTGGGCGGGGATCTTCTTCAGCGACTTGCCGTTGAACTTGATCTGGCCGCCGACCGGCTTCAGCAGCCCCGACAGGGTGCGCAGGGTGGTCGTCTTGCCGGCCCCGTTGGTGCCGATGAGGGTGACGACCTCGCCGGCCTCGACCTTGAAGGAGATGCCCTTGACGGCTTCGATCTTGCCGTAGGCGACCCGGAGGTCTTCGACTTCGAGGAGTGCGGTCATCGGTCGTTCTCCTTGCCGGGCGCGGAGTCCGTGGTGGTCTCGGCCGCGGCTTCGGCGGCCTCGACCTCGGCTGCTTCCTCGGCGCCGGGGTCGTTCTCGAGGGGTTCTCCGAGGTAGGCGGCGATGACGCGCTCGTCGCCCTGGACGGTGGCCGCGTCGCCCTCGATGAGCTTCTGGCCCTGGACGAGGACGGCGACGCGGTCACACAGGTTGAAGATGAACCGCATGTCGTGCTCGATGACGAGGACGGCGATGCCCTTGTCGCGGATGGCGAAGACCAGTTCCTCGGTGGCGCGGGTCTCCTGCGGGTTCATACCGGCGGTCGGCTCGTCGAGGAGCAGCAGGCCCGGCTCGCTCGCCAGGGCCCGCGCGATCTCCAGCTTGCGCTGCTCGCCGTAGGGCAGGTTGCGGGCGAGGTGCTCGGCCTTGTCGGCGAGACCGACGAAGGCCAGCAGCTCCATGGCCCGCTCGCGGCTGGCGGCCTCCGCCCTGTGGAACCCGGGCAGGCGCAGCAGCGCCGACCACAGGCCCTCCTTCGTGCGGGTGTGCCGGCCGACGAGCACGTTCTCCAGGACCGTCATGTTGGCGAACAGACGGATGTTCTGGAAGGTGCGCGCGATGCCGGCGGCGGTGACCTTGAAGGACTTGGGCGGCAGGACCTGGCCCTTGTAGCGGACCTCGCCCTCGGTGGGGATGTACAGGCCCGTGAGGCAGTTGAAGAAGGTCGTCTTGCCGGCGCCGTTGGGCCCGATGAGGCCGACGATCTCCCCGGCGCTGACGGTGAGGTTGACGTCGCTGACGGCCGTGAGGCCGCCGAAGCGCATGGTCACGCCGCGGGCGTCGAGGACGGTCTCGCCGGGGGCGGCGCCGGTGGGCGCGCTCTTGGTGGTGGTGTCGGTGGTCATCGTCTGTCAGGCCCCTGCCTTGCTGAGGACTGTGGGCGCTTCGGCCTCTTCGTGGAATTCGAGCTGGCGGCGCCGGTTGGGGATCAGGCCCTCCGGCCGGAAGCGCATCAGGAGCACGAGCGCGAGGCCGAAGGCGAAGAGCTGGTAGTCGCCGAGGAACTGGAGCTTGGCGGGGATCAGGTAGAGCAGCGCCGCGCCGACCAGAGGTCCGCTGATGGTGCCCATGCCGCCGAGGACGACCGCGGCGAGCAGGAAGGCGCTGTTGGGCGGGACGACGTGGGCGAACTGGTACTGCTCGGGCGTCACGGTGTAGGTGACGTGTGCCTGGACGGTGCCGGCGAGACCGGCGAGCGCGGCGCCGAGAGCGAAGGCGATCAGCTTGACGCGGAAGCCGTTGATGCCCATGGCGAGCGCGGCCGTCTCGTCCTCGCGGATCGCGACCCAGGCGCGGCCGATGCGGGAGTCGCTGCTGCGCCGGAAGACGATGACGACGACCAGCGTGATGAGCAGCATCAGCAGGAAGTAGTTGGCGAACCGGGCGATGGTGAACCCGGCGATGGTGTGCTCCTGGCCGAAGTCGAACCCGAGGATGTTCAGGTTCGGGATCGAGGAGATGCCGTTGGAGCCGTTGGTGATGTCCGGTCCGGAGGTGCCGTCCATGTTCAGGACGGCGATACGGAAGATCTCACCGAAGCCCAGGGTGACGATGGCGAGGTAGTCGCCGCGCAGTCGCAGGGTCGGGGCGCCGATGATCACGCCGAAGACCATGGCGACGGCCGCGCCGAGCAGGGCGCTGGCCCAGAACGGCAGGTGGATGTCGAACGGGCTGGACGGGCTTCCGGAGACCATGGCCGCCGTGTAGGCGCCGACACCGAGGAAGGCGACGTAACCGAGGTCGAGCAGGCCGGCCAGGCCGACGACGATGTTCAGGCCCAGGGCGACGGTGGCGAAGATCAGGATGTAGACGCCGATGGTGGCGTACTGGTCGTCGGACTGGGTGAAGGGGAACGCGGCGGCAGCGACGAACGCACCGATCATGGTGACCGTGCGGTGCTTGGAGGTGATCGCCGAGACCCGGTTGATCAGCCCGGACTTGGCGATCGCGGCGAAGCCGAAGCCGGCGGTGATCAGGAAGCCGACGAACAGCTCGTCGTACTCGGTGCCGATGCCGTAGGTGAAGACCAGGAGGCCGACGGCGAGGGCGGCGACGATGACGAGGATCTCGGCGTACGAGGGGAGCTGCCGGGCCGGGGCCTTGGTGGTGCCGCTCGCGAAGGCCGCCTTGATGACGGCGCCCTGGTGGCGCGCGTTGTGGCGGAACTGCTCCCAGCCGGTGTCGTCGGGGTCGTGCGGGTCGGGCGCCGGCCGCTCGAACGGCAGGGCGAGCGCGCCGACGAGGGCGAGCAGCGTCACGACGGCCACGATGTAGCCGCCGGGCTCGAGGTTGACGACGCCGCCCAGCTTCACGCTGATCGCGATGACCGTGTACCAGGCGGTGACGAACGTGCCGAGCGCGGCGAGCTTGATGGCGCTGTCGGCGCCGGCGGGGACGAGCCAGCGCAGGCCCTTGACGCCGTAGGAGGCGAGGCCGAACAGCGCGGTGAGGGCGCCGCCGACGAGGACGAGCACCTGCAGGCCGCCCGGGTAGCCGTAGACGGTGAGGTCGCCGGGGAACTCCGAGGTCCAGGTCCAGGCGAGGAAGGTGGAGACGACGGCGAGGACGCCGCCGGCGGTGGCCAGGGCGCGGCCCACGTTCTCGGGGAGGCCGACCAGGCCCTTGGGGGCGTCGGCCGCGGGGGCGCCGGTGGTCTTGGCTGCTGTGGTCTGTGTGGTCATCGGTGTCACGCCCTGTCCGCGACTCGCTCACCGAGCAGACCCTGGGGCCTGAACAGGAGCACGAGGATGAGGAGAACGAAGGCCCAGACGTTGGCCCAGGACTGGCTGCCGAACTGGTCCATGCCGGGGATGTCGGCGATGTAGGCCGTGGACAGCGCTTCGGCGACACCGAGGACGAGACCGCCGAGCATGGCCCCGTAGATGTTGCCGATGCCGCCGAGGACGGCGGCGGTGAAGGCCTTCAGGCCCAGGATGAAGCCCATGCGGAACTGGACCTGGCCGTATTTCAGGCCGTAGGCGACGGCACCGACGGCCGCGAACACGGCGCCGAGGGCGAACGCGATCACGATGATGCGGTCGGTGTTGATGCCCATGAGCTTGGCGGTGTCGGGGTCCTGGGCGGTGGCCTGCATGCCGCGTCCGGTGCGGGTCTTCATCACGAACCAGGCGAGGACGGCCATGCTGAGGGGCGCGACGACGAACAGGAAGACGTCGCCGGTCTGGATGGTGACGCTGCCGATCTCGAAGGGGCCGCCCTCGATCTGCGGGAAGTTCAGGGAGTCCTCACCGCCGGGGTACCAGGCCCAGATGGCCTGCTGCAGGGCGAGGGAGAGACCGATGGCGGTGATGAGGGGGGCGAGACGTGGGGCGCCTCGCAGGGGGCGGTAGGCGAACCGTTCCGCTCCCACGGCGACCAGGACGGCGACGATGACGCCCGCGAGGAGCATCAGCGGGAGGGCTATCCACATGGATGTGCCGTCGGGCAGCACATAGAGATAGACGGTGAGGGCACCGAAGCCGCCCACCATGAAGATCTCGCCGTGGGCGAAGTTGATGAGCTGGACGATGCCATAGACCATTGTGTAGCCGATGGCGACCAGCCCGTACATGGATCCCAGTAGCAGGCCGTTGACCAGCTGCTGCGGCAGTTCGTTCACCGCATGTCCTCCGAGACGTTCGGAATGTTCGACGGATGGGGCCGGATGTGAGTCCGCGCGGGGCGCCAGTGGTGCAGCGCCCCGCGCGGCTTCAGGTGATGCGGGTGTGGGTCAGCCGGTGTAGGTGCCGGACTTGACGTCCTTCCAGTCACCGTTCTCCACGGCGTAGACGGTGAGCTGCTTGTTGGTGGCGTCACCGAACTCGTCGAACGAGACCTTGCCGGTGACTCCGTCGAAGGACACGTTCTGCATGGCAGCCGTGACCTTCTCGCGGGCGTCGTCGGGCAGCTTGCCGTCGTTGTCCTCGACGACCGACTTCACGGCCTCGATGATCGCCCACGCCGAGTCGTAGGAGTAGCCGCCGTAGGCCTCGTAGGCGTCCTTGTAGCCGGCCGCCTTGTAGTTGGCGACGAACTCCTTGGCGGACGGGATCTTCTCGACCGGGGCGCCGACCGAGGTGGCGAGGTCACCGGTGCCGCTGGCGCCGGTCAGCTTGATGAAGTCGGCGCTGTAGATGCCGTCACCGCCGACCAGCGGGATCTTGGCACCGGCGGCCTTGATCTGCTTGCTGAGCGGGCCGGCCTGCGGGTACTCGCCGCCGTAGTAGACGACGTCGGCGCCGGAGTTCTTGACCTTGGTGGCGACCGCGGAGAAGTCCTTGGTGTCCGGGTCGATGTGGTCCGTGCCGACGACCTTGCCGCCGAGCTTCTTGAACTCCTCGCTGAAGGTGGCGGCCAGACCGGCGCCGTAGGTCTTCTTGTCGTCGATGACGAAGACCTTGCGCTTCTTGGAGTCGTTGTACAGGTACTGCGCGGCGAACGGGCCCTGGATGGCGTCCGTGGTCGCGGTGCGGAAGTACGACTTGTACTGGCGCGCCTTCTTGGTCTGCCAGTCCGGGCCCTGGGTGAGGGCCGGGTTGGTGTTGGCGGGCGAGACCTGGACGAGCTTGGCGTCGTCGAAGACCTTCTGCATCGACTCGGCGACGGAGGAGTTCAGCGGGCCGACGACGCCGAGGACGTCCTCGTTGGCGACGAACTTGGTGGCGTTGGCCTGGCCGGAGGAGGGCTGCGCCTGGTCGTCGAGGGCCTCGATCTTGAAGGTGACGCCGTCGACGTACTTCTCCTTGTTGGCGGTCTTGGCCGCGAGGTCCACGGAGTTCTTGATGCCGAGGCCGAGCGCGGACAGGTCGCCGGTCAGTGGCGCGTCGACGCCGATGACCACGGTGGTGCCACCGTTGCCCGAGTCCGAGCCGCCGCCGTTGTCGTCGCGCGAGCCGCAGGCGGTGAGGGTGAGTGCTCCCGCCGCCAGCGCGGCGGTGATGGCGATGAGCGAACGTTGACGCACGATCCAGTCCTTTCCCCTGACAGCCGCTTCCCGGTGGAAACGGCCGAGTCGAGCGCTGGGCCGAAGTGACAATCGGGCTCCGCGGTGACTGGCCGTGACTCTAAGCGTGTGTGGGGAACGTGGAGGAGAGTCTGGCCAAGGCTGTGACGCTCTTGTTATGACACGACGTATTGCAGAGCGGTACTGAGTGGGGGGAACGGAGGAATTCTCGCCGTTTTGCCCTGTCCGCATGATGAGAAACCGCAGGACTCGCAGGGGTGTGTTCAGGCGTCTCAGGGGTTTTGGTGATTACCTGGAATCGTTGCTACAGGCGACCTGTAGGGCCTGGGAGAGGTCCTGGGCGTAGCGGGACCCCAGGATGAAGCTGTGCACCTGCATTGCGCGTGTATTACGTAGAGTTACGTCCAGGAAAGGCAGCCCGGCACTTCCCGGCACTTTCCCGCATTCCGTCACCCGGAGGGTGATCATGATCTTGCGGGGGGCGCCTGCTTTTGTCCGGAAAGGCGTGCGTGGGCTGGAGATCACGGAAAGCCCCTCGTACGGCTGGGATATCCGGGTGACGGTGACGGGAGGGCCGGATTCCACGCTGAGCTCGGCCGTGAACCGGAAGTTCCGTTTTTCTGTTCCAGGGGGTGTGGCCTGCGGTTTCAGGTAGGTGATGACGGTGACCTGGGACGGGTACGGCGGCGGTACGGGCGCGGGTTGCTCGGGCCGGGTGGCGTAGAGGTAACCGGTGCCGGCGAGGACGGCCGCGGTGGTGAGAGTGGCGAGCGCGGCCCGTCGGTGGCGGCCGTACAGCGCGCTGAGCGGCCCGAGTTGGGGCCCGCGGGGGAGCGGCGGGGCGGTGTCCCGGGCCTGCGTGCCGTCACCCGGCTCCACGGGACCGATGCCGCTCACTGCCACGGCCCTTCACTCGGCCCGCCACCGCGATACCGCTCGGCGCAGCCCTGTTGTACGTGACGGTCCATCACCTCATGGGCGGCGCGGGTGCCTTGCCGCTTCTCGACGGGCCGTGCCGCGGCGACGGCCGCACGCAGGATCTCGTACTGGCCGTTGGACAACCCCATCGACTGGTAGTCGCCGTACGCGGTCCCGGCCAGCACCTCACGGGACCAGTGCGTCACGACCTCGACGCAGACCGCTTCGGCGGAGGTGGCGGACGGTGAGGGGGAGGAGGGGGACGCGGGGGAGGAGGAGCCGGGGACGGGGGCGGCTCCGGAACCGCCCGCACCGCACCCGCTCGTCAGGACGCCGACGAGAAGCAGCGCGGCGGCGAGGCGCGGGTCACGCGCCCACGCCGGGCGGCCGGCCCGGCCCTTCGGTCGACAAGGGCCTCCCCGTTTCATGGAACGAACGCTAAGGCGCCCGCCGTCCGGCGGCAATGGCGGTGCGGGCGACGGCGGGTGCCGCCTCGGCGGGCGCGGCGGGGGTGCGCGGTTTGGCGGTGCGGGGCGGTGGGTGCCGTCTCGGCGGGGGCTGCGCGGGTGGGCGGTTTGGTGGTGCGGGGCGGCGGTGGGTGCCCGCCTGGGCGGGGGCTGCGCGGGTGCGTGGCCTGGTGGTGCGGGGCGGCGGTGGGTGCCGCCTGGGCGGGGGCTGCGCGGGTGCGTGGCCTGGTGGCGTGGGGTGATGGACCGTACCGCTCGGCGGGGGCCGCACGGGTGTGCGGCTTGGTGGTGCGGGGCGATGACAGGCGCCGCCTCGGAGGGCGCGGCGCGGGTGCGTGGGCTGGTGGTGCGGGGCTGTGGCGTGTGCCACTCGGTGGCCCCGCACCGGTTGCGGCGCGGGGTCAGCCGGTCGTGCCCATGCGCTCCACGTCCTGCGGGTTCACGTCCCGCAGCAGGCACGTCAGGCGTGCGGTGCACACCCGCTTGTCCGCCTCGTCCGAGATGACGATCTCGTACGTCGCCGTGGACCGCCCCCGGTGCACCGGCGTGGCGACGCCGGTGACCAGGCCGGAGCGCACCCCGCGGTGGTGCGTGCAGTTGAGGTCGACGCCCACGGCGATCTTGGAGCTGCCGCCGTGCAGCATCGAGCCCACCGAGCCGAGCGTCTCGGCCAGCACCGCGGACGCGCCGCCGTGCAGCAGCCCGTACGGCTGGGTGTTCCCCTCCACCGGCATCGTCCCGACGACCCGCTCGGCCGACGCCTCCAGGATCTGCACGCCCATCCGCGTGCCCAGATGGCCCGCCGAGAACAGCGCCTGCAGGTCGACGCCGAGCGCGGCGTACTCGTCGATGACCTCCTGCGGGAACTTCACCTGCTGCTGCTCGCCCATGGGCCCGGCTCCGTTTCGTCGTGATCGCTCTCGGCGCTGCCTCGACTGAGCAAACGCTCAGTCGGTCGCCGATTGTTCCAGACGGACCACCACGGACTTGCTGGCCGGGGTGTTGCTGACGTCCGCGGTGGCATCCAGCGGCACCAGCACGTTGGTCTCCGGGTAGTACGCGGCGGCGCAGCCGCGGGCCGTCGGATAGTGCACGACACGGAAACCGGGTGCCCGGCGCTCCACCCCGTCCCGCCACTCACTCACCAGGTCGACGTACGAGCCGTCCGCGAGCCGCAGCTCCCGCGCGTCCTCGGGGTTGACCAGCACCACGCGCCGCCCGCCCTTGATGCCCCGGTAGCGGTCGTCGAGGCCGTAGATCGTGGTGTTGTACTGGTCGTGCGAGCGCAGCGTCTGGAGGAGCAGCCGGCCCTCGGGAAGCTCCGGGTACTCCACCGGCGCGGCGGTGAAGTTGGCCTTCCCGGTGGCGGTCGGGAAGCGGCGCTCGTCGCGCGGGGCGTGGGGGAGCGCGAACCCTCCGGGCCGGGCCACGCGCGCGTTGAAGTCCTCGAAACCGGGGACCACGCGGGCGATGCGGTCCCGGATCGTGGCGTAGTCCCGCTCGAACTCCTCCCACGGCACCTTGCTGTCCGCGCCGAGCACCCGCCGGGCCAGCCGGCACACGATCGCCGGTTCGGACAGCAGCCGCGGGCTCGCCGGTTCCAGCCGCCCGCGCGAGGCGTGCACCATGCCCATGGAGTCCTCGACGGTGACGAACTGCTCGCCGCCCGCCTGCACATCGCGTTCCGTACGGCCGAGGGTCGGCAGGATCAGCGCCCGCGCGCCCGTCACCGTGTGCGAGCGGTTCAGCTTGGTCGACACATGCACCGTCAGCCGGGCCCGGCGCATCGCGGCCTCGGTGACCTCCGTGTCGGGCGAGGCGGAGACGAAGTTGCCGCCCATGGCGAAGAAGACCTTCGCCTCGCCGTCACGCAGCGCGCGGATCGCCCGCACGACGTCGAGGCCGTGCTCGCGCGGCGGGGCGAAGCCGAACTCCTTCTCCAAGGCGTCCAGGAACGCGGGAGCGGGCCGTTCGAAGATCCCCATGGTGCGGTCGCCCTGCACATTGGAGTGGCCGCGCACGGGGCACACGCCGGCGCCCGGGCGGCCGATGTTGCCGCGCAGCAGAAGGAAGTTGACGATTTCCTTGATGGTCGGCACCGCGTGCTTGTGCTGGGTGAGGCCCATCGCCCAGCACACGATGGTGCGCCGCGAGGCGAGCACCATGCGCAGGCACGCCTCGATGTCCCCGCGCGTGAGCCCGGTGGCGGCGAGCGTCTCGCCCCAGTCGGCGGCGCCTGCGGCTGCGGCGAACTCCTCGAAGCCGTGCGTGTGTTCCCGTACGAAGTCCTCGTCGACGGCGCCCTCCGTCTCGAGGATCAGCTTGTTGAGGAGGCGGAACAGCGCCTGGTCGCCGCCGATGCGGATCTGCAGGAACAGATCGGTGAGCGCGGCGCCGGTGGTGAGGCCCTTCGGGGTCTGCGGGTTCTTGAAGCGCTCCAGGCCCGCCTCCGGCAGCGGGTTCACGCTGATGATCCGCGCGCCGTTCGCCTTGGCCTTCTCCAGCGCGTTCAGCATGCGCGGATGGTTCGTCCCCGGGTTCTGGCCGGCGACGATGATCAGATCGGCCTTGTGGAGATCGTCCAGCAGCACGCTGCCCTTGCCGATGCCGATGGTCTCCGACAGGGCCGAGCCGGAGGACTCGTGGCACATGTTGGAGCAGTCGGGCAGGTTGTTGGTGCCGAGCTCCCGCGCGAACAGCTGGTACAGGAACGCGGCCTCGTTGCTGGTGCGCCCCGAGGTGTAGAAGACGGCCTCGTCGGGGGAGCCGAGCGCGGCGATCTCCTCGGCGACGATGTCGAAGGCCCGCTCCCAGGTGACCGGCTCGTAGTGCGTGCCGCCCTCGGGCAGATACACGGGGTGGGTCAGCCGGCCCTGCTGCCCCAGCCAGTACCCGCTGCGGCCGGCCAGGTCGGCGACCGGGTGCTCGGCGAAGAACTCCGGCGTGACCCGGCGCAGGGTGGCCTCCTCCGCCACCGCCTTCGCGCCGTTCTCACAGAACTCCGCCCGGTGCCGGTGCTCCGGCTCCGGCCAGGCGCAGCCCGGGCAGTCGAAGCCGTCCTTCTGGTTCACGCTGAGCAGCGTCAGCGCGGTGCGCTTCGCGCCCATCTGGCGCTGGGCCGCGCGCAGGGTGTGCCCGATCGCCGTGAGGCCCGCGGCCGCGTGCTTCGGCTCGGCGACCTGCGGCGCGTCCTGCACCGGATCGGCCTTCGGCGGCTTCCTGGCCATCGCGCACCCTCCTTCGCGTACACGTGTGAAGTACGTCTCCGATCCTCGCACGCGCCACCGACAGCGATCAGCCCCGTCCGCCCTCTTTTCCCGTCCCCTTGCCCGGCCGTGGCGCAGCCCTCCGCCGTCCTGATGGCGACCCGTTGTCAGTGGGCCGTGGCAGGATCGGGGACGTGGCAGAGACAGCATCGAAGAAGACCGAGACCACCCCCGCCGGCGACCGCCCACGCCTGATGCTCATGGACGGGCACTCGCTGGCCTACCGCGCGTTCTTCGCGCTGCCCGCGGAGAACTTCACCACCGCGACGGGCCAGCCGACGAACGCGATCTACGGCTTCGCGTCGATGCTGGCCAACACGCTGCGCGACGAGGCGCCCACGCACTTCGCGGTGGCGTTCGACGTGTCCCGCAAGACCTGGCGGTCCCAGGAGTTCACCGAGTACAAGGCGAACCGCTCCAAGACCCCCGACGAGTTCAAGGGACAGGTCGAGCTGATCGGCGAGCTGCTCGACGCGATGCACGCCGAGCGCTTCGCCGTCGACGGGTACGAGGCGGACGACATCATCGCCACCCTCGCCACCCAGGCCGAGGCCGAGGGCTTCGAGGTGCTGATCGTCACCGGTGACCGCGACTCCTTCCAGCTGGTCTCCGAGCACACCACGGTCCTCTATCCGACGAAGGGCGTCTCCGAGCTGACCCGGTTCACCCCGGAGAAGGTGTTCGAGAAGTACGGGCTGACGCCCGCGCAGTACCCCGACTTCGCGGCGCTGCGCGGCGACCCCTCCGACAACCTGCCCGGCATCCCCGGCGTCGGCGAGAAGACCGCCGCGAAGTGGATCAACCAGTTCGGTTCATTCGCGGAGCTCGTCGAGCGCGTCGAGGAGGTCAAGGGCAAGGCCGGGCAGAATCTGCGCGACCACCTGGAAGCGGTCAAGCTCAACCGCCGGCTCACCGAGCTGGAGCGCCAGGTCCCGCTGCCCAAGGCCGTCACCGCCTTGGAGCGGACCGCCTACGACCGCAAGGCCGTGGCGATGATCCTCGACACCCTGGAGATCAGGAACCCCTCGCTGCGCGAGCGGCTGTTCGCCGTCGACCCCGGAGCCGTGGAGGCCGAGGCCACCCCGGTCGTCGCGGACGGCGTGGAGCTGGACGGCACCGTGCTGCGCACCGGCGAGCTGGCCGGCTGGCTCACCGAGCACGGCGCGGGCCCGCTCGGCGTCGCCACGGTCGACACCTGGGCGCTGGGCACCGGCTCGGTCGCCGAGGTCGCGCTGGCCACGGCCGGCGGACCGGCGGCCTGGTTCGACCCCTCCGAGCTGGACGAGGCCGACGAGCGGGCCTTCGCCGCCTGGCTCGCCGACCCGGCCCGGCCGAAGGTCTTCCACAACGTCAAGGGCGCGATGCGGGTCTTCGCCGAGCACGGCTGGAGCGTCGAGGGCGTGACCATGGACACCGCGCTCGCCGCCTACCTGGTCAAGCCGGGCCGCCGCTCCTTCGACCTCGACGCGCTGTCCATGGAGTATCTGCACCGCGAGCTGGCGCCCCCGGCGGCGGCCGACGGCCAGCTGGCCTTCGGCTCGGACGACGGCGCCGAGGCGGAGGCGCTGATGGTGCAGGCCCGCGCCGTCCTCGACCTGGGGGAGGCCTTCGAGGGCCGGCTCGAGCAGGTCGGCGCCGCGGAACTGCTGCGGGACGTCGAGCTGCCGACGTCCGCGCTGCTGGCCCGCATGGAGCGGCACGGCATCGCGGCGGACCGGGCCCACCTGGAGGCCATGGAGCAGATGTTCGCGGGCGCCGTGCAGCAGGCGGTGAAGGAGGCCCACGCGGCGGCGGGGCACGAGTTCAACCTGGGCTCGCCCAAGCAGCTCCAGGAGGTCCTGTTCGGCGAGCTGGGCCTGCCGAAGACGAAGAAGACGAAGACCGGCTACACCACGGACGCGGACGCCCTGGCCTGGCTCGCCGGCCAGACCGACAACGAACTGCCGGTGATCATGCTCCGGCACCGTGAGCAGGCGAAGCTGCGCGTCACCGTCGAGGGCCTGATCAAGACGATCGCCGCGGACGGCCGGATCCACACCACGTTCAACCAGACGGTCGCCGCCACCGGCCGGCTGTCCTCGACCGACCCGAACCTCCAGAACATCCCGGTCCGCACGGACGAGGGCCGCGCCATCCGCCGCGGCTTCGTGGTCGGCGAGGGCTACGAGTCCCTGCTGACCGCCGACTACAGCCAGATCGAACTGCGCGTGATGGCCCACCTCTCCGAGGACGCGGGCCTGATCGAGGCGTTCACCTCGGGCGAGGACCTGCACACCACGGCCGCCGCGCAGGTGTTCTCCGTGGAGCCGTCCGCCGTGGACGCGGAGATGCGCCGCAAGATCAAGGCCATGTCGTACGGCCTGGCGTACGGTCTGTCGGCGTTCGGGCTCTCCCAGCAGCTGAACATCGAGGCGGCGGAGGCGCGGGCCCTGATGGACGCGTACTTCGAGCGCTTCGGCGGTGTGCGGGACTATCTCCAGCGGGTCGTCGGCGAGGCACGGGCGACCGGGTACACGGCGACGCTGTTCGGCCGCCGCCGGTACCTGCCCGACCTCAACAGCGACAACCGCCAGCGTCGCGAGGCGGCGGAGCGGATGGCGCTGAACGCGCCGATCCAGGGCACGGCGGCGGACATCGTGAAGATCGCCATGCTGAACGTGGACAGAGCGCTGCGCGAGGCGGGCCTGAACTCCCGCATGCTCCTCCAGGTCCACGACGAGATCGTCCTGGAGGTGGCTCCCGGCGAGCGTCCCACGGTGGAGACCCTGGTCCGCGACGAGATGTCCAGGGCAGTCCAGCTCCGAGTCCCCCTGGGCGTCTCGGTGGGCTCGGGCCCGGACTGGGAATCAGCGGCCCACTAGCGGCCCAGGAGAGAACCGGGAGGCGCCCGGGGCAGGTGCCCCGGGCCGGCGACGAAGCGGCCGGGCGGGAACGACAGGGCGCGCGTCCCGGGCTCCCTCTCCCGCCGCAACGGGCGATCAGCCACCGCGCTGGAGCCCGGCGGTGCCGAGCCGTCCTTCGCCCTGCCGGCCCCCTGCCGGGACTTCTCCGTGCCGGCCCCCGCCCTGCCGGCCCCCTGACGGCCGTACCGTGTCTCACCCGCCTGGCCCCCGTAAAAACGCCCCCGCTCTCGTCGGCGGCCAGGATGCGGGGCATGGGTATACGCATGCTTCACCGCAGAGCGGCACCCCCGCGGAGTGGCGTCGGCGGGCCCCGGCCCGAGGCGTCCGGTTCCGTACCGGTCTTCGCGGACGCCGCAAGTACCGCCCGCATCCCCACCCCGCTCGCGACCACGCTGCGGCACGCCCTCGCCGGCAGACAGTGGACCCTCGGCCGCGCCGGAGGCACCGGCGCCCCCACCATCCCCTGGCGGCTGTGGGCCGAGCTGGCCCGCGGCTACCTCACCCTCGTCCTGACCCTGCTGCCCCGGCCCCGCCCGGTCCGCACCGTCACCGTGTTCGTCGCGGCCGGTGAGACCCTCAGCGTGCGGCCGTACGGCGCGGCCGCTCCGTTCCCGCGTCTGCAGGGCCCCGCGTGGCCGGGGCGGCCGGACGCCACGCCCTGACGGCCACGGCGTACAGCGGCAGCGCGAGGACGAGCCCGGCACCCGCGCCGAAGCACACCGTGGGGATCAGTTCCCAGGGCTTCGCGGTCGACCCCCAGGAGGCCCACCACCGCGAGGCCCGCTGCACCGCCCCCGCCAGCGCACAGCCCCCCAGCAGCGCGACCGCCGCCCATCGATCCGCCACCGACAGCACCGGCACCCCCACAGGCCGGCCCGGATCCGCGCGCCGCAGCGCCCGCGCCACGAAGACGGCGATCACCACCGCCGCCACCGCCGAGCCCCCGTACTGCAGGTACCAGTACAGCGGTGAGCCCGCGATCTCCCGCCCCAGCGCCGGGAACACCCGCATCCCCCACCGGTCGAGATGCGTGAACGCGTCCCACACCACGTGGGTCAGTGCCCCGAGCGCCGCGGAGACGTACCAGCGCGCCACCAGGGACGCCCGCACGCGGGCGCGTGGCGCCCCGCAGCGCGACAGCGCGGCCACCCGCCCCTGCCGGTCCCGCGGCAGCAGCGCCACCAGCGGTTCGCGCACCAGCAGCCACAGCCCCACCAGTGCCCAGGCGATGAGCACATCGACCGTGAACACGCCCCAGAACGCGTGCGTGACGTCCCCGAACCGCATCGCCCCGGACAGGACACTCGCCGCGTAATAGGTCATGTCGGGAGCGAAGCTGCCCGCGACGAGCACGGCCGGCACCAGGCCGCCCCGGCCGCTGCCGTCGGTACGTACGGCGGGCAGCACCGCCGCCGCATGGCTGAGCGTGAACGGCAACTCGGCTCCTCCCGCCGTGGAAAGCACCCAGTATGCGTGATGCCGTACCGCACGATCGCTCAACACCGAACATGGCCAACCGGTGAATAACGGTCAGGAACGGGTGTCCGTGCAAAGGAAGTTGTCGTAGGGTCGCGAGGGTCGCCGTGCCGCCGCGCAACCGGCGGGGCGGGCCGATCGTCACAACAGGGCGAACGCAGCAGACGTTGACGGACGCTCCGGCGTCCACGGGAGGGGTTCACTCTATGGCGGCGCATTTCGGCAGGAGGCTGCGCAAGGGAGCGGCAACCACCGCAGTGGCCGCGGCGGCGGTGGCTGCCCTGTCCGCGTCCCAGGCTCCGGGCGTGACCGTCGACGACCACGGCAGACAGACCAGCGCGGACACCACCCCCTCGCCCGACGAGGCGGCCTCCAGCGCCACCGGCAACTCGCCGTACTACACCGACCTGCCGCCGCTGAAGAGCCCGAACCCCTCACCGTCCGCGAGCGCCGACCCGGACACACCGGCCGGCGCCGCCGAGGCGGGCATACCCGCGACCGTCCTCGACGCCTACAAGAAGGCCGAGGCCGCGCTGCGCGCGAAGAAGCCCGCCTGCAACCTGCCCTGGCAACTCCTCGCCGCCATCGGCCGGGTGGAGTCCGGCCAGGCCCGCGGCGGACGCGTCAGCGCCGACGGCACCACGCTCAGCCCGATCATCGGCCCCCAGCTCGACGGCAACGGGTTCGCGCTCATCAAGGACACCGACAACGGCGTCTACGACGGCAACAGCCGCTACGACAACGCCGTCGGCCCCATGCAGTTCATCCCGTCCACCTGGGCCTGGGCGGGCCGCGACGGCAACGGTGACGGCCGCGAGGACCCCAACAACATCTACGACGCCGCGCTCGCCGCCGGCCACTACCTGTGCCGCAACGGCTGGGACCTGTCCGACCAGAGCGACCTGAACAGGGCGATCCTCAGCTACAACAACTCCACGGACTACCTGAACACCGTCCTGAGGTGGCTGGAGTACTACCGCAAGGGCACCCACGAGATCCCCGACGGCACCGGCACCCTCCCGTCGGACCGCAGCGACGACGGCACGCGGCGCCCCGGCACCACTCCGAGCCCGTCCACGCCCGGCACCGGCAACGGCACCAAGCCCGAAAAGCCGTCCGGCAACAGCCCCAGCCCCAAGCCGCCCACCTCGCCCGGCGGTAGCCCGAGCAAGCCGCCCACGTCGCCGTCGACGCCGCCCGAGACCCCCCAGACGCCCACCGACACCGTGGACCACCTGGAGGACGCGGGCACCGCGAAGCTCACCGCGATGGCGGGCGACGCCTTCACCAAGAGGATCAGCACCCGCGCGGAGACCGAGTCCGGCAAGTCCGTGGCCAAGGTGCGGATCCGCTTCACCCTGGTCGGCGACACCGACACCACCTTCGCCGGCGGCGAGCGGGTGGCCACCGTCGTCACCAACAGCTCCGGTGTGGCCGTCGCACCCGCGCTCCAGGCGGGCGAGAAGACCGGGACCGTCACCGTCCGTGCCACCGTCGCAGGCCGCACGGTGCCGGGCCTCGACTACAGGGCCACCGTCACCGAGCGCGCCGCCGACACCCTCGTGCGCACCGACGACACGAAGCTGACCTGCGTGCCGGGCGGCGAGTTCGCCGACCCGGTCGTCGTGAAGGCCACCTACGACGGTGCCGTCGCCGACAAGGTCGCGGCCACCGCCACCCTCGTCAAGTCCGCCGACGACCCGACGGCCAACGACAAGGGCCCGTACTTCAAGGACGCCGACGGCAAGCCCGTACGCACCCTCGGCGGTCTGACCACCGACGCCGACGGTCTGCTGAAGCTGCCTCAGCTGTACGCGGACGACACCACCGGCACGTTCCTGCTCCGCATCACCACCGCGGGCGGCGCCACCCTCACGGTCGAGCTGACCGTGGCGGCGGCGGAGACCTCCTCCCCGAGCCCGTCGCCCAGCGCCTGAGCGCACACCGCACCCGAGGGCGCGCCTTCCGCACGACAGAAGGCGCGCCCTCGGCCTGTGCGCGACCTGTACCTCGCCGCACCCGACCCGTTCTTCGTCGCACCCGGCCTGTTCTCATCTCACGCGCCCGTTGCTACGGTGCCCGGACCTGACGCTCCATCAGCTCACCTGCTCGTGTGGGAGGCCCGTATGCGCGCCGTCGTCGCTGCCGCCGCAGGGCTCGCCGCCGCGTTCGCGCTGGTCCTCACGCTGACCGTGCTGGGCTCACCGACCGGCGAGACCTCCCCCGAGCCGCTGCTGACGACGGTGCCCGCACACCCCTGACCGCCCGCCCGCAAGGGAGGCTGGAATGCGCCGCAAGGCCGCCCTGGTCCTGCTCGCCGCCGCCGTGTTCTTCGCGGCCCTGTCCCCGCTGCTGCGCTGGTACGCCTTCCCGCGCCTGGCCAAGGTCCCCTCGCACCAGTACCAGACCATGGTCCTGCGGGCCGAGAACGCGACCCTCCTCGACTACAGCACCCTGCGCGCCGAGAAGGTCCCCGAGGTCACCATCGTGCAGACCCTCAAGGGCAACGTGGCCGCCTCCGAGGGCATCGAGCGGACGGTCGACCGCGATGTCGTGGTCTGGGACGGCCTCTCCTACGTCGTCGGTCCCGAGGGCGAGATGGTGTCGAAGATCCCCGAGCGCTACATCTTCGACGCCCACACCCAGGAACCCGTCCACGCCGACGGCGAGATGGTCGACGGCGACCCCGTGCGGCGCCGGGGCATCGAGTTCAAGTGGCCGTTCCTGACGGAGAAGCGGGACTACGAGTACTTCGACGCCCAGGCTCGCGTGACGGCCCCCATCCACTACCAGGGCACCCGCGACTTCCGCGGCCTGGAGGTCTACTACTTCGAACAGACCATCCCCTGGACGCAGGTGCCCTACCCCAAGACCCTGCCCGTCAAGGGCATGACCCCCGAGGCGCTCACCGAGACCGGCACCACCCGCTGGTACACCACGGTCCGCAAGTTCTGGGTCGAGCCCCTCACCGGCGCTCCCGTCTACGGCGAGGAGATCCACCGGGAGGAACTGCGCGGCGGCGCCCTCCTGGGCGACCGCGACAAGGTGACCGCGTTCGCCGGCCACGTGAAGATGCGCGAGGACTACATCCGTCACACCGTCGACCTGGTCACGTCCCACCGCACCCTCGTCCTGCTGATGACCTCGTACCTGCCCTGGGGCTTCCTCGCCCTGGCCGTGCTGCTGCTGGCCCTCTCCCTGCACCTGGAGGTCCGCTCACGCCGCCCGTCCGCCCGCACGCCGGATCCGGCCTCGGCGCCCGAACAGATCAGCGCCTGAGCCGCGCGTTGGTGTGCCGGGTCGGTTCGGCACCGGCCGGGTCCTGCGGCCACGGGTGCTTGGGATACCGGCCGCGCAGCTCGGCCCGTACGCCCTTGTAGCCGTCCCGCCAGAAGGAGGCCAGGTCGGCGGTGACCGCGGCGGGACGGCCGGCCGGGGACAGCAGATGCACCAGCAGCGGCACACCGGCCACCCGCGGCGACTCCTGGAGGCCGAACATCTCCTGGAGCTTCACCGCGAGCACCGGCTGCTCCGGGTCCGAGTAATCGACCCGGACCGCCGAGCCGCTCGGCACGGTGATCCGCTCGGGCGCGAGCTCGTCGAGCCGCGCGGCCTCACCCGACGCCCACGGCAGCAGCCGCCCGAGCGCCTGCCCGGCGTCGATCCGCCCGAGATCGCCCCGCCGCCGGGCCCGGCTCAGCTCCGGCTCCAGCCACTCCTCCACGCACGCGTGGAGCGCGTCGTCGGAGACATCGGGCCAGGGCCCACCGAGCCGCCGATGGAGAAACGCGAGCCGCTGCCGCAGCACGACGGCGTCGGACGACCACCGCAGCAGCCCGAACCCCTCCTGCCTCAGCCCGTCCAGCAGCGCCGCGCGCACGAGTGCCGGATCGGCATCGTCGTACGGCCGCACGGCCAGCTCGATCGCCCCGAGCCGCTCCACCCGCCGGGCGACGACATCCCCGTCCGCCCAGCGCACCTCCTCGTACTCCTCCAGCAAGGTTCCGGCCGCGACCCGGGCGGTGTCCTCGTCGATCACGGCCCCCACCCGCACACGCGCGTGCCGCCTTCCCACGGGTTGATCAGCGACGGCGACGACGATCCAGGGCGCCCCTCGCAACGCTGATCCCTCAGCCGCCTCCGCCCGAGTCCCGGAAGCCATGAGATAGGTGCCCCCGTCGAACTTGGCAACGCGCTCGGGAAAGGCGAGGGCGGCGACGATGCCGGCCTGCTCGTCGTCACCGACGCCTGGACCGAGGTGAACGGCACCATCCGAGGTGGAGTCACGGGCGGGTGCGTGAGAGATCCCCTCGGAGACGACGGCCCGCAGCCGCCGCACCTCGGAACGCCACCTCCCCGCGTAGGCGTGACCCCCACGCCGAGCAGCCCTCAAAGCCGCCGCAAGGTCATCCCCGTACTCCCGCGGTGCCTCCTCCGACAGCAGAGCCACCACCTCGGCCCCGGCACCCCCCGTGTCCACCAGCGCCCGCCCCAACCGCGGATGCACCCCGAGCCGCACCAGCAGCCGCCCCCGCTCCGTCGCCCGACCGCCCGAGTCCACCGCCCCCACCGCCGTCAAGGCGTCCCGCGCCGCCGCCATCGCCCCGGCCGGCGGCGGATCCAGCAGCGCCAGCCCGGACGCGCCCGGGTCTCCCCAGCACGCCGTCCGAAGTGCGAACGCCGTCAGATCGGCCACCTTGATCTCCGGCGCGGGAAAAGCCGGCAGACGCGCGTCCTCCGCCTCCGCCCAGCACCGGTACACCGCCCCCGGCGCCTCACGCCCGGCCCGCCCCGCCCGCTGCCGCGCCGCCGCCCGCGAGGCCCGTACCGTCGTCAGCCCGCTCAGCCCGCGCGCGTGGTCCACACGCGGCTCCCGCGCGAGCCCCGAGTCCACGACCACCCGCACCCCGGGCACCGTCAAGGAGGACTCCGCGACCGAGGTCGCCAGCACCACCCGCCGCCGCTCACCGGGCGCCAGCACCGCGTCCTGCACGGCCGCCGGCGCCCTCCCGTGCACCTGTGCCACCTCCACGCCCCCGAGATCCCCCAGCAGCCCGGCCACCCGCGCGATCTCGCCGACGCCCGGCAGGAACACCAGCACGTCCCCGTCCCGCTCGGCCAGCGCCCGCCGTACCACCGACGCGACATGCGTCAGCAGCGCCGGATCGACCCGCATCCCGTGCGGCGGCCGCACCGGACGCGCGGGAGGTGCCCACACCACCTCCACGGGGTACGCGGCGCCCCGCGCCTCGACCACCGGCGCGCCGCCCAGCAGCCGCGCCCAGCCCTCCGCGTCCGTCGTCGCCGACGCCGCCACCAGCCGCAGATCCGGGCGCAGCGTCTCGCGCACGTCCCACAGGAACGCCGCCGTCGTGTCCGCGTCCAGATGCCGCTCGTGGCACTCGTCGAGCACCACCACGTCGGTCCCGGTCAGCTCCTGGTCGCGCTGCACCCGCTGAAGGAGCACACCGGTCGTGACGACCTCCACGCGCGTGTGCCGCCCGCCCACCCGCTCGCCGCGCACCGTGAAACCGACCGACTCGCCGGCCTTCTCGCCCAGCAGCCACGCCATCCGCCGGGCCGCCGCGCGTGCGGCGATCCGCCGCGGCTCGGCCACGACCACCCGCCGCGCCGGGCCCTCCCCGAGCAGCCCGGCGAGCGCCAGCGGCACCAGCGTCGTCTTGCCGGTCCCGGGCGGCGCGACGAGCACGGCGGTGCCGTGCTCCTCCAGGGCGCCGGTCAGCCCGGGGAGGGCCTCACGTACGGGCAGGGCGTCCAGGGCGTCGTAACGGATCACGCACTCAGTCCCGTACGCACACGAAGATCGCCGTCCCCGGGATCAGGCTGCCGCGCAGCGGGGACCAGCCGCCCCACTCCGCGGTGTTCCAGGCCGGCCACTCCGGCTCCACCAGGTCCACCAGCCGGAAACCCGACGCCACGACGTCGCGGACCCGGTCGCCGAGCGTCCGGTGGTGCTCGACGTACACCGCACGGCCCTCCTCGTCCTGCTCCACGTACGGCGTGCGGTCGAAGTACGAGGCCGACACGCTCAGCCCCTCCGGGCCCGGCTCGTCGGGGAACGCCCACCGGATCGGATGGGTCACGGAGAACACCAGCCGCCCGCCCGGCCGCAGCACCCGGTGCACCTCCCGCAGCACCAGCCGCGGATCCGCCACGAAGGGCAGCGCCCCGTACGCCGAGCAGGCCAGGTCGAAGGAACCGTCCGCGAAGGGCAGCGCGCCCGCGTCCGCGCACACCAGCGGGAACGGCCCGCCGATCCGCAGCGCGTGCTGGAGCTGGCGGTGGGAGATGTCCAGGGCGACCGGCCGCGCGCCCTGCGCGGCCAGCCAGCGCGAGCACTGGGCCGCGCCGGCGCCGAGCTCCAGGACGTCCCGCCCCTTCAGCTCCTCCGGCGGACCGAGCAGCTCCGCCTCCACCTCGTCAAGACCCTCCGGGCCCCAGACGAACCTGTCGTCGCCGAGGAAGGTGCCGTGCTCGGTCTGGTACTCGTCGGCGTTGCGGTCCCACCAGCCCCGGTTGGCGCGGGAGCTCTCCGTGACACCGGCGTCCCGCCGGGTCGCCTCGGGTTCGGGCGCTTCGGGTGCGTCGGGCTCTTGGATGATCGGCTCCCTCGTCGTACTCTTCCGTCCAGCCCGTCCCCCGGCGTGTCGCGGAGGGGGGTGTTTCAGCCCCCGTGTGGCCTCGGGTGACGGGAATTGTGCCGGTTATGCGGCGATGCGCCCCCGGTGGGCGGCTTCGCGCATTGACCATGCCCGGCAGCCCCCGTATGCTACAAGTTGCGCTGCGGGCCTGCGCACCTCAGACGTAGCAGGCTGCGCTCGCATCTGTTGTATGTCCCCTCGGTTGTCGAGGCGCCATCACCAGTTGACTGGTGAGGCGCTTCCTTGGCTGTCCGGCTTCTGCAGAGCGAAACGGGCTCCGGCGTAGCAGTACCTACGACTTCAATGTCCGTACCGGAGCCCTTTCCCACATGACGAGCAGCACCGAGACCACCGCCACCACCCCGCAGGTAGCGGTCAACGACATCGGTAACGAGGAAGCATTCCTCGCAGCGATCGACGAGACGATCAAGTACTTCAACGACGGCGACATCGTCGACGGCGTCATCGTGAAGGTCGACCGGGACGAGGTCCTGCTCGACATCGGTTACAAGACCGAAGGTGTCATCCCGAGCCGCGAGCTCTCGATCAAGCACGACGTCGACCCGAACGAGGTCGTCGCCGTCGGCGACGAGATCGAGGCCCTGGTCCTCCAGAAGGAGGACAAGGAAGGCCGCCTGATCCTCTCGAAGAAGCGCGCCCAGTACGAGCGTGCCTGGGGCACCATCGAGAAGATCAAGGAAGAGGACGGCATCGTCACCGGTACCGTCATCGAGGTCGTCAAGGGTGGTCTCATCCTCGACATCGGCCTCCGCGGCTTCCTCCCGGCCTCCCTGGTCGAGATGCGCCGTGTTCGCGACCTCCAGCCGTACGTCGGCAAGGAGCTCGAGGCCAAGATCATCGAGCTGGACAAGAACCGCAACAACGTGGTCCTGTCCCGCCGTGCCTGGCTGGAGCAGACCCAGTCCGAGGTCCGCCAGACGTTCCTCACCACCCTCCAGAAGGGTCAGGTCCGTTCCGGCGTCGTCTCCTCGATCGTCAACTTCGGCGCCTTCGTGGACCTGGGTGGCGTCGACGGTCTGGTCCACGTCTCCGAGCTGTCCTGGAAGCACATCGACCACCCGTCCGAGGTCGTCGAGGTGGGCCAGGAGGTCACCGTCGAGGTCCTCGACGTGGACATGGACCGCGAGCGCGTCTCCCTGTCGCTGAAGGCGACCCAGGAAGACCCGTGGCAGCAGTTCGCCCGCACCCACCAGATCGGCCAGGTCGTGCCCGGCAAGGTCACGAAGCTGGTTCCGTTCGGTGCGTTCGTCCGCGTGGACGAGGGCATCGAGGGTCTGGTCCACATCTCCGAGCTGGCCGAGCGCCACGTGGAGATCCCGGAGCAGGTCGTCCAGGTCAACGACGAGATCTTCGTCAAGGTCATCGACATCGACCTCGAGCGCCGTCGCATCAGCCTCTCGCTGAAGCAGGCCAACGAGTCCTTCGGTGCCGACCCGTCCGCGGTCGAGTTCGACCCGACCCTGTACGGCATGGCCGCGTCCTACGACGACCAGGGCAACTACATCTACCCCGAGGGCTTCGACCCGGAGACCAACGACTGGCTGCCGGGCTACGAGAAGCAGCGCGAGGAGTGGGAGCGCCAGTACGCCGAGGCGCAGGCCCGCTTCGAGCAGCACCAGGCGCAGGTCATCAAGTCCCGCGAGGCCGACGCGGCGGCTGCCGCCGAGGGCGGCGAGGCTGCGGCTCCGGCCGCGTCCGGTGGCGGTTCGTACAGCTCCGAGGGCGGCGACCAGTCGGGCGCCCTGGCGTCGGACGAGGCGCTGGCCGCGCTGCGCGAGAAGCTCGCCGGTGGTCAGAGCTGACGTTCGCTGAGCAGTAGCTCTTCCTGATCTGAGGGTCCGTACCTTTCGAGGTGCGGGCCCTCAGGTTTTGGTGAGCGCGTTTTCGGGGGTGGGCGTGGTGCGTTCGGCTGCGGGGCCGTTGTGCCTGGGCGCGCAGTTCCCCGCGCCCCTGGGAGGTACGAGCGTCCGGGAATGACACCGCTCCGTCACGCGTTGTCGTGTACGAACACGAGGAGGAGCGGTCTGTGCTTGATCCGCAGGGTTTGTACGCGTGGGAGCCGAAAGGGCTGGCCGTCGTCGACATGGCGCTCGCCCAGGAATCGGCCGGCCTTGTCATGCTCTACCACTTCGACGGATACATCGACGCGGGCGAGACCGGCGACCAGATCGTCGACCGGCTCCTCGACTCGCTGCCCCACCAGGTCGTCGCCCGCTTCGATCACGACCGGCTCGTGGACTACCGCGCCCGGCGCCCGCTGCTGACCTTCACCCGGGACCGCTGGAGCGACTACGAGGTGCCCGCACTGGAGGTGCGGCTCGTCCAGGACGCCACCGGTGCGCCCTTCCTGCTGCTGTCCGGTCCCGAGCCCGACGTCGAGTGGGAGCGGTTCGCCGCGGCCGTGCGGCAGATCGTGGAGCGGCTCGGCGTGCGGCTGTCGGTCAACTTCCACGGCATCCCGATGGGCGTCCCGCACACCCGGCCCGTGGGCATCACCCCGCACGGCAACCGCACCGACCTGGTCCCCGGGCACGTCAGTCCCTTCGAGGAGGCACAGGTCCCGGGTAGCGCCGAGGCGCTCGTCGAGTACCGGCTGATGCAGGCCGGGCACGACGTCCTCGGTGTCGCCGCGCACGTGCCGCACTACATCGCCCGTTCCCCGTACCCGGACGCGGCGCTCACCGTCCTGGAGTCCATCACGGCCGCGACCGGCCTGGTCCTGCCCGGCGTCGCGCACTCCCTGCGCACCGACGCCCAGCGCACCCAGACCGAGATCGACCGCCAGATCCAGGAAGGCGACGACGAGCTCACCGCCCTCGTCCAGGGCCTGGAGCACCAGTACGACGCCGCCGCGGGCGCGGAGACCCGGGGCAACATGCTCGCCGAGCCCGTGGAGATCCCGTCGGCCGACGAGATCGGCCGGGAGTTCGAGCGGTTCCTGGCGGAGCGGGAGGGCGAAGGCTAGGGGTGCCGGACGGCTGTCGGTGGGAGGGCCTAAGCTTCCGCTCATGCTGAAGGTGGGGTTGACCGGCGGGATCGGTGCCGGCAAGAGCGAGGTGTCGCGGCTGCTGGTCGAGTGCGGCGCCGTACTGATCGACGCGGACCGCATCGCTCGCGAGGTGGTCGAGCCCGGGACGCCCGGGCTCGCCGCGGTCGTGGACGCCTTCGGCGAGGAGGTTCTCGGCCCGGACGGCGGCCTCGACCGGCCCAAGCTCGGCTCCATCGTCTTCGCCGACCCGGAGAAGCTGGCCGTCCTCAACTCGATCGTGCACCCCCTGGTGGGCGCCCGCTCCCGTGAGCTGGAGGAGGCCGCCGCCGAGGACGCCGTCGTCGTGCACGACGTCCCGCTCCTCACGGAGAACGGTCTGGCCCCCCTCTACGACCTCGTGATCGTCGTCGACGCAAGCCCCGAGACCCAGCTCGAACGGCTCGTCCGGCGCCGCGGCATGACCGAGGAGGACGCCCGTGCCCGTATGGCCGCACAGGCGACGCGCGAGGAGCGGCACAAGATCGCGGACATCGTCATCGACAACGACGTACCGCTGCACGAGCTGGAGCAGCGCGTGAAGGACGTGTGGGCGGAGCTCGTGCGCAGGGCACAGGGGTCCCAGGAATAGCGGTACCTCGGCGGGGCGTTGAACACCCGGAGCGAGGGAAGGATGTCGCCGTGCCCGAGACCAGCGGTTCCAACGGACGTACGCCGGAGACGCATGTCATCGACTTCCGCGCCGCCGAGCAGCTGCTCGCGTCGCGGGACCCGCGGGGTGCGGTGAAGCTGCTCGACGGCGTCATCGACGCCTACCCGGAGAACACCGCGGCGCGGCTGCTGCGTGCCCGTGCCTTCTTCGCGGCCGCGCAGCTGCGGCCGGCCGAGCTGGAGTTCTCCCTCGTCCTGGAGCGCGAGCCGGACAACGCGTTCGCGCACTTCGCCCTCGCCCGCACCTACGAGCGGCAGGGCCGGCCCGACCCGGCGCAGCGCCACTTCCGGCTGGCGGCGGCGCTGGACCCGAAGCCGGAGTATCTGAAGGCGGCGCGCTTCGACGCGTGAGCCGTGCCGCCGGGCCTCACGGCGAGCCCCTCGGCGGCTGGTAGGGCGGCACGTCCCGGCCGGGCTGGTAGTGCGGGCCCTGGCGGATGTGGCGGAGGATGACGAGCAGGTCGATCGTGATGATCAGCCACAGCACTCCGCAGGCCAGCGCCCAGCCAGGGCGGCCGGCGATCGCGAACGCCGCCGTGCCGAAGACCGTCCAGACCACGCCCCAGACGCTCAGCCAGAACCGCATCCGCAGAGGGCTCCGCGCGGTCCTCGGCTCACTGCCCGTACGCATCACGATCACCGTCCTGTCTGCAACGTACGCCTCGGCGCGGACGTGCACCAGCGATGAGTTTCCACGCGGGGCCCGGTCTACCTGTGCGACAGCGAAATCGACCGCTTCCTCAGGAGACCGTCATGTCCGAGACCACCGCTCCCGTCGCCTCCGCCGCCGCTCCGGCCTCCTCCGCGTCCGCCCCCGCGCCGTCCTCCCGGCGCCGTGCCCGGACCGCGCTGCGCGGTCTGCAGGTGCTGCTCGCCCTGTTCTTCGCCGTAGCGAGCGCGCTGCCCAAGCTGATCGCGCACTCCTCCGCCTTCGAGACCTTCGACGAGATGGGCTGGGGACACGCGGGGATGTACGCCGTCGGTCTGCTCGAACTGGCGGGGGCGATCGGCCTGTTGGTGCCGGTGCTGCAGTCGGCGGCCGCGGCGGGGCTGAGCGCGCTGATGGTGGGCGCCTTCGTGGTGCAGGTGGCGGTCTTCGACGGGCAGCACGCGGCGACTCCGCTGATCCTGCTGGTGCCGCTCGCCCTCATCGCCTGGGCCCGGCGCGGCCACAACGGGGACCTGCTGAGGCTGCTGCGACGACGGGCGTGAGCCGCAGCCGGGCGTGAACGGACGAACGGCGTCCGGAGGGGCTACGGCCTCCCGGGCGCCGTTCGCCGTGTTCAGGGCCGGGGCGTACCGCCGGGCCCGCCGAGGCCACCGAGCCCGCGCAGCCGTTCCAGTTCGCGGCGGTCGCGCTTCGTCGGGCGGCCCGCGCCGCGGTCGCGGAGGCCGGCCGGGGCGACGGCCTCGCGGGGCGGGGGCGGCGGGGAGTTGTCGATGTAGCACTGCACGGCCACCGGGGCACCGACGCGCTTGCGGATCAGCCGCTTGACGACGACGACCCGCTCCCGGCCCTCGTGCCGCAGCCGCACCTCGTCGCCGACGCGGACGGAGTGGGCCGGCTTGACCCGCTCGCCGTTCACCCGCACATGCCCGCCCCGGCAGGCGGCGGCGCCCAGCGAACGCGTCTTGATCAGGCGTACCGCCCAGATCCAGCTGTCGATGCGGACGGTCTCGCCGTTCTTCGGCCCGGCGGCCTCGGCGGCCGCCACGGCAGCGGCGATCCCCGGATCCGTCCCGTCCTGCTGCGCACCCTCAGAAGCCATGCCCCCGACCTTAGTCCTCCGACCCCACCGATTTCCCCAAAATATTTTTGCAAAAACTCTTTTGGAATCTCCCTCGCGCGCCTTAACCTCGCCGCATGCCCAGCGACGAACACCAGCGCGTCCTCGACCCCGAGCGGGACACGGCCGCCCTGAAGGCGCTCACGCACCCGCTGCGGATCCAGCTGCTCGGGCTGCTGCGGCAGGACGGTCCGGCCACCGCCAGCGAGCTGGCCGAGCGGACGGGGGAGTCCTCCGCGTCGACCAGCTATCACCTGCGGGTGCTGGCGAAGTACGCCTTCATCGCCGAGGCCGAGCACCGCGACGGGCGGGAGCGGCGCTGGAGGGCCGTCCACACCGTGACCTCCTGGAGCAACGAGGCGATGGAGTCCTCGGCGGCGGGCCGGGCGTACGTCGGCATGGCGCGCCGGCGTCAGATCGAGCACCTGGTGGCGTCCCTCGACCGGCACGAGGAGGATCTCGCCGAGGGCCGGCTGAGCAGGGAGTGGGTCGAGCCGTCCGGGATCAGTGACCTGATGCCGCGCCTGACCCCGGAGTCGCTGACCGAGCTGTGGGACGTCGTCGGACGCACACTCGAGGAGCTCACCGCCCGGGACGCGGACGACCCCCGCGCGCGACAGGTGGTCCTGTTCACGGCGGGACTGCCGGTCTCGCCCCCGCCGTCGGCGCCTTCCCTGCCGTCTCCGCCGTCCCCGCCGTCCCCGCCTTCCCCGGCGGAGGAGACGCCGTGACCGGGCCGCCGGACACACGGACCGCCCGCCGCCGCTACGTCACCGTCTGCGCCCTCTTCTGGCTGCCCCCGGGCCTGGCGATGGCCCCGCTGGTGCTGCTGTTCACCGAACGCGGGATGGCCCTCACCGCCGTCGCCGGCTTCTACGCCGCCCACTCCCTCACCGCGGCAGCGCTGGAACTCCCCACCGGCGGCCTCTCCGACGCCGTCGGACGCCGCCCGGTCCTCGCCGTGGCAGGCGCACTCAACACGATCGCCCTGGTGATCCACGGCCTCGGCACCACCGCCTGGGTGCTCACGCTCGGCATGGCGCTCATGGGCGCGGGCCGCGCGCTGGCCAGCGGGCCGGCGGAAGCCTGGTACGTGGACACGGTCCAGGCGTGCTCCGGCCCGGGCGCGGAGCTGCGCACCGGTCTGGCGCGCGGCAGCGCCGCGACCTCCGCCGCCCTCGCGGCCGGCATCCTGCTGGGCGGCGCCCTGCCCTGGCTCCTCGGCGCGGGCCCGGACCTCGGCGCCCGGCTCACCGAGGCGACCGGTGGTGCCGTACTGCCGCTGTCCGTGCCGGTGCTGCTCGGCGCGGTGGTGGAGATCGTGTTCGTCTGCTACGTCCTCGCCGCCCTGCGCGAACCGCCCCGGCCGTCGGTGACCGCCCGCTCGGTGCTGCGCGGCATCCCGGGCACCGTGCTGAACGGGGTACGGCTCGGCGGCCGGGACGCGCTGGTCCGCCGGGTGCTGCTCAGTACGGCGGCGGCCGGCAGCGCTCTGGCCGCGATCGAACTGCTCATGCCGGGCCGGGCCGTGACCCTCACCGGCGCGTCCGAGTCGGGGGCGATGCTCTTCGCCGGGCTCGCCTGCGGCGGCTTCGTCTGCGCGGGCCTGGGCAGCCACCTGGCGCCGCTGCTGGCGCGGCTCACGGGCAGCGGCGAGCGGGCGGTCCTGGCCGGCCTCGGCGCGTCCACGGCCGGGCTGCTGCTGCTCGCAGTCACGGCGGCCTTCACGCACCCGGTCTCGGTCGCCCTGGTCGGTGCCGGTTTCGGCCTGGTCTACCTCGGCTTCGGCGCGGCGGGCCCGAACGAGAACGCCCTCCTGCACCGACGCGTCACCAGCGAGGGCCGGGCCACCGCACTGTCCGTCCAGTCCCTCGCCCAGCAGTCGGTGGGCGCGCTGACGGGAGTGGTCGTAGGAGCGATGAGCCCCGGACCGTGGCCGTGGCTGCTGACCACGGCGGTCCTGCTCGCGGGCACGCTGCTGTGGCTGCGCAGGGGTGAGGGAGCGGTGCCGAGCACAGCTGCCGGGCCGGTCGAGGCCGGCCGGCGGGTTCCCTGAGCCCGCGGACCTACGGTGGAGCCATGACCAGCAGCGGCCCTCTCGGTCCTCGCGGCCTCTCCGACCTGGACCGGCGTATCGCCGGCTGCCGGGCCTGCCCCCGGCTGGTCGACTGGCGGGAGGAGGTCGCCCGCACCAAGCGCGCCGCCTTCGCCGACTGGACGTACTGGGGCAGGCCGGTGCCCGGCTTCGGCCCGCCGGACGCCCGCCTCCTGATCATCGGCCTCGCCCCCGCCGCCCACGGCGGCAACCGCACCGGCCGGATGTTCACCGGCGACCGCTCCGGAGACGTGCTGTACCAGGCGCTGTACGACGTCGGGTTGGCCTCCCAGCCCACGTCCGTGCACGCCGACGACGGCCTGGAACTGTACGGCGTACGCGTCACGGCCCCCGTCCACTGCGCCCCGCCCGCGAACAGACCCACCCCCGAGGAACGCAACACCTGCCGCCCTTGGCTCGTCCAGGAACTGCACCTGCTGCGCCCCACCCTGCGCGCCGCGGTGATCCTGGGCGCCTTCGGCTGGCAGGCGGCCCTGCCGGCGCTGGCCGAGGCGGGCTGGACCGTCCCCCGCCCCCGCCCCGCCTTCGCCCACGGCACCCACATCACCCTCCCCGCCCCGAACGACCCCGCCCTCCACCTCTTCGGCTGCTTCCACGTCAGCCAGCGCAACACCTTCACGGGCCGGCTCACGCCGGAGATGCTCCGGAAGGTGCTGAGATCGGCGGCGGAGGCGGCGGGCCTGCCCTGACCCACGGCCGGGGAAACCAGGTGAGCGGGCCGCACGAGCGCCACTACGGTGCACGGATACGGGCCTCCGCCCGGAACCGGCCACGACGCCGGAGCACACAACCGAACTCACCCGTCCCGGAGGGAACCGCTCCCGTGAGTGCCGCACGCACCGACTCCGCCTTCCTCGACACCACCGCCGACCGCCTCGCCGCGCTTCCCGGCGTCCGGGCCGTCACCCTCGGTGGTTCGCGGGCCCAGGGCACCGAGCGGCCCGACAGTGACTGGGACCTGGCGATCTACTACCGCGGGACCTTCGATCCCGGCGACCTGCGTGCCGTCGGCTGGGAGGGGGAGGTCTCCGGGATCGGCGGATGGGGCGGCGGGGTGTTCAACGGGGGCGCCTGGCTGACCATCGACGGGCGCCGCGTCGATGTGCACTACCGGGACCTCGATGTCGTCGAGCACGAACTGGCCGAGGCGGAACAGGGGCGCTTCCGTGTCGAACCGCTGCTGTTCCACCTCGCCGGTATCCCGACGTATCTCCTCGTCGCCGAACTCGCCATCAACCGGGTGCTGCGCGGGGAGCTTCCCCGCCCGGCCGGGTATCCGCCCGCGCTGCGCAGGAGCGCCCCGGCACGGTGGTACGGCACCGCCACCGCCACCCTCGCCTACGCCAAGGCCGGACACGCGCCCAAGGGTGCCCTCACGCAGGTCGCCGGGAGTATCGCCGTCGCCGCGACGCATGCCGCGCACGCGGTGATGGCGGGGCGGGGGGAGTGGGTGACCAACGAGAAGGGGCTCGTCGAGCGCGCCGGACTGCGCGAAGTCGACGCGCTGCTCGGCCGTCTGACGAGCGATGCCGATGCGGCGGCACTCACGCAGACCGTCACCGAGGCGGAGACGCTCCTGAGGCGCGCCGTGGAAGCGGGCTAGCCGCCCGCGCCGGGCACCCCGGGGGACACGTCACATCCCGGAAACACCGCCGTTTCCTCCTCTCCAAGTGGATCTCCTACCGTGGATGCGCACCCAGCAGCCCGGTCACCGTCCCCGAAGGCTCACGCCCTCGACGAGACGACGACAGGAGCCCGAGCACCCTTGTTCCGCACCACCCCCCTCGCCTTTCCGCCCTGGCTCGCCCACGCCCTTCGCGCCCAGCGCGGGCCCGTGCCCTGGAGTGCGGTCGTGCGGGGCGGGCTGGCCGGCGGCCCCTTGGTGCTCGCCGCCGTCCTCGTCGGGCGGCCGACGCTCGGGGTCGTCGCCGCCATCGGTGCCATGCTCGCCGGGATCAACGACCGGCCCGGCGGCCGGCGGGCCTCGGTCGGGCGGCTCGGCGGGCCGGCACTCGCGGGTGCGGCCGGACTGCTCTTCGGCACGTACGCCGGTGACCAGGCCTCGGCCCTGCTGCTCAGCCTGCTGCTCACCGGGCTCGCTCTGATCGCCGGCGGCGTCAGCGCGCTCGGGCCCGTCGCCTCTTCCGCCGGTACGCAGGTGCTGGTCGGGGCAGCCGTCGGGGCCGGGATGCCGTTGCCGGAGACGGGAGGGGAGCGGGCGCTCGCCTTCCTCGCCGGCGCCGGGTGGCTGCTCGCGCTGCGGCTGGCGCTGCCCACCCCCGGATCCCTCGCCGGGGACTTCCGGTTCGACGGGGAGCGGGATGCCGTCGCCGGGGTGTACGACGCGATCGCCGCGCTGCTCGACGCGTCCGGGTCGCCGGCGGCCACCGCACGGCGCGTCGCGCTCACCGCCGCTCTCGACCACGCGCAGGACGCGCTCGCCGGGCCCCGGCTGCGCAGGCACGCCGGCTCCGCGGCGGAACGCCGGCTGCACGCGCAGTACGCCGCCGCGCTGCCCCTCGCAGAGGCGGCGACGGCGCTGGCCTGGGCAGGGGAGTCCGTGCCCGGTCGCGCGGCGCAGGGGCCCCGGCGACTGGCCGCCGCCGTACGAGGCGACACGCACACCGGCCCGCTGCCCGCGCCGTCCCGCACGGCGCCCGCGCTGCGTGCCCTCGACGACGCCCTCCTGAACGCCGCCGAGGCCTTCGACGGGGGTGAGACCCGGTCCCTGCACACCCGTCCGCGCTCCGGGACCGCCCTGCTGCGTACCGCGGTGGGCGCGCGGGGACGGGAGTACGGAATCCGGGTCGCCCTGTGCTTCGGGGTGAGCGTCGCCGTCGCCCAGGCGCTGCATCACGCCCACTGGTACGGGGCGCACGAGCACTGGTACTGGCTGCCCGCCACCACCGTCTTCCTGGTCAAGCCCGACCTCGGGCCGCTCGCCTCCCGGGTGCTGTGCCGGGCGGCGGGGACGGTGCTCGGCGCGCTGCTGTTCGCCGGGTTCGCCGCGGTGCTGCCCCGCCCGGACGGGCTGATCGTGCTGGTGGCGGTGTGCGGTGCGCTGATCCCGGTGGCCACGCGGCACTTCGCCACGCAGACGGCCGTCGTCACCGTGCTCGTCCTCGCCCTGGTCATGGTCGGCGGCGAACCGCAGGCCTCCGGCGCCCGGATCGCCGAGACCCTGCTGGCCTGCGGGATCGTGCTGGTCGTCGGGCATCTGCCGATGCCGGGGCGGCGCGCGTCCGGCATGCAGGCGCGGCTCACGGAGGCGGGCGACGCCGCCCAGGCCTACCTCGCGCACGTCCTCAGCGAGTCCGGCGACCGCGCCGCCCGCTGGGCCCTGCGCCGCGAGGCCTATCGCACGCTCGCCGAGGCCCGTACCGCCGTCGCCCTCACCTCCGCGGAACTCCCGGCGCTCGCCCGGCACGCGGACGGCGCGGACGAGATCGTCGCCGTGCTGGAACGCCTGACCGACACCATCACGGCCTGCGCGGTCCACCTGGACGACATGGGCCGCCTCACCCGGCAGCACACCGGGCAACTCTCGCGTCTGGCTCAGGAGCTGAGCAGCCATCGCACGCGGCTGGACCTGCGCCTGCCGAGACTGCCTCTGGCCGGGTGAGGCGCACCGAGGGCTCTGGCCGGGTGAGGACACCGAGGCGAGCGGAGTCCGGCACGGCGCCGGAGCGCGCCCGCGCCGTTCCGGCCGACGAGTGCCGCCGCGGCTGGCACAGCGGACCGGCGTCATGACATGGCCGCCGGCCCGGGAGTCCGCCGGACGCCCGAGTCATCCCAGCCGCACCCACACCGGCGCATGGTCCGACCCCGCCACCCCACGCCGTTCCTGCGGGTCCGGGCCGATGGACGGCAGGCGCGGAGGGCCCTCCGCCGGCAGGCCCGTGCCCGCCGCTGCCGCGCGGTGCACCAGACGGTGGCTCAGCAGCACGTGGTCTATCAGCTCGTGGCGGCCCGAGTTGACGCGGGAGTAGCGCTGGGCCGGCGGGATGAGCGGGGCCACGTTCCACAGGCGGGTGGCGTCGCCCTTGTCCGGACGGTCGTAGCCCGGCGTGCCGAGTTCCGAGCCCGGCGGGCCGAGGAGAATCTGTGTCGTCGCGGCCTGTGCCTCGTCGTTCAGGTCACCGAGGACCGCCACGTCCCGAGCCCGGCCGTCGCCCTCCAGCAGCTCGTCGGCCAGCGCCCGCAGGGCCGCCGCCTCGGCCGCCCGCCGGAACAGCGCGTACGCGCCGTACCGGGCGCGCTCGCCCTCGTCCCGCGGCTGGAAACGGCCGTCCGGATACGACAGCAGCTTCGACTTCAGATGGCACACCGCCACCCGCAGCGGCGGCCCCTCGGGACTCCGGACCTCCACCGCCAGAAAGCCACGCCCCGCCTCCGCGACCGTCGCCCCCGAGTCGTCCGCCTGCACCGGGCGCAGCTTCTCCGGGAAGGCCGCCGTGTCGGCCACCACCGTCAGCGGCAGCCGGCTCAGGAAGCCCACCCGTATGCCCCTGCTGTCCGCGTGCCCGGACAGCGCGACCCGCCAGTCGTCGTCCAGCATCCCCACCAGGTCGTGCAGCGCCTCCGGTTCCCCCACCTCCTGCACGCCGAGCACCGTCGGATCCAGCTCCGTGACGACCGCGGCGAGCGCGGCCAGCTTCGCGTCGTAGGCCCTGTCGTCGTCCGGCCCGAAGGGGGCGCCGGGCCGGTACAGGTTCTCCAGATTCCAGGTGCCGAGGAGCATGCGGGCCCCTTTCAGCCGTGGGCGGGCTCGTGTGAGGCCAGGGTGCGCGCCCGGCCCGCCCCGCGACGACAGCCGCGACGGGATGTCGCGGTTCGGCTCACCCCGGGCCAGGACGGCGCCGTACGTTGTCGGGATGACGCCTTCTGCCGCGGAGAGTCCAGCCGAGCTCATCATCACCGGATGCACCGTCCTCGTGCACGACGATCAAGAAGCGGTCGGGTTCATGGAGGACGCGGCGATCGTCGTACGGGACGGGACCGTCGCGGAGGTGACGAGTGCCCAGGCGGTGCGCGGGCGGGCGGCGCGGGAGCGGATCGACGGACGGGGGCAGGTCGCGCTGCCCGGGCTGATCAACTGTCACACCCACGCCCCGATGGTCGCCCTGCGCGGTCTCGCCGAGGACCTGCCGACCGAGGAATGGTTCAACGACGTCGTCTGGCCGGTGGAGTCCAACCTCACCGAGAAGGACGTCGAACTCGGCGCCCGGCTCGCCTGCGCCGAGATGATCCGCGGCGGTGTCACCTGCTTCGCCGACCACTACTTCGCCATGGACGCGGTGGCCCGCGTGGTCGCCGAGTGCGGGATGCGGGCGCTGCTGGGCGAGGCCTTCTTCTCCTCCCAGGGTCCCCGCGGGCGGGAACGGTCGGCCGAGTTCGCGCTGCGGCACCGCGGCGCCGCCGGCGGCCGCATCACCACCGCCCTCGCCCCGCACGCCCCGTACACCGTCGACGACCCCGACCTCGCCGCCACCGCGGAACTCGCCCGCGAACACGGCCTTCCCGTGCATCTGCACGCCGCCGAGAACCGCGCACAGACCGACACCAGCCTCGCCCGGCACGGCGTCACCCCGATCGAGGTCCTGGCACGCACCGGCGTCCTCGACACCGACGTGCTCATCGCCCACGGCACCGGCATCCTCGACCGGGACCTGCCCGTCCTGGCGCGCGCGAGCGGCCGTACGGCCGTGGCCACCGCACCCCGCGGCTACCTCAAGTTCGCCTGGCCCACCACCACGCCCGTCCGCGCCCTGCGGGAGGCCGGCATCCCCGTCGGACTGGCCACGGACGGCGCCGCCTCGAACAACTCCCTCGACGTCTGGGAGTCGATGGCTCTCACCTCGATCGTCCAGAAGTCGACCGAAGGGGATCCGCGCTGGCTGACCTCCCGTCAGGCGCTGCACCACGCCACCCTGCAGAGCGCCCGCGCGGTCGGCCTCGGCGACAGCGTCGGCAGCATCGCGCCGGGGCGCCGCGCCGACATCGTCCTGGTCGACCTCACCGGGCCGCACACCCAGCCCGTGCACGACCTCGCCGCGACCCTGGTGCACAGCGCCCGCTCCGCCGACGTCCGCACGACGATCGTCGACGGCCGCGTGCTCATGCGGGACCGGGAGCTCCTCACGATCGATGTGCCGTCCGTGGTGGGGGAGTTGGAGGAGCGGCTGCCCGCGCTCGTCGACCGCGGTCACGGGCGGCGCATCCAGGAGTACGACACCTGACCGTCGAATCCCCGGGAGAAAAACTTCCGGCGAGCGATGAGTTCCGCTCCGCGCGGCAGTCACCTCCTGCAACGGGACCGTCGCACAGGAGGAACCATGTCGCTTCCGGAGATCGTCTCGCGCGCCGAGTGGCGCGTGGCGCGCGAGGAACTGCTGGTCAAGGAGAAGGCCGCCACACGCGCCCGGGACGTACTCAACGCCGAGCGGCGCAGGCTGCCCATGGTCGAGATCGACCGGGAGTACGTGTTCGAGGGCGGCGACGGAAAGGCCACGCTGCTCGATCTGTTCGAGGGGCGTCAGCAGCTCGTCGTCTACCACTTCATGTTCGCGCCGGAGTGGGACGCCGGATGCCGCAGCTGCTCGGGCTTTCTGGACCAGATCGGGCATCTCGCCCATCTCCATGCGCGCGGCACCACGTTCGCGGCCGTCTCCCGGGCGCCCTATCCGAAGATCCTGCCGTTCAAGGCGCGGATGGGCTGGACCCTGCCCTGGTACTCGTCGCCCGCAGGCGACTTCAACGTGGACTTCGAGGTGACCCTGGAGCACGAGGGCGAACTCGTCGAGCGGCCCGGGCTGAGCTGCTTCCTGCGCGAGGGCGGCCGTGTCTTCCACACCTACTCGACCTACGAGCGCGGCCTCGACGGGCTGGGCTCCACGACCAGCCTGCTGGACCTCACCGCGCTCGGCCGGCAGGAGGAGTGGGAGGAACCGAAGGGGCGTGCGTCGGCTCTTGGGGCGCCCGCGGGAAGTGAGCGCATCCGCTATCACGACGAGTACGACGACTGATACGGAAGGTGAGTGATTAGGCCGAAAAGCTGAGACGCGGCTCACACTTCGCGGTGAACGAGTGTCAACTACGTCTCAGTACCGTCACTGGACGAGGCGTTCGCCCCATCGTTGGCGTTTAACTCTACGAGTACAGCGCTACATGGAGGTGGCAGGGTGAACGGGCGAACGGTGCTCGAACGCTTTCCCGCAGGTGGGCCGCGTGGGTCCTGGCCGGCGGAGGAGTTCGCGCAGGCGCGACGTCTCGAGGGCCTGCCCGCCGAGGTTGTCATGGACCTCGCGACCGACATGTTCCTGGTGATCGTCCGCAGCGGCGACGGCAGCGGTGATGCGGCGGCGTGACGCGGAGAGGGTGAACGGCAGCAGGGTCGCGCTGCGTGAGCGCGGTCAGCCCTGCTGTGCGGCCGGAGCCTCCGTGGCCGTGGTGAACTGCTCCGCCTGGAGTGCGTACAGCTCCGCGTAGAGGCCGCCCGCGGCGAGCAGCTCGTCCGGGGTGCCCGACTCCACCAGCCTCCCCTGGTCCAGGACGTGCACCAGGTCGGCGTGGCGCACGGACGCCAGCCGGTGCGTGATCAGCACGACCGTCTGGCCACTGCCCGCCAGGGCCCGGATGCGATCGAAGACCTCCAGCTCGGCCCGCGCGTCCAGGGCGGCCGTCGGCTCGTCCACGATCAGGATGTCCCCGCGCCGGTACGCTGCCCGGGCGATGCCCAGGCGCTGCCACTGCCCGCCGGACAGCTCGTGCCCGCCGCTGAACTGGCGGGCCAGCAGGGTGTCCAGTCCCCGCGGCAGATCCGCGACCACCGCCTCGGCACCGGCCTCCGCGACCGCTGCGGCCAGCCGCTCCTCGCTCAGCGTCGCCGAGGGGCGCCCCACGGCGACGTTCACGCGTGCCGTGAACGGCCACCGTTTGAAGTCCTGCGCCACCATCGCGATGCGCTCGGCCAGCCGCTGCCGGTCCACCCGCGCCGCGTCCACGTCGTCCCACAGGATCCGCCCGCGCTCCGGGGTGTACAGCCCCGCGAGCAGTTTGACCAGGGTGGTCTTGCCGGAGCCGTTCTCCCCGACCAGCGCCACGATCCGGCCCAGGGGCACGGTGAGCGAGACATCGTCCAGGGCGGGCCGGGCGGCCTCGCCCGGGTAGCGGAACGTGACGTTCTCGAAGCGGATCTCCCGGGGTTCCTCCGGCAGTGGAACGCCCCCGACCGGGATCGCGCGCTCGGCCGCCTCGACGTAGAGCCGTTGCAGGTCGCCGACGAACAGTGCCTCCTGGTGCAACTGGTTCACCTCCAGGACCAGGGTGTCCAGGCTGGAGGAGCCGGAGCGGATGGCGATCACCGCGGTGCCGGCGACCGACAGGGCCATCGCCCCGGCCAGCAGCAGAGCGCCGAGCGTGGCATACGTCGCGACCGTGGCGAGGCCCGTCCAGGCCGCCGCGATCAGCCCCGTACGGGCCGCCAGCCGGGCGAGCCGGGCCTGCTCCGCCTCGGCGGTCTCCGACATCGTCCGGAAGTGGCGCAGCAGGAAGGGGCCGACCCCATGCACCCGGATCTCCGGCGCCGCCTCCGGTTCGGTGAGCAGGCTGCTGATCAGCTGACCGGCGCGGACGTGCTGCACCCAGGTGTGGAAGGAGGCGTAGCGGCGGCGCGCGATGGTCAGCGAGCTCCAGGCGCTCGGCAGGGTCATGGTCACCAGGAGCGGCAGCAGGAGCGGGTGCAGGACCGTGAGGACGCCGGCCGCGGCGATCAGCGAGATCATCGCGTTGATCACGCGCGTGCCGTACATGATCATCCGGCGCGCCGACATGGCCCCGTACTGCGCGGTGTCCAGCAGCTTGTGGAAGGCGTGGTCCTCGATCGCGGCGAGCTCCACCGCCGCCGCGCGTTCGAGATACAGCTCGGTGGCGACGCGCTCGACCTTGGGCTCCAGGCGTCCGGTGGCGTATGTGCCGGCCGCCCGCAGGAGGGCGGCGACCAGCGTGACGGCGGCGACGGTGACGAGGGCGGGTACGGCGCCGCGCAGCCGCTCCTCGATGGGGCCGTCGCTCAGCAGCCGGCCCAGGGCGCTGTTGACCGCGAGCAGACTCACCGCCTGCGCCAGGCCGCGCCCGATCTCGGCGGCCAGCACCGTCCGCGCGGCCCGGGCGTCGGCCTGCAGGGCCAGCCGGAGGCTGGAGGCGAGCATCCCGGGCAGCCGTCCGACCATGGCGCGGAAGTCCAGCTCCAGCAGCGCGCCCTGGTGCTGGCTCCATCCCGTGTCGTACCGCAGAGCCCCGCCGAAGAGCAGCCGCTCGGACTCGGACACGGGAGGCTCCCCGGCCCCGTCGCGTGCGGTGCGCCGCAGCTTCCGGCGAGGGCGTGGGGGAGAGGCGGTGCCCGACTCGCCCGTGGGCGTCCTGTCCCGGCCTTCGTCACCGACGGCGTCCCGGTCCGTCTCTGGGCCGTCGCCCGGCCTTCGCGCACCGCTCGGCCCCGGAACCGACCGTTCTGGCTCCTGCGTGCCTGCCATCGTGCCCCCCCGGCGTCCCTCGCGGAACGGTCACTATCGCGGCGTGGGCTTCGGACGGGCAGGGCGCGGAACGGAGCGCGAGAGGCGCGCGGGCGCACGACCGTGCGTACGGGCAGGGCTGGACCGGCCGCGCCTGTGCCGCAGGGCGCTGCCGTGCGGCGCCGGTCTGCGCGGGGCCGGCCGCCAGCAGTCGGCGGGTGCTGGGGAACATCGTGGCCGGGCGGGCGCCGAGCGCCAGGGTGCGATCCGGCGCGCGTCGGCGAACACCGTCACCCGGCAGGCGACGAGCGCCCGGGGCACGGTCCGCCGCGCGCCGGGGCTGTGTGCTGACCCTTTCGGGGTCCGGGACTCCGCGCTGATCTCGCCGGGGCCGCCGGGGCTGTGTGCTGACCCTTTCGGGGTCCGGGACTCCGCGCTGATCTCGCCGGGGCCGCCGGGGCTGTGTGCTGACCCCTTCGGGGCCCAGGACGACGCCCTGACCTCTCCGGGGCCGCCAGGACTACGCGCTGACCCTCCGGGACCACGTCGGGGCGGTGCCCGTCAGGCGGCACAGGGCGAGGTAGAGGGGGATCGGCGGCGTGTAGGGGAGGGTGCCGTCGGGGCGGTGGATGAGGCCCGGGACGGCGGGGGCGTCCGGGAGAACCGCGCCCGTGGCGTAGTGGGCGGGGGCCGGCCACTCCATCGCGTAGTCGGAGTCCGACGGGACCAGCCACCACCAGTGCGCCTCATCGGCGTAGACGCACCCCACGCGGGGCAGCCGGGGCAGGACCAGCGGGCCGAAGCGGGCGGGCACCGCCACCGCGTCGCAGCCCATGGGGGTCGTCATCCCGTCGGGGACGGGCAGGCGTCGGGGCGGGCCGGCACGGTGCGGCTCGACGGCGCGCAGTCCGCGCTGGAGGCGGACCAGCGTGTTCAGGCTCAGTACCCGAGCGCCCGTCACGCGCTCCCCCCTTCCCGCCGCCCCTGATGAGGCGGTGTGCGCAAGGTCCCGGTCTCACGGCGGAGCCCCTCGGGCTCGTCGTCGTCCTCCGAACCGCCCGCCGGGGAGGGCTTCGGGCGGGCGCCCCAGCCCAGGTCGTTGCGAGGCTCGGCGGGGTCGCGCGGACCGTCGCCCTTGCGCGGAAGCTCGGCCCAGACCAGCAGTCCGGGCCCGTGCTCGTGCGCGCCCCAGGCGTGACACAGGGCGTCGACGAGCAGCAGCCCTCTGCCGTGTTCGTCGTCCGGCTCCGACCGCTCGTTCGCCTGCGGCCGGCCGGGCGCGCAGCCCTCGTCCTGCACGGCTATGCGCACACGGTCGTCGCCGTCGTGCAGCTCGCAGACTATGTGGCTGCTCGCCGTGTGCACGATGGCGTTGGTGACCAGTTCGGAGACGACCAGGGCCGCGGTGTCGCAGGTGTCCTCGCACACCGACCAGCCGGTCAGCCGGGCCCTCGTCAGACGTCTGGCCTGGGCGGGAGAACCCGGATGCGCGGCCAGCTCGAAACGGAACCGTCGCTCGGCGGCGGCCCCCGCGGGGCCGGCTCCCGAGGCGGCGCCGAGACCGAAGGGGCCCGCGGCGGCGTCTGTTCCTAAGGGCACGGACGGAATCACGCTTGCCACTATCGCCCCGCCGAGAACACTTGGCAAGTATCACTCTGAAAAATGCAGAGTGCTGTGTGACGGTCTGGACGGGCGTGGCACACTGCTCGCAACAGCACCTCGCGCGGCGCCAGTTGAGATCACCGGATGCCTGTTTTCCTGAACAGGTGTTCGAGAGGGTGGTCTCGCGTGGCGCCGCCGGGCTGTAGGGATTCCTTTCGTGGAGGTGGAGGTGGAGCGTGAGCGAACCGCGGTCCGCGCCGACGGTCGGGCAGGTCGTCCTCGGCCGGCGCCTGCTGGACCTGCGGGAACGCGCCGGGCTCAAGCGTGAGGAGGCGGCCCGCATTCTGCGGGTCGCCCCCGCCACCGTCCGCCGTATGGAGATGGCCGAGGTCGCCCTCAAGATCCCGTACCTCCAGCTCCTGCTGAAGGCGTACGGCGTCTCCGACGAGGAGGCCGACGCCTTCGTCCAGCTGGCGGAGGAGGCCAATCGGCCCGGATGGTGGCAGCGCTTCCACGACATCCTGCCCGGCTGGTTCTCGATGTACGTCAGCCTGGAGGGCGCTGCCTCCCTCATCCGCAGCTACGAGCCCCATTTCGTGCCCGGGCTGCTGCAGACCGAGGAGTACGCACGCGGAGTGCTGCGCTCGGGCGCCATCGGCCAGACGCAGCCCGAGGACATCGAGCGGCACGTCGCCCTGCGCATGCAACGGCAGGAACTGCTCACCCGTGAGGACGCGCCCCGACTGTGGGTCGTGATGGACGAGACCGTCCTGCGCCGCCCGATCGGCGGCCCGGAGGTGATGCGCGCGCAGATCGACAAACTGCTCGAGGCCGCGAAGCTGCCCAACGTCACCCTGCAGGTCGCCCCGTTCGCCGGCGGGCCGCACCCGGGCACGTACGGGCCCTTCGTGCTCTTCCGATTCGCCATGCCCGAACTCCCGGACATGGTCTACAGCGAGTACCTGACCGGCGCCGTCTATCTGGACGCGCGCGCCGAGGTGGCGACCTACCTCGAGGTCATGGACCGCATGGCGGCGCAGGCCGCTACGGCACATCGCACGAAGGAGATCCTCAGGGATCTCCGCAAGGAGCTGTGAATGGAACGCATCAAACCCCGCCCCCAGCCGCGGATCCGCGCCGAGCGGATCTACAACGGCATGCCCGCGCGCGAGCTGGGCAGCGAGGGCTGGCACAAGCCGTGGAGCGGCGGCAACGGCGGCAACTGCCTGGAGGCGATGAAGCTCGCCGACGGCCGGGTCGCCGTACGGCAGTCCACCGACCCGGACGGGCCGGCGCTCATCTACACCTCCGACGAGATAACGGCGTTCATCGAGGGAGCGAAGGCGGGGGAGGCGGATTTCCTGGTCTCCTGAGGACAGCTGACTGTCCTGTCTTCATTTCTGCTTGCTTCCTGTTCGTCCACTCTTCCTCATGCGGCACTGAATTGATCATTAACAGTTGCAGAGAGTTATGGAGTCCTTCATGACCGGGCAGCACCCCGCCGAGATCGACACCAGCAGGCCGCACCCCGCGCGCATGTACGACTGGTACCTCGGCGGCAAGGACAACTACCCGGTCGACGAGGCCATGGGCCGCCAGATGCTGGCCCTCGATCCCCGGGTCCCGGTGATGGCACGGGTGAACCGCGCGTTCATGCACCGGACCACGCGCTGGCTGACCGGCCAGGGCATACGCCAGTTCCTCGACGTCGGCACCGGCATCCCCACCGAGCCCAACCTGCACCAGGTCGCGCAGCGGATCGCCCCCGACGCCCGCGTCGTCTACTGCGACAACGACCCCATCGTCCTGGCCCACGCGGCGGCACTGCTGCGCGGCACCGACGAGGGCGCGACCGAGTACCTCCAGGCCGATGCGCGCGACCCGGGCACCATCCTGGAGGGCGCGCGGAAGGTCCTCGACTTCAGCCGGCCGATCGCCCTGTCGCTCATCGCGCTGCTGCACTTCGTCCCCGACGAGGACGGCGCGCACGAGCTGGTCGGGCGGCTGCTGGCCGAGCTGCCCTCCGGCAGCCACCTGGTGATCACCCACGCGACGGCCGACTTCACCCCAGAGGAGTCGCAGGCGGCCACCGAGAGGCTCAAGGCCGCCGGGGTCACCCTGGCGCTGCGCTCCCGCGAGGAGTTCGGCCGCTTCTTCACCGGGCTCGAACTGATCGACCCCGGCATCGAGGTCCCCCACCGCTGGCGGCCGGAACTCGGCGACCCGGTACCGGGCCAGGACGACGGTGTGATCCCGGGGTACGGGGCGGTGGGCCGCAAGCCGTGACCCTCACCGCGCCCCGCTGACCGGGCGGTGGGGCCCAGCCCTGAGTTCCGGCACCGCCCACCCCCGACGGCGGCCCGCCCACGTACTGCGGCGGGCCGCCGTCGGCATGGGGGGGCGCCGTCGGAAATGGCTCGTGGGGCGCCGTCGGCATGGAAGGCCGCGGTCGGCATGGAGGCGCGGTCGGCATGGAGGCGCGGTCGGCATGGAGGCGCGGTCGGCATTGGGGGGCCGCCGTTGGCATGAAGGGCCGCCGTCGGCACGGGAGGCGCCCGGCGGGCCCCAAGGGTGTGCCTCACCGGCTGCCGTGGTGCTCAGGCTCTCATCGGGCGGTCGTACGGGCCGATGGGGGCAGGGAGGCGGCTCGTACCGCCGGTCAGATGGCGGTCGACGGCCGCCGCCACCGCCCGGCCCTCGGCGATCGCCCACACGATCAGCGACTGTCCGCGGGCCGCGTCCCCGGCGGCGAACACGCCCGGCGCGTTCGTCGCGAAGTCCGCGTCCCGGGCGATCGTCCCGCGCGGATCCAGTTCCAGGCCCAGCTGGGCGATCAGCCCGTCGCCCTGGTCGGGCCCGGAGAAGCCGAGGGCCAGCAGGACGAGATCGGCCGGCAGGGCCCGTTCGGTGCCCGGCACGGCGCGGCGTTCCGCGTCCACCTCCGCCAGGTGCAGCCATCGCACATGCCCGTCCGCGTCACCGGTGAAGCGCAGCGTGGAGGCCGCGAACAGCCGAGCGTCGGCATCCGCCAGCGGAGCCGTCCGCAGATCACGGGCCTCCTCGTGCGCGGCGGACAGCCGGTAGAGCTTCGGGTAGACCGGCCACGGCTCGTTCTCCTCGTCGCGCTCGGTGCCCGGCCGGGCGTAGATGTCGAGCTGGGTCACGGACGCGGCGCCCTCCCGCACCGCCGTGCCCAGGCAGTCCGCTCCCGTGTCCCCGCCGCCGACGATGACCACGTGCTTGCCGGCCGCGGACAGGGGGGACGTCGGCAGGTCCCCCTCACACACCCGGTTCGCCAGCGGCAGATACTCCATCGCCTGGTGAATGCCGGTCAGCTCCCGCCCCGGCACGGGCAGTTCGCGCCACGCTGTCGCGCCTGTTGCGAGCACCACGGCGTCGTAGCGCGCCCGCAGCTCCGCGGCGCCGATGTCGCGCCCGACCGTCGTGGACGTACGGAACTTCGTCCCCTCGGCCCGCATCTGCTCGATACGCCGCTCCAGATGCCGCTTCTCCATCTTGAACTCGGGGATGCCGTACCGCATCAGCCCGCCGACCCGGTCGTCCCGCTCGTACACGGCGACCGTATGACCGGCCCGCGTCAGCTGCTGGGCCGCGGCCAGGCCGGTGGGCCCGGAGCCGATCACCGCGACCGTCCGCCCGGAGAGCCGGTCCGGCGGCGCCGGCGGCGCGAAGCCCTCCTCCCAGGCCCGGTCGGCGATGGCGCACTCGACGTTCTTGATGGTCACGGCCGGCTGGTTGATGGCGAGCACACAGCCCGCCTCGCAGGGCGCGGGGCACAGCCGGCCCGTGAACTCCGGGAAGTTGTTCGTGGCGTGCAGCCGCTCCGCCGCGGCCCGCCAGTCCTCGCGCGAGACCAGGTCGTTCCACTCGGGGATCAGATTGCCCAGCGGGCAGGCGTCGTGGCAGAACGGAATCCCGCAGTCCATACAGCGGTCGGCCTGCTTGCCGATGATCGGCAGCAGCGCTCCGGGTACGTAGACCTCGTCCCAGTCCCGGACCCGCTCCTCGACGGGCCGACGCGGCCAGTCCTGGCGGGGCGTGGACAGGAAACCCTTGGGATCGGCCATGGCCGTCTTCCTTGCGTGCGCGGGTGACAGGCCGTGCGTCGTCGGGCGGCACTCCTTCCGGCCACGATACGTCCCCTCCCGCGCACGCGCAGAGCGCAGCGACAGCGCTTTCTCCCGAGCCTCCTCGTCAGGTGAGAGCCAGCAGGTAGGCCAGCGCAGCCCCGGCCGAGGCGACCGTGCGGACGTGGTTCCACAGCGTCCACTCGCGCACATAGGCCGGCCAGTACGCGGCGGCCTCCGGCGTGCCCGGCTCGAGCCGCGCCAGCGCGTCGTTGCGCGGCACGTTCGCGGCGATCGTGACCCCGAACGAACCGAACAGATACAGCGCACTGCCCACCAGCAGCTCGGCCGTGCCCTCGTCCGGCCACAACACGAACGTCACCACGGCTATCACCGCGCACAGCACCGCCGAGCCGATGAACACCGCCATGAAGGCCGCCGTCACCGCCGCCACGCTGATCGCCTGCATCGCCCCCACGCCCTGTGCCGGGGGCAGCGCGGCGAGCCCCTTCATCACGAAGGCGGAGAAGGCGCAGAAGGCCCCGGCCACCAGCCCGGTGCCCAGTACGCCCAGCACCGTCAGCACGAAGTACGGTCCGTCGATCACGTCGTCATCTCCCACCCGTCGGCCGATCCCACCTTCGGCAACCTCCGTTCCCCCAAGTCAACTCCCCGTCCCCACGCCGCTCCATGGCCGAGCCCCGCACGCGCATACGCGACCGTCCAGCCGACGCCGGTCCTCATCGCCGAGCGAGCGCTGCCTTGGGCACTCCCGGCTGTGCGGGCCTCACCCCGTGGAGTCGAGGCCGGCTGCCTCCCAGCCCCTCAGGACCGTCTCCACGGCCGCCGCGATCCGGCGGCGGGCCTCGTACCGGGGCACGCCGCTCATCAGGAGGCGGTCGTACGGCGTGTCCAGGTGGCGCACCGATGCCACGACCGCCGAGATCACGGCACCCTCGGACAGGGCCCGTCCCGCCGCGCTCCGGCCCACCCGTCCGCTGCCCCGCACCGAGGCGTGCTCGGCGATGGCCCGGGCCCGCGCCTCGGGGCAGCCGGGATACAGCCGCCGTATCTCCGCCGCGAAGGCCTCCGTGAACCGCACGTCCTCGGCAGCCCGCCGCCGCGCGTCCCGAGCCCGGCGCCGTCGGCGGGCCTCGGCGTCCGCCAGACACCGCTGCTCGGCACGGGCCAGCGCCTCCTCCTCGACCAGCACGCCCTGCCGCTCGTACCGGCCCTTGCGCCGGTTGAACCGCACCACCACCGCCCACAGCGCGCTCTCCTCCCGCGACCTGCGGGTGAGCGCCGTGTCGCCGCGTGGCAGGAAGACCAGATGCCCCAGATCGGCGCAGTCCAGGCAGCGCGGCGCCTCGTTCTCCATGACGAGCAGCGGCAGCGGGCCTCGACGGCATACGGCGCAGTGTCGTCGCGCGAGCGGCTGGTGGACGAGAAGTCCGGCGTGCGGTGGGGGAGTTGTGCGGGGTGCCATGCCTGGTTCCTTCCCGTCGGCAGGGGGTGGCCCCACGTCCCGGACTCCGCGCGGCACTCCCTGGATGCTGACGCCCGGGACGCCGCGCCGCACGCGCTGAGACTGACGCATCATGGGCCCTGTGCGACTCGAGGCGATCACCTGGGACCGGCTCGGCGACCTCCTCGCCGAGCGCTTGCTCCACCTGCCGACGGCCGACGGCGGCCCCTGGCCCCGCGTCGCCTTCGACGGAGCTCCGGCCGCCCGTCCGGGGGACCTTGCCGAACGGGTCGCCGAGGCGCTGCGCATACGAGGTCGCCGCTCTCTCGTCATCGGCACGCAGGGCTTCCTGCGGCCCGCCTCGCTCCGCCTCGAGCACGGCCACCAGGACGTGGAGTCCTACTACGACGGCTGGTACGACACCGGCGCCCTGTGGCGCGAGGTGTTCGGCCCCCTCGAACCCGGCGGGAGCGGCCGCGTCCTGCCCGATCTCCGGGACCCGGCCACCGACCGTGCCACGCGCAGCCCCTACACCCAACTCCCGCCTGGCGGCGTCCTGTTGCTGCACGGACCCCTCCTTCTGCGTCACTGGTTCCCCTTCGATCTCAGCGTCCATGTGCTGCTCTCCCCGGGCGCCCTGCGCCGCCGCACACCCGAGTCGGAGCACTGGACCCTTCCCGCCTTCGAGCGCTACGAGCAGGAATCCGACCCGGCCGGCACGGCCGACGTCCTGGTACGCGCCGACGACCCCCGCCGTCCGGCGTGGCGCGGCTGAGACACCTGCCGGAACTCCGCCCGTGCCGTCACCCTCGTCCTGACGGCGTCCCGCGGACCCGACGGTCCGGATGTGCTGCCGGCTCGCGCTCCGGGTGCCGTCGACGGGTCGCGCGGCGACAATGAGAGGCGTCGGGACTCGCGGCGCGCCCCGCGCCGCGCCGGCCGTCCGGCAAGGGGAGGTACTTCATGACCACCGCCGGAGACATCATGCACCGCGGCGCCCAGTGGATCCCCGCCCACGAGACCCTCGACCGCGCCGCCCAGCTGATGCGCGAACTGAACGTCGGCGCCCTGCCCATCAGCGACGAGAACGAACGTCTGTGCGGCATCCTCACCGACCGCGACATCGTCGTCGGCTGTGTCGCCATGGGCCACGATCCCGCACGGGTCACCGCAGGCGACATGGCCAAGGGCACCCCCCGATGGATCGACGCGGACGCCGATGTCAGCGAGGTCCTGGAGGAGATGCAGACCCACCGGATCCGCCGGCTCCCGGTCGTCCAGAACAAGCGCCTGGTCGGCATGATCAGCGAGGCCGACCTGGTCCGTCATCTGACGGACAACCAGATCGCGACCTGGGCGGAGAGCGTCTACGCCAGGACCACCGGCTGACGCCGGCTCCGCCCCGCTCCTAGAGCCAGCGGCTGCGGCGGAACGCGCGGTACAGCAGCAGGCATGCCACGGATATGACACCGATGACCATGCCGTAGCCGTACCGCCAGCGCAGCTCCGGCATGTGGTCGAAGTTCATGCCGTACACACCGCAGACCATCGTGGGCACCGCCACGATCGCGGCCCAGGCGGTGATCTTGCGCATGTCCGCGTTCTGCGCGACCGTGACCTGCGCGAGGTGTGCCTGCAGGATCGAGTTGAGCAGTTCGTCGAAGGCCGCTATCTGCTCCTTCGCCCGCTGCAGATGGTCCGCCACGTCGCGGAAGTACGCCTGTATCTCCGGGGCGATCACCCGGGCCGGGCGGGTCGCGAGATCCTCGAGCGGCCGGCTCAGCGGCACCACGGCCCGCTTCAGTTCGAGGAGTTCACGCTTGAGCTGGTAGATGCGCCCCGGATCGACCCGGGCTCCCTGCTCCGCGAAGACATCGGTCTCCACATGGTCCATGTCCTGCTGCACGGAGTCGATGACGGTCAGATAGTCGTCCACGACATGGTCCGCGATCGCGTGCAGCACCGCGGACGGCCCCTTGGCGAGCTGCTGGGGGTCGGACTCCAGGTCCTCGCGGACGGGTCCCAGTGAGCCGTGCCGCCCGTGCCGCACGGTGATCACGAAGTCCTCGCCGAGGAACACCATGATCTCGCCCGTGTTCACCACCTCGCTGGTGGCGGTGAGTTCCTCGTGCTCCACGTAGCAGACGGTCTTGAACACCGCGAACAGCGTCTCTCCGTACCGCTCCAGCTTGGGGCGCTGGTGGGCCTCGACCGCGTCCTCCACCGCCAGCGGATGCAGATCGAACAGTTCGGCGATGCCCGCGAACTCCCGGTCCGTCGGCTCGTGCAGCCCCAGCCAGACGAAGCCCTCCCCGCTCTTGCGCACCTCCCGCACGGCGTCCACCAGATCGCCTCGCGCCGTGGTGCGCACACCCTCCTGATACGTCACGCAGTTGACCACCGAGGAGCCGAGCGGGGACCGGGCCGGGTGGCTCAGGTCCACGCGTGGCCGGCGCCGGGCCAGCCGGGCAACCCTGCGCAGGCCGCCGACCCTGCCGAGACTCGTGACCTTCCGCAGATTTCCTGCCATGGACATCCGGCTCTCCTTGCGTGCTTCCCCCGCGAAAGCTCCCGCTTCCCGCGCCTTGGCGAGCCAGTCTGCCAGGACTGCGGGAGATGCGTGCGGGCCTGTGGAAAGGGTTCGTTCCGCTTTGTTCCGGGCTGTGGACGAACGGAGTTCGGTCGAGGTCGAGCCGCGTCAACCCCTTCGAACAAGCCGGACAAATGGGATGATCGCACCATGACGCGAACCGACGGGTATCTGCTCGACCACCGGCAGACCGAGGCGACGGAGCGCCTCGACGCCTTCGCCGCCCTCTTCGACCCCACGACGTTCCGGCATCTCGCTGCGGTCGGCGTCGGCCCCGGCTGGCGCTGCTGGGAGATCGGCGCCGGTGGCCCCTCCGTGGTCTCCTGGCTGGCCAAGAGGGTCGGGCCGACGGGTCGGGTGCTGGCGACCTGCACCGACACCTCCCGGCTCGTCTCCGTGGCCCGGCCGCCCGTGGAGGTGCAGCACCACGACATCGCGATCGAGGAGCCGCCGGCGGACGGCTTCGACCTGGTGCACGCCCGGCTCCCGTTCGTCGGCGCGGCCGACCGTGAGCGGGCCGTGCGGACGATGGTCACCTCCCTGCGCCCCGGCGGCCACCTCCTGGTCGAGGACACCGACCTGGCGCTCCAGCCCCTCCTCTGCCCCGACGAGCACGGCCCCGAGCAACGGCTCGCCAACCGGCTGCGGCACGGTTTCCGCAAGCTCCTCACCGACCAGGGCGCGGATCTCGCCCAGGGGCGCACCCTCCCGCGACTGCTGCGGGCGGCGGGACTCAGCGGCGTCCGGGCCGACGCGTACTTCCCTCTCGCCGCCCCGGCCTGTGCGGCCCTGGAGTCCACCATCCTGCGCCTGGTCCGCGACCAGCTCGTCACCGCGGGTCTGGCCACCGACCAGGACATCGACGAACACCTCGGCAACGTCGCCTCAGGCAGGCTGGACCTGTCCACCGCTCCGCTGATCTCCGCTCGGGGGCGCAAGGCGCAGGGGAACGGTGCCGGCTGACCCCTGGGGCACGGCGGCAGCAGGCGTCAGGTCCGTGCGGGCGGCCGGCCACCCACGTGTTCCACCGCCTGCGCGCCCGCCCTGCACCCTTCCGCCGCCGCCTGTTCCGGGTCCGCACCCGCGAGCAGAGCCGCGAGGAACGCGCCGGTGAAGGCGTCACCGGCGCCCGTGGTGTCCCGGGGAACCGCCGGCACGGCCGGGACACGGGCGCACACCGCACCGGACCGCGCCAGCAGCGCGCCCTGCGCGCCCTGTTTGGCCACCACCAGCGGGACGTACCGGCTCAACCGGGCCGCCGCGTCCGCCGGATCGGACAGCCCTGTGAGCAGGCACGCCTCGTCACGGCTGGGCAGCAGCACGTCCACGCCCTCGACCAGCGCCAGGAAACGCCCGGCACCCAGCTGCGCGAGGAACCCGGCCGACGCCGGGTCCAGGCTCACCGGCACCCCACGTGCTCGTGCCGCTTTCACAGCCAGCGCCACGAACGCACGGCAGGTCTCGGTGAACAGCAGATAGCCCGACAGGTGCAGCCGGGCCACGCCGTCCAGCAGCGTGTCGGACCAGTCCGCGGGTTCGAGCCGCAGGGAGGCCCCGCCGTCGGTGAGGAAGGTCCGCTCGGCCTGCGCCCCCTCGTCGACCAGACAGATCACCGTGCCCGTGGGCGCCTGTTCGTCGATGACAAGTGCCGGGCGCACCCCGCACGCCGTGAGCTCCCGCTCGTGCCACCGCACCGCGTCCGCACCGACCCGCCCGAGCAGCCGTACCTCGGCACCGCCCCGACGCGCCGCCCAGCAGGCCACATTGGCGCCCGCGCCGCCCGGGACCCGCCGGATGGTCGCCGTCGTGTCCGTGCCCGGGGCCAGCGGGCCCCGGTGCCGGGCGACGACATCCGTGATGAGGTCACCGACGACCAGCAGCGCCCCCGTCCGCCCCGGCACCATCCGTCACTCCCCGGTGGTCCAGGCCGCCGCGATCCGTGCCGCCAGCCGCACATTCCCCCGGACCGCCGCGAGGTTGGCCGCGAGGGACGCGCCGTCGGTGTGGCGCACCAGGTGGTCGAGCAGGAACGGAGTGACCGCCTGCCCGGTGATCCCCTCCCGCTCGCACGCGTGCAGCGCCTCGGCGAGCACACGCGCATGCACGTCGGGATCCAGCTGCTCCTCCTCCGCGACAGGGCGGGCCACGACCAGCGCCGCATCAGGCCCGCCGAGCGCGTCCTGCGCCCGCATGGCCTCCGCCACCTGTTCCGGGGCGTCCAGCCGCCAGTCCACGGGATGCCCGGAGTCCGACAGGTAGAAGCCGGGGAAGCGGTCCGTGCCGTACCCGGCGACCGCGACCCCCAGCGTCTCCAGCCGCTGCAACGTCGCCGGCACGTCCAGGATCGACTTCACGCCCGCGCACACCACCGTGATCCGTGTGTGCGCCAGCAGGGTGAGATCGGCCGACTCGTCCTGAGACACCGTCCACTCCCGGTGCACCCCGCCCAGCCCGCCGGTCGCGAACACCCGCACCCCGGCCCGGGCCGCCAGCAGCGCGGTCGCCGAGACCGTGGTGGCCCCACTCGCCCCGCAGGCCATCGCGAGCGGCAGGTCCCGATGGCCCAGCTTGCGGATCCCGTCCTCATTGGCGACCCGCTCCAACTGCTCCTTGTCCAGGCCGATCCACGGGCGCCCGTCCAGCACCGCGATCGTCGCCGGTACGGCGCCCTCCTGCCGTACGGCGGCCTCCAGCTCCAGCGCCACCTGGAGATTGCGCGGCCGTGGCAGCCCGTGGGCGATGATCGTGGACTCCAGGGCCACCACCGGACGGCGCGCGGCGATGGCCTCCCGCACCTCTTCGGACACCATGAGCACCACGTCGTCTGCCTCCTGTCTGTCGCCCTTCCCTCATCTCTGGCGGCCAGGACACCCGGCCAAACCCCTTGCACCGCGTCACGGAGATCACGGAGCCTTGACCACATGACCGACCACACGGCACGTCTCGACCACATCGTCCTCTGGGTCCGTGACCCCGTCGCCGCCGCCGGCTTCTACGAGAAGGCGGTCGGCCTGGAGCCGGTGAGGCTCACCGACTACTCCGTGGGCGAGGCACCCTTCCCCTCGGTGCGCATCAACGAGGAGACGATCCTCGACCTCATGCCGCTGGCCAAGGCGGAGCGCATGACGATGCTCCCCGGGGCCGCCGAGAGCTCCGGCCACCCCGTCAACCACGTCTGCCTGTCCCTGCCGGCCCACGACTTCGACGCACTGCGCAGCCGCCTGGAGGAGCACGCCGTACCGCTGACGGACATCTCCCACGACTCCTTCGGAGCACGCGGCCTGGCCAAGCGGAGCTTCTACTTCCGGGACCCGGACGGCAACGTGTTCGAGGCGCGCCACTACGACTGACGGGTCTCAGCGGTCTTACCGGCTGCGTACACTGATCCGCCGGCCGCCCTGCGCCTGGTCGCGCCGCCCCGAGCCGTCAGAACAGCGGCTCGGGCAGGACCCCTTCGAGCGCCAGCAGCCGCCGCTTGGTCTCCAGCCCGCCCCCGAACCCGCCGATGCCGCCCCCGCTCTCCACGACCCGGTGGCAGGGCACCACCACCGGCAGCGGATTGGCGCCCATCGCCATGCCCACCGCCTGTGCGGCCCCGGGCTGGCCGACCCGCCCGGCCAGGTCGCCGTACCCGACCACCGTGCCGTACGGAACGCCGGAGGCCAGCTCGCGCAGCACCTCCCGGTTGAAGCCCGAGATCAGTGACCAGTCCAGCGGCAGCTCGAAGTCCTTCCGCTCACCCGCGAAGTACGCCTCGACCTGACGTATCGCCTCGGCCAGCAGCGGCGAGCCCGGATCCTCGACGGGCTCGCTGCCCAGCCGGGACGCGAGCCGCTCCAGCGCGCTGTCGCGCACCGCGTCGGTGGCGTGGAAGACGACGTGGACCAGGCCCTCGCGGGTCGCCGCCAGCATCAGGGGGCCGATGGCGGTGCCCACGACAGCCCACACGACCCGCTGCTCGTCCTGCCCATGGCTGTCCATGCGCTCCACCGTACGACCCGCCACTGACAACGCGGCGCCCGTCAGCCTCGCACCGCCTCCCGTACGACGTCGGGCGCGTTGGTGATGATCCCGTCGACCCCGAGCCCCGCGGCCCGCCGAGCGGCCGCCGCGTCGTCCACGGTCCAGGTGAAGACCTCCATGCGCTTGCCGTGCGGGCCCCGGAAGGCGTGCACGGCGGCGACGTAACCGGCGGACAGCGAGCCGTGCGAGGGGTTGATCTGATCGGTGAAGCCCGCGTACCCGGCCAGGTCCGCCACGGGCGGCGTCCCGAGGAAGCCGGTCTTCACCGCCGGCTTGAGCTGGTGGACGGTCCGCACGCTGTCGGCGCTGAAGCTCTGCACGATCAGCCGGCTCCTGGTGTGGCGGCGGTCGAGCCAGCCCTCGTTGCTGAGGACCTTGAGGGTGTCGCGCTCGATACCGGGATACAGCTGGGGATTCTTGATCTCCAGCAGCAGCCTCTGATGATGCTTCTCCACCCGGTCCACGAACTGCTCCAGCGTCGGCACGCGCGCGCCCGCGTACGCGGGACCGAACCAGCTGCCCGCGTCCAGCCGGGCGATCTCGGCGGCGGTGAAGTCCTTCACCTTCCACGGCGCCCGGTCGGGAAAGACCTCCTCGACATCGGTGGTGCGCCGCAGACTGTCGTCGTGCAGCACCACCAGCTCGCCGTCCCTGGTGCGCTGCACGTCGTTCTCCACCCACTCGATGCCCAGGGCGGCCGCCTCGTCGACGGCGGCCAGAGTGTTCTCGGGTGCATACGCCGAAGCGCCTCGGTGAGCGATGACCACGGGATGCGCGCCGCCGCCACCGGCGGCCCGGACGGGGGAGGGGGACAGCAGGAGGGCGGAGATTCCCAGGAGCGCGGTGGTCGAGGCGGCTACAGCGCGCGCGTGCATGCGTACTCCTCGCGTCGTCGGGTGATCCGCTGTCACGGACAGCTCAACTCTGACAGCAGAGGGTCAACGCGAGGCGGGCGCAGGATGGCCACAGATTGAACGGGGTCGCCCAGACTCCGCACACTGGTGCCGCACAAGTGAGGCAAGGGCGTGTTTCTTTGCCGGAAAGTCGTTCGACCATTCCGGTGCGGGTCATACTCTCCTCGTCAACCCCGACCGCCGACGCGGTCCTGGGAGGGTGCTTTCATCGGGAATTCCGGGACGCAAAGGGCGGGAAGGGCAGCCGCGCATGCAGGGCACGGTCGACGGATTCAGCTACGGCCTGGTCACACCGCTGGTGGCCTACCTCATGGCCTGTCTCGGCGGTGCCCTGGGCCTGCGCTGCACCACCCGGTCCATGGCCGTCACCGGCGCCTGGCGTCCCGGCTGGCTCGCGCTGGGCTCGGCCGCCATCGGCTCCGGCATATGGACGATGCACTTCATCGCGATGATGGGCTTCACGGTCGAGGGGACACCGATCCACTACGACCGGTCGATGACCTTCGCGAGCCTGGCCCTCGCCGTCGCCATGGTGGGCGTCGGGATCTTCATCGTCGGCTACCGGGGCGCGTCCGGAGCGGCCCTGTTCACCGGCGGCACCATCACCGGACTGGGCATAGCCTCGATGCACTACCTGGGCATGGCCAGCATGAGCCTCGACGGGGAGCTGAGATACAACACCCTCACCGTCGCCGCGTCCGTGGTCATCGCCATGGCCGCCGCCACCGCCGCCCTGTGGGCTGCCGGGCAGGTCAGGGGCTTCCTCTGGAGCGTGGGCGCGAGCCTCGTCATGGGGCTCGCGGTCACCGGCATGCACTACACGGGCATGGCCGCCCTCCGAGTCCACGTCCACGGCACGGCCGACCCCGCGACCGGCGAGTCCGCCGCCGCCCTGCTCGCTCCCATGATGATCGGCCCGCTGGCCTTCCTGGTCCTCGCCGGCATCGTGGTGATGTTCGACCCGCTGATGGTCATGGGCCGGGCCGCCGTCACGCCGGTCGAGCACAAGCCCGGCATCCCCGCCCACTCCGCGCCCCACTCCGCACCGACCAGGCGCCGGCTGCGCGCCCGCGGCCCCGTGGAACACCGCTCCCGGACCCCGCAGAACCGCTGATCGCAGCCGCGAGAACCGTTGATCAGCACCCCGCGGACCCGCTGATCCGCAGCCGCGAGAACCGCTCACCCACGCCCGTTGTCAGTGGCGGGTCGTACGGTGGAACACATGCGGCCCGTTTCCCAGATCGAACGCACGGTGGCGCCCTTCGAGGTCGTCAGCCCCTACCAGCCGAGCGGTGACCAGCCGGCTGCCATCGCCGACCTCGCCCGGCGTATCCAAGCCGGCGAGAAGGACGTCGTCCTGCTCGGCGCGACCGGCACCGGAAAGTCCGCCACCACCGCGTGGATGATCGAGAAGGTCCAGCGCCCCACGCTCGTGATGGCGCCGAACAAGACCCTGGCCGCCCAGCTGGCCAACGAGTTCCGCGAACTGCTGCCGAACAACGCCGTCGAGTACTTCGTCTCGTACTACGACTACTACCAGCCCGAGGCCTACGTCCCGCAGTCGGACACCTACATCGAGAAGGACTCCTCGATCAACGAGGAGGTCGAGCGGCTGCGCCACTCCGCGACGAACTCCCTGCTCACGCGCCGCGACGTCGTGGTGGTCGCCTCCGTCTCCTGCATCTACGGCCTGGGCACGCCGCAGGAGTACGTCGACCGCATGGTCCCCCTGCGCGTCGGCGACGAGATCGACCGGGACGAGCTGCTGCGCCGCTTCGTCGACATCCAGTACACGCGCAACGACATGGCCTTCACACGCGGCACCTTCCGTGTCCGCGGCGACACCATCGAGATCTTCCCGGTCTACGAGGAGCTCGCCGTCCGCATCGAGATGTTCGGCGACGAGATCGAGGCGCTGTCCACCCTCCACCCGGTCACCGGCGAGATCATCAGCGACGACCAGCAGCTGTACGTCTTCCCGGCCTCCCACTACGTCGCCGGCCCCGAGCGCATGGAGCGCGCGGTCAACGACATCGAGAAGGAGCTGGCCGACCGGCTGGCCGAGCTGGAGAAGCAGGGCAAGCTCCTGGAGGCGCAGCGTCTGCGCATGCGCACCACCTACGACCTCGAGATGCTCCGCCAGATCGGCACCTGCTCCGGCGTCGAGAACTACTCGATGCACTTCGACGGCCGCCTCCCCGGCTCCCCGCCGAACACCCTGCTGGACTACTTCCCGGAGGACTTCCTGCTCGTCATCGACGAGTCGCATGTCACCGTCCCGCAGATCGGCGCGATGTACGAGGGCGACGCCTCCCGTAAGCGCACCCTCGTCGAGCACGGCTTCCGGCTGCCGTCCGCCCTGGACAACCGTCCGCTGAAGTGGGAGGAGTTCCAGGAGCGCATCGGCCAGGCCGTGTACCTGTCGGCCACCCCGGGCCCCTACGAGCTCTCCCGCTCGGACGGCGTCGTCGAGCAGATCATCCGCCCCACCGGCCTCGTCGACCCGGAGGTCGTCGTCAAGCCGACCGAGGGCCAGATCGACGACCTGGTGCACGAGATCCGCACACGCGTCGAGAAGGACGAGCGCGTCCTGGTCACCACACTCACCAAGAAGATGGCCGAGGACCTGACCGACTACTTCCTGGAACTCGGCATCCAGGTGCGCTATCTGCACAGCGACGTCGACACGCTGCGCCGGGTGGAGCTGCTGCGCGAGCTGCGCAGCGGCGAGTACGACGTCCTGGTCGGCATCAACCTGCTGCGTGAGGGCCTCGACCTGCCCGAGGTGTCCCTGGTGGCCATCCTCGACGCCGACAAGGAGGGCTTCCTGCGCTCCGGCACCTCCCTGATCCAGACCATCGGCCGCGCCGCGCGCAATGTCTCCGGCCAGGTCCACATGTACGCGGACAAGATCACCCCGGCGATGGCGAAGGCCATCGACGAGACCAACCGCCGCCGGGAGAAGCAGATCGCCTACAACCGGGCGAACGGCATCGACCCCCAGCCGCTCCGCAAGAAGATCAACGACATCGTCGCGCAGATCGCCCGCGAGGACATCGACACCGAGCAACTGCTCGGCTCGGGCTACCGCAAGGCGAGAAAGGACGGCGGCGGCACCAAGGCGCCCGTGCCCTCCCTGGGCAAGGCCGCCAAGGGCACGAAGGCCGCCAAGAGCGCCAAGGGCAAGGCGGCTGAGACGGTGCCGACCGACCGCCCCGCGGCCGAACTCGCCGAACAGATCGAGGAGCTCACCGCGCGCATGCGGGCAGCCGCAGCGGATCTCCAGTTCGAGATCGCGGCCCGGCTGCGCGACGAGGTCTCCGAGATGAAGAAGGAGCTGCGCCAGATGCAGGAGGCCGGTCTGTCCTGACCGGCGCGTCGGAGGAATCGGCAACCCCGTTCCGCACGGACTGTGTTGCAAGACCGACACAAAGTGCGGACCTGGGTACGTCACTGTCAGTGCCCCTGCGTAGGGTTCTCGTCAACCGCGGCTTCGCGGCAACAGGGGACAGTTCGAGAGGGGAATCAGCGCGTGACCGTCAACATGACCAAGGGTCAGGCCATCAGTCTGCAGAAGAACGACGGCGGCAGCCTGACCGCGGTCCGTATGGGTCTCGGCTGGCAGGCGGCCCCCCGTCGCGGCCTGTTCGGCTCGCGTACCCGGGAGATCGACCTGGACGCCTCGGCCGTTCTGTTCGCGGACAAGCAGCCGGTCGACGTCGTCTTCTTCCGCCACCTGGTGAGCGACGACGGCTCGGTCCGCCACACCGGTGACAACCTCGTCGGCGGTGTCGGCCAGGGCGGCGACGACGAGGCCATCCTCGTCGACCTGTCCCGTGTCCCGGTCCACATCGACCAGATCGTCTTCACCGTGAACTCCTTCACGGGCCAGACGTTCCAGGAGGTGCAGAACGCGTTCTGCCGCCTCGTCGACGAGACCAACGGCCAGGAGCTCGCCCGCTACACGCTGGCCGGCGGCGGCGCCTACACGGCCCAGATCATGGCGAAGGTGCACCGTTCGGGCACCGGCTGGACGATGACGGCCCTCGGCAACCCGGCCAACGGCCGCACCTTCCAGGACCTGATGCCGGCCATCCTGCCGGTCCTCTAGGCACCGGCCCGGCCCTACGGGCACCGATCAGGCCAGGAGAAGGTACTGGTCCGGTCCTGAAGAACCGGCAGGCGAACCGGCCGAGCAGGCGGGCCACCGGCGAGCGGCACACGACACTGCACACGCGACCACGCGACACAGGGGGACGAAGGCGATGACGGCCGAGCTGGTGCGGGGACAGAACCACCCGCTCTCCCAGTCCCGTCTGGAGATCCGGATCTCGGCCGGCACTCCGATCGTGGCCGCGGCCGCGCTCGGGGACGAGGCCGGTCGGATCCACGGGGTGGAGTGGGTGGCCCATCCGGGCGCGCCCACCCAGCCCGGCCTGGAGGTGTCGCGGCAGGCGGCCGCCGACCACCGCCTCGCGGTGGACCTGGACGCCATGACGGACGCGGTCCACCGCGTCAGTGTGCTGCTCGCCCTGCCTGCGCCGGGCGGCGGTCCCGGCCCCGTCCGCTTCGGTTCCGTGGCGGCCCCCTTCGTCGCCGTCACCGGCCTGGACGGCACCGAGGTCGCCAGCTACACCATCACCGGCCTGGAGGCCGAGTCGGCCGTCGTCGCCCTGGAGCTCTACCGGCGGCAGGGCGCGTGGAAGGTGCGCGCCGTCGGCCAGGGATACGCGGGCGGACTGGCCGACCTCTTCACCGACCAGGGTCTGCCCCAGGCCCAGCAGCTCGCGGGCAGCATCCACGAGGCAGTGGCCCGGGGCCTCGCCCGCTCCGTGCAGGCGCCCCCGCCCCGCCCCTCCGACGGCGACCGCTCCCGTCAGGCCGCCGCCCCGGCGCTCGGCCCGGACCAGGGCGGCACCGCGCCCCAGGGCACGCCGGGCCCCGTGTCACCGACGTACGGCGGGCAGCCGGCCGGCATACCCGGCCAGGGTGGCGGCCAGCCGACGTACGGCGGCGCCGGTGCCCCGGAGCCGAACGCGGCCGGTGCCGGCGGTCCGATCGACTACAGCCACCCCTCCCGGCAGACGTCCGCCCCGCCGCCGCCCCCGCCCACCGCGCCCCCGGCCCAGCCCGGGCAGCCCGCACAGCCGGTCGCGGGGGACGCCACCGGCTGGTCCATGGAGGAGCGGCTCTACAACCAGGTCTGGGGCATGTTCGAGGACCTGGCCCGCACCACCGCCGCCTACCGCAGCGCCGTCGACTTCGCCGAGTCGCGCATGGACAAGGAGCTCGAGCAGGTTTTGTCCGACCCGCGCAGCCGGATCGGCGGCCAGGGCGACGCCGCACGCGAGGCCGCCCGCGCCCGGCACGCCCAGCTCGTCGCCCAGGCCCGCGAGGCCCTCGACCGGGACATCGCCCAGCTCGTGGCCGAGGCCGAGGTGGTCGAGCCCGCGCTGCCGCCCGCGTTCGCCCGCTGGGACAACCCCGTCTGGCACGGCTACCGGGTGCCGATGGAGATCCCGATGGCGCTGCGCCTCGGTGACCTGCGTCTGCCGGAGGCCGACCGGGTGCGCATCCCGATGCTGCTCCGGCTGCCGCTGGAGCGCGGCCTGTGGATCGACAGCGGACGCGCCGACTCGATCGACGGGTCGTTCAACGACTCCCACGAGATGCGCCGCCTCGCCATGGACACGGCGGTGGCGCACGCGGCCCGGCTGCTCGCCGTCTATCCGGCGGGCGAGTTCACCGTGCACGTCATCGACCCGGCCGGGTCGGGTGCGCAGTCGCTGGCGCCGCTGACGCAGACCGGTGTGCTGGCGGCCCCGCCCGCCCAGGGCGCGGCGGGCGTGGCGGACGTGCTGGGCAGGCTCACCCAGCGGGTCGACCTGGTGCAGATGGCGCTGCGCGGCGGCGCGGCCGACGCGCTGCCGCCCGGCTTCGACACGTCCCAGCAATTGCTGATCGTCAACGACTTCCCGCACGGCTTCGACGACCGGGCCGTGAACCAGCTGCGCTATCTCGCCGACGAGGGCCCCTCGGTCGGGGTGCATCTGATGATGGTCGCGGACCGCGAGGAGTCTTCCGGCTACGGGCCGCTGCTCGATCCGCTGTGGCGGTCGCTGCTGCGGCTGACGCCGGTCGCCGACGATCACCTGGCGGACCCGTGGGTCGGGCACGCCTGGACGTACGAGCCCCCGCTCGTGCCGGCGGGCAGTCAGGTGCTCCAGCAGGTGCTCACCCAGGTCGCCGCGGCCCGCCGCGCCTGGAACCGCTGACCCGTCCGTGACTCCCCGACCCTCTTTGCCCAAGCGCCCGTAAAGTGGTCCTGACCTGCGACTTTGGACCTTCCTTTACTCTGCTCTTTACCAATCCTTGGCGATTGGGGTATTGTTCTTGGCACGGAGGGGAGTACTCCCTGTCTGTGCGGCGACCCCGTCAATACGGATCAGGCCAGATCCCGGGGCGTCGGCCCGAGGGCCTTGCCCGGCGCTGTCACGCGCCGAAGGCCCGGGTGGAAGAGACCTCCGGCAGCGACGACGCTGACATTTGCCGTGTGACGTATCTGCCGGAGGCGCAGTGGATGTTTCCCTGACCCTGTGGGTCCTGACGATCGTGGGCCTGTGCGCCCTGATCGTGGTCGACTTCTTCATCGGCCGCAAGCCGCATGACGTATCCATCAAGGAAGCGGGGATCTGGACCGGCGTCTGGATCGCCCTGGCCGTGCTCTTCGGGCTCGGCCTGCTGGTCTTCGCCGGAGGCCAGCCCGCCGGCGAGTTCTTCGCCGGCTTCATCACCGAGAAGTCCCTGAGCGTCGACAACCTCTTCGTCTTCGTCCTGATCATGGCGAAGTTCGCGGTGCCGTCGCAGTACCAGCAGCGGGTCCTCCTCGTCGGTGTCCTCATAGCCCTGGTGCTGCGGGCCGTCTTCATCGCCGCGGGCGCCGCGATCATCGCCAGCTTCTCCTGGGTCTTCTACCTCTTCGGCGCCTTCCTGATCTGGACCGCCTGGAAGCTCATCCAGGAGGCCCGGGCCGAGGAGCACGACGAGGAGTACGAGGAGAACAAGCTGCTCAAGGCCGCCGAGCGCCGCTTCGGCGTGGCCGACCGGTACCACGGCACCAAGCTGTGGATCCAGCAGAACGGCAAGAAGGTCATGACCCCGATGCTGGTCGTGATGCTCGCCATCGGCACCACGGACGTGCTGTTCGCGCTGGACTCGATCCCCGCGATCTTCGGCCTCACCCAGGACCCGTACATCGTGTTCACCGCGAACGCCTTCGCCCTGATGGGTCTGCGGCAGCTGTACTTCCTCATCGGCGGTCTGCTGAAGAAGCTGGTCCACCTGTCCTACGGACTGTCGATCATCCTCGGCTTCATCGGCGTGAAGCTGGTGCTGCACGCGCTGCACGAGTCGGGGGTCCACGTCCCCGAGATCAGCATCCCCGTCTCGCTGGGCGTGATCTGCACCGTCCTGATCGTCACCACGATCACCAGCCTCCGCGCCACGCGGAAGCAGGCGGCGGCCGAGGCGGCGCAGGGCGGGGCCGAGAACCCCGACAGGAAGAGCATCGACGTCTGACCCTGACGGACGGGCCCCGCACGACCAGGTGCGGGGCCTGTTCGCGTCTGGGACGATCGCTGCATGATCGACCGGCTCAGGCCGCTCATGGCACAGTGGACGACCCTGGCGCCGCTGCTCGCTGCCGTACTGCTGATCCTGACCTGGGGTCGCGATCTGCCCGGCGGGGTCGTCGCGGTGGTGACGCTGGTCCTCGCCGGAGCGGTGCTCGCGGCCGTGCACCACGCCGAGGTGGTGGCTCACCGGGTCGGTGAACCCTTCGGCTCGCTGGTCCTCGCGGTCGCTGTCACCATCATCGAGGTGGCGCTGATCGTCACGCTGATGGCCGACGGCGGCGACAAGAGCGCCACGCTCGCCCGGGACACGGTGTTCGCCGCCGTGATGATCACCTGCAACGGCGTGGTCGGGCTGAGCCTGCTGTCCGCGTCCCTGCGGCACGGCACCGCCATCTTCAACCCGGAGGGCACGGGCGCCGCACTCGCCACGGTCGCGACCCTGGCCACTCTGAGCCTGGTGCTGCCGACGTTCACCACGAGCAAACCGGGCCCGGAGTTCTCCTCCGTGCAGCTCACCTTCGCCGCGGTCTCCTCGCTGATCCTCTACGGCCTGTTCGTCGCGACCCAGACCGTGCGGCACCGCGACTACTTCCTGCCGATCACCCGGCAGGGCGAGGTGATCACCGCCGAGGAGCACGCCCGAGCCCCGTCCGCCCGCACGGCGCTGATCAGTCTGGGACTGCTGGGCGTCGCCCTGATCGGTGTGGTCGGTCTCGCCAAGGGGGTCTCGCCCACGATCGAGTCGGGGGTGGACGCGGCCGGGCTGCCGCATGCCGTCGTAGGCGTGATCATCGCGCTGCTCGTCCTGCTCCCCGAGACCATCGCAGCACTGCGCTCCGCACGCCGCGACCGGGTGCAGACCAGCCTCAACCTCGCCCTCGGCTCGGCGATGGCCAGCATCGGACTGACCATCCCCGCGGTCGCCCTCGCCTCGCTCTGGCTCTCCGGCCCCCTCGTCCTCGGCCTCGGCAACACCCATCTGGTGCTGCTCGCCCTGACCGTGGTGGTCAGCGGACTGACCATCGTCCCGGGCCGGGCCACCCCGCTCCAGGGCGGAGTGCACCTGGTGCTGTTCGCGGCCTACCTGGAACTGGCGATCAACCCGTAGCCGAGACCGGCCCCGCCGCCCCCGCCGGCACCGGGCGCGTCTCCGGCAGCAGCGCGAAGCACCCCAGGCTCAGCAGCGCGATCGCCGTCAGATACGCCCCCACTCCCCACGGCACCCGCCCGCCCTGCTCGGCCAGCGCCGTCGCGGCGAGCGGAGTCAGGGCGCCGCCGATGACGCCGCCCAGGTTGTAGCCGACGGCCGCGCCCGTGCAGCGGATCCGGGGCTCGTACAACTCCGGCAGATACGCGGCGATCACCGCGAACATCGTGATGAACGCCAGCATCGCCCCGAGGAAACCGGCGAACATCGGCAGCGCGGCCCCGGTGGCGAGCAGGGCGACCATCGGGAACATCCACAGCGCCGCCGCCGCGCATCCGGCCAGACACAACGGCCGTCTGCCGTAGCGGTCACCGAGCAGCGCCATCACCGGGGTGAGCGCGCCCTTCACCGCCACCGCCGCCATGACGCAGGTCAGCGCCACGGAGCGGTCCACCCCGAGCCGGTCCGTGGCGTACGCGAGCGACCACGTCGACACGGAGTAGAAGATCGCGTACCCGACCGCGAGCGCCCCGCCCGTCAGCAGCACCAGTCGCCAGTGATCGCGGACCACCTCCGCGAACGGCACGCGTGCGTGGTCGTCGATCTCCAGGAAACGGGGGCTCTCCGCCAGCGACGAGCGCAGCCACAGCCCCACCAGCGCCAGTACCCCCGCCGCCCAGAACGGCACCCGCCACCCCCACTGGGTGAACTGCGCCTCGGACAGCCCGGCCGACAACCCCAGCACCACACCGTTGGCCAGCAGAAACCCCAGCGAGGGCCCGACCTGGGGAAAGCTCGACCACAGCGCGCGCCGCTCGGGCGGAGCGTGCTCCGCGGTCAGCAGCACCGCCCCGCCCCACTCACCGCCGAGTCCCAGCCCCTGCAGAAACCGCAGCACGAGGAGCAGCAGCGGAGCGAGCACACCGATCGCGTCGTACGTAGGCACACACCCGACGGCGACCGTGGCGCCGCCGGTCAGCAGCAGGGAGGCCATCAGGACCGGCCGCCGTCCGTGCCGGTCCCCGATGTGCCCGAACAGCACGGATCCCAGCGGCCGCGCGACGAAGCCCACGCCGAACGTCCCGAACGCGGCCAGCGCCCCCGCCAGCGGCGAGAAGGTCGGGAAGAACAGCGGCCCCAGGACCAGCGCGGCGGCCGTGCCGTAGACGAAGAAGTCGTAGAACTCGACGGCCGTACCGACGAGCGAGGCGGCGGCGAGCCGTGGCATGGACGGAGCCGTCGCCCGGGACGGGGATTTCACGGAGGGTAGATCGCGCACATCGGCTCAACTACCCACAGTGACCATGCGTTACGGGGGCGCACGGTGGTGCGCGGATCAGTACGTGACCGTGATGCGCCGGGCCGGTCCGTCGACGCGAGCGAGGCCGCCGTAGGGGATCACCAACTGAGGGTCGGTGTGGCCCAGGTCGACGTCGAAGACGACGAGCGTGTCCGGGGCGTAGGCGCGCATCGCGCGGAGCACGGCCTCCCGCTGCTCGGCGGCGTAGGCCGCACCCTCCTCGGGGGTGTTGGGCCGGTCGAAGAACCAGGTCTTGGGCCGCCCCATCAGCAGCGCCGAGAAGCGTCCGAGCAGCCCGCGCTCACCCATGTTGCGCAGGGTCCAGAACACCTCCCTGGCGCTCGGCATGTCCTCGGAGGTCTCCAGGAACAGCACCCCGCCGTCGTACTCCGACAGGTCGGACGCGACTCCGCGGCCGGCCATCAGCAGCCAGCCCACGATCTCCAGACAGCCGCCCCAGGTGCGGCCCTCGACGACTCGGTCGGCGTTCACCCAGGTCCAGCCGGTTCCGGGCCGGGTCTCGGGCTCCCGCGCGAACGTCGCCGGATCCGCCCAGTCTCCGTCGACATCACGCCACCGAACCGCAGGCCGCAGCTCGTACTCGCCCGAGGTGAACAGTGCCGCCCGCAGGGAGTCGGCGGTCTGCGGGTGCATGGCTCCCGGGCGGCCCAGCTCCACCATCACGCTCGCGCCGTGATAGCCGACGATCCCGCTCTCCCGCAGAAACGCCAGCAGGTTGGTGTTGTCGCTCATCCCGAAGAACGGCTTCGGATGCGCGCGGATCACCTCCCGGTCCAGCAGCGGCACCACCGTGATCTGGTCGTCGCCGCCGATGGACGCGATCACGGCCTTGATGTCCGGGTCGGCGAAGGCGGCGTGGATGTCGTCGGCCCGCTGCCGCGGCGTCGAGCCCATGGTCCGGGTGGCCGGATACTCGACCGGTTCGAGCCCGAACTCCTTGCGCAGCCGTTCCAGCCCGAGCTCGTAGGGCAGCGGAAAGAGGCCGGGCAGACCGGACGAGGGGGAGATCACGGCGATGCGGTCGCCCGGTGCGGGCTTCGGCGGATACGAGATCATCGTCATGCCGGGAGGCTAGGGGCCGACACCCGGTCGCCGCACCGTGATAAACCGTGAGCAGCAGTGGTCCCGCGACCGCACCCCGCCCCGAACGGACCGGAGGAACCGCACCGTGCCCCGCACCCTGGCCGACGCCCCGATCATGATTCTCAACGGCCCCAATCTGAACCTTCTCGGCCAGCGGCAGCCCGAGATCTACGGGTCCGACACGCTCGCCGACGTCGAGGCGATGTGCGTCAAGGCGGCGGCAGCGCACGGGGGCACGGTGGATCTTCGGCAGTCCAACCACGAGGGGCAGCTGGTGGACTGGATCCACGAGGCGCGGCTGAACCACTGCGGCATCGTGATCAATCCTGGCGCCTACTCGCACACGTCCGTGGCGATCCTGGACGCCCTGAACACCTGTGACGGGCTGCCCGTGTTGGAGGTCCACATCTCCAACATCCACAAGCGTGAGGAGTTCCGGCACCACTCGTACGTCTCGCTGCGCGCCGACGGCGTGATCGCGGGATGCGGGGTCCAGGGGTACGTCTTCGCGGTGGAGCGGATCGCGGCGCTGGCCGGCGCGGGACAGGCCCAGGCGTAAGCCCCGCCCTCCGAGGCCGTACGACCTTTACCGGTAAGCCCCGCCCCCAAGGGGCACGGTCCTTACCGGTCACGGCCCCGGTCGGTCACCAGCCCCGCGCGTGCCACTCCGGCAGATGCGGTCGTTCCGCGCCCAGCGAGGTGTCGTCGCCGTGCCCCGGGTAGACCCAGGTCTCGTCGGGAAGGACGTCGAAGATCTTGGTCTCGACGTCGTGGATCAGGCTGGCGAACGCCTTCGGGTCCTTGTGGGTGTTACCCACACCGCCCGGGAAGAGACAGTCCCCGGTGAACACATGGGGATGCCCGTGAGGGTCGTCGTAGACGAGGACGATCGAGCCGGGGGTGTGGCCGACCAGGTGCCGCGCGGTGAGTTCGACCTGCCCCACGCGGATGGTGTCGCCGTCGTCCACCAGGACGTCGGTCGGCACCGGAATACCCTCGGCGTCCTCCCGGCCCGCGTAGGTGCGGGCGCCCGTGGCCGCCACGACCTCGGCGAGCGCCTGCCAGTGGTCACCGTGCCGGTGGGTGGTGACGACGGACGCGATGCCGTCGTCACCGATCGTGCCCAACAGGGTGTCCGCGTCGTTGGCCGCGTCGATCAGCAACTGCTCGTCGGTGGCCCGGCAACGCAGCAGATAGGCGTTGTTGTTCATGGGACCGACCGCGACCTTGGTGATCATCAGGTCCTTGAGTTCGTGCACGTCGGCTGGGCCGCCGACCGTCACCCGACCGCTGTACGTCATGGCCGTCAGCCTATAGCGGCGACGACGGCCGTGGTCGGCTACAGCGGTGGCAGTGCCGGAAGCGTGCCGCCCTTCACCCGCAGCCCCGTGCCGTCACGGCGGCCGGCGAGCCAGCCCAGCAGGTCGGCGGCCGGGCCCTCGACCAGCACCGGGCCGCCCTCCGCTCCGCCCCCGGTGGTCCAGGAGCGGCCGTCCTCGGCGACGAGGTTCGTCGCGGGCACGTCCTGATGCCCCGAGAACCGCCGCGCCAGGAAGTCGATCTCCCGCTCGGTGAACTCCGCCGGCAGGTCCTCCAGCTCGTAGCCGATGCCGAGGTCCACGTGGTGCAGCTCCACCTCCACCCAGCGCCGGAACGGCACCCGGGCCGCGCGGTCCGTGATCCCGTTGCGCAGCTCGACCGTGCGCGACCAGTCCTGCGGTGCCCTGCTTGCCTCCTGGAAACGTGCCGCGCTGTCGCGCACGTCGGCGAGCTGCACGTCGAGCGGACGCGGAGCCCCGGCCTCGATGTCGGCGTCCCGGGCTTCGCCGGAGACGTACATGGGCCGCCCCTCAAGGACGTTCACCAAGGCGTCCGCGTTGCGGGCGAGGTGGGCCAGAACATGGCCGCGGGTCCAGCCGGGCAGCCGTGACGACTGGGTCACAGCCGCGTTGTCCAGGGTGCCGACGGCGGTGAGCAGCCGTTCGGTAGCGGCTTGTACAGACGCCAGGTCATGAGCGTGATCAATCATGGTGCTGACCCTAGTCGGGCCACACCTTCGGGTGAAGGTGGTGAAGCAGTGCCGTAAATCGAATGCACGTGCTATATGGTCGTGGGTGGCGTCGGGCATGCTGGAGAGCCGGGGTTTGTTGTCAACCCGTGAATCCGACCGGCGTTGTCAGTGGCTCCCCCTAGTCTGAGAAAGCACGGGGGCCCCGCCCCTGTCACTTCTCTCAAGAAAGGTGCGGACCGGCGTGGCCGACCGTCTCATCGTCCGTGGAGCGCGCGAGCACAACCTGAAGAACGTCTCGCTCGACCTCCCGCGCGACTCGCTCATCGTCTTCACGGGCCTGTCGGGGTCGGGCAAGTCCTCGCTGGCCTTCGACACGATCTTCGCCGAGGGGCAGCGGCGCTACGTGGAGTCGCTCTCCTCGTACGCCCGGCAGTTCCTCGGTCAGATGGACAAGCCGGACGTCGACTTCATCGAGGGCCTGTCCCCGGCGGTCTCCATCGACCAGAAGTCGACCTCCCGCAACCCGCGCTCCACGGTCGGCACCATCACCGAGGTCTACGACTATCTGCGCCTGCTCTTCGCGCGCATCGGCAAGCCGCACTGCCCCGAGTGCGGCCGGCCGATCTCGCGCCAGTCGCCGCAGGCCATCGTCGACAAGGTCCTGGAGCTGCCGGAGGGGAGCCGCTTCCAGGTGCTGTCGCCGCTGGTGCGCGAGCGCAAGGGCGAGTTCGTCGACCTCTTCTCCGACCTCCAGACCAAGGGCTACTCCCGCGCGCGTGTGGACGGCGAGACTGTCCAGCTGTCCAACCCGCCCACGCTGAAGAAGCAGGAGAAGCACACCATCGAGGTGGTCGTCGACCGTCTCACGGTGAAGGACTCCGCCAAGCGCCGCCTCACCGACTCCGTGGAGACCGCCCTCGGCCTGTCCGGCGGCATGGTCGTGCTCGACTTCGTCGACCTCCCCGAGGACGACCCCGAGCGCGAGCGCATGTACTCCGAGCACCTGTACTGCCCGTACGACGACCTGTCGTTCGAGGAGCTCGAGCCGCGCTCCTTCTCCTTCAACTCGCCCTTCGGCGCCTGCCCCGAGTGCACCGGCATCGGCACGCGCATGGAGGTCGACCCGGAGCTGATCGTCCCCGACGAGGAGAAGTCCCTCGACGACGGCGCCATCCACCCCTGGTCGCACGGCCACACCAAGGACTACTTCGCCCGCCTGATCGGCGCCCTCGCCGACGCGCTCGGCTTCCGCACCGACATCCCCTTCGCGGGTCTGCCGCAGCGCGCCAAGAAGGCACTGCTGTACGGCCACAAGACCCAGATCGAGGTCCGCTACCGCAACCGCTACGGCCGCGAGCGCCGCTACACCACCGCCTTCGAGGGCGCCGTGCCCTTCGTCAAGCGCCGCCACAGCGAGGCCGAGAGCGACGCCAGCCGTGAGCGCTTCGAGGGCTATATGCGCGAGGTCCCCTGTCCGGCCTGTCAGGGCACGCGCCTCAAGCCGGTCGTCCTCGCCGTCACGGTCATGGGGAAGTCCATCGCCGAGGTCTCCGCGATGTCCATCAGCGACTGCGCGGACTTCCTGGGCGAGCTCAAGCTCACCGCCCGCGACAAGAAGATCGCCGAGCGGGTGCTGAAGGAGGTCAACGAGCGGCTGCGCTTCCTGGTCGACGTCGGCCTGGACTACCTCTCGCTCAACCGCGCCGCGGGCACCCTCTCCGGCGGTGAGGCCCAGCGCATCCGCCTGGCCACCCAGATCGGCTCCGGCCTCGTGGGCGTGCTCTACGTCCTCGACGAGCCGTCCATCGGCCTGCACCAGCGCGACAACCACCGGCTGATCGAGACCCTCGTCCGGCTGCGCGACATGGGCAACACCCTCATCGTCGTCGAGCACGACGAGGACACCATCAAGACCGCCGACTGGATCGTCGACATCGGCCCCGGCGCCGGTGAGCACGGCGGCAAGGTCGTGCACAGCGGCTCCCTGAAGGAACTGCTCGCCAACGCAGAGTCGCAGACCGGTCAGTACCTGGCCGGCAAGAAGGCCATCCCGCTGCCCGACATCCGCCGCCCGATCGACCCGACCCGGCAGCTCACGGTGCACGGCGCCCGCGAGAACAACCTCAAGGACATCGACGTCTCGTTCCCGCTGGGCGTGTTCACCGCCGTCACCGGCGTCTCCGGTTCCGGCAAGTCGACCCTGGTCAACGACATCCTGTACACCCACCTGGCCCGAGAGCTCAACGGCGCCCGTGCCGTCCCCGGCCGGCACACGCGCGTGGACGGCGACGACCTCGTCGACAAGGTCGTCCACGTCGACCAGTCGCCGATCGGCCGCACTCCACGCTCCAACCCGGCCACGTACACCGGTGTCTTCGACCACGTGCGCAAGCTGTTCGCCGAGACCACCGAGGCGAAGGTGCGGGGCTACATGCCCGGCCGCTTCTCCTTCAACGTCAAGGGCGGCCGCTGCGAGAACTGCGCGGGCGACGGCACCATCAAGATCGAGATGAACTTCCTCCCGGACGTCTACGTCCCGTGCGAGGTGTGCCACGGCGCCCGCTACAACCGGGAGACCCTGGAGGTCCACTACAAGGGCAAGTCCATCGCGGACGTGCTCAACATGCCGATCGAAGAGGCCATGCACTTCTTCGAGGCGGTCCCGGCGATCTCCCGCCACCTGAAGACGCTCAACGACGTCGGGCTCGGCTACGTCCGGCTCGGCCAGTCCGCGACCACCCTGTCCGGCGGTGAGGCGCAGCGCGTGAAGCTCGCCAGCGAGCTCCAGAAGCGCTCCACCGGTCGCACGGTCTACGTCCTGGACGAGCCGACCACGGGCCTGCACTTCGAGGACATCAGCAAGCTGCTGAAGGTCCTGTCCGGCCTGGTCGACAAGGGCAACACGGTCATCGTCATCGAGCACAACCTCGATGTGATCAAGACCGCCGACTGGGTCGTCGACATGGGCCCCGAGGGCGGCGCCGGCGGCGGTGTCGTCGTCGCCGAGGGCACGCCCGAGCAGGTCGCCGCGGTCCCGGCCAGCCACACCGGCAAGTTCCTGCGGGAGATCCTCGGCGCCGACCGGATCAGCGACGCGACCCAGGTGCGGGCCCCGCGCAAGGCGGCGGCGAAGAAGACCGTCGCGGCGAAGGCCACCACGCGGAAGACCGCCACCAAGACGGTCGACAGCACGGCGAGGACCGGCCGGACCACCAAGGCCACGGCCAGGACGACCAAGACGGCCAAGACCACCAAGGCCGCCGCGAAGAACACCACCCGCGCGACCAAGGCCTGACCGGCCCCGGCACCAGACGCACGCTGCGCCCCACGGAACACGACGTCCGTGGGGCGAGGTGTGTGCCCGGTCAGCCGTCCATCTCGTGCGCGTACGGCGGTTCCGCCCCCGCTCGTGAGCAGGTGATCGCCGCCGCGCGGGCGGCGAAGCCGAGCAGGCCGGCCCAGCCGTCGGCACCGAGAGCGGCCAGCTTCTCCGCGCTGAGCGCGTCGCGGACCGCCAGACCGTGCAGCAGCGCCGCGTTCACCGTGTCGCCCGCGCCGATGGTGTCCACCACCGTGACCCGCTCACCGGACACGGAGTACTCGCCGCCGTCGGACGTGAACGCGGTCAGCCCCTCGCCGCCGCGCGTGATCACGACCGCCGCCGGACCGGCCGCCAGCCACTCCCGGGGATCCCCGCCGAGCCACTCGGCGTCCTCCTCGGACAGCTTCACCAGCGACACCGACGGCAGCCAGCCGCGGAACCGGGCCCGGTACGCGTCCGGATCGGCGATCAGCCCCGGCCGGATGTTGGGGTCCAGCGCCGTGAACACGCCCCGCGCGGACGCCCCGTGCAGCAGCTCCTCGTAGGCGCTCGCCCCCGGCTCCAGCACCAGGGAGCAGGTGCCGAAGGACACCGCGCGGGTGCCGGCCGGCAGCGCGTCGGGCACCGTGAACAGCCGGTCCGCCGTGCCCTCGACGTAGAAGGAGTACGCGGCCGAACCGTCCGCGCCGACCGTGGCGACGGCCAGCGTCGTCGGCTCGTCACCGCGCTGCACCGCCGACACGTCCACGCCGGTCGCGCGCAGCCGGCCCAGCAGGGCCTCACCGAAGGCGTCCCGGGAGACACGGGAGCAGAAGGCGGTGGGGGTGCCCAGGCGTCCCAGCGCCACCGCCGTGTTGAAGGGCCCGCCGCCGAGCGCCGGTGTGAGCGCCGCCAGCGCCCCCGTCCCCTGCGGGACCAGATCGATCAGGGCCTCACCGGCTACGACGATCACGAGGAGTTCCTTTCTCGGGCGCACGAGAGGGCGCTCCAGAATAAGCAGGCGCCCGGGCGCCCCCACCTGCCCGCACAGCCCCTGATCACGCCCGGTATCGTCCCGATGTCCCACCCTCGACCTTGGAGCACCCATGCCCGGCCGACCCACCGCGAGCCGCCGTACCGTCCTGCGAGGCGTCGCCCTCACCCCCGTGGCCGGACTGGGCCTCACCGCCTGCGCGGGTGCCGAGGACAAGCCCGAGCAGCCGACCGGACCGGTGGAGCTCGGCGCCGAGAGCGAGGTCGCCCGGGGCAGCGCCACGCTGTACCGGGATCACAACGTGGTGGTCAGCCGGGGCGAGGACGGCTCCCTCGCGGCGTACAGCACGATCTGCACGCACGCGCGGTGCGCCATCAACAAGCTGGAGGGGACGAAGCTGATCTGCCCCTGTCACGGCAGCGAGTTCGACGCCACCACCGGCAAGGTGCTGCGCGAGCCGGCCGTGGCGCCGCTGACGAAGCTCACCGTCGAGGTCGAGAACGGCACGATCGTCGCCAAGCCCGACGCCTGAGCACGTCACGAAGTCCGAGGCCCGGCCGCCCCGATGCCCGTGGCCTGCCTCACGGCTGCCCGTGACGTGACCGCCCCCGGAACCCGAGCGCTCCCGCCGCGCTCACTCCCAGTCCCAGGCGATCCCCACGTACCCCGACCGCATGCGCGGCTCGACGAGGTGCACGGAGCAGTGCCGCCCGCTGAGCGCGAGTTCCTGGCGGCCCGCGCGGGGAGCAGCCGCGGAGTGCTGGGTGAACCGGTGGCAGCGCACCGGGAGCGCCCCGGCGTCGAAGGACACCTGGAGGGCGTACTGGCCGCCGGGGGAGTCCGTCCCGCGCACGTACTCGTGCGAGGCCCCGGCCGTGCCGTCCTCGACGGCGTAGCGGAAGAGGAAGGTGTCACCGGCCCGCAGCCGTGTGTCGAAGAGCAGCTCGGCGGCGAGCACACCGGTCTCCTGGTGCCGGCGCACCTGTCCGACCAGGCAGTTCTCCAGGGCGTGCACGGTCATCCGCTCCGGCGCGGAGCCCGGGTCGCCGTGATGGACGGCCACGAAACGGTCGACGCCGTCGCGGTGGGCGCGCACGATGTGGTGCGACTCGCGGTCCGCCAGCTCGCGGCGCGCCCCGATCCGGACCCGTTCGTGCTGCCCCAGGGTGTGCAGCCCGCTGTCCCGCGGGGCGCCGAGCTCGTCCAGGAGCCGGTCGACGACTCCCGTCGCCTCGACGAGCGACCGGTAGGACCGGCCCGCGGAGCGCCGGCCGGCCGGGTCCTCGCCGGACTCGGCGAGCAGCCGGATCAGTGACTCCTCGGGCAAATGGAGAATCTCCTCCAGCGCCCGCACCGCACGCAGCGACTCCGGGCGCTGAGGGCGCCGGGCCCCCTGCTGCCAGTAGCTCAGGCTCGTGACGCCGACCTTCACGCCGTGGCGCGAGAGATGGTGCTGCACACGCTGCAGGGGCAGCCCGCGTGCGGCGATCGCGGCCCGCAGGGCGACATGGAAGGGGCCGCCGCGCAGGGCCGAGTCCAGTTCCACGGTGGCGACGTCCGCGTGCGATGTGGCGTGCGGCATGCAGGGGCCTTTCTGTGAATGTCCACAACGGCTGGTCAGACCGTTCGCGCGGGGCACCCCGGGCCGTCCCCGTCGGCGCGCGGCGGAGTCTTCACATCCGTACGCGGCCGTTCAGGTCCCCGAGTTCCCCCGCATTGAAGCGTGTTGACCTGGCCCCGACAACACCCTGATGCCCGACAAGGGCGCACACCGGCCCCGGAAGAGCTACGAGCCGCCGTTCCCGGCGTGGTCCCGCGGGCGCAGGCCCAGCCGCTTGGCGCGCAGGATGTCGGGATCGCGCGGGTCGAGAGACGCGCGCAACGCGGACGTCCCCGGTGCGTACCGGCGGGCGGAGGGGTCCTCCGGAGACCCGTGCGCGGCCGCCTCCTCGGCGTCCCGTCGGGCCCTGGCCGGCTGCCGTGGTTTCTCGATCCGCGTCCGTCGCATCCGACCCGTCCTCCGCCTCGTGACCGCCCGCCACTCGCGCCGAGGGCGGACCCCCCACCTTCCCGCCGGCAGCCGCTCATAACCTCCGAGGCCCCGGCCAGGACCCCGCGGACCCCGTGAGGACGGCTGTCCACAGCCCCGCCGGAGTGTCGGTCCCCGCCAGTAGGGTGTGAGTCATGGCCGACCCCTCCAGCTACCGCCCCAAACCGGGCGAGATCCCCGACTCGCCGGGGGTCTACCGGTTCCGTGACGAGCACCGCCGGGTGATCTACGTCGGAAAGGCGAAGAGCCTGCGCCAGCGCCTGGCGAACTACTTTCAGGACCTCGCCGGGCTGCACCCCCGCACCCGCTCCATGGTCACGACGGCCGCGTCCGTGGAGTGGACGGTGGTGTCCACGGAGGTCGAGGCGCTCCAGCTGGAGTACTCCTGGATCAAGGAGTACGACCCCCGGTTCAACGTCAAGTACCGCGACGACAAGAGCTACCCGTACCTCGCGGTGACGATGAACGAGGAGTTCCCGCGCGTGCAGGTGATGCGCGGTCACAAGAAGAAGGGCGTGCGGTACTTCGGGCCGTACGCGCACGCGTGGGCGATTCGCGACACCGTGGATCTGCTGCTGCGCGTCTTCCCGGTGCGCACCTGCTCGGCCGGCGTGTTCAAGAACGCCGCGCGCACCGGCCGCCCCTGCCTGCTCGGCTACATCGGCAAGTGCTCGGCGCCCTGCGTGGACCGGATCTCCGCCGAGGAGCACCGCGAACTGGCCGAGGAGTTCTGCGACTTCATGACCGGCCGCACGGGCACGTACATCCGCCGGCTGGAGAAGCGGATGACCGAGGCGGCCGAGGAGATGGAGTACGAGCGGGCCGCCCGCCTGCGCGACGACATCGAGGCCCTGAGGAAGGCCATGGAGAAGAACGCGGTCGTGCTCGCCGACGCGACCGACGCCGACCTGATCGCGGTCGCCGAGGACGAGCTGGAGGCGGCCGTCCAGATCTTCCACGTGCGCGGCGGACGCGTGCGCGGCCAGCGCGGCTGGGTCACCGACAAGGTGGAGGAGATCACCACCGGCGCCCTGGTCGAGCACGCCCTGCAGCAGCTCTACGGCGAGGAGACCGGCGACGCCGTCCCCCGGGAGGTCCTGGTCCCCGCCCTGCCCGACCCGGTGGAGCCGGTCCAGCAGTGGCTCACCGAGCGGCGCGGCTCGGGCGTCTCCCTGCGTGTGCCGCAGCGCGGTGACAAGAAGGCGCTGATGGAGACCGTGCAGCGCAACGCGCAGCAGGCGCTGGTGCTGCACAAGACCAAGCGCGCCTCCGACCTGACCACGCGCTCGCGCGCGCTGGAGGAGATCGCCGACGCCCTCGACCTGGACAGCGCCCCCCTGCGGATCGAGTGCTACGACATCTCGCACCTCCAGGGCGACGACGTGGTGGCCTCCATGGTGGTCTTCGAGGACGGGCTGGCCCGGAAGAGCGAATACCGCCGATTCCAGATCAAGGGCTTCGCGGGGCAGGACGACGTCCGTTTCATGCACGAGGTGATCACCCGCCGTTTCCGGCGCTATCTGGCCGAGAAGGAGCGGACGGGGGAGTGGACCGACGGCCAGGACGACGCCGAGGGCACGGCCCCCGACGGCCTCACCGAACCGCCCGCGAGCACCCTCACCGAGGACGACGGCCGCCCCAAGCGGTTCGCCTACCCGCCCCAGCTCGTCGTCGTCGACGGCGGCGCCCCGCAGGTCGCGGCGGCCCAGCGGGCGCTGGACGAGCTGGGCATCGACGACATCGCCGTGTGCGGTCTCGCCAAGCGTCTGGAGGAGGTGTGGCTGCCGGGCGACGACGACCCGGTGGTGCTGCCACGCACCAGCGAGGGCCTGTATCTGCTCCAGCGCGTCCGTGACGAGGCCCACCGTTTCGCCATCACCTACCAGCGCACGAAGCGGGCCAAGCGCTTCCGCTCCAGTCCGCTGGACGACGTGCCCGGCCTCGGCGACACCCGGAAGCAGGCGCTGATCAAGCACTTCGGTTCGGTGAAGCGGCTGCGATCGGCGACAATCGATCAGATCTGTGAGGTTCCGGGCATAGGCCGTAAGACGGCTGAGACGATCGTCGTGGCCCTCGCCCGGGCGGCACCCGCCGCGCCCGCCGTGAACACGGCCACGGGCGAGATCATGGATGACATGGAAGAACCCGATCAGGCCACGGGTTCTCCCGGGGAGCCCGTGTCCGCGGGAGCCCCGGACGAACGACGGGGGCAGGAGAGATGACCGAGCACGAGACAGGGCCCGCGACGGACCGAGAACGGGCGCAGCCAGAACCCCGCGCGGACGACACCCGCCGGGGCGCACGCCACGACGACGGAGCACAGGTGAACACGGGCAAGGAGAAGGCCGGGCCGGCCGAGGCGGCCATCCCCGAGCTGGTGATCATCTCCGGCATGTCCGGGGCCGGCCGCTCGACGGCCGCGAAGTGTCTGGAGGACCTCGGCTGGTTCGTCGTCGACAACCTGCCGCCCGCGCTGATCCCCACGATGGTGGAGCTCGGCGCCCGCTCCCAGGGCAACGTGGCGCGGATCGCCGTCGTCGTCGACGTCCGCGGCCGGCGCTTCTTCGACAACCTCCGCGAGTCCCTCGCCGACCTCGACGCGCGCGGTGTCACCCGGCGGATCGTCTTCCTGGAGTCCTCCGACGACGCCCTGGTGCGCCGCTTCGAGTCGGTGCGCCGGCCGCACCCCCTCCAGGGCGACGGCCGCATCGTCGACGGCATCGCCGCCGAGCGGGAACTGCTGCGCGAGCTGCGCGGCGACGCCGACCTGGTGATCGACACCTCCAGCCTCAACGTGCACGAGCTGCGCGCCAAGATGGACGCCCAGTTCGCCGGCGAGGAGGAGCCCGAGCTGCGGGCCACCGTCATGTCCTTCGGCTTCAAGTACGGCCTCCCGGTCGACGCCGACCTGGTGGTGGACATGCGGTTCCTGCCCAACCCGCACTGGGTCCCGGAACTGCGCCCGTACACCGGCCGCAACGAGGAGGTGGCGTCGTACGTCTTCAACCAGCCCGGCGCCAAGGAGTTCCTCGACCGGTACGCCGAGCTGCTCCGGCTCGTTGCCGCGGGCTACCGTCGTGAGGGCAAGCGCTATGTGACCATCGCCGTCGGCTGCACCGGCGGCAAGCACCGGTCGGTCGCCATGTCGGAGAAACTCGCCGCGCGGCTCGCCGCCGAGGGCGTGGAGACGGTGGTCGTCCACCGGGACATGGGACGGGAATGACACGACGTACTCCCCGGTTGAGCCGGCTGCGCCGGGCGGTCCCCGAGGGGCGTGCCGGCCGGCCGGTCGAGGCCCGCGGTGCCAGACCGCGCCGCAGGGGCACCCAGCCGAAGGTGGTGGCCCTCGGCGGCGGCATGGGCCTGTCCGCCTCGCTCGCCGCGCTGCGCCGGATCACCGGCGACCTCACCGCCGTCGTCACCGTCGCCGACGACGGCGGCTCCAGCGGGCGTCTGCGCGACGAACTGGGCGTCCTGCCGCCCGGCGACCTGCGCAAGGCGCTGGCCGCGCTGTGCGGCGACGACGAGTGGGGCCAGACCTGGGCCCGGGTCATCCAGCACCGCTTCCAGTCCCAGGGCGAGCTGCACGAGCACGCGGTCGGCAATCTGCTGATCGTCGCCCTGTGGGAGCAGCTCGGCGATCACGTCAAGGCCCTGGACCTGGTGGGCCGGCTGCTCGGCGCGCACGGGCGCGTGCTGCCCATGTCCGCGGTGCCGCTGGAGCTCCAGGCCCTGGTCAAGGGGCACGACCCCGGGCGCCCGGACGAGGTGGACACCGTGCGCGGGCAGGCCACGGTCGCCCTCACCCCCGGCGAGGTGCAGTCCGTGCACCTCGTGCCGAACGACCCGCCGGCCGTCCCCGAGGCGGTCGAGGCGGTGCTCGACGCCGACTGGGTGGTCCTCGGCCCCGGCTCCTGGTTCTCCTCGGTCATCCCGCACCTGCTGGTGCCCGAGCTGCGGGACGCCCTCATCGAGACCAAGGCCCGCCGGGTACTCTCCCTGAACCTCGCCCCGCAGCCCGGAGAAACCGAGGGCTTCTCCCCGCAGCGTCATTTGGAGGTTTTGGGACGACACGCCCCTAAACTCGCCCTGGACGTGGTGCTGGCCGACGAGGCCGCCGTGCCCGACCGCGACTCGCTCACCGATGCCGCCAAGCGGTTCGGCGCCGCGGTCGAGCTGGCGCCGGTGGCCCGGCCCGACGGAAGCCCCCGGCACGACCCGGAGCTGCTGGCCGCCGCGTACGACCGTATTTTTCGGATGCATGGAAGGATCGGCCCATGGCGATGACGGCAGCGGTGAAGGACGAGATCTCCCGGCTCCCCGTCACCCGGACCTGCTGCAGAAAGGCGGAGGTCTCCGCCATTCTGCGGTTCGCCGGCGGCCTCCACCTGGTGAGCGGTCGGATCGTGATCGAGGCGGAGCTGGACACCGCGATGGCGGCCCGCCGCCTCAAGCGGGACATCCTGGAGATCTTCGGCCACAGCTCCGAACTGATCGTGATGGCCCCCGGCGGACTGCGCCGCGGCTCGCGCTACGTCGTCCGCGTGGTCGCCGGCGGGGACCAGCTGGCCCGGCAGACCGGCCTGGTGGACGGCAGGGGCCGCCCGATCCGCGGCCTGCCCCCACAGGTGGTCTCCGGGGCCACCTGTGACGCCGAGGCCGCCTGGCGCGGGGCCTTCCTGGCACACGGCTCGCTCACGGAGCCGGGCCGCTCCTCCTCCCTGGAGGTGACCTGCCCCGGACCGGAGGCGGCGCTCGCCCTGGTCGGCGCCGCCCGCCGGCTGTCCATCGCCGCCAAGGCCCGGGAGGTGCGCGGAGTGGACCGGGTGGTCGTCCGTGACGGTGACGCCATCGGCGCGCTGCTGACCCGGCTCGGCGCGCACGAGTCGGTGCTGGCCTGGGAGGAGCGCCGGATGCGCCGCGAGGTGCGCGCCACCGCGAACCGCCTCGCCAACTTCGACGACGCCAACCTGCGCCGCTCCGCCCGCGCGGCCGTCGCCGCCGGCGCCCGCGTCCAGCGCGCGCTGGAGATCCTCGGTGACGACGTGCCCGAGCACCTCGCCGCGGCCGGCCGGCTGCGCATGGAGCACAAGCAGGCCTCCCTCGAGGAACTGGGCGCGCTCGCCGACCCGCCCCTGACCAAGGACGCCGTCGCCGGACGCATCCGCCGTCTGCTCGCCATGGCCGACAAGCGCGCCGCCGACCTCGGCGTCCCGGGCACGGAGGCCAACCTCTCCGAGGAACTGGCCGACAACCTCGCGGGCTGAGACGCGATCAACCAGCCGGTGCCGACGCCCACTTGGGTGAACGGCACCGGCTTTCGCGTGTCATGGAGGCCCTCTTGACTCGATCTTCGAGTGTCATGAGCCTGGCATCCGTTCGCTGCTGTGGCGGACCCACCCTAGGGGGGTTCATGAGACGAAGAGCGAGATCGATCCTCGCTGTCGGCGCGCTCCTCCTCGGCGGAGCGGGCCTCGCGCCCGTCGCCCAGGCACAACCGGCGGGCCCACCGGCCGCCGAGGACGACGAGGTCAAGGTCTTCCGGGCCGTCGTCACCAGCAAGCAGGTACCCCTGCTGCTGGCCGCCGGCCAGGACGGCCACGAACTCGGTGAGCAGGTCCCCGACAAGGGCACCGCCACCGTCGAGGTCTACCTCACCACCGGACAGGCCGACAAACTCGAGAAACAGGGCGTCGAGCTCACCGAACACACGCTCTCCGCCCGTGCGGAGAACCGCGTCCAGGACGCCGCCGAGGGCGTGTTCCGCCCGTACAGCGGCAAGGGCGGCCTCAGGGAGGAGATCCTCCGCACCGCCCAGGAACACCCCGACCTCACCAAGGTCGTCTCCATCGGCAAGACGATCAAGGGCCAGGACATCCTCGCCCTGAAGCTCACCAAGAAGGCCAGGAAGACCAAGGACGGCGCCAAGCCCTCCGTCCTCTACCTGTCCAACCAGCACGCACGCGAGTGGATCACCCCGGAGATGACCCGGCGGCTGATGCACCACTACCTGGACAAGTACCGGACGGACAAGCGCGTCAAGAAGATCGTCGACTCCACCGAGTTGTGGTTCGTCCTGTCGGCCAACCCCGACGGCTACGACTACACCTTCGCGAGCGACGACAACCGCCTGTGGCGCAAGAACCTCCGCGACGTCAACGGCGACGGCACCATCAGCACCGGCGACGGCGTCGACCTCAACCGCAACTTCCCCTACAAGTGGGGCTACGACGACGAGGGTTCGTCACCCAACCCCACCAGCCAGACCTACCGCGGCGCGAGCCCCGGCTCCGAGCCCGAGACCAAGGCGATCGACGCCTTCCAGAAGCGCATCGGCTTCACCTACGGCATCAACTACCACTCCGCCGCCGAACTCCTCCTCTACGGCGTCGGCTGGCAGGTCGCCACCCCGACGCCGGACGACGTCATGTACAAGGCGCTCGCCGGTACGCCCGGCAACTCGGCGATCCCCGGCTATCACCCGCAGCTCTCCTCGGAGCTGTACACCACCAACGGCGAGGCCGACGGGCACGCGGCCAACGTCAACGGCATGGCGATGTTCACCCCGGAGATGTCGACCTGTCAGACCGCCTCGGAGGTCGACCCCGACGACGCATGGAAGCCCGGCGACTGCCGCTCGATCTTCACCTTCCCGGACGACGAGAAGCTGATCCAGCAGGAGTTCGTCAAGAACATCCCGTTCGCCCTCTCCGTGGCCGAGAGCGCCGCACACCCCGACCGGCCGTCCTCCGCGGTCGGTCTGAAGGCCGCCGACTTCACCCCGGCCGCCTTCGACACGTCGTACGCACGCGGCGCCGACCAGGAGGTCTCCGTCGTCGTCCGCAAGGCCGTGCGCGACAAGGAGCTCAAGTACCGGATCGACGGCGGCCGTACGCGGGACGCGGACCTCAGGGCCTTCAAGGGCGGCGAGCGGTTCGGCGGCGAGGACAACCTGTACTTCGACGAGTACCGCGCAAAGGTGAAGGGCGCCGGTCCCGGTGACCGGGTGGAGGTGTGGTTCACCGGCGAGACCGAGGGCGGCAGGGACATCGCCGGCGAGCACTTCACCTACACGGTGGCCGAACGTCCCCGCGCGGACGTCCTCGTGGTCGCCGAGGAGGGCGCGAAGGCCACCCAGGCCCAGAAGTACGTCGACGCGCTCAAGGCGAACGGCGAGCGGGCGGCCGTCTGGGACGTCGCCGAGAAGGGCGCGCCCGACGCGCTCGGCGTGCTCGGCCACTTCGACACCGTGGTCCACTACACCGGCGCGGCCACCCCGGGTATCGCGACCCAGCTCCAGCTGCGGGCCTTCCTCAACGAGGGCGGCCGGCTGATCGAGGCGGGCGAGCAGGCGGGCGGCTCCGTCGACCTCGGCGGCGGCACCCTGTCCGACGACTTCAGCCAGTACTACCTGGGCGCCTACACCCGCAGCTCCACCTCCGGGGCCACCGGATTCACCGGTTCCGGAAGGCTGAGCGGCTTCACCGGTCCGCTCGGCGAAGCACCGGGCAACCCGCTGGACAAGGCCGGCACCTACGGCGTCACCTCCGACGAGCTGCCCGCCGACACCTACCCGCAGTTCGCGAGCGCGGGCGCGGGCGGGTACCCCGGGACGGTCAATCCGTACGGCCCGTACGCGGGCTCCTACATGGCCGCCGCCGTCCACACCGACGACGGCTACAAGCGCCTCACCAGGACCGTCGACCTCACCGGCATCAGCGCGGCCGACAAGCCCACCCTGCGCACCCAGCTGCTGTGGGACACCGAGCCGGGCTACGACAACGTCATCGTCGAGGCGCACACCACCGGCGCCGACGACTGGACGACCCTGCCCGAGGCGGGCGGCGCGACCCGCACCACCGTGCCGGCCGAGTGCGAGGGCGGGTTCTACGTCGGGGAGCACCCCTGGCTGGAGCACTACCTGACCGTGGCCGACGGCGGCTGCACCGCGACCGGGACCACCGGTTCCTGGAACAGCCTCACCGGCTCCTCCGGCGGCTGGCAGCAGGCGGACTTCGACCTGAGCGCCTACGCCGGGAAGACGGTCGAGGTGTCGATCAGCTACGTCACCGACCCGGGCAGCGGCGGCCACGGCGTCCTCGCCGACGACGCCTCCCTGGTCGTGGGCGGCACGGCGCGGGAGACCGAGGGCTTCGAGACCTCTCTCGGCGCCTGGAAGGTCTCCGGGCCGCCCGCGGGCAGCCCCGCCGTGCTGAAGGACTGGACGCGCACCGGAGCGCTGTTCCGGACCTACGCGGCGGTCACCACGGACGACACCGTGCTGCTGGGCTTCGGCCTGGAGCACCTGACCTCGGCCTCCGACCGGGCGGCCCTGGTACGCGAGGCACTCGCCGCGCTCGACACATGAGCGACCCCGGCGACAGATGAACAGCGCGATCCGCAACCCCCCATATCCGGCCATTTCGAGTGACCGGGAGTGACGAGAACCACGCGGACCTGGGCGATCCGTACCCTACTGACGGGTACGGATCGCCCTGCCGGGTATGGGGCAACTCGATGTCACGACCAGGGCCCCGGAGAGGTAGGGTCGGGGGTGGTCGGGGACATCCCAAAACAGCTCGCCGGCACTGAGCCGGCGTACCAACGAGGAGATCGGTTCGTGACGATCCGCGTAGGCATCAACGGGTTTGGCCGCATCGGTCGCAACTACTTCCGCGCACTTCTGGAACAGGGCGCCGACATCGAGATCGTGGCTGTCAACGACCTGGGTGACACCGCGACCACCGCACACCTGCTGAAGTACGACACCATCCTGGGCCGCCTCAAGCAGGAGGTCTCCCACACCGCCGACACGATCACCGTCGACGGCAAGACGATCAAGGTGCTCTCCGAGCGCAACCCCGCCGACATCCCGTGGGGCGAGCTGGGCGTCGACATCGTCATCGAGTCGACCGGCATCTTCACCAAGAAGGAAGACGCCGAGAAGCACATCGCCGGTGGCGCCAAGAAGGTCATCATCTCCGCTCCGGCGAAGAACGAGGACGTCACCATCGTCATGGGCGTCAACCAGGACACCTACGACCCGGCGAACCACCACGTCATCTCCAACGCGTCCTGCACCACCAACTGCGTGGCGCCGATGGCGAAGGTCCTCGACGAGAACTTCGGCATCGTCAAGGGTCTGATGACGACGGTGCACGCGTACACCAACGACCAGCGCATCCTGGACTTCCCGCACAAGGACCTGCGTCGCGCGCGTGCCGCCGCCGAGAACATCATCCCGACCACCACGGGTGCCGCGAAGGCGACCGCCCTGGTGCTGCCGCAGCTCAAGGGCAAGCTGGACGGCATGGCCATGCGCGTCCCGGTCCCGACCGGCTCGGTCACCGACCTGGTCGTCGAGCTCGGCCGCGAGGTCACCAAGGAAGAGGTCAACGCCGCCTTCCAGAAGGCCGCCGAGGGCGAGCTGAAGGGCTACCTCGAGTACACCGAGGACCCGATCGTCTCCTCCGACATCGTCAACGCCCCGGCGTCCTGCACCTTCGACTCCTCCCTGACCATGGTCCAGGAGGGCAAGAACGTGAAGGTCATCGGCTGGTACGACAATGAGTGGGGTTACTCCAACCGCCTCGTGGACCTCACGGTCTTCGTCGGCAACCAGCTCTGATCGCACAGCGGGCAGCCTGATATGAGTTGCAGGGCTCGGTCGGCGCACCAACGCGCCGTCCGGGCCCTGACGCACGTATCGGAGCAGTCGCCCTCTTTCGATCACGAGCGATCACGAGCGAACACGAGCTCTAGCCAGGGAGCCCTCTCATGAAGACGATCGACGAACTCCTCTCCGAAGGGGTCGCGGGCAAGCGGGTCTTCGTCCGCGCCGACCTCAACGTGCCGCTGGACGGCACCACCATCACCGACGACGGCCGTATCCGTGCGGTGCTGCCCACCGTCAAGGCCCTCGCCGAGGCGGGCGCCCGCGTAGTGGTCGCCTCGCACCTGGGTCGCCCCAAGGGCGCCCCGGACCCCGCCTTCTCCCTCGCCCCGGCCGCCGCGCGCCTCGGTGAACTCCTCGGCGCCGACGTGGCGTTCGCGACGGACACCGTCGGCGAGTCCGCCGGCTCCACCGTCGCCGGCCTCACCGACGGGCAGGTCGCCGTCATCGAGAACCTGCGCTTCAACGCCGGCGAGACCAGCAAGGACGACGCCGAGCGCGCCGCCTTCGCCGACCAGCTGGCCGCCCTCGCCGACGTGTACGTGGGTGACGGCTTCGGCGCGGTGCACCGCAAGCACGCCTCGGTCTTCGACCTGCCGAAGAGGCTCCCGCACTACGCCGGCCACCTCATCGCCACCGAGGTCGGCGTCCTGAAGAAGCTCACCGAGGACGTCAAGCGGCCCTACGTCGTCGCCCTCGGCGGCGCCAAGGTCTCCGACAAGCTCGCCGTCATCGACCAGCTGCTCGGCAAGGCCGACCGCCTCCTCATCGGCGGCGGCATGGCGTACACCTTCCTCAAGGCCAAGGGCTACGAGGTCGGCAAGTCGCTGCTCCAGGAGGACCAGGTCCCGGTCGTCACCGAGTACATGGAGCGCGCCGAGAAGCAGGGCGTCGAGCTGGTCCTGCCGGTCGACGCACTGGTCGCGTCCGACTTCCCGGATCTGAAGACCAAGGCGCCGGCCAACCCCACCGCCGTCGCCGCGGACGCCATCCCGGCCGACCAGGAGGGCCTGGACATCGGTCCGGAGACCCGCAAGCTCTACGCCTCGAAGCTCGCCGACGCGGCCACCGTCTTCTGGAACGGCCCCATGGGCGTCTTCGAGCACCCCGACTACGCCGAGGGCACCAAGGCGGTCGCCCAGGCCCTCCTCGACTCCCCGGGCTTCACCGTGGTCGGCGGCGGCGACTCCGCCGCGGCCGTCCGTACCCTGGGCTTCGACGAGCAGGCATTCGGCCACATCTCGACCGGAGGCGGCGCCTCCCTCGAATACCTCGAGGGCAAGACGCTCCCCGGCCTCGCCGCACTGGAGGACTGACCCTTTATGAGCACGCGCACGCCGCTGATGGCGGGCAACTGGAAGATGAACCTCAACCACCTCGAGGCCATCGCGCACGTCCAGAAGCTCGCCTTCGCCCTGGCCGACAAGGACTACGAGGCCGTCGAGGTCGCCGTCCTGCCGCCCTTCACCGACCTGCGCTCGGTCCAGACCCTCGTCGACGGCGACAAGCTGAAGATCAAGTACGGCGCCCAGGACGTCTCCGCCCACGACGGCGGCGCCTACACCGGCGAGATCTCCGGCCCCATGCTGGCCAAGCTGAAGTGCACCTACGTCGCGATCGGCCACTCCGAGCGCCGGCAGTACCACGGCGAGACCGACGAGCTGGTCAACGCCAAGGTCAAGGCCGCCTTCAAGCATGGCATCACTCCGATCCTGTGCGTCGGCGAGGAGCTGGAGGTCCGCGAGGCGGGCAACCACGTCTCCCACACGCTCGCCCAGGTCGAGGGCGGCCTCAAGGACGTTCCCGCCGAGCAGGCCGAGACCATCGTGATCGCCTACGAGCCCGTCTGGGCCATCGGCACCGGCAAGGTCTGCGGCGCCGAGGACGCCCAGGAGGTCTGCGCCGCCGTCCGCGGCAAGATCGCCGAACTGTACAGCCAGGAGCTGGCCGACAAGGTCCGCATCCAGTACGGGGGCTCCGTCAAGGCCGGCAACGTCGCCGAGATCATGGCGCAGGCCGACATCGACGGCGCCCTGGTCGGCGGCGCCTCGCTGGACGCCGACGAGTTCGTCAAGATCGTCCGCTTCCGCGACCAGTGAGTATGCGGTAGCGGGGATCCGTCGTACCCTTGCGGGGTCCAGCAGAACATGCTGGGCCCCGTCGTCCATCCGAATCCGAGGAAGTTGGTCCAGCCGTGGTTTTGGGGTTCTCGATCGCCCTGATCGTCTTCAGCCTGCTGCTGATGCTGCTGGTGCTGATGCACAAGGGGAAGGGCGGCGGCCTCTCCGACATGTTCGGTGGTGGCATGCAGTCCTCCGTCGGCGGCTCCTCGGTCGCCGAGCGCAACCTCGACCGGATCACCGTCGTGGTCGGTCTGCTGTGGTTCGCGTGCATCGTGGCGCTCGGCATCATGATGAAGATGAACAACTGAGCCGAGGCGCATTCCGCACGCTTTTGCGTGCGTATCCCCTCCGCATTCCGTACGTAAGGCCCCATGTTCGGTACGCGCAGCAATGCGCGGCCTATCATGGGGCTTGCGTCTGGTGCGGGGCCTTTGTAACTCCAATCACTGGACGCGCGTTGGGCCTTACGTAGACTGAGGCGCTCGCAGCGAAGCGGAACGCCGACTCGCTTCGCGGCACCATCACGCAGGGAGTTACGACCGTGGCAAGTGGCAACGCGATCCGGGGAAGCCGGGTCGGGGCGGGGCCGATGGGCGAGGCCGAGCGCGGCGAGTCCGCGCCGCGGCTGCGCGTCTCCTTCTGGTGCTCCAACGGGCACGAGACACAGCCGAGCTTCGCAAGCGACGCGCAGGTGCCCGAAACCTGGGACTGCCCCCGCTGTGGCTTTCCGGCCGGGCAGGACCGCGACAATCCGCCGGACCCCCCGCGCACCGAGCCCTACAAGACGCACCTCGCGTATGTGCGGGAGCGGCGCAGCGACGCGGACGGCGAGGCGATCCTCGCCGAGGCGCTCGCCAAACTGCGGGGCGAGATCTAGCCTTTGACGACCGACCGGGCGGATGAGAAACGCCTGGTCGCAGTCGTTCTCCCGGCCGACGGCCCGGCCGCTCGCCCATCGATTGTCAGTGGTGCCCTCTACGGTTTGTGAATCGGCGAACCGCGAGGGGGAATTGTGGCGACGGTCGAGGACGCGGACACCCGTGCGCCCACGTGGCGCGGGGGATTCGGGCGGTTGTGGAGCGCCGCCGTGCTGTCCAGCTTCGGCGACGCGCTGCGCACCGCCGCGCTGCCCCTGCTCGCCGTGACCCTGACCGACGACCCACTCCTCATCGCCTCCGTCACCGCCTGCGGCTACCTTCCCTGGATCGTCTTCGGTCTGCTCGGGGGAGCCGTCGCCGACCGGGTGGACCAGCGGCGGGCCATGTGGGCGGTGGACGTCCTGCGGGGGCTGCTGGTCGCGGCCTTCGCCGTGGCCGTGGCGTACGGTCACGCCTCCATCGGGCTGCTGATCGCCCTGGCGTTCACCCTGACCACCCTGCAGACCCTCTTCGACAACGCCGCCACGGCCCTGCTGCCCTCCCTGGTGCCCCAGGGCGCCCTCGGCAGCGCGAACGCCCGCCTGATGACCGGCCAGCGCCTCGCCGGCGGACTGCTCGGCGGGCCCGCCGTCCCGCTGCTGCTGACCGCCGGAGCCGCCGCGCCGTTCGCGGTCGACGCCGCCACCTACCTGCTGGCCGCCGCCCTGGTCGCCTCCCTGTCCACCCCCGCGCCTCGACGGACCCCGAGACCCGCCGGCAGCACCCTGCGCCGGGAGATCGCCGAAGGGCTGCACACCCTGGTCCGGGACCGGGCGCTGCGCGGCCTGTGCACCGCCACCGCCCTGTGCAACATCGGCATGGGTGCCCTCATCGCCACCCTCGTCCTGCTGGTGACCGACTGGCTCCACGCGGGGAACGCGGGCTACGCGGTGGCCCTCACCGCATACACGGCCGGCAGCCTCGCCGGGGGAGTGGCCAACCGGCGGCTCGTCACCCTTCTCGGGCGGACGCGGGCGGTGCTCCTCGCCGGGGGCGTGCAGACGGCCGCGCTCGTCACCATGGGGTCCGTGCGCAGCCTGGGCGTGCTGATCGCCGCTCTGACCGTCTTCGGGTTCATGGGCATGCTCTGGAACGTCAACACCACCACGCTCCTGCAGGAACGCAGCCCCGCCGGCCTGCTCGGCCGGGTGAGCTCCGCGCACCGCACGCTCGCGGTCGCCGGGGCGCCCCTGGGCGCGCTGCTCGGCGGTGCCGCCGCAGCGGCCCTGGGGCCGAACACCCCGGCACTGCTCGCGGCCGGCTTCTTCGTGCTGTCCGTCGCCGCGCTGATACCCGTGCGCCGGCCGGACGTACCTGTTGTTGCGCCGGACGACGACGGCGCGACAGCTCACGTCCACCGCTGATCAATTAGGTTGGGACCGGCAGCGGGGCAAGGTACGCAGCACACAGCGAGGAAGAAGGCTGAAGTCCGAGATGAACGCAGACGGCCGTACCAGGCTCAACCAGACGCCCGAGTGGAGCGCCCTGGCCAAGCACCGTGAGGAGCTCGGCGAGGTGCGGCTGCGCGAGCTGTTCGCCGCCGACCCCGGCCGCGGCACCTCGTACGCGCTCCGTGTGGGCGACTTGTACATCGACTACTCGAAGCATCTGGTGACCGACGAGACGCTGGCGTTGCTGCGGGAGCTGGCGGTGGCGACGGATGTGTTCGGGTTGCGGGAC